>SOER01000054.1 GCA_021646405.1 Candidatus Loosdrechtia aerotolerans
CTACTGTTTCCCTGTCTACGCTTCACCCATGTCGTTACCTAATGAGTGCAAGACTCGGTTCTGACGGTCGGCTAACTTTGTCAGATTGGCTTTTCAACCAACTGGTTCTTGCAAGCTTAGCCTGGCGTACTAACACTTTTGTCCTGACCTGAAACACTTTTGTCCTATAGGATACCTCTTTGAACATCTCTTGATATTCTCACCATACCAGAATGTGTCATAGAGTATATATCTTGAAATAATAATTTTATTAACCTATTTCGTTAAACCTTGTAAAAATAAGGTGCAACAATTACAGGAAGTATTGAACTTCTTTGGCGTTACCTCACCCGAGAGATGGAAGGAAAAATGGCTTGGTCCCCAGGTTTCATTTCGTAAATCCCGTATCTTCCGGAGTCATCCCGGTGCATTAGCCTCATGGCTGCGAAAAGGTGAATTGGAGACACAAACAGTTGCTTATAAGCCTTTTAATGAAATAAATCAGATTTTCGAAATTTGAGTGCCAATAATAGAGACTAATATTTTGAAGGAAGTTTAAAGATGTTTCTTTTTAAAAATTTAAGTAAAAGTAAGTTAGTGAGTTAAGAGTATTATAATATTGTAATTCTAAGCAGAACAAACTCATGGAAAATATTTAAAGAACCAATTTGTTACGATAAAAGTATCAGCTTAATTGAAACCCTTCCTTGATATTGTTTAATAACGTATTTATCTCTTTAGAATAGTCAGAGGATAGTAATGTTTTCCCGTCACCTATTTCGATTTGAATATGGAATTTTATAGGCGTATTTGCCTTTGCTTTGATTTCCAGAAGCTTGGGAATTATGTCACCAAGGTCTTGTATTTGTGCGGGCTCTAGTTCAGTGCTTGCTACAAGTGTGTTTGACCGTGGTATTGGTTTTGGAATTGAACCTCCAGTTGTTTGTTTGAATACTGCAAACTTTGCTGATGGAAAATCACAAGGCCATGGCTCAGATTCTTCAGCCACCTCAAGAAAATGGGCCTGTAATGCTGCGCTTATGACATCTTTAACTGTCTTCCACGGTAAGTTTTTTCCAATCTTTTGGGACAGTGCGGTTGCAATAGACAAGCCAGAACAGGCTTCATCTTTCCATGCATCCGGTAAATTTTCAGAAAGTATCTCAATAGCGGTGGTTGATGTGGGGGGTACGCATAACTTGGCATTTTCTGTTAATACCCCGGCGGGTACCTGCTCTGCAAGGATACTTGCCGGCCCGGAAATTAGCCATAAGATACCATTCTCAACAGCGATACTGATTGCTTTTTCTATAATTGTTCTATCAGCCTTTGGGATTTTTATGGGCTCTTTGTATCCGTCACGTTCAACCTGAACTGTCCGTAAGCCATTGAAATAGTCAATTACGTCCTTAACACGTATTTCATCAGATGCCCAAAGCTCTGGTAACTTACGAGGAGCTAGCAGATTAGGGGATATCTCGTTAAGTTCAGCAGATTCTGGAAGTACAAGCTCTAATGCCGGGTCATTTAATGCATTCTCATCTGGACGTGACATCCACCAGGTTCTAAATGTACTATCCGGCCGGGTTAGCCGCAGTACAAATGTTCCTTGCTCACATCCCTCAGCGAGCGTATCGAGAATGGCCTTTGTTTTTAGCATTTTTGGCAAATAAGGTAACTGGGCAAAAGCACCGGCCAGGTCTTTAACACGCCGAGAGGTTTCGCCTGGCCTCCAAAGATTATAGGGACCATCAGGCAAAAGAGCTTCTGCAGTGATAGCAGTATCTTGCACACGCGATCTTGAATCAGACTTGATAATATTAAAATGAGGATCTTCAGTTACCGTTATTTTGAATGCCTGAACATCATTCTTTTCTGAAATAGTTACCACGATGCAGTATGCCTGTTTAATGGTCTCTGGAATACGTCCTCTCGCCTTATCGATATAAATCTGTAAGGTTTGTGCGCGAGCCGGATCAATGTCACCATCTTTCTGCTGTTTTTTTATCTCTTCCCGCACTATTTCCCATGCAAGATAGTCACGCACCCTGGCCAAGGCTAGTTCTAAACCGTCTTTTGAAGGAGTAAGGAGAAGAACGGAGTTTCTGTACACGCGCGGTTTGTCAGACCCCGTAGTTTCATCGAGATATTTTTTTGCCAAGGGGCTGGGTTTCCCTGATTCTGAGGCTGCATCAGGACCAAGGACAGCATAGTGAAAGATCCCATCATCTTCGATATCTTTCGGTCTGGTCGGCAAGGTATGAACACGAACTCCAGCCGCAGATGCATTAGCAGTTAATGCCTTTACCCTACTGATCTCATCTAACAATCTCACATATACATGATCACTATCGATGTTTTTTGAGGCGGCAGCATGCATCTGTGTGAGGTTTGGACGATTGCCCAATCGCCATGTATCTGGCAATCTACCATCAGGTATGCTCGTGTAGAGATCATCCAGCCAGTAGCTGGTTTGTGCCCACCGAATAAGCCCTTTTTCAAGTTCAATTTTGTCCGGTCGTGTAGACCCAACTAATTTGATTAGGTCACGGGATTTGGCATTATGCCCAATAGGTTGTGAATGCAGAAAGGTTGCTACAACAGCCTGCTCAATTTCACGATATCTTAAACCCACAGACTCCTTTTGGATTTCCCGGCTACATGAAAATTCATTATCCAGTATCCCGGTCCACGCCTGTTTTTTCCCCTCCCACTCTTCCGTATCGGCAACTGTTACCAACTCCCTCATTGCCTCCGAAAGAGCTTCCTTATCCGGTGCGGCAAGAAATACTGCCGGGCCTACAAGAGGGCAGGTATCCCACTTTTCTGCTTCACGCAAGGCAAGTGCAAAGGTCCTCAGTACACCACGGGCACGCTGAAAACCCTCAAGATTCGTCCATTTGCTGTAAAAAACTTCAGTAAGATCAGGATGGAACGGATAGCTCTTAAAATAACGATCCTCTGCTGCGGCACCTTGTTTTGCAGTCTGATCATCGAGAGCCGCAATACCTTTGAGTGCCGCAACGACATGCTGCTTATACCCCTCCCGATCTTTTATCGATTCAGGAGCAAAGAACCAGCGCCTCATTACCTCAGCCACATCCTCTTTTACAACTGGCTCTATGGCCTCTTCACGCTGCCGTTGAAAGATATCATAGAGATCTCTCTGTAACTCCCTGCCAAAGTGGTCACTCATACGTGGATCACTGACTAATAGTGATGCCACAATACAACATCGGTCGACTTTTGTAGCTGCCTGTGTAAGATACTGGAAGAAATTTACCAATCTATCACGCCATTTCCTGTTCTGGGTGATTTTCTCACGTGAATACATAAGTACTTCATCAATCAGTACCAGGACACCAAGCCCCTTCTTAACAGGAATCTCAAGAAGTTCGGTAAGCAGATTTTCTGCTGGCGCTGAATCTCTCTCCTCAGCCTTCCCATCGGCATGTAGAAGCTTCAGGCCATCATCTCCGGCAATTTGATAAGCCAAAATACTCCATGGGTGTTTTAGAATTCTCACCTTGCCATCAGGGTTACTGACTTCCATACCCTTTTCAACGTCCAATTTATCGAAGCACAATGCTGCAACCCTGCATTTAGGAAGACTTGCTCCTATATCTTGAACAAACTCATCTACCGTGAGAAGCTTGGGCAAATTATCCGGATCGTAGACTAAATGGTAAAGCGTAATAAGTGTGTGGGTTTTACCGCCTCCATAAGTCAGCTCCAACTGGCGGACGGCCTTATCGTTCTTGCCTGCAAGCCGCAATACGACGTCCCGTACCAATCGCCGAAGGTTGTAAGTAGGATATGTGAGGGCAAAGAAGTTTCCAGGATTTTCATAAATAGGTCGTTTCCCCTTTTGCATCATTACTTCATACAGATCGGCAGCGAACATGTGAAGCGGTAATTCACCTAAGCGCAGATCTTCACGCAACTTTACTACTTCATGCCAGGGTTTCCATGGTAATTTAGCCATTATTGGGTCTCCTCATCTTTTTTTGTTTATCAATCACTCCTGCATCTCTTTGTGGCAGTAAGAGCCACCTCCAGACCGGCATAACTGTTATTTGTATGTCGTTAACGTAGATTTCATCCTCCTCATTGCTGGTAAGTATGAAACCCTCTCTGACATTAAGATGCATGCATGCCTCTGTCAGTCCCCTGATTTCTCTTTCCCTGTTATCTTCATGCATATCGTGACATACCTGACAGGGGATATAAATATTTTCCGGGGTTTTTGAAATAAAATCACATTCATTTTGCCCGCTGAAATAGAAATTCTCATTTCCCCGCCTCTTTAGTTCCAGAAAGACAATATTTTCCAAAATGCGTCCGAAATCGGCTGATGTAATTCGTCTGCACAGCCCTATATCAATAGGATACAGCTTTGCCGGGTTCCTCATTCTCCGGTAGGATGATTCGGCAAACATCCGCATATCTGAAATAAGCATACTCTGCAGTAAATGCCGGTAATATTGGAAAAGAATATCCTTGGAAAAAGGCAATTTGTCATGGTATTGACGATAAAAAGAATTGAGCGACATCTTCGTAGAAAACGAAGCAAATACTTTATCAAAAAGGACATCCAGAAGGGAGATGTTCGTAATACGGTATCTTTCCACCATATCCTTAAAAAACATGGCCTCCAGATATTCTTTAAGAATTTTTCTTCTCCCAAATTCAGAATCCGCAAGACATACCTCTGGAAATCCTCCCCATTTGGCATACTGGGAAAAGAGTTGTTTTACTACGACTCTTCCCTTGCCGTAGAGTATATCTTCAGAAGACGGGTCATGTCCTTTCAATCGCACATATTCAGCAAAAGAAAAGGGTAAAATCTCCAAATTCCATGACCTGCCACGCAGTTCTGTTTGAATCTCACCTGGCATTACTTTTGAAGACGACCCGCTTACAAATACCTTGAATCCTTCCCGCTCAACAGCCCTTCTGCAAAACTTTTCCCATCCATCAACTATCTGCACTTCATCAAGCAGAAAGACAGCACCTCCTTTCTGAGCAAGGTGAGGCTTCAGTTCAAAAAACGCATGCTTTAATCGCTCAAAATCCTTGGTCTCAAATTGCGAGAGCCGATCATCTTCGAAATCAATGTACAACGCCCTTCCCTCATATCTCTGGAAAAGATCATAGAGGATAAAGGTCTTGCCGCTCCTCCTCACGCCATAGAAAACAACAACCTTATTGGCAGATTTGGGAAATGTCAGTCCTTCTCTGGGAATAGGTTTGCCGATTTCCTTGTTAATGAAATCTTCATTGGAGACAATTATTTCTTTAAGGGTCTGTATGTTTACCATAAAGATTAAATTAGGTTGGGTTTTAAAAGACAAAACCCAACGACTTTTTACCCACCCCCTAAATCCCCTCCCAAGAGGGGACTTCTACAATTCCCCTCTTGAGAGGGGTTAGGGGTGTGTTAACAAAATAACGAAAAAACTTTGAAATTCCTATACGTTAAATTAGGTTGCCTTTGACAACGACTTTATCTGATTCAGTCATTCCTGCGGAAGCAGGAATCTATACCTCTGGATTCCCACTTTCGTGGGAATGACATGTAGTATATTTGAAACTCCTACACATTACATTATTTGTCCTTTAATCAAGGACAATTTATCAATATAATGTCCTTATGTCAAGGATGATGTGGACTTTCAGAAAAATATTGGATAGTTTGGTTTATTCTTCGTGTGGTAAAGACAATCTCTTTTGTGCCACAGCACCTTTGGCTTGAATATGATTGCTTAAACTCTCCAGAAGCGAACGCTCCTCACTTCCATGTGGAGAGAGTTCAATGAGTGACTGGAGAAGCCGTTTAAACAACTCATGGCGTCTCAGTCCATTATCATCAAGATACGCATCAACCTTATGTAAATCTCCCTCTTTCCAGAGATGCATAAGGCAGTGGACACGATCAATGAGCGGAATAGGTTTTCCCCCAGACGTTTCACATCCAAGGGAACGACTCTTCCTCTGTGCCCAGGTCTTGAGCTTCACCTTGCTGCCGGAGTCCTTCTCAATTTCGTCAGCCTCAGCATCCACATCTGTTTCCTCTTCATCACTGCCATCCGTGGATTTCCCTTTTGTGAAGGAAATGAGATTACATGTATCGGCAAGTTCCTTGTCAGAAATACCACATGAAATTGCATAGAGGATACATGCCCCTGCTGGGGCCTCCTCCAGTCCGAAATCGTTACGATGAAGTAAGTAATACGCTGTCGGTTCATCCAGATGGTCAGCGGCAGCCAATTCTGCATCCCCTTCTTTTCCACGAGAAAGGACGCGGCCTACAACAAAATCAACAACAATCCGGCGGACGTGATTAAGGAATTCATTTACCGTCAGTATTCCAGGTTCATTGGCCTTTTTTACTATAGGGTGTTTACTATAGGCCTCAAGTGCAGGGCCAGTTGCAGCCCATACAAAATCCGGTCCACGGATACCAGCATCCCAGTATTCACGGAGGCGTTCCTTTATGTTCTGCCGCATCTCTTCGATTACTTGATTATCCCAGCCTGAACGAGCCATAGATGGTCGTTTTTTGCATATAAGCCAAAGAGAAGATGCAAGTGCTGAAGACCCAAGGGCGCGAGCTCTACTAATCATTTCAGTCTGTATTGGCCAACTTCCGTTAACAACAAAACCTGATCGAATTATGGCAGATACAAGTGTCTCCCATGCAGCAGGTTGCTTATTGGCAAAAACAATAACCATACGACCATCAGGTTTTAGTGATTCGTTACATGCTTTAAAAGCTCGTGCCATCCCCTCTTCATATATAGCTTTTGACTTGCTGCGATTACCACCAAAGCGTCTTGCATCATCAATTAATTCCCCATCATTTTTCTCATGATTCCACTTTGTCGAAAGTGTACCCAAAAATGCTTTGTCATAATCCTGTCCCATTCCATTCATCCCACGCTTGATCCAAACGTAGAAAAAATCCATTATTCCTGCATAGGAAATCGAGTCATAATAAGGAGGATCGGTAACAATCAAATCAACTTGAGTATCTTGAAATGAAATAGCTGATTTAGTAATCACTTTAGGGAGGGCAGAGAAGGTAGCGCGGGTTGTAACTTCCAGTCCAAGTGCAATACGCTCAAAACAAAGTGGGTAACCGCCAGCATAAGAATTGATTGGAACTGCCTCGGCAAAATCCCATACCAACGGGAGACCAAATCTAGCAAAAGCATCAACAACAGCTTCTGCATCAATTTTCCATCGCACTATATTACATGTAAACGAAGTAAGGCGGTCAAATGCAAGCTGAAGGTATGAAATGATTGCTTCTCGCCATTCTTGAGAATACCCTATGTTGCTTGCTGCATTAAAAGTGGAACATGTGTATCCAAGAATTTTATTTAAAGCCATCAACTGACGATAAGTGTAAAGTTTGAAGAATTTATCTACGCCGTACTGAATACACCAAGTACTCCCTTTTGCGTCAGGGGTAATTGGTTCTTCAAGCAGCCCAAGAGGGATTGAATTATAATCCGCTGCTTTGTCAGTAATACTAAGTTCAAACATCCCAAAATCTTGTAAAGTTGGTAATCGATATTCCTTTCCATTCTGGCCATCAACCACAACAGCCGTTGTTATTGCTTTAAGTCGTCCAGCCTTGCCTTCTAAACGTATGTCTTCCATAGTCATAATTGCATCGCAGCATGGGCACTTTGCGCCGGAACGTGACATTGTACCAGCACCAATCCTTTTATCATGCTCACGTCTTTGGGCTGTATTACCGCCTTTTATAGGAACATTTGGATTTATTCCGAAAACAACACCGCTTTTGTCTGCATTAGGCTCCATTGTAAGAAGTATTCGTTTTTTATCCTTCTTGCAAAGCCAGCGTGTCTTGAGAAGCGGAATTGTAGCACGACAATTTTTACAGATTACCGTTCGCGCCCATAAGTATGCAACGGTAGGCTTGGCTATCCAGCGAGGATTACGTTTACTATCAAGATATTCCTTGCTGAATTCTTTGTTAAGCGCATTAATATCAGGTGTACCATCTTCTTTTATTGGCACAAGTTGGATCGGCTGTTTCTCATATGGTTTGGCGTTCAACTTATCAACGGGTTCAAATTCAGCGTAGGTTGGATAAAACATTGCCAGTTCCCGCCTGGCCTTGTCTAAAACCCAATAACCCCATGCCCTTACATGCCATGAAAGGTCTGCTTTGGGAATACGTTCATTATCCTCCCGGTGAGTCTTCCATAGTTTTCTCTGTTGATCTTTAAGTTGTTTTTTTGTAGGCTTTGTACGGCCAACAAGATGAGGATGTGCTTTATAGAAAGCCTCCATGAATTCTTCATTCTCAAGAATGAAATCGGGTAATGGATGTACCTTGCCTGCAAGTTTCTGAGGATATTCCAGCGTGCATTTTAAAATGAACCATGCGACCGGATTTATATCAATCGCTGTTACCTCACATCCTAACCGCATTGCTTCAAGTGGGATTGCACCTCCTCCGGCAAATGGATCAAGCACTTTTGGTGCACGCCCACCGTAGGCATTCCTGATTTCTTGTCTGAACCATTCGAGGAGTTCTTTATCTTCCGTCTCCCGACCCCAGTGCAGAATACCACCTTTCGTTACTTCCTTTAAACGTTCAACAATCTGTCCATTCGGCATTTTCTTCTTTTCAATCTTTTTATCAATCTTTCCACCAATTTTTTCACACAGTTCTTTACGTTTTTCCGGTGTGCCGGGATCTGGAAGCAATGTAGCAATAAGCGCTGCCCTGCATGCAGCAAGTGGACGCCTTGCCGGCCATATATGAAGTGTTGATATGTGACCATGTCTTACATTCTTTTCATGAACCGAATCCAGAGAAGCCTGCTTTAAAGGAAATGCTCGTTCAATTAATCGTGTTATATCGTTCATTATTGCCTCACAGTCTGTTGATGTTTATGTGAAGACACTGTGCATTCATTCTTCAAAGCTCGTTTCAAATCCTCAAGTTTCATCATTAGAACTCCGATGTCTCAATAACCTGCTTAGAACTTATAAGAAAACTGCCTTTTGCCTTTACCAGCAAACTGCCGAAAGGATCCTGCACACGGGCAAGTCTAGGGGCTGGTGTGGCGCAATCATAGACTGCATAGAGCCAATAATTTTGGCGTATATTGCACGCCTTTGCCCATTCATTCGAAGATATCTCAATATCACCAGTGCCGGCACGCCCTTTTACTTCAATGTGACGTTTTTCACCACTGGGACGAATAGACAAAAGATCAAACCCAGGATTGTCAGGTAGACCAGCAACACGGGCTAAGTCAGGGGTATGCACATCAATGACCTTTGCGCCGGCTGCCTCTTCAAATACCCATACATGCTTCATCGCAACCATTTCAACATTGGCCTCATGTTGCTCTCTATCCATAGAATCTGATGATGGTACTACAATGGCATGTGCAAAAAATGTAATCGGGCCTGGTGAAATGAGATCGGGTTCACGTCTTATAACCGCCAAAGCCTTTGCACGGCGTTGAGCAATATGTTTCTGCTGCTGTTTTATTTCATCAAGGGTTTCCAGTACCTTGCGGTTTCCGGAACGTGCCTTTTCAGACTGCCTGGATCTGGCTGCCGCTAGTTCCGCTTCCTTGAAGTCGAACCCCCGTACGATAAAATTCTCCCGATCAGTGATGCTCTCTAAAAGCTTTCTTTTGTACTCCAAAGCCATTTTTCGTGCTACCCGTTCAATCAAGAAGGCTTGAGCATGGTTCTTCTCGGTATTTGCGATTATGGCTAGTCCTTGAGCAGATGATGGGAGTCCACGGCCTCCTTTCAGGAGTAAGAGATGTTCAACCGGACAGAGCGTTATCTCTGCACCTTCATACTGTTTCACTCCCACCAGGCGATATTCTAACGTTTCTTCTCTGGCAAATTCTTCAATCTCTGGATCTGCATTCCTAACGATAGAAATAAGCGCCAAATGGAAAAGATAAGGTTTGTCTGTTGATGGGTCCATAAACACAGCACCACGCCTGCTCTCGATGCTAAGGCGTTCGGTTACAAGCTGGCGAAATCGCTCAAAGACCGGTTCGCCTGGATGGAGCCAGACACATAAGTCACGATCAGGAGGTGGAAGGACTGTCATACGGTTTCGTGCATCCTCAGGATACATTTCCAGGGAGGGAAGCAGTGGATCAAGGGCGCTAAGTTTCGTAGGAATCAATGAAAATTCCTTGCTCATATCACCGCCTACTTCGATATTAACCAGCGGTGCGGCTTTCCCGATATAGTGTCTGACATAGCCTGGCAACAATCGAAAATAAATTTCCTTTTCCAGACTGGTACGAAGGCGGGGCAGTTCCCTAGCTACATCACCGCCTGTACCATAGAGGGTCTTTTCACGAATGGCAAGGGCTTCAATTTGTTCTTTGGTAAGGCGACCATCTAATTCTCTGGCTATTGTGTTTGCATCTTCAGTAATAGCAAGCTCCATGTATTGCTTGATAGAAATTCCGGAAAAGATGCGGCCTATGCAATCAAAGACCTTGTCTGACTGAAGCTCTTTGCGAATCTTTTCCAGCTTATCGAGAAGGGTTTTGAGTACCTTACCTTCACGGGTGGAAGGGGCAATCAGATTAAGGATAATAACAGGGTCATGCTTTTGACCATAACGGTGGATTCGACCCATACGCTGTTCAAGTCGGGCAGGATTCCAGGGGACATCATAATTAATCATGATCCAGCAGAATTGAAGATTGATGCCTTCACCTGCTGCATCGGTACAAATGAGAAAACGTGTTCCTCCGATGTCGAGCGGTTTCCTGAATTTCTCAACCTCTTCCTCCCGTAAGGTGTAATGCATACCCCCATGAATCTGTGCTACCTGGTCTGTGTACCCTAAACCGGTAAGGCGCTTAACGAGAAATTCCAAAGTATCACGATGCTCGGTGAAAATGATAAACTTTTCTCCTTTGAACTTCGGATCGGTGAGAATTTCCCGTAATCTTTCAAATTTGGACTCCATTCCGGCGTCATAAACCTTTTTTGCCAGGATAAGCAACTGATTGACCTGTTCCTTTTCTGCAAGCAGATCAGTTAGAGATGCTGCAATTACACCCTGCAGAAGCTTTTCCTCTGCTAATTCATTCTCTTCACAACCTTCTTCAGGGTTTTCATCATCGGCAGCTTTCGAGTCAAGGATATCGTCATCATCGGTAATGCGGCGTTGCATTGTTACCAGTTGTTCGGCACTTATTTTACCATCCTGGATATCTTTGATGAGCGTATCCAGTTTTTCGATTCTTCTTTCAAAAGAACGGAAGAGGGCATAGGTTGAGCTTGCAAGACGTCTCTGAAAGACACTCATAGCCAATCGAGCTGCTTCCCTATTAAGGAGCTTTGCCTTGTTATAAACGAAACGCAGATAGTCTGTGGTCTCATTATAGAGGGTCTGCTCACTTACTTCTCCCTGGCTCAGTTCATAGGCAAGGGTGTTAGATATGCGTTTCGGGTAAAGGGGTCGTCCATCGAGAAAAACCATTTCCTCTTTAGTACGTCTGATAAAGTGCATGCGGCGCTGATCAATATTAAATTCATTAAATGCCTCAGGTGTTGAGAGTCCATCCGGTTCCAGAAGCCGCCATAATGCATAGTAAGGGTAGTCCTTTCCCATGTGAGGTGTTGCGGTAAGTAAGAGAAGATGTTGAACACTCCATTTTAAACTCCATCGTTCATCTTTGCTTACATCACCGTTACGGCAGGCAGGAAGACCGGGTATTCCTGCAAGTGCTTCAGCAAGGCGGTAACGATCGGTTTTTCGTACACGTAGATCAGTTCCACGGTCTGCTGACAATTTATGGGCCTCATCAAAGATTGCAAGATCATAAGGAATAACATCAGATTCTTTTAGTCGAGCAAACATCCTTTGACTTGATAAAGTATCCATGCTTACAATGATTTTGTTACTATCTTCACCAATAAAGGGGTTCTCATTTCTGGCATCGCTTCCGCTAATAATCCGGAAATGAAGGCTGAAGAGAGTCATTAATTCATGCCTCCAGTTTCCCACAAGACCTGCAGGGGTTATGATAAGTATTCGATGTAAAAGGCGGCGAGACAACATTTCACGAATATAAAGACCGGTCATGATCGTTTTGCCGGCTCCCGCATCATCTGCTAAAAGAAATCGTAATCGTGATTGTTTAAGCATGTTGTCGTAGACTGCAATCCTCTGGTGTGGCAGGGGATGAATACAGGATATTTCAGTTGCAAAGGTTGGGTTTACTAAATGTCCGAAAGAGAGACGCTCTCCCTCTGCAAGGATTTTGACAATTTCCGGATTACCAGTAAAGTCCAAAGGAATCTCTTTGCTTTGGGTTTCCTGCCTATCATAAGGGTTAAATTCTTTAGAGATGCGTTTTTCGAGTTGACAGAGTTGATTCCATGAGAGTTGGGAGGGTTTTGCCTGGCCGTTTTCCCATCGATTAACCGTTGCGAATGAGACACCGAGATGATCAGCTAAAGTTTGCTGTGTAAGTCCAAGATTGGTACGGAGACGTTTAATGCGTTCAGGATAATCTTCCTTAGGACGAGCCCCAACGGTATATTGTCCCTGCATTCCTTTTCTCCTTTTTTATGCCATCGAGTGATATAAACAAAGGCAATATAGCATATGTTATATATTATATCAAGGAAAAAAGTAAGTGGCAATTATCAAAAAACGTTATCCTTCGTTAATTTTTCAACAAAATTAAAAATTAAAGGAAAGAGAAGTAAAAAGCATTCTAAGAAGATGGGTAATTTGCAGTAAATTACCCAATTTTACATAAGAAATTGACAGAGGATTTACAAACATCCCTATCTCCTATAACATATGGCATAAATCAAATAGTTCAACTTGGCAGAGAATCGGGTCACAGGATCAAACCCTGATTATGAATCAACCTGACACTACTCTTTAAATGAACAAATAAGTGAAGATAAAAAATAATTTTTATTCTATTCAAGATCTGCCCCTTATAACCTATAAGCGCTCAATTGTTTTATTGACATTTTGTATTAAAAATACTAACCTGGACAAGCCGGAGCCAAACAAACACGAGATATGAAATCCGAAACAAATTCCAAAATGCAAAACCTCCATGAAAAAACCGGGTTTTAAGCATTTGAAAATTGGAATTGAGAATTTGTTCTGGATATCGTATAGAGCATTTCACGGTTAAATATTTTGACAAAATGTGCAAAGAAATAACTTTTAAGTACCAAAAACAATTGAGCGTTTGTGCCCTTATAATTCTAACCCTTACGCCCCTCAGGTCTCCAGCAAATTCACTTAAAATTAATATCTCAAGGGACATTAATGATGAGTAAAATAAACAAAAAATTAAAGCGTATAGATTTGGAAATGAATAATAAAAAAAACGCTGATATTACTTCTGTTGCCTTTCAAGGGATTGCAGGTGGCGAACAGGGACATACATTAGCTCAATGGTTAGCAGATAAATTTAATCATAATTTTGATGAGTATGATTCTGCAATAGATTCGGTATACAATCAAACACATGTTGGTGGTTCAGCATACCATCATCTACTGGATGGTCAGCATTCAATCTGGGGAGCTTTTAAATCTGTTCAAGATGTAAGTATCAATGATTCCTGGGCGGCTGAGATAGGACAAACAACGGAACATTTAATAAGGGATATGACCTCAGTCTCAGGAGTAAATCCATTTTTTTCTCTTTCTCCGGCACAGTTTGATATTCTAGGATCCATAGTCTCAAATGTTGGAATATCTAAAGAGTTTTTTGCTGATGCTTTAACAATAAATGGACCAGAATTGTTAGGCGGTTCGGTTGCCTTGATTAGCTCTATTATGATAGGGAAAAAAGTTGAACCCGAACGGTTATCATTTTTTGCAGGCGGGTGCCTGATATCATCATTAATTTCAGCAAATACAATGTTTATGCCAATAGCTGCAAGCAGTATGATTTATGCTGTTTATAAATGTAATGACAGAAAACAACTATTAACACAAGCAGGCAAAGGTTCCCTGGTCTCTGGCAGTGCACTATTATGCAGCTCATTGGTAGGCGAACCAGTATGGTTAGGATGTATTGCTGGTTTCATGGCTGCAATAGCTATATCAAAATGTATCGAAAAACCAGAAAAAGCTTTTGAATACAGTAAACAAATCGTTGCACCAGCTAAAAATATATTTGAGAATGTTGCTTTTAAATTAAAATATAGAGCAGCCTAGATGCCTGAAGAAAATTTAGATGATATTTTACATAAAATTATTAATCTCTCCTCTTTTACAGATGTATTTGTGAAACTAAATGAAATTGATAAAGAAAAGACTAGTGAAATCAAGAATTTATTAAAACAGTGTGTAAGAGATACACATAAAGGAATTGTTGATAGCCAAAAAGATTATGACAAATTGAAATATCTTTTATTAAAAGAAAAGGTAGAAATAACAGCTCACGCAAGCAGTTATTTATCATATTCAGAAACAATGGCAATAAGGGAGAATAATCTATGGAAATTTGCAGTTACAATAACAGAGCATTTTTTTGACTTAATATCAGATGCTCTTGATGAATATTTCAAGAACAAAATTGAAATTATGGATGCTGAATTACATGAAGATGCAAAATGGTATACTGGAATAAGAGATTCTACCAAAAAACTTGGGGTAGCTTTAAATTACTCTAAAAGCATATTGAAGAAAGGGATGCGAAATTCAGGATTAAATGAATTCCTCAATAATCATCGTTTACTATTTCCATTTTGTCAATATCCTCATAGTTAGTTCTTCAACCCGCAATTAAACTGATATAACACAACCAAGAACCAATATAGGAGTTTCTTGTTGGTAAGGTAATGCAAACCCTGGTATATTCTCCCTCAACACTGTCAATAGTAAGCTTACCACTATGATCGGTAATAATTTTGTGACTAATGTTTAACCCTAATCCTGTTCCTCTGCCAGGTGGTTTTGTCGTAAAGAACGGACTCACGATTTTACCTTTTATCCCGGCAGGTATACCGGTACCATGATCACAAAAGGTAATCCTTATATAGGAATGTCTGTTTATTGTTATTTTCTCACCTGAGATTTCGATGATTTTATTCTCATGCCATCCTGAATATTTCTGATTTAGAGCATATCTTGCATTACTGATAATATTCATAAAGACCTGTTGAATTTCGTGGAAATTTGCAAATATCTCAGGTAAATGTAAATCTTTAGAAATATCCAGCTTTAATTGGATATAATCATTTTCAAGTTGTTTCCTCGTCAATAGAAGGGTATCAGATAGTATTTCATATACGCTCACTATATTTCTTTTCTCTTTGGGCCTGGCAAAGGAGAGGAGTTTACTAACGATAGTAGCTACACGGTCCCCTTCCTTTATAATTCTACCGGCAAGGTCTTTTTCCATACTTCCTTCACGGCTTTTATTCAACAATATCTGGGCACAATTAACGACACCCGTTATGGGATTATTGATCTCATGCGCCACACCTGCTGCTAATTCGCCGAGCAGTACGAGATGTCTTGACCTTACCGCTTCCCTTTCAAGATGTACTTTTTCAGTGACATCTAAGGAAGAACCTAATATACCGACAACAGTACTGTTTT
This sequence comes from Candidatus Loosdrechtia aerotolerans, assembly GCA_021646405.1. Taxonomy (GTDB): domain Bacteria; phylum Planctomycetota; class Brocadiia; order Brocadiales; family Brocadiaceae; genus Loosdrechtia; species Loosdrechtia aerotolerans. Next base: position 15,605 of record SOER01000054.1, read on the forward strand.
CATTTTTTATAGGGACTTTAATGGTATGAATAATAAATTCCTGTCCATCCTTAAAATACTTCTCTTCTACGTCTATTCTTTTTCCTGATTCTATAACCACTCTATCATTTGCTCTACATTGATCAGCAAGTTCTTTAGGGTAAAAGTCATAATCTGTTTTTCCTGTAATTTCTTCTGGCTTTATGCTTAAGTATTTGGCGTAGTTTTCATTACAGGCTATATATACAGAATTTCTGTCTTTGTAAAATATCCTCATAGGAATATTCTCAAGAAGCAATCGGTACTTACTTTCATTCGTACGCAATGCATCTTCTGTCCTTCTCCGTGCAATTGTATTTCCAATAATTTCAGCAGTAATGCCCAACAGATTAATATCTTCATTCCGCCAGGTACCAGGAGACGCTACATTATCAAAGCCAACAAACCCAATCAATTCCCCTCCGACACGAATTGCAAGAAGTAATATCGATTTTATATTTTCCCGTTCGAACTCCTCTTTTTCCGCGTAAGCCTCTTCAGGCACTTTGGATACGTCAGGTATTTGAATTATATTCATGTTCTGAAAGCTTTTCATCAACCAGGGAAATCTTGTAAAAGGGATATTCTGGAGGTGCTGGATCTCGGACGATACCCCTTCAGAGCACCATTCATGAGTGTTATCCATAAATTTACCATCATCCCGAAGAAAGAACAGGTATGCCCTGCTTGCTTTACTAAGCTGACCAATATCAGCTAGTGACTTAGTAACAGCATCATCAAAATTCTGAAGGATAGTAAATCTCCTGGAAATATTAGCCACAGTCGTTTCAAAATTGATCCTAAATTTGAGAGATTCCTCTATTTGTTTGTGCTCTGTAATATCAATACCATACAGATTAATATATGGAGTATTAGTCTCCGGTACAATCGTAAAAGAGAATATTTGGTTACCGTGTTTGATCTCAATATTTTTTTTCACTACTTTTGTATGAAAAGTAGTGATAACGTGCTGACGTAAAAAATCAGGGGCAAATTGACCAATATCACAATACCAATCTTGTAAAAGAGCTTTTCCTGAAGGATTCGCATAAATAACAGTACCATCACCTGTAGTGCGCAATAGCGGACATGGATTTTTCTCAGGAAATGCAGCTATACTTTTTATTTTCACTTTCAATTGTTTTTGTCTAGACAAGCAAATTTGGTATGTATTTAACCTGCGAATGAGTCTCCTGGTATTTTCTGCAACCTCAACCGGAATATTTTTAATATTTTCGGAGAGCAACCTTTCGGATTTACTTATCAGATTGTTATTTTTCTCTTTATAAGACTTATTCATAAAATACTTTTTCATTATGTTAGGATGAGTTCTTTTATTCAATGAAGCCTAATAAATATTAAGCAAAAAAAATGCCAGTGAAAATTATGATGAATTTAATCTTGATCCAAAACTTTAAGGAAGCGAGTGATAAAGAAAGATAAAATCCTTTTTGGGTCGTCCCTGTTTGCTTCTTCCACCCAGGGTTGATCATAGTACTCTTTAATAAAGGTAAGTTCTCTTAAATGATGAGCATTGCATAAACCATAACAGCATTGTAATTACGAAATTTTTATCGTTAACCCCATTTTTATTAAGGTCTGAATTATAATTTCTATTCCAAGTGCAACTTGCAGCACACCGAGCACACTGACAAGGATTTGCAGGGTTATGACACCAATAACCTTTAGTATCCTGTGGGCAAACAACATCATAAGGAGATTGAGGACCATGGTTGCTATAATCCCGACCTGCCGTGTAGCATCCTGTGCCGTTGTCATAAGTATAACAAGGATCGCAATTCCGTACGGAGTAACAATCGTAGGGAAGGAGAGCGGAGAAACAGCCATAGCGAGCGCCGGGGCGGATGGTGTTGTTTCACTCCGATGCGGTAACGAATACATCTGCATGACCATTTGTAGCGCCACCAGGAAAAGAATTATTCCCTCTGCAAACAGCATAGCTGGAATTGAAATATACAAGGATTTCAGTATTCTTTGACCCATAAAAGCAGCAACAAGACAACCAATGGTGGAGATGAGGGTTGCCGAGTGCAAGTTTACGCCGAAACTCTGCATCAGTATCTCTGGTCATTTTAACGAACGGGACTAAGACTTTGACAGGCCCCAGCATAAGCATGAAAAAGGTAAATATCTCGGGAAGGCTCAAGATATAATGCGCCTGCTGACCATTTGGAGCGGTTGTCTGGATCTGATTAATGGAAGCTGTTTGTGCCGTTACTGAAAATATCAAGATATGGAAAAGTATAATAATTGCAACCAGAAAAAAATTCACTCTTCTCATTGAGAGTACCATTCTTTAAAACTTCTTATTTTACCTCCGCTGCCATTGGAGACACTGAGTCGTGGTTTTTTAAACTTTGCTGAAGTCTGATCAAGCTCTGCTGGTCAACCCTGATGAATCCTTGCTCAGGCCGGTCGAGGTCCATAATCACCAGAATGACCATCACGAGAATGATTGACATCATTGCAGCAGGTACGAAATTACGCCGGTTACCCAAACCGCATCCATATCCCGTAACCAGTACCGTTATGGTTCCGCATGTGAACAAAAGTATCAAAACCATTTTGGGGACACGGTTCTCGAATGCAGCCATGCGTTTGTCATGAAAGTCGATCATTTCATTCAAGGAATTCAGAAACAACAATACGGCTACCGGTGAGGATACCCTTTTACTAACGTCAACGGCACGCAGCCAAAGTTGATTATGTAACTGTTCTGACTTGACGATCGCATCATGGAGCTTTCCCGGTTGTGTACCTTCTAACCGTACATCAACGTATTGGCACAGCAGATCAGATATTTCCCGTCATGTAAGGCTCAGGCAGCAGTTGTGCCCGCAAATATGCTGTACCGATGGCGTCGGCCTCTTCAATAACCAGTTGCTTACGGAGATCAAAACGTGATAGCAACATAGAAAAGGTAAACCCCAAAAGGAGAGCGAGTATACCGAGAATCGCCGCATCGATGGTACTAATCCACGTTTTTGCCGTTTCATCAACCTTTGTTCGTATGGCGCGCCCGAATCGAAAACCACCTTCAAACGCCAGGAGGAAAAGGAAAAAAGCGACCGTGCATACAAAAATTAACCACAAGTCTATGCTATACAGTAATATACCTACCTCTTTCTTGACCATTGTTAAAGAATCCATTGACTTACCTGTATAACTTGCCGGAAATTTCATCAAGGCGTTTTTTGAGCCTTTCTGCCCAAAATTTAAAGGCCTCCTTTACTGCTCCATATTTAGACCAGCCTGCGAGTTTTCCACCCGATCTTGTATCAATAGCAGCAGCAATGCGCTCATTGCTCATTGAATCAAGGAACTCCACTTCCATGCTTGCACTCCCAACACCCGTATGCTTTCCTGTTGCTACTTTCTTGATTGTACTGATAACAAAGGCTTACGGGACTATAGTATAGTGATCTCAAAACAAAATGTCACATAGCATAACGGAATTTTCTAGGATAAATAAATTTTTTAAAAGCCTTCTTTGTTTGTTCAAAATCTTTAAATTGAATATTAGATATCCGCTGTTTTG
>SOER01000055.1 GCA_021646405.1 Candidatus Loosdrechtia aerotolerans
TTTCATTATCCCAGGGTAAAAATTTACCCTGGGCTATCAGAGAAAAGCCCTTTGGGCTTTAAAAAGGATTTGGTTTTATAGGTTTTCATAAATACTCCTTTCTCTTGTCAAAGTAGTATACCTACTCGCAACAATTTTAATGAAAAACGTTACCTATATCCTACATTCCGCACGTAAAAGTCATAAGTTGTTCAAACTCCTTATTAATAAAAACGTACAAAAATTTGTGGTCAGGTACTTAGTTGTGAAGTAATCGAGAGGCTAAACCCGTTTTGTGCCCTGTTGCCGAATAGTTGTAATTGACTTTTATAAAAACTGATTGTGCATGTCACATTCTGTGGCGGCACACTTTTGTGATATGTTACATTCTTAAATAGATGCGTTTTACCTCTCATATATTCATGCGAATGATTTGCCCTGCATTTTTAATATAAATAATCTTTTTTCCCACGGTGGTATAAGTTTTGAGATATACCATAATCAAGATTCAAAAAGTGTTTTTATACCATAAATATTGTGAATAAAAGCTTAAAAATATAGGTTTACTCTATAGAATTCGCCTTACACACAAGAAGTTGTATTACCGGTTTTACTTCAATCAATCCTTTATATCACCTTATAGCAAAATTTTTTTAAAGTCCTGCAAAATTTCTCTTCAGTAAAAAAATTAACATCCTGTAGAGTCTTCATTGATTTATTTATCTTGTTCACGGGCAGGCGAGCAAACTTTCTGCGAACGTTGGATGGGGAATGGCAATTGTCCCCTCTGGCGGGAGGCTGTATCATAATAAACCATATAGGAAAACCTCTTGAATGTTGGTTATATCGTTATATTTTATCTCTTGTTTAATTGGATAGGGGAGGAAACGCACTATGCTTTACTGGGCTCTTGTCTTTTTTATTATATCCATTATTGCTGCTGTTTTCGGGTTTGGAGGCATTGCTATTGCAACTGCAACAATTGCCAAGATTTTATTTTTTATTTTTATTGTAGTTTTTGTTGTTATGTTAGCCCTCGGTTTAACGATATATCGCAAAGTGTAGCGGAGAGCATTATTGCTATCGACATCGCATTGTTTTATTTTGTGAATCAACTCCCGCATAATAGGGTATTTGATACCATAGCGGTGTTTATTCACATGAGTACACAATACGGGTTCCTTTACTACCCGTTTTTCGTGATTTTCCTTTTTTCAAGGGATGGGCGCCGTCGTACGCTGGCAAGAGTTGGCGTAATATCTGCCGTAATAACTGTTATTATTACTGAACTTATCCTGAAACCCATTGTTCATCGTGCCCGTCCCTTCCGAATACTCGACAATGTGTTCCTGCTCATGCCAGTTCCTCATGATTATTCGTTTCCATCAACACAGACGGCGGTAGCGTTCTCACTGGCAACGCTTTATTTTTTTCTCCCTTTTGAAAAAAGAGAACGGTGTGCTGTCCTCATTTTTGCCCTGCTTATTGGACTGGATAGAATATATATGGGACATCACTATCCCTTTGATGTATTCGGGGGGATGATTATTGGTGTTCTTGTTTCATGTCTTACAATAAGATTATGCCGTATTAATTGGAAAATATATTTTTGAGATTATACTCATAGATCTTTTATTATGCCGGTAAAACATGCTTGTAAAACAGGATTTTTGAAAAATTGATTAAAGAAGAAAAAAGTGTGGTCTTGATTGTAAACGCTCACTCTCGTAAGGGAGAGCGCCTCTATTCTCAAGCAATGGATATGCTGGATAAGAGAGGGGTTTTGCTTGCAGCATCATATTCCGTGCAAGATCCTATGCGTATTCCTGAAGTGGTAAAAGAGGCGATTGGGCGCGGATGCAAGCTCATTATTGTTGGTGGTGGAGACGGTACCATAAGCTCAGTCATTGATTATCTTGCATGCCAAAATATCGTGCTGGGTATTTTGCCCCTGGGTACCGGAAATTATTTTGCAAAAACACTGGAGATTCCATCCGACCTCGATAGTGCTGTTGATGTGATTGTTCGGGGGAAAATCGTTCATATTGATCTTGGCAAGGTGAATGACGATTACTTCGCCAATGTCTCAAGCATAGGCCTGACTACCATGGTAGCCCGCAAAATTTCACGCCACCTGAAAAAGTACCTTGGAAGGGTGGCGTACGGGATCGTGGGCGTACAATGTAGTTTTACATTCAGGCCATTTGATTGCCACTTTATTGCTCAGGAGAAAAATATTACTATAAAGACGCATCAGGTCGTTATTGCAAACGGTTGCTTTCAGGGTGGCGGTCTGGTTGCACCGGAAACACGCTTAGACAATCATAAGCTTGCGGTTTTCACTATGGGTGAATACAGCCGCTGGCAGCTCCTCAAGACCTGGACTGCATTTTTTCTCGGAAAGCACACCCTATTGAGCGAGTCGAACTATTTTTCCACTCATGAAGTATTTGTTAAGACTAACCCGCCGCAATATGTAGATATCGATGGTGAAGTGACCGTGCAAACGCCGGCGCATTTCAGTATTGCCAGGGATGCATTAAAGGTTATAGTGCCAAGCGAGTACAAGGAACAAGTGGAGTGAGATATATAGCATACAAAAGGTTGATATATCATGCCATCAAAGATAATATGTGGCCAGGTGCAGAGAAATCTCCTTTTCCCTCCCCCTTCGCCCCTTCCAGAGGGGGATAGCCTCCTTACGGAGGCGATAAGTTCGCTGCTTTTTGTCATCATAGGGGAAAATATTTACCCCGTGCAATCAGAGAAAAAGTCCTTTGGGCTTTGGAAAAAATACAGCAAGGTATCTTCAGCCCCATGCATGCACCTGTCCCCCTCTGGCTCATCCTTGCCCACATATTTTCAACCCGATAACTGGACATGAAGCACGAAATACGAAACAAATTCCAAAATACAAAATTCCAATGGAAAAAACCGTGTTTTGAACATTTGAAAATTGAAATTGAGAATTTGTTTCGTATTTCGGATTTAGCATTTCGGATTTCACTATCGAAGGGGGAGGGATTTTTTGTCTTTTTTCTCTCCTCTCCTGCACACTGAATTATCTCAACACCTGCAGGTATCTTTTTGAGAACCTCTTCATCTGAAAACCTCTTGAATGTCAGATATATGGTATATCCCCATTCTTGACATCTATCCTTTTATAATCTTTTACAAGATAATTATTGACACAACACCCTAAAGACGGTATATTTACCCTTTCCGTTCGGTTTTTTTGTGAATATTTACGTAAGAGATTTTGTTTATTTGAACCCTACTACAGTAATAAACTTTTATGATACGCATGTAATACATTTCTTCCTGTCTGTTTAAACAGGTGATTTAATAAAAGGGTATACCATCACTCCTCTTTGTGTATGCATGTTACACCCACATACCACGAATCACTGAATTTCCTGAATATCGAAAAAATCCTATTTCATACGATGGTGCTATGTTTTATTCATATTTTCAAAAACGTGTAAACATAAAGGATGATATCTTATCCGGTTTAACGGTGGCGCTGGCATTAATACCAGAGGCGGTTGCATTTTCTTTTGTTGCTGGTGTACAACCGCACGTAGGTTTATATGCTGCATTCATAGTAGGATTCATTACTGCGACTATCGGGGGCAGGCCAGGGATGATATCAGGAGCAACAGGGGCTCTGGCTGTTATTATGATCGAGCTCGTTGCAAAGCATGGTGAAGAATATCTGTTTGCCGCAGTCGTGCTAATGGGAATTATTCAGGTAACTGCGGGGGGCTTACGCCTGGGTAAGTTTATTCGCTTGATACCCCATCCCGTTATGCTCGGCTTTGTCAATGGCCTTGCAATCGTTATCTTCCTTTCCCAATTGCAATATTTCAAAATATCAGGGGATTCGGACACACTGGTCTGGATGAGTGGAACTACCTTATGGGTTATGCTAGGGTTGGTAGGGACTACGATGGCAATCATTCACTTTCTTCCACGCATAACACGTGCTGTCCCGGCACCATTGGTTGCAATTGTTGTGGTTACTGCGGCGGTGATAGGGTGTAACCTTGAAACCCTGAAGGTATGTGATATGGCCTCCATTGCCGGAGGATTACCGCAATTTCATATCCCTATGATCCCCTTGAATTGGGAAACACTGAAGATCATATGGCCATACTCCGTTGTCCTTGCTGCCGTTGGCCTCCTGGAATCCCTGATGACGTTGTCCCTTGTGGATGAAGTAACAGAGACCCGTGGAAAAAGCAATAAGGAATGCCTTGGACAAGGTATTGCAAATGTAGTAGCCGGTTTTTTTGGCACGATGGGAGGGTGTGCTATGATCGGCCAGAGTATGATCAACGTGAATTCCGGAGGTCGCGGGCGGTTATCAGGTATTTCAGCTGCAATATTCCTGCTCTTGTGTATTTTGTTTGCCTCGGGGTTCATTGAAATGATTCCGCTTGCGGCGCTGGTAGGGGTCATGTTCATGGTGGTATTCAGTACGTTTGAGTGGTCAAGCTTCCGCATCCTTCATAAGATTCCCCGTGCTGATGCGTTTGTATTAGTCATGGTTTCCGGTATAACGGTATTCACGGATCTTGCTATTGCGGTAGCAGCAGGGGTAGTTATTTCCGCTCTGGTTTTTGCATGGAAAAGTGGTAATACCATAAAAATCCACCCATACGTGAATGAACAGGGCGTCAGTGTCTATGCCTTGCGTGGTCCATTGTTCTTTGGATCTGTCCGAAAGTTTCTTGAACATTTTGATCCGCATAAGGACTCTGAGAATATTGTGATAGATTTTAGACACTCCCGGTTATGTGACCACTCAGGCATTGAAGCCATCAAATCGCTTGCTGAACGCTATTTTAACCTTGGCAAACGTTTGCACCTGCGGCACCTTAGTACAGAATGCCAATATCTTTTAAAAAACATGGAGACATTTGTTGCGATAAATATTATTGAGGAACCACAATTATCGTATGTTCCAGGTAGTAAGTAAATGGACGGGATTGGTGTCACGGGATTGAATACTGTTACAAGCTACAAGAGATCATTATAATTTTTGAGCTTGAATGCTTTTGGAAGAAGTTCTCCCAGGGTATAAACTTCGTATTTATGCTGAGCATTTGTACAGATTATTTTAAAATCATTATCACAAAATTCAGCAAAAACCTGCCGGCATATCCCACATGGGTAAATATAGTCGTCGGTACCTGCTGTTATTGCTATAGCTTCAAATGTACGTTCACCCTCTGACACCGCTTTAAACACCGCGCTCCTTTCGGCACATATCGTATTACTGTACGTCGATATTTCGGCATTACACCCCGTATATATTTTCCCGTTCCTGGCCAGAAGCGCAGCCCCAACCTTAAACCCTGAATAAGGTGCATATGCATTCTTACGGGCTTCCAAAGCAATTTTCATTAATTCACGTTCATGCATCACGTTTATTTCCTATGTAAAGCTTTTATAAAATATCTTTCGTTGTCTTACAGGCATTTTTAGCCTTTATATGTCAGCACTCTGCCCCAGAGGCTTTTTGTTCCCCAGATACCTGATCGTAGAGCTTCAAGCTGAACGATCTGGCTGTGATCAACGAACAGATTAACCTCGGGACCGTAGTTTTTGATATACCACGCAAAAACCTCCGGATCAGCGGCCTCAAACATTACCTTCTCCAGGCCGAGTGCATTAATAATTTTTGCGACTACATCGGTGCGCCATGTTTGCACGTTTTCAGTAATACCTTCGGACTCAACCATAACCATGTGCGCTCCGGCTTCCAAAAAACGTCTGGCTTGCAGGATGGTCCATTCCGGGTCACGTGTTCCTTCCGCCTCGAGTTCAGATACCGTGCTCGCGCCTCCTGCTCCAAATTGAATTCCTACTTCCGGTTTGGCATCCAATCCTGCTTTTTGTACCTTCTCAATAAGACGTACCAAATCTTCTGTTGGTATAACGATAAAACCACTTGAGATTTCTATAATATCAAATCCGAGATCCCTGCATTCCTGGATATAACGGTTGACAGCATCAGCACCCTGCATTAGTACACGCTCTATAAATCCACCTGTAGAGACCCGAACATTATATGAATGACAGAGATCAATAAGTTTCCTGACTACCTGCCGCGGCATAAGGCTAAATGATCCACCGGCAAATTTTAATGTATCGACATACAACCCCATTGTTTCCAGGATATCCTGTAAATAGTGCTTACCCATTGGTGTATAATATGGTCCCCGAATCTCAGTTACACCCTGTGTACGCGGCTTTGGTTGGCGTTCATTAACCTTTATGAATGCAAATGCCCGTTCGGTAGAGTCGGTTTCAGATTGAGTCATGATTGATTCTCCTGAGATTTTTTTATCATAGATATAAGTAAATGATAAATTTTTAAATTCAAAAACTATGGAACGTGAACTCTTGTCAGCAATCGTGTTAAATGTTCAACACGGATTGCATCTATCTCTGCAACGGTATCAATGATCTTAAGACGTAAAGAGGCATCAGTGTATGGTTGACTAAGCCGTTCAAACTTCTGAACCACAGTTTCCCAATGCATAGGGTTGGTGTGGAATCCCTCATAATCCCGTTTCTCCTTAATAAATACCTTTTTATTGGAGAGTGAGACAACTATACGGCACGGCATCTCTTCTGGAAAGCGTCTGCTGTACGCATCGAACGGACGTACCAGGATTTTTCTGAGTAACGCCTGGACATCATCCCGCCGGATGCGTTCGGGACTGTACTGTTCAGGCATAACATGGCCATCGAGTAGTGCAACAGCTATTATATAGGGAAGACTATGATCGGCATCTTCCTTTGTTCTTACAACCGTTTTGTCCCCCTCCTCGCCGCCACCAATGATGTTATATGCCACTTCAAAGATTTCGATTTCGACTTGTTCTATATCAGCTGCCGTGAAGCCATGTTCTCGCTTTAGTTCAAGGATACCTTCGATAGCTGATTGGGAATGAATTTCTGCATTATATCTTTTGAGTATTGTTTGCGTTACTCGTTCCAGGTTTTCGTGAGACCAGTCAATCTTAAACTGTCCGGCGATAGCTTCCATAAAGCCCTTGTTTCCTTCAAATACTTCAGGGGGACCTGTGATACCCCGCATTGCAAGGAAGGCTGCGTGGGTGCTGCCAAGTGCAGTATTCGGGTAGGCAAGCCCCTTCCAGTGAGAGAGTGTCCCCGTTCTGGTTACCCGCAAGGCATTAAAGGCCGTTCCGCTCATTGCAATGGCATTGGTAGTTTTTATCCGATCTAAGCCCAGCGCTTTAGATACACCAGCCGCTACTGCATATGCTCCCTGGGTTGTATGGTCGAATCCTCTGGCCCGTACAGGGGCTTCATCGCTCAGTCTGCAATGAACTTGATAAGCGACAGCCAGTGCAGTAAGAAATTCCCGGCCGCTCCTGTTTGCATATTCAGCGGCCGCTAATACAGCGCTGAGATTATCGCTGGGGTGGCAGGTTTCTCCTTTTGCCAGGTAACTGTCGTTGAAATCAAGATATCGGACTAGTGCGCCATTATAGAATGCCGTTCGGTCCGGGGACGTCTGCCAGCCTCCGATCATGGAACAAAGATTGGTTCCTCCAAAATCCTCGGTCTGCATTCTGATGAATCTGACAGGTTCTCCGTCCAGGGCGCCTATTGCACAACCAAGGGCATCCAGAATCCGGATCTTGAGCTGCTGGCGGACCATTTCTGAGAGATCATCATATGATATCCGTACAACAAATGCTGCCAGTTGCTCGGCGTGTGTCATGTACACATCCTCTAATTTATTTTAAGGTTAATCTCAATAAAGGAAACTTCCGGCGGGTTCAGGTTTGCAGCCTGAACCTATAAGTTTATTTGGATAGTAGCACCATATAAGTACCTGACCACAAATTTTTGTACATTTTATTAATAAGGATTTCACTATGCAAATATTTATGTACAGATACTTATACCTGCAGTGAAAAGCTCCGTTAGGAGCGATATATGAATAGAAAAACAATGAGTACCACTCTTGAGCTCCGGAGGAGCGGCATAGAAGATATAGTTGATAGCTGATAGCTCATAGCTGATAACTAAAAACTATGAGCCATGAGCCATGAACCATTCTATTAACATGCCGCTCCTCCGGAGCTTTCTGCTTCATTTTCGCTGATGACAGCTTCAGCCATTGATATTAAAATACTTACGGAAATGGCGGCATAAAAAAAACACGCAGAAAAAACAAGAAGTTGATGGATTGTAGTACGGATGCACACGGATAAAAACAGATAATAATTTTCTTTTCTCTATCAGTGTCCTTCCGTGGTTAATATTATAAAATCTGCGTCCTATTTAAGGTACAATGACTTATGGTCAGGTACTTATAATCGATGATTAAATAAACAATATAAGACATGGGGTTCAAGTTATAAACTTGAACCCGCTTGGTAATTTGTGTAAATTAGTAATTATGTAAATCAGTATAAAATATTGTAATATTTTGTCAATACTTATCCATGTCATCTGTTCAAAGGAGAACAAATAATGAGGGTAGGTTTTATCTGTATTTTTCTGTTGTCTCTTGTTGTAACTACTGGTTGTTCCCCTTCCCAAAAAGAGACGATCCGGTGCGCAGGCTCTACAACCGTTTTACCAGTAGTTTCTAACGCAGCCGAACAATTCAGGCAAAACCATTCTGATGTGAATATCGTAGTAAATGCAGGAGGGTCTGGAGTAGGTATTAATCTATTAGGGGAACAGAAGATTCATATTGGGATGATCTCAAGGAATATTACCCAAAAAGAAATTGAAAAGTATCCTGATGTACAATTTGTTATACACCGGATTGGGAAGGATGCAGTAGCGGCCGTTGTTTCCTCTGAAATTTATCACGCCGGAGTAAAGGCGCTAACCATAGAGCAGATTGCTGAAATCTATAAAGGAGAAATTAAGAACTGGAAAGAAATAGGTGGTCCTGATAAAGAAATCCTGGTAGTTGATAAAGAAAGGGCAAGAGGAACCCGTCACGTATTTATGGAAAAAGTACTGGGAGATGAAGAAGCGGATGCCCCCGGCGCTGATTTAGTACTGGGTTCAAATAATGAAGAACAAACCGCGATTGCACAAAGTGATGCTGCTATTGGTATGCTCTCTCATGCATGGTTTAATGATGATGTAAAAGGGGTGTCTATTATCTTAAACAATGGGGAGACTGTAGAACCAACAATAGAGAATATTAACAAGGGGAAATTTCCTATTACAAGAGATTTACTGTTAATTACCAACGGTGAGCCCCGGGAAGGAATAAAAAAATTCGTAGATTTTATAAAGAGTTCTGAAGGACAAAAGATCGTAGAACAAGCAGGTTACGTTAGCTTGTACAAGTAAAATAAAGGTTTTAAAACTGGCAAATGGAGGTATACTATAAAGACACGGAACAAAAACCAACAGGAATTGTTTTTCCGATTCTGAATGAAATGGAAAAATAAAATTTTGCCTATAACAGGCTGGAGGAGTAAAAAGTGAAATGTGTTATATGTAGTAAAAAAGTGGAGATAACAGTTGTAAAAAATTACCACTATACAATGTCTGGGTTGGATAATATTTACCTCTCAGATATCCCTGTATCTAAATGTGCTTGTGGGGAGACTCCAAAGGTTGAAGGGCTGCACTCGTTAATCGTAAAAAAAATATTGCAGAAGAATGATTTACTGACCGGGAGAGAGATAAGATTTATGAGACAACAGATGAAACTGGAAGCTGCAGAACTTGCAGAACAAGTTGGGGTTGGAGAGGATGTGCTCCTGAAATGGGAAGACGGTGCTGAATCTGCAGGTTTGGTTTATGATAAGCTGTTAAGAATGGAATTTATGCTTAACTATGTTAAGCAGAGTGATGCGGTATCAAAAGAGCCTACACGTAAATTTGCAGAATTTATTGCGGAAATTATTACAAAACAGGGTATACAGGTCAAAGAAGAAAAGATTTCAATATCAGAGAAAGAAATTTGCAATGAGCGTTTGATAGTTTCCTCCGCCAGCCTCACAAAACTATAACACTCCGAGTCAGGTAGTAACTATTAAGCAACTGTTTAGAGGTTATGAAGGACTCTGGGCGGTTAGCCTCACTCTTCCCTTAAGCATTAAACCCTGAACCTTGAACCTGAGAAATTATGTAATTTTCGCCTTGATATTTCACCAATCTATGGTTAGCTATATTTAATGACAGGTATCAAATGAGGTTTTGGATATGAACAAGAAGAGTTTATCATGAGTCATTATACAGGGCCAAAGGCAAAGATAAATCGCCGTTTAGGTATGGTGATTTTTGAGAATGCAGGTGCGATTAGGGCATTTGAACGGCGTAAAAGGCCTCCGGGCATGGCGGCACGCCGTCGCAAAGTTTCCGAATACGGTCTTGCTCTGATGGAGAAACAAAAGATAAAGCTCTATTACGGGATGAACGAGCGCCAATTTAAAAGACTTTTCAACAGAGCTACACGAATGAAAGGCAATACGGGGGAGAACTTAATGATGCTTTGCGAACGAAGGGTTGATAATGTCATTTGCCGGGGTGGTCTGGCATCGACCCGTCCACAGGCGCGTCAGGGTGTGACGCATACTCATTTCCAGCTCAATGGCAGAACAATGAATGTTCCATCTATCCAGGTATACAGCGGAGACGTCATTGCAGTGCGCAACCGCGAGAATCTGCAGAAGTTTTACAGGGAACTGGTAGAACGGACGGATATCAAGCCTCCAGAGTGGCTGACCTTCAATTCGGAAAAACTGGAAATTACGGTATCAGCACTACCTGCTTATGAAGACGTTAGCCTGCCAGTTGAGATTGACCGTGTTGTTGCCCTGATGACACGATAAATACAATCACGGAAAAGAGAAGTATATACAAAAATATATTATTTTTGTATTGTTCTTATAGGTACTATATGATAATATACTGTTAATAACACATAGTTGACACTTGGCTATATTACAAATTCGCATCAATATGATCTGTAAATGTAATAAAAAGGCTACAATAGTCGCAGCTATTGTAGCCTTTTTTTTCTAAATTTTTCTAACATTTTTCGATAGAGGAAAGGAGGTGATTTAATATGGCAGCTGGAACAGTAAAATGGTTTAATGACAAGAAAGGTTTTGGTTTTATTACCCAGGATAATGGAACCGATGTTTTTGTACATCAGACTGAGATCCAGAGCAACGGGTTTAGAACCCTTGCTGAAGGAGATAAGGTCAATTTTGAAGTCATTAAAGACCACAAAGGTTACAAAGCATCAAAAGTTGTTAAATTATAAATTTATTCAAAAGCGTACTCTTATCTTAAAGTAGAAACAACTAAACAGTTATAGTATATAAAAGAAACAGAGTAATCGGCGCAATATAATTATAATAATAACACTATAAAGAATCCCAATATTGGTAAAAAGATATTGGGGTTTTTTATTTGTTTATTTTTAATAAAGGATAGGTATGGCAGACTATTTTACTTGCCCGAATTGTGGCGCTGAAGTACCATTGAAATCCCTGGCCTGCCCGGAGTGCGGATCGGATAGAAACACGGGTTGGTCAGACGATACTATCTACGACGGCCTGGATCTTCCGGAAGAAGAAGATACACCAAACCTGCAAACATCAACATCTCTCTTCCAAAACCGATACTTTATTTCCATTGTAGCAATTATTTCCCTTATTATCTTTCTGTTAATGTATTTATTGTAAAGAGGAGTGAGAGGGTCACAGAGGGATCATCACAAAGGTATTTTAAAGATATGGGTAAGGATGAGCACCAAGAAGGGGACAATTGCCACTCTTCACCCAACATTCATTGAACATTTGCTCGCCTGCTCACCTGCTTCGTCGTGAACTCAGTCGAATGACAAATACGGATAAAAAATTTTTTAAAATCAGTGTCTATCCGTTTTTATCTGTGTCCTATTATTCTTTCTTTTGTTAAAAGCTGGTTCAATGTGTTGGTTTTAAAATAATCGATATACAAAAATATATATTCCCTGACGTAAGTGCGAAGGTCCCATTTTTCATCATGCTTACGTTCAAAATCTTCAAATACCTCAAGGGCCTCTGAAACCCCCAACCCTTTATTTACCGTAAAATAATAGTCCATGGCAAGGTCCCATTCGGGGTTCTTGTAGACTGATATACCATATCTTTCAGGCTCCATAGAGACAGGGCTGTGTTTTCCAAGCACAAAGGTCATAAAACCAACGGAATGTATATACTCCCCGTTTTCATGCAGAAAACGTATGGTGTCCTCCGCCTCTTCTGAGGTCTCCCCCGGAAAACCAAAAAATCCCATGCAGTGGTTCCATATCCCGGCCTCCGCCGACCTCCGTAAAATAGCTTTAATTGTTTCCAGATCGGTAGCCTTGCCCATCAGCTTTAAAACCCGTTCATTTCCCGACTCCAGACCAAAATGGAGGTATTTACAACCCGATCTTGCAGCATCATTCCAGACATCCTCACCGGTGAGATTTTTTTCAAACCGCAAATGGGTAGTCCATGCAATATCTACCTTCTCTTCAATCAGTTTTCTGGAAAGTTTCTTAAATAGGGCAGAGGGATAGGATTCATCGGTAAAGTGAAAGTGCCGGTTCTTGTATTTTTTCTTGAGGAATTTTATCTCTTCGATTACCTGATCTACCCGCTTGGTACGGAATCCCCCGGTATACCCCTGGGAATGATCACAAAAGGTACAGCGCCCCCAGTAACAACCGCGGGAAGCAAGATAGGGGAGGACCAGTTCCGGAACAAAATATTTTTCCAGCGGCAAGCCGTCAAAATCCGGAGGGGGCAATTTTGCCAGGTCTTCTGAAGAGATACCTGAATTGAAATGAATACCTTTTTCATCCTTATGAATAAGATTGGGTACCTGCGAGAGATTTTTTCCTTTATTATCGAGGACATCAACCAATTCCAGAAGTGCACTTTCCCCTTCGTACAGAATAGCGGTATCGAACCATTGAAATAATTCAGGTTTTTTTACCAAAATATCCCGGATGCGGGTAATGATATTTCCTCCCAGGGTGATATGAATATCCGGATACCGTTCCTTAATCATTTTGCAAAAGGTGAAGGCAGGGATTATCTGTCTTTTTTGAACAACTGAAATACCAATAACCCCGGGTTTTTCTGCCTCTACAACCGGGTCAACAAGAAATCGATAGATATCACGATAAACATTAACCTGTTCGTCCCCGACTGCCTTCAGGAGTTCGGATGATATAAAGGATTGGTACATCAAATCCGTTTCAAAAGGTGGAAAGCATATCCTTGCCGGATAGTATCCGAGCGAAACAACAGTCATAGTACGGTGAATACAATCGGTAGCCCATTCCAGCTTATGAATATCATAGAAATCGTTTCTCCGGAGAATGGCCTTTGCCCTTTCAGCGTCCGCTATAAGTTGAGCAATGCACTCCTTCGTGCAGCCAGCGAGCTGTTCCATCAGTGCCTGATCATCTTTACTTAAGGATTGAGTTTTTGAAACCTGCTGAAGGAGAGACAGCTCATGCTCAATCCTTTTCTGTACATGCCGGAGGAAGGAATTACTGAACATCATCTCATACATTTCTACATTTATATCCTTCTGTATTACCTCATGCCCTGCCCTGCGTAATACAGAGGTAAGGGAAGGCAGGCTTAAGTAAGGCTCTGACGGGAGCCAATCCGGTGGAAACAGTAAAAGAATCTTCATGGGTTTTATCCTGGTTACAATTTATTTGACAATAGACCTTGCAGGTATCAGGTACGTTCGTATATAGTTATAGCATAACAGAAACACACCTCCCCTGCAAACACTCTTCATTTGCCAAAGGCAATGATATTTCTGTAAATGTAGCCGCAGGTCTTTAGCCTGCACGCACCCACGACCAAACACCAAAAAAGTACAACAAAATTCCTTACCCTGATAAAAACCTCTTGAATGTCAGGTAAACTACACCTATAAATATAATTTGGTATACTACCTCTAAGGAAGGAGGCAATTATGCCAAAAAAATATATACCGTTCAATTAAGCAAAAAAGAACAAGAAGAATTAGAAACGTATGTAAAACAAGGGAAAAAATCAGCAAGAGCAATAAATCGGGCACGTATTTTATTGCTGGCAAATGAGGGTAAGATCGCTGACGAAATAATCAGTGCATTAGGTGTCTGCAGAACAGCCGTATATAAAACTGGTAGAGTTAAAAGTAGTAGAATCCATTTGTTTAGAAAGCGTAAGAAAGGCTTTAAAAAAAACGACCTGAAACCATGACGGCCTATCATCATGTTTACCTACTGCAATTAAACGTTGGGTTGCAGTATCGAAGTATATTTCTTCCGAATAATGTAATATATTTTCAACCTTACTCGTCTGCTATTCATGGAACAAATCTGACAAATTCATTAACGCTGAGAGATTTACCATCAAATCCAAGGTGAAGCGCATAGGTTTGATTCTCGAAGGTAATTTGCAAGGTATCCCAATTCTGTAACACCCATATCTCCCCTGGGCGGCCCTGAACAGAATACTCTTCGACCTGGTGGCAAGAAGCATCAACGTTTAGGATGAAAGAGAACCTAAGTGCTCCGATGGTCTGTTGGTTGTTTGTGAGCAGAAGGCCTACGCCAGTAAAATCATAAGTCTCGACAATCGTCGGAATAACTGATAACGAAAGATTTGTCATCGTACGGTTGAAAACCTTTCCGGCCTCCTTATTCTGTTCGAAGAATTCAAATGAACTTATACCTTAGCTTATGTGTTTATTTTTGTGGAATACCTTTTAAACCACTTTGCAATCTCATGTAGTTCGATATTTTTTGCTGTTACTTTGAAGGTAAATTTTTCGAGTTCTTTATTTGATGCCCTCAGATAATCACCATTTCTCAGAAGAAAGATCGATGCAGTTGTTATTGCAGTTCTTTTATTCCCATCTACGAAAGGGTGACTCTTGATTATGGAATGCATAAGGGTCGCAACTTTGGAAAATATATCCGGGTAAAGATCATTTTTATCAAAGGTAGCCATAGGTCTTGCTAGTGATGATTGAAGCAATGTGAGGTCACGAATGCCATGACTACCACCTGTTTCCTCTATTATGCGATAATGAATAAAGAGGACTTGCCCGGGGGGTATATAGTTCATTTTTCAGCCAGGGTCTTCAGGGCAGGTCTGTATCGCTCTATGAAGTCATTTACTTGTGCGGCAAATTCTTTATCTACAGTATCCTGAAAAGATTCACGAACGGAAGGCTCAATAATTATCTTTTTTGCCTTTTCATCCACTTTTACTTCAACCTGTGTACCTGGAGTTAATTGAAGTTTCTCAAGGATCTCTTTAGGAATAGAAACTCCATAGCTATTTCCTATAATGCATATTTTACGACGCATAATCTATTTCCTTAATAAATCCAATGTTTTAAATGAAGATTATAGTAAAGTTATAACAATGTTATTCAGATGTCAATACATCTATAAGAAGCCAATTGTTATCTTCTTAATAATAAATCTTTACTGATGCCGATGTATTAAAAAATAATCCATTATCCTTGCATGGGCTGAAAATCGTAATAAAAAAACGTACAACGGTAAGCTGGAAATTTACGAAAGACACTGCTCGTGAAAAACTTAAAAACAAATACCATATGTTGAAAAATTAAATAGAAGCAGGACTAGCGCGATTCAAAATAAGATTATCGGTACATTTTCCAATTTTCTGGTGCCACACCATACCTAATCTATTAAAATTTTGCTTATGCTGGCGGTGTGAATTTTATGTTATTTGATGTGAAATATTCGTCCCGCAGAGAATGGAGTAGTTTTGTAATGATTTCAAATCCTTCTGATATGGAATATAAGGTATCATCTAACTCCTGCTCTCTTGCCATGCCGTGCTCAGAGGCCAGACCAAAATAGGTTTTTCCAAAATTAATATAATATCGGGTATCTATCAGGCTCTTTCTATATTTAAATTTATGCTCAATGTATTCCTGAAACATTCCAGTAAAAAATAATGCATAATTGCCAATATGGCAATAAATATAAAATTTACGGATGTTATCTGAATGCTGTATTTCTTCGATCATATCGATAATATAACGATAATGTTTTTCTTCATCGTTTTCTATTTGGTATAACCGGGACGTTTGCATAAAAAGGGCAAGTACATTCGCAAGATAGTTTGGAACATCAGTACTGCTGAGTAAGTCTGCAATTTTTTTCTCATTCCATGGATGCAATTGTTCTGTACTGTTAAGCTCATCAAGGGTATCTTCAATAAACCTCTTATCATCCTTTTTGAGTTTAAATATTCTTCTCAGGAGTAGGGTAAATAAGAAATAAGGTGATATATGAAGGATTTTGTTTCCTTCGTGCATTACCTTTTCAAAAACGCGGTCACTGTCAACCATTTGACCGATAATGTCAATATCGCCTTTTATGAGATTTGCTATGTGTTCATAATCATTTCTCTTGGTTACATAATTCTCAATAAGAAATAATAAATCACTGTCTGAAAGATAATTAAAGTCTTGCATATTTATTCATCACTTTATTCTTTCTGTATTCTCTTTTTGCAATCCATTGTTTATCATGAACTTCGAAAAGGATGCTATTGTCGATTTTAATAATCTAAAAATGAAAATAACCACAGTAGCATGATGAACGAGGTATAATTCTTACAATACTACAGCATTGTCCGGTTAAGTATTTGCGAAGCAAATACTCAACAAAATTTTTTGTATGGAGGTAATTTTTTGCTTGACTTTTTGAAATAAATTTCTATGGTAAAATTTTTATAACACTTTAACTATAAA
>SOER01000056.1 GCA_021646405.1 Candidatus Loosdrechtia aerotolerans
TGTAAATAAAAAATGAAAATAACAGCTAACCCGGAACGGTGGTGCCAAAACCTTGTAGTGAGCTTGTCGAACTAACAGCTTCATAATGTCACCCCTTCGGGGTTATTAGTCTGTGGTTTATTCTTTTACTATAATCATTTCACCCCTTCGGGGTTTTAAGTACATGCATATGGGCTGGTAGCGCATCAATAATGACATAACAAGCAAATTAAGCGGATGGCGAACAGCACCGCCGCTTATTTACGTCGTTATTCAGACTATGAGTTCAGAAAGGAAAAAAATGGCATCTATCAAGATGGTGCCTGAAGCAGAGGCCACAGGCAAGGTCAAAGATGTTTACGAGGACATCAAGTCCCGCCTCGGAATTGGCTTTGTCCCTAATCTCTACAAGGTCATGGCTTCTAAGCCAGACTATTTGGAGGCGAATTGGAACAAAGTCAAGGCAGTCATGATTGAGCCAGGGAAACTCGACCGCTTGACGAAAGAAATTATTGCAGTGGCTGTGTCAGCGGTAAATGGTTGTGAATATTGACTTGCCGTTCACACTTCTGCGGTGCAGAAGTTAGGATCAGATGATGAAGCTGTGCCCGAACTCATGGCGGTTGTGGATCTGTTCAGTGGTTTCAACAACAGGAAAGCAAAATCTCATGCTGTCTCATCAACAGGCGAGGTTATTAGGCGCTTGGCGCCTATACATCGACAATTTTTTGCCGATAAGATTTTTTATGTTTAATTTGAATTTTCCTAACAACTCACTACAGCCTGCCTTCAGCGGTGGCTGAGCTCCATCGTCAGATGGCTTGTTGGATACGGTTTATCGTCAAGGTAGGTTTCAACGGTCTCTCTTTTAAGTAAAACCTCTTTGATGGTCTCCCTTGATATTCCTCTTTCCATCATCCGCTCAAAGGTATGTCTTTGCTATTCAACAGAACCTTTTTTAACTTATTTAACGGGAAAAAAATTGTTTTATAATTGAAATAAATATATAATCTTTTTATTTTACAGTCAACTTTATTGCTGTTGACATTTTTTGTCTTAATTTCCATTTGTGAAAGACTTTATAATACAATCTATCGTCGTAAACGACGTTGACAACGTACTCGTGTATTCCAACCAAATAGTTGCTTTTAGCAAATTATACAAGAAATCTGGAGATTGAAAAATGTCAAATAAGGATAAGAATAAGGATTTACCTGAAAACACCGGTAAAAACGTAAATAAAGAAACAGATGAGGACAAAAAGGCCGGTGATGTTCCGGAAAAGAGGAAAAGGAAGAAAAAAAATATTATAATTCCTCTTGTTCTCATATTTATAACGATATTGATTATCCTTCTACTGCGCAGAGATGCATCGCCAATCCTTGAAATATCTCCATTAAGTTTGAATTTTGGAAATAAAGAGACGGAGATGGAGTTTACTATTAAAAATGTGGCAAAGGCTAAGGGATTCTTCAGGCCAGGCGTTAAACATTTAGAGTTTGAGATTGATAACAGGGCCCTCCCGGGCTGGCTTACGGTCATGCCTACCACAGGCTCTGTATTGGAAACACCTTTAAAGGTCAGCGTGAAAATTAATAGGGATATCCTTCCTTACGGCAGTTCCTTGAAAGAACTAAAGATTTTAACAAATGCAGGAGATGGCGCTGTCCGGATATTAGTGCAAAAAGAAGAGGAGAAATTGACTCTTATATCACCATCAACGGGAACGTCAGTTTTTGTTGGCGATCAAAAGACTATAGAATGGACGGCAACTGCCGGAGTAGGTGGAAGTGTAAACATTTTTCTCTATTCGAACGGGGTAAACATCGGAACGATTGCAGAAAATTATATTTTTAAGAAAGAAGGAACCGCTCAAGGCTCATTTAACTGGAAAGTTGATGATTTTCTCAGGGAGGGTAAGGACTATGCTATTAGGATTGAGGATGCGAATAATCCTGAATTATTTGACATGGTCAGCCCGATAAAGATTATCCAGCCACTTCGTGAAATTAAGCTGTTAAATCAGACAACAGACCACCAGCCCCCCAGCACCATTCAATTTATATTTTCTTTAAGAGATCATAATAATCACGCTATTTTATTTGATTCTAATCAGGTTGACTGGAAAAATATAAAGATTTGGGAAGATAAGACCGAGATTGATTATTTGGAAAGCCATGCACTTCTTTATGCGCAGGATGATTTCCAGTTACAGGTAATGATTGTATTAGATTTTTCGGCGTCAATGTATGAAACGAATGAAGATATTGATAAGATGACATTGAGCGCTAAAGATTTAATTGATAGTCTTAACGAAACCCATCAGATCGGGGTGGTAGAATTCCATCGTCCGGATGAGCCGCCAGCACTTTTACAAGCATTTACTACTTATAAAAATGTGGCAAAAGAGGCTATTGACAACTTTAGTTACGGCAAGATTTACCGTGATTTTTCAAGCTGCTGGGATGCCGTGCAGAAGGGTTTAAAACAATTTCCTGAAAAGCCGGACCCCAATGTTTTCAAGGCGCTTGTATTCCTGTCGGACGGATTTGATAATAGCAGTTTTAACACTCCGGATGACGTTGTTGCTTTGGCAAAAGAAAGGAATGTTCACATATACGTCCTGGGGATAGGGCCTGGCAGCGAGGAGAAAGTGCTGGAAACCATTGCTCTTGAAACAGGAGGCACGTACGTTTTTTCAGAAAATATAAACGTATTACGCGAGAGGTTTAAGCAGATAATTAAAGACGTAAAAGGCCAGTATAAAATAAAGTACATTACCCCAAAAAAACCAGAGGACGACCGTTTTATCGTAGAAAGTGAGATTACATACAAGGGAGTTACCGGCACGCCATTATTACACGACGAAATAGACCCGTCTTCTATTTTCAAGAAAACTATTGAGGGTGTGATACGATTTTCCTCCCCTTCCGTAATCGAGTACCATCAGGCTGAAATATTTATGTGGTGCGAACATGCGCCAAGATACATTAATAAATTTCGTTTCTGGATAGGCACCGATAAACCTCACGACGTAGTGCTTACTTCATCTTACGATGGAGGGCTTTGCAAGGATTGGATATTAAACAAAGAAACCGATGGCTGGTATAGCCTGACATCTCCTGATACAACGGATCCCCGCTATGACCTCCCATTCGGGGCTTTTGGGACTATTTGCAAGATAGTCGTTACGGACATTAATGAGGAAGGATTTAAGATTCCTTTTAAACTCGACAACTCAATTTACGATATTGAGCAAGCATTTTACGAAGAGGGAAATACGCCTGAGACATCAGATTGGTCAACAGACATTATCGTCGGGAATGTTACAAAATGATGGAATCCAAATGAACAAGCGGGGTTAAGCATGGATTGGTAAAATTATCTATTGGGTGGCAATGTTCCAGCTTCCATTGCCTAAAGTACCTGGCGAAGTACATCAATCCCTAACCAAAAAGCTGCTGCTCCTGAAGGAATCATATTGCTTACCTGTAACGGGACGTTTTTCATAATTTCTTCATCTGTTGTTTTATAGGGTATGCGACCACATGTAAGGTCCGGATTCTCCGTAGATAATTCTGCCCATTCTCCGTTAAAATGAAATCTCTCTTCATTGAAAGAATGCTGAGTATATTTTTTATACCACTCCTCTGATCGAATCAAAAGAACGGTACAAATTTCCGGTCTGAGGTTAAGAAGATTCACTGCTACTCCACTGAGATACAGTTTAGCCTCATTCGTATCTATGAGGTGTTGCAGATACTTCATACGTGCATCAGCGTAAAAATATCTCCAATCACTTTCATGCTCTTCAAGTTCTGGTTTATTAAAAATCTCTTCAAGGTATTCCCGGTAAACATTGTGGGTTACAGAAAACTCCTCATCCAAATATAATGTCACAGGCTGAAACATACAAGAGGGAATAACATGAAAGAGACTGGCCCCGACTGCTCCTTTAGGTGAACGTTTTTTTAACCACAGAAAGAAATTGTCTTTTTCTTTATAGGCAATGAGGGTAGATATACCAATAGCCGCGCTCCGATAATTTCCACTATATACAGGGTTTCTGACTTGTTTATGTACAAGGGAACGAAGCAGAAGTTGTTTATCGAATTTTTTAAAGGTTTTGACATCAGACCCGATCAACCTGATTGCTTCATTCAAAATCTCCCATCCGAGAGAATCACACGTGTCCAGGGATTTAAAGTATGTTCCTAATTCACATTTCAGCCCCAATTGAGGTCCGGTAACCAGTTGCTTCATCGTGAATGTAAGACGATCTTGAATAGACCCAACGAGCAGATACTGCAATTCACGATATTTCGCATCTCCTGACCATAAAGCTGAGTCACCGGGTTTATTCCTCTCCAGACTCAATAGCACGGAATCAGGGGATTGTATCTGATTATCCGGTGCCGGAAATACCACAACCGGATAGATTTCACCACAACGCTCAAGAATATGCTCATCGGTATACTTCCATTTCAAAAATTGCATCAGGTTCTGGTTACCTAATGCGTTTTGTGCTTTTAAAACTCGCCTGGTAATTTGAGTGAGGAGGTAATTGTGCCGATAGTGTTTGGCCTTCTTTAAAAGAATAGCTCCTGCCTTATGTATCAAATTTAGATCCTCCATAGTAATCCCTTAAGGTGGCTTATGGATTAAATTCTAAATCTCAAATCCCAGGTTTCAAATAAATTCCAGATTTCAAAAAACAAAAATAGGACGCAGATAAATGCAGATTTACGCAGATTTCATAAGCCTTTTCTAAAAACCATATTAACCACCTGTCTGCGTGCGGACACGCACAGGCAGGCGGATGCACACAAATAAAAATGGATAATAATTTTCTTTTTTCCATCAGTGTTCATCCGTGGTTAGCTTACTTTTTTTGCAAGTATTTATTACCAAAATTTAGCCCCCCGATTCCTTCTCGATTATTTTTGGTTTTCACTTGATAATTGCTCCGTAGAGAAAAAATAGGTGAAATGTACTTTAAAAAGATATATAATCCGGTTTTCAGAAAGAAGTTTTACCGTTTACTTTTCATTACACAAAAGGAAGGCATTCTGTGCATACATTCATCATAAAAAAATACCGGGTACTTTTCTCTATCTTTCTGTTTTTTATAACGGGGTGCGCGCAATTTTCCCTTAACTTTCAAGACCGTATACAGGTACAAGAAGGAGAAACCTGCCCCATCCGTGTCATTGGCAGTCGGTCTCTCAAAGAGGTTTTTATCGATGCGTTAACAATTGAACCCATTCCACCGCTACAAGAAATTCTCTATTCAAAATTATGTCAGCGCGATACCGTGCAAAAATTTATCCAGGACGGTACGGAGTTAACGGTTTATGTTTCTAATCTCCGTTTAAATAAGGTCAATCATCTTATCTTTGCTGAACTCATTGGATATACGGTAGGACAGGTTCAGGTTCGTCGGCCAGGAGAAGAAGTATTTCATAAGTATTTGATAATGCCTACACCAACACAATTGAGAAAGTTCTTTTATCTCGGAAAAACAGCCTATAAAGATTTTATAGAATATGTATTAGAGGATTTTATAACAGAAATAGAGAATACAATCTACCTTATTCGGGAAAACGATGTCAAACAGAACACTATTTCTTACTGAAGAACTTTACCAGTACATGCTCTCAAGTTCTCTTCGTGAGCCAGAAATTCTCCGGAAATTACGGGAGGAAACCTCACATGATCACATGGCACATATGCAGATCTCACCGGAACAAGGCCAATTCATGGCATTTCTTGTAAAACTCATGGGAGCAACAAAAACATTTGAGGCAGGGGTATATACGGGTTATAGTTCCCTTTGTATAGCCCTTGCGATTCCTCCCCGCGGGAGAATAATTGCCTGTGATATTAATACAGAATGGACTTCTGTTGCCCGCCGTTACTGGCAGGAAGCAGGTGTTTCAGAAAAGGTTTCTCTCTATTTGGCTCCGGCACTCGAGATAATGGACAAACTTCTTGCAGAGAACCATGCCGGCACGTTTGATTTCATATTCATTGATGCCGATAAGGAACATTACCTTACCTATTACGAGCGTGCACTTGAAATGGTTCGCCCAGGCGGCCTTATTGTTATTGATAATGTCTTCTGGTCCGGAAATGTTTTAAATCCACATGCTACAGATAAGAGTACGGTAGCCATTCAAACCCTCAACAAAAAGCTCCTCCACGATAAGAGAATCCTCCTCAGTCTGATACCCATAGGCGACGGCCTAACCCTTGCGCTGAAACTGCACTGAAATACCTCTCCCCTGCATTTTCAATTTTATAAAAATATGATGAAGTTTGCTTTTACTTTATGAGTATCGTTGTATACACTAGAATAGAAATATTTCTTATAGGAGAAAATTTATGTCAATATCAAGGAAAGTAGAAGAGGGAGTAATTGCCTCTTCCTGGGCAGTAAGAATGTTTGAGGACCAATCAAAGACTTCCCAGGTCAAGGAAATCTGTGATTTTCGATTAGGCAACCCGGAGATAGAACCTCCTGCCGGTTTTACCGAGACACTGAAGGCCGTTGTACAAAATTCTTCACCGGGAATGCACCGCTATACGCCGCTGGCAGGATATACCGAGACACGAGAAGCTGTAGCCAGGGCGCTATCAAAGGAGAGCGGATTACCTTTTCACACAAAGCATATCATTATGACTGCCGGTGCAACGGGTGCCCTGAATATTATTTTTAAAGCAATACTCAATCCCGGTGAAGAGGTCATTATCCTGGCCCCCCATTTTGTTGAGTACCCTTATTACATAGATAATCACGGTGGAGTATGTACTGTAGTGGAGACAAACTCCGATTTCACAATAAATATCGATACCCTGGCGGCAAAAATAACCCCCAATACCCGTGCAATCCTCATAAATAATCCCAATAACCCATCAGGTCAGGTATATACTGGAGAGAATATAAAGGCCGTTGCAGAACTCCTCAGCGAAAAGAGCCAAAAGTTTGGGAGGGATATTTTTCTCATTTCCGATGAAGCATATAAATTTATCACCTATGATAACGTTACCCTTCCAAATATTTCGAAAATTTACCCAAACACCTTCATCGCCGCTTCTTACTCAAAACAACTATCAATACCCGGGGAAAGAATCGGATATGCAGCAGCAAATCCCGGAATCAAAGATATTCATGAAGTTATAGAGGCGCTTACGTTTGCCAATCGCATCCTTGGATACCTCAGTGCCCCTGCTCTTATGCAGCGGGTAATTACTCATCTGCAGGAAACCTCTATTGATATTACAGAATATACAGAAAGAAGAAATATTTTCTGCAATGCCCTGGAAGACTTTGGTTATTCATTTACGAGGCCTAAAGGTACTTACTACATTTTCCCGAAAAGTCCCACGGATGATCTTGTATTTACTCAAGAACTAGCCAAGGAGGGAATCCTGGTAAACCCGGGGAGGAATTTTAGAAGAAAAGGATATTTTCGAATTGCTTTCTGTGTAAAAAAAGAGACCATAGAGAAATCACTTCAGGGATTTAAAAGGGTAAAGGATCGTTTTCGTTCTGCCGAATAGGATCCTTTTATATTCATCGAGTTTTGAGAAATACTATCTTTGATAGCTCCGTTAGGAATAGAACGAAAACCTATACCAATTGAAGAGACAAAGTTAAATGAAACCTTTGGCGATTCTATATCCCCCTCCCTTGGGAGGCTGTGTCGTAATATACGTTTTAAAAGTCTACTCTCCATATTTGCTATGAAATATCGTACTATTGGTGTTCTACTCCCCACTTTATTGATAAATACAAGGATAATTAGGGATAACGCCCCACTATGGTTTATTATGACACAACCTCTGGCGGGAGGGGTTAGGGGGCATATGCATCAAGTTAAGCCTTATTAGCCTGCTGAGCCTGCCACAGGCTTGTTCCCAAACTCTGTTTGGGAACACAATGGGCATCGAAACTCTGTTTCGATAATGAAACACGAAACAGAGTTTCGTTTGAAATGGTGTTCCCAAACAGAGTTTGGGAACAAGAGGAAAGAGAGAGTTTGGGAACAAGATGAACCCTTAAACCTCACTGATATTTCATCCTTATGGAGTTATTTTCAAAAAACGAAAATGTTACGACATTCTTTGTTCGATTTCAAACATATATCGCCCACAAAGTACAATTTTATGGAGGTCCCAATGATGATAGAAAACCGTGGAATCGAAAAGAAATTTGACTGGAAACTGTATCCACAGACAGAGGATTTCTTATTTCAACAAATCGGTATATTTTTAGAGAATAACCAATTTGCATCTTCGCTTTCTTCCCGTAT
The DNA here is from genome assembly GCA_021646405.1 of Candidatus Loosdrechtia aerotolerans. Classification (GTDB taxonomy): domain Bacteria; phylum Planctomycetota; class Brocadiia; order Brocadiales; family Brocadiaceae; genus Loosdrechtia; species Loosdrechtia aerotolerans. Next base: position 8,295 of record SOER01000056.1, read on the forward strand.
TGAGCAGGAAACATCAACAAGATTCTTCGATTGGATAGATCACATTGTTCTTCCCCACACGGTTATAAGCAAAAAAACATTGGAAGGGTTTGGTTACAGAGAAGCGGGATATAATAATACCAAGTCCTCTGAAGATATAAAGGTTTTTTTCCACCAGGGGGCCATATTCTTTCCCGTCCTTATCACAGAAAAGATATGTACTGAAATTGCACTAAAACCCGAGAGACTAGACCATTTTATTCAAACATTCGGAAAAGGTATTACTATCCATGGTACCCTTTACGGTCCTTACAGAAAGGCCATTATTTCTCCTCAAAACGATTATATACTTTCAGCAGTGGAGAGAAGAGGGTATCGGGGATTCCTCATACCCGAAAAAAATGACGATGTCCAGGAGTACAGGCAAGCGCTGGAACTGTTCCTGTGCCGGCGGCGATTTTTTAAAGATTCAGCAGCAGGATTGGATGCTATGCAAAAACTCGTTGAGAATATCTGCACCTGTCTCCCGGTTGAAAGGACAGCGGACGCCTTTCTGAGAGCAGAACGAATGTATTGGGAAAGAAAAAATTGGGCTGGACAGATACAAAAAGCCCGGCAAGACAGATTAGGACTTGGATGGGGAAATCACGACCATCACACCTATCGTACATCGCGTAAGAATTTCAGCAGGCTTATACAGGTCTTTGAAACCCTCGGGTTCGTCTGCCGCGAACAGTTCTTTGCAGGAGAGGAGGCGGGCTGGGGTGCTCAGGTCATGGAGCATCCACACAATAACGCCGTCCTGTTTGCCGATGTAGATCTCTTAAAAGAAGAGAAGGGCAGAGATTTTTCCCATACCGAACTCAGCCCCCTTCCTCACCACGGAACAGTCGGTTTGTGGGTAGAACTCCATGGAGAAAGTATACTGCAGTCCGGACTTCACCATCTTGCAGTGCGATTTGATTTTGAAAAGCTCCGGACAGACCTTAAAAAATTGAATATTACCATGATGAATCCTTTCTCATATTTCGAGTTTCTCAAACAAGCATTTTCAGAGGCTGAACTGTGGAATGTAGGACAAGAACGATTACACGAACTCTTCGAGAAGAACTCAATCACAAAGGCACAGTACGAAGCATTTCTCAAAAACGGTATGAAAGGTATTATCGGAAGTCATCTGGAAAACATCCAGAGGAATCAGGGATTTAAAGGATTCAACCAGCGGTCTGTATCAGCTATTATTAAAGCTACAGATCCAAGAAAATATAAGGTCCGTGGGGCATGATGGCATAAGAAATCCGAAAAAATGCAAAAAACAAAAATAGGTCACAGATTGACGCAGATGAACGCAGATAAAAACGGATAAAAGTTTCCTTTTCTCTATCAGTGTCCATCCGTGTTCATCTGTGGTTACTTTACCTTCTTTTGAAAAAATAAAACAGGACGTAGTTTTACGCAGATTAAAGTAATCATGAAGTAATCACAAAGCTAAGTTTTGGAAATTGAATAATCTCACGTGCTATCAACGCTGCGTAAGAAAATTGTTCAAAAGCCAGTCTTGTGCTAATTGTGCAACCTTCTCTAATGCACCGGGTTCTTCAAAGAGGTGAGTAGCACCGGGAATAATAACAAGTTCTTTAGGACATTTTAGTTTTACATATGCTGCCTCATTGAGGGAAATAACCGGCCTGTCGTCTCCTCCGACAATTAACAAAGTAGCTGCCCGTACGCCTTCCAGATATTCCATAGCCAGGTCTGGCCGCCCTCCGCGGGAAACTACGGCTGCAATCTTATCAGGTTCCCGAGCAGCCGCCTGAAGTGCTGCAGCGGCACCGGTACTTGCACCAAAGTAGCCTATTCTCATTCTTTTCAATTTTGACTGTTGCTGTATCCAGCGGGTATTCGCTAAAAGACGATCCGTCAAAAGGTCTATATCAAAAACCTTTTGACGGTCTAATGATTCTGATTCCTCAAGAAGATCAGATAAGACAGTAGCAATACCTGCTTCCTGAAGGGTCCGTGCAACATAATTATTCCGTGGACTAAAACGTCCGCTCCCGCTGCCGTGAGCAAAGATAACGACCCCTTTTATTTGCGGAGGTAAACCAAGAATACCTTTCAGTTGTACTCCATCCGCAGAGATTACAATCTCCTTTTCATTTTTTTCTAATGTTATTGTTCTATCCATAGACACATACTCCTTATTTTTTCAAAAATCAAACATCTTATCTCCCGTTGCATAGTTTCATTTAAAGGGCGGTATAGTAAGAGAGCAAGAATCTACATCAATGTTAAGCTCAAGAAGAGCTGCGTATAAGGAGTTCCCCTCCCCCGCCTGTCCTGAGAGGAAACGAAGGGATGGGAGGAGTTAGGGGCATATACATCAAGGATGAGGCCCTTCGCTCCACTCAGGGTGACAGAATACAGGGTGCCATCCTGAAACCCTTCCTTTCCCTGTAAGAAAGTCTGCAAGCCCTTACATACCGACAGGTCTTTTGGTCTCATCCTTAGCCCAGTTGCGATGAAGAATTTCTATGGCCTCTTCATCGCTCACCTGATTAAAATCCAGATACCAGGCACCGACGGCGACAAATGACTCAGGTATACTAAGGCAAATAGTATCATCGGCAAAGGTATCAACCATATCTATACTACTACGCGCAGCAACCGGGACGGCCGCAATAAGCTTTGCAGGGTTGCGCCGATGGAGTCCTTCGAGAGCAGCCCGGAATGTATACCCCGTAGCAATACCGTCATCAACCACGACAACATTTTTTCCGGCGATATCCGGCGCTGGCCTGTCACCACGATACAACCGCAACCTCCGCTCAATCTCTTCTTTTTGGTATGCAATTTCTCTCTCGAGATATTCCTGTGATACTCCTAAAGCATGTACCATTTCCTCATTGAGAATACTTATGTTGTCACCATCCACTACGGCACCAATCCCGAGTTCCGGTTGATTGGGGGCGCGAATTTTACGAACAATAACAACATCGAGAGGTGCAGAAAAGTCATCTGCAATCTTTTCAGCTACCACAATTCCTCCGCGGGGGATACCTAACACAATCAGTGGTTGGCCCCGGTACCCGCGTTTAACAAGTGCCTCAGCTAACCGCCGACCTGCCTCAATCCGATCTTTAAAAATAACATTTTTCATATTAAAACCTCCTCTAAGATAAAAAATATACCTTATTACTCATATGTCAACACAAATTTCGAAATTCTCTGATGAATTGTATGAACGTTTTCATAACCACTCTGAGATACCTCAGCAAGCTCAGCATATGGTTTGCAAGCAAGCAGAAACAAAAGCAGAAGCGGAATATATGTAACAAAGCCGTGATTTACCGAGGATTTCTGTATATTTTGTGTTGACAATTCATACTTATGTTTTATACTTATGTTTAAAACAACTGTTTTATTTATGGTACCCTTATGATTGATTCATTAAAATTCAAAACGCAACAACGACTATTAGAAGCAGCGGGTGAAGTTTTTGCTTCACACGGATTCAGAAAAGCTACTGTTCGTGAAATCTGTAAACGGGCACATGCAAACGTTGCATCAGTAAACTATTACTTTCATGATAAAAAAGCACTCTATTCCGCTGTACTGCAGTATGCACATCAGTGTGCACTCGAGAGGTATCCTCCCGATCATGGATTACGGAAAAATGCTACTGTTCAGGAGCGGCTGCGGACGTTCATACAGTCGTTTCTCTTGCGTTTCCTTGACGACGGCCGGCCGGCCTGGCATGGTAAACTTATCGCAAGGGAAATGATTGAACCGACACAAGCCCTGGATGTCCTCGTGGAGAAGGAGATTCGACCTTTATCACAACGGTTGGAAGCGATTATCCGGGAATTCCTGAATACCCGTGCAGATACTGAACGGGTTCAATTGTGTGCCAGGAGTATTGTAGCTCAGTGTATCTTTTACTATCACGCACGGTCAGTCATCAATCGTCTGTATCCAAACCAAAAATATGACCGTCATGGTATTGAGCAGTTAACAGATCATATTACCCGCTTCTCACTTGGTGCATTAAAGGAGTTGAGAAAACACATAAAGGCTGTAAAACCATGAATTTTATTGCAATAAAAATGCTCATCGGAAATCGTGCCAAGTACTTTGGCATTATCCTTGGATTAACGTTTGCCTCTTTGCTTATCACGCAACAGTCATCGATTTTCCTGGGTTTAATGACACGTACGTACGGTTTTCTGACAGATACATCGCTACCGGATATCTGGGTTATGGACCCAAAGGTACAATACGTCGATGATATTAAACCACTGAAAGAGACAGAGTCGATACGGGTACGCAGTGTAGAAGGCGTTGAATGGGCGGTTCCTCTCTACAAGGGACTCCTGAAGGCACGGCTTCCGAACGGAACGTTTCAGGCGTGTAATGTCATCGGCCTTGATGATGAATCATTAATTGGCGGTCCGCCGGTTATGTCACAAGGTAGATTATCAAATCTCCGCGGCAGCGATGCCATTATTGTTGATTCAGTCGGCGCCAGAGGGAAACTGGCAACGGTTTCGCCAGACGGGAAACGTGTACCGTTAACAATCGGTGATACCATGGAACTCAACGATCACCGTGCCGTTGTTGTCGGTATTTGTGAGGTGCAGAGAACGTTTCAATCGCAGCCCGTCGTTTATACGACATTCTCCCGGGCAACCATATTTGCTCCCCGCGAACGCAAGCTCATGTCCTTTGTTTTGGTTAAAGCAAAGCCCGGACAGGACCACAAGGTATTATGTCAACGTATTCAACAGGCAACAGGCCTGGCAGCATACACGAAAGATGAGTTTAGGGCACTCACCGTTAAATACTATATGAAGTATACCGGTATCCCGATCAATTTCGGAATCACCGTTGTGCTTGGTTTTATTGTTGGTATCGCTATTGCCGGACAAACGTTTCACAATTTTACCCTCGATAATATTCGCTACTTCGGGACGTTGAAGGCTATGGGTGCTTCAGACGGTACCCTTATACGAATGATCCTCCTCCAGGCATCAGTTGTTGGCAGTATCGGATATGGCGTTGGTGTAGGAATTGCCTCATTTTTGGGACTCGTATCAGGCAATACAGAACTCGCTTTTCAATTACCCTGGCAGCTGTTACTCTTCAGTGCAATTGCCGTTATGGTAATCTGTGCAGCCTCTGCAGTCGTGAGTATGAGAAAGGTTATAAAACTGGAACCTGCAATTGTTTTTAAAACCTAGGAAAGAACATAACACATTTATTCTTTGCAAAATAACCCTGTAGGGGGTGAAATATCAGTGAGATTTAAGGGTTCAGGGTTTTTCAAAAAACTAATTTGTTCCAAAAGAATGTATGAGAATATAAATTCAATAACGGTTTATGATAATGAGCAATCAACATACTATAGCAGTGCGTTGTAAAGGCGTAACGAAAACGTACGGAAGCGGTGATACACAGGTACATGCCTTAAGTGGTATTGATTTAGACGTTTATGCCGGTGAACATATGATGCTGGTAGGACCTTCAGGTAGCGGGAAAACCACTTTAATCTCAATCATCGCCGGTGTTCTTGATCGAGATCATGGAGAGTGTTCGGTTTTTGATCACGATTTTAACGCTATGGGCCATAATGAAAAGACGCGATTCCGCGGGCAGAATATCGGATTTGTTTTCCAGTTGTTTAATCTGATACCTACACTCACTGCGGCAGAAAATGTTGCAGTACCATTATTAATTAACGGGGTCAAACAGAGCAAGGCACTCCAGAAAGCCCGGGAGATGCTTCACCGTGTCGGACTTGGCAACCGTACCTTTTCACTGCCAGAAGAATTATCAGGTGGTCAGCAGCAGCGTGTTGCCATTGCACGGGCAATAGTACATGATCCAAGACTTATTGTTTGTGATGAACCAACAAGTGCGCTCGACCATGAAACTGGTCATAAGATTATGGAGATACTACGTACTATAGCAACAGACAACGGAAAGGTATTAATCGTCGTTACCCACGATGCACGTATCTTTGAATTTGCAGATCGCATTGCAGAGATGGATGATGGCCGTATTACATTGATAACAGATCCACATCATTATGTATTAGATAAGAAAAAGAAATAGGAGGTAATTTTTATGATAAGAAAGTATTTACTTCCCATTCTGGCCGTTCTTGGCATTGCATGCGCTATCATAACAAGTGTTAAGGGAAGCAGGGCCCTTCCTGCAGCGCAGCCTGTGGCCGATCCGGCGACACCACCTTTTCAGGCATCCATCGCGGGCGCAGGAATTGTAGAACCGAATACTGAAAACATTTCTGTTGGTACCATCATGAGCGGTGTTGTTTCCGAGATCTATGTTTCTGTCGGAGACATAGTGAAAGCACATGATCCATTGTTTAAGCTCGATGACAGAGAATTGCAGGCACAATTAGAGACACGAAAAATGGCACTCCGTGTTGCAATGGCAGGTGTCAGGGTGGCAAAGGCATCCCTGGCCGATCAGGAAAATCAGCTTGCCAGGGCAGAAATATTGGCAGACAAACAGGTCATCAGTGTTGACGAACTCGACAGGCACCGTTATGCCGTGCAAATCGCTACTTCACAACTGGCACAAGCAAGGGCTGAGGTTGCATCGGCAAAAGCCCAAATTGAAGAGACACAGATGAATCTTGACCGGATAATTGTACGCGCCCCTGTTGACGGTACCATCCTTCAAAGGAAAATCCACCGCGGAGAATTTGCCCCGGCGGGTATTACGGAAACACCGTTGATACTTATCGGTAATGTTAAGCCCTTATATGTCCGTACCGATGTGGATGAACATGATGCATGGAAAGTGCGTCCTTCGGCACCGGCAGTTGCTTTTTTACGGGGTAATCGTGAAATAAAAACCCCTTTGAAGTTTGTGCGTTTTGAACCGTATGTTGTTCCAAAGAGATCACTTACTGGTGATAGTGTTGAACGGGTAGATACACGGGTATTGCAGGTTATCTATAGTATTGAAAATACAAACCTCCCCATTTTTGTCGGTCAGCAAATGGACGTATTTATCAATGAACCGGACCTGGCATTGATTTCTGATTTTCCCCAGCAAGGGTGTAACAGACAAAATGTCTCCGTTTTTAAAAACCATGAAGGACTTGAAGGTCATTTATGAAATAATTCAATGAGACTCGTCAATTCTGTTTGCATGTACTTAACCCTGAAGGGGTGAAATGATTATAGCAAAAGAATAAACCACAGACTAATAACCCCGAAGGGGTGACATTATGAAGCTGTTAGTTCGACAAGCTCACTACAAGGTTTTGGCACCACCGTTCCGGGTTAGCTG
>SOER01000057.1 GCA_021646405.1 Candidatus Loosdrechtia aerotolerans
GACGGATGCTCTGTCTTCACGTGGGTACCCTGGATATACCCTGCACTGGCTAACCCACCTCCTACCATCACCGATGCTCCTACCACCAACGCACCTATTAATCCTCTTCCTTTCATCAGCTACCTCCCTAATACAATTTACCTATGCTATGTAATATAAAGTACAACTAGCGAGATACATGTGGACAAGTGCCAGATTTCGTACAAACGATTTCAAGTGGTACACTGCAGGTTTCGCACTCCCCGGCAGTCTCGATTTGAGCCGGATGCCTACCCTTCTTTGTTGTAAAACCTTTTCCTGGTTCTGCATGATCTTGACCACATTTCGGACATTTAAACAACACCCTGGACCAAACCTTTGTACTTGTGATATCGTCAAAACACTCCTCACAAGCACCGGGAGCAGGCAGGCAAACACCATACTTCTTACAATCCGGGTTTATACAACTATAAGCAACTTTCTGACATCCCCAGCATGGTGGTAAATCAGTATGTGTCTTATCGCCTTCTCCTTTGTGTTTTTCGAAGTCCCAGATGTACCCGATTTCAGAACACTCATTAAACTCTCTTACCTCATTGCAGGTATCACACCAGTATGCCTCGAGGATTTGCCTCTTATCGCATGGCTTATCCCAGGCAGCAAAAACGGACTGAGTTAAAATAACGAACGTACTAAAAATTCCAGCTGCAATTAAAAGACCTTTCTTCATTTTATTCACCTCCTCTCACTATTTCATCAATATAAACCACGAATAACATAATACCGTGAAAATTCGCTCTATATTCAGCATAATTTGTACCAAATAAAAGCCGAAGGTTTCGATTATTTAAGTTCTTAATTAACAAGAAGTTACTACATGATTTTGTTTTATACATACGCCGGACTCTTCTCATGTGGTTGTAATAAGAAAAACACCCTACCATAATGGTTGTTATCCACCACATTCTAGTTAGATAGACCATACTTTTGCAGTCTATACCGAAAAGTACCTCTTGTTAATCCCAGCAATTTCGCAGCCTTAGTTTTGTTGTTCTTACTTTTCTCAAGTGCCTGTGTAACTAACTGCTTCTCCAGCGCATCAAGAGATAACCCATGGGGCGGTATATCAAACTGAACGCCATTATCCAGTGTTTGTGTTTTATCTTTTATATTGGAAGATAAACCCTTTACAATGGATGTTGGTATGTGATCTGGCGTAATGATATTTCCTTTACAGAGAATAACAGCACGTTCGATTACATTCTGCAATTCTCTTATATTTCCCTCCCATTTATGATGTAAGAGTAATCTTTCTACTTCCTTACTCAATGTAATGGGTGCTTTTCCCATCTTCACGGAAAAACGTTTTAAAAAATATTTGCTGAGGGGAATTATATCCTCAACCCTTTCTCTTAACGATGGTAAATTAATGGGAAATACACTTATTCTGTAGTATAAATCTTCTCTGAATTTCCCCTGTTTAACCAAATCTTCGAGATTCTTATTTGTGGCGCATATAATCCTAACGTCACTCTTGATTGTCTCTGTACCACCAAGACGCTCCAATTCTTTTGATTCAATAACCCGCAGTACTTTTGCTTGTATTGCAGCACTCATTTCTGATATTTCATCAAGAAAAAAAGTACCTCCTGCGGCTAATTCAAAGCGTCCCTTTTTTGTCTTCTCAGCACTGGTAAATGCGCCTTTTTCGTAACCAAATAATTCACTCTCTAATAAATTTTCTGGTATTGCAGCGCAATTCAGCGCAATCAATGGTCCTCCAGCCCGGTTGCTATTATAATGGATGGCACGTGTAATCAACTCTTTTCCGGTACCGCTCTCACCGGTAATTAATACCGTTGAATCTGTCCTTGAAACCTCTCCAACCAGCCTAAGCGCGTCGACAACCCGGGGAGAGTTTCCGATAATATTAGAAAAATTATATTGAGATTCAAGTTCCTGGCGTAAATGCTTATTTTCTATAGCCAATCTACTTACTTTTAACGCCCTTTTTACCGCCAGTTTAAGCATCTCTTTTTCAAAGGGTGCGGTAAGATAATCAAACACACCCTCCTTCATAATATCAATTACGGAACCTACGGAGCTGTATGCTGAAATGACAATAATAGGAAGGTCTAGTACTTTACTTTTGATTGCTCGCAAGAACTCGAGCATCCCCATCTCTTGTACTTTTAAATCTGTAATTATGAGATGAAAGCGCTCCTTATCAAGGTAATCCAGAGTTGTAATACAATCACTCGAAGTAACAACCTTTATGTCTTTCATCTCATCAAAAACCATAGCAAGCACTCTTCGCATTCGTTCTTCATCATCTGTAATTAATACTCTGTAAGTCATATTACACCTTTACAAGTACTTTCGTACTCTTCAAAATTCATTCAGGATCTTACAGTTTATAGCTTGCTAAACCAAAGTTATATATTAGCACATCGATGAAACCCTAATTAAATAGCCCAAACAAGAATCGCAGAAAGCATAAGGCCTGTCACAACAAGACCAATAATTAAGACCGGAACAGCAAAAAGCCTCGTTAAGAAGCTAGCAAAAAGAGATGGGGGTGCAACTTTCATGTTCTCCAGGCCCTGCTCTTTCTCGAGTCTATTGAACTGATTTAAACGTTCATGTTTGAACTCCGGCTCTGTTATCCTACCCGTAAACATCGACTCATCAACAGGCATTTTTTCTGGAAGCAAATGTGTATGGAAAAAGTGGATAGTAAAAATAAACCCTGCCGCAAGGATTGCTTCGTATCTGTGGATAATTAAGGCGATGCTCGGTAAATCAACAATAGCCGCTACGGAAGGTGGTATAACCTTAGTAAATTGCACAGGGAACCAAAGAATCAAACCTGTAACTGCCATTACGAGGGTTCCCCACATAAGTGACAGATATTCAAATTTTTCCCAGTAAATCCACTTATCAAAGTTAGGGCGCTTTGAAAATCCAAGAAACCACTTAATATCCTTAAAAATATCAAAGAGGTCTCTTGGCTGGATCAGGAGCGAATCCGGCCCCCAGAAATACCCCTTCCTTTTCTTGACCGCGATATTGTAGAAGAGAAAAATAAAATGAAGGAATGCGGCAAAAAAGGTGATCAACGCACAAATCCGGTGAATAAATCCAGCAGTTGGATATCCTCCGAATAGTTCGTACAACCATCTCGCCCAGTCATATCCCCTAAATGCCAACGGTATCCCGGTCAACACCAAACCAAAAAAACTTATGATGATCAAAAAATGACTAAATCTATGGAATATATTAAATCTTAAATAATTAGTGGTGCTCTTCATCATGCCCCTTTCTCCCGCACTCATCTCTCACCGTTGCAAACCAGGTCAGTAAAGAATGAAGTCCAAAGGAAGAAAACGTAAATGCTAATATCCCAATATACATTACAAAAACTACGCACAAAATCGTTTGCGGATTTTTCAACATATTTTTCAGATTTTCCGGATCATTGCGCGCATTTTTTATTGCAGCAAGTAAATTCCTGTAATAGCCAATATTCTTGATTTGAGGGTGTTCGACATGCATTACAAAACTCTCATGTGCATTTGCATGACACTCGCCACACGTTTCTAAAATCTTTTCTTTTCCCACCTTTGATTCCGGGTCAGATGAATTCAATATGGTATGTTTACCGTGGCAATCAAAACACACAGGAACATCTGTAGTGGTGTGTCCAAGCGCAGTTACCTGGCCATGGGCATTGTTTCTGTAGCTGCTGAAATAATCTTCATGGCATGAACCGCAGGATTCAATGGTAAACCTCCTATGGGAAGGATCATCAGCCCTTGGTACATTCATAGGCGATTTTACCACAATCCCTGAATCTTCATACCTTACACCGGTATGACAATCTTTACAGGTAGGCACATCCTTATTTTTCTCTTTCATCAATTTTACATGGCTACTTTTCAGGAACTCTTCAGCAGGGTCATCATGGCAGAAGGTAATACAATCGACCGGTTTTAAATTCGGTTTATGACCTTCCGACAGATCGGCGTCTTCTAATTCCGAATGACAATCTACACAGTAAAAATCTTCTCCTCCGTGGGCAGATTTTTTAAAGGCGGCCTCATCAATCACGAGTGGAATAACCTCAATCTCACCGGTGATGGGGTCGATCTCCGTCTTTTCAGTAACCTTCAACTTTTCCGGATTTGTATGGCAATCAAGACATTCATCATTATCGCCTGCACAAATCATTGCAGGCGATAATGTAGCAATCATAATTACCATAAATGCTGACAATCTAAAACTCTTAAAACCTGATAAATACCTTTTTATCAGGCCTCCTTTCGGGGAATTATAACCCATCTTGCAGACTCCTCTCCAAGCCTTTTAACTATTTCTGTCAACATACATTTAAATTTCAGATAACTTTATGAATTATGAAAGGTTATCCTACAAGCGTTGAAAATAAAGCTTAATGTTTTTTCTTCAACGGTCTGTAAAGAATTTTATCCTTCGGTAATATAGCAGACCATTTCTTCTTATCTGCATCGGACATCTTCTTAATTACATTATCAATTTCATCTTCATCACGATGATCATCTTTCTTAAAATAATCTTCAAAGTCCATCAACTTATCAGTTTTCGGGCATTTTTCCTTTGCGTCTGCAGATTCCCAGTGACAGACCAGGCACTGTTCCTTAACTGTATCGGGGGTATTAATTCCGGCGATAATTAAACCGGCGTCAAACTGCACCTTTCTTGCCATAAGGGGATCCTTCTTAAGTAACTCCTTGAATGCATCCTTGCCCTTACCTTCATAATTCTTCTTTACTTTTTCATAGTCTTCCCCTGCGCCGTGACAGGCCTCACATTGTACGTTTGGTAAAAACTTTTTCCCATCGCTGGCCTTTTCAGCCCCCTTCTTAATATTTTCTCCATACGCAGTAGCATGACATTTTAAACATTCCGGATTTCCTTCATCCGGTGTACCCTTCAGCCTTTTTTCCCAGGTATTTGAATGTAATCTTTCTTTATATTCGTCTCCCTCATAGCATCCTTTACTCATATGACACTTACAGCCGCTGTTACTGATATATTTTGCCCCCATCGATAAACCTGGCAATAGAAACACGAAAGAGCAAACCGAGATAACCCCACTTAAAAAAATCATACCAGTCTTACTTCTCAACATTAAACTCTCCTTTCCCTAATTGGTAAATATAACGAACTCCTTACTCTCGTTACAACATCAACTTTTTATTGCACAATACGCAATAAACCCACAAGACATCTTTCTTTTGAAAGTTTTGCATATGATACGGAAATTCGAATTTCAGAAGAAAATTTTCAACAACAACTATGTTATTTCACGAGGAGACTTGAGCGTAACCAGCGGTATAGGTTACCGTTCTAATCCTCCCGAAAACGTAATGTAGTATAAATTTAAGGTATCATAACTTAGCATGCTTTTTAAATAGAGTCAAGTAAAAATTATTTTAGAAATCACGAATAATTTGTGAAATATTCTTTTACACATTTTGCGTTATAATAAACAATGATATATACTTATGAACAAGCAAGTGCATATGGGTTCACGAAATTTACCAATAGTATAACCCCCGGAACCGAAACGGACAAAGGGTCCTGAAGCATACAAATGTGGGAGAGGAGAGATAAAAGACAAAAAATCCCTCCCCCTTCACCCCATATGCATCAAGCTAAGGTATCTTTCTCACACAAAGACCAAGAAATTTCCACAACGTAACAAGAAACCTCTTGAATTTCGGATCAGTGGAAATTCTCGTTCTATTACTATACCGCTCCTATCCTAACGGGGCTTTCTGGGGGTCCGAAGAACGAAAGTGTTATGATATTACAGGTGATGTTAATGTTCAGTGGAATGACGTTTTTTATAGTTTGTGAAATGTGCAGCTTTAATCATTAGTCCTTTGATGCCAGCAGGTTCTCTACGAAATTCGTATTAATATTTCCCGATGCAAACTGTGGATGTGAAATGAGTTCCATATTCAGGGGTATGGTTGTCTTAATACCTTCAATAACATACTCGCTCAACGCCCTTCTCATACAAGCAATTGCCTCTTCCCTTGTTCTTTGATGAACAATAAGTTTTGAAATAAGAGAATCATAATAGGGTGGTATTTCATATCCTGAGTATATGTGAGAGTCGACCCTTACTCCGCATCCGCCGGGTGGAATATATTTAGTAATTTTACCTGGCTGAGGCCGAAATCCGTTATAAGGATCTTCTGCATAAATCCGACATTCTATAGAAACCCCATGGTTTTTAATCTTTTTCTGCTTTATATTAAACCGCTCACCATAGGCAACTCTTAATTGTTGTTTCACCAGATCGATACCGGTAACCATCTCAGTAACAGGATGCTCAACCTGTAAACGGGTATTCACTTCTATAAAGTAAAAGACACCTTCTTTATTGTCTACCAAAAATTCAATCGTCCCTGCATTTCTGTAATGTACAGCTCTTGCAATCTTAATCGCTGCCTTACATATCTCATCGCGTAAACGATCAGAAATTGCAGGAGACGGTGATTCTTCAACAATCTTCTGGTGTCTGCGCTGCAATGTACAATCACGTTCACCTAAATGAATAATATTGCCATAGTTATCACCGAATATCTGCACTTCCACATGCCGGGCATCTTCAACATATTTTTCTATATAAATAGATGGGTCCTTAAAGGCAGCCTCCGCTTCCCGCTGAGCAATACCCAAAGAATTAACCAGGCTTATATCATTATGCGCGATACGCATACCCCGCCCTCCGCCTCCGGCAGAAGCCTTAATGATTACGGGGAACCCTACCCTGTGTGCTACTTCTAGTGCTTGCTGCTGGCTTTTTATAACCGATTCGCTTCCGGGAACCACCGGGACTCTATTGGCTATAGCAATCTTTCTTGCTTCGGTCTTATTTCCTAATTTTTTTAATATGTCTGATTTTGGACCAACAAACATGATATTGGAAGACTCACATACTTCGGCAAAATGGCCAACCTCTGATAAAAAACCATACCCAGGGTGTATTGCTTCAATATCCGTTATTTCCGCAGCGCTAATGATACTCGGGATATTCAGGTAGCTTAATTCAGGTTCAGGAGGACCAACACATACGGTAACATCTGCCTGCTTTAGATACAATGCCTTCTCGTCTGCCTTCGAGCATATGGCAACTGTCTCTATACCCATTTCACGGCATGCCCGTATAATCCGTAAGGCAATTTCACCGCGGTTTGCAATCATTATTCTGGAAAACATAAGACTAATATCCTTTAATCACTGAATCATGATACTTCGCCACGGTTATAGGGTTTTACCCGAAATAATGGCTGACCATATTCCACTGCTTCACCATCAGTTACATAAACATCAATGATCTCACCCACCGTTTCGGCCTTTACCTCATTCATTATTTTCATCGCCTCAATTATACAAACAACAGTCTCTTCGTTTACAGCGTCTCCAATGTTAACAAGAGGGTCTGCACCCGGAGAACTAGCGCGGTAAAAAGTACCAACCATAGGAGAAACAATCTCAGTAAAACTTTCACTTTCTGTTGGTACTGCAGGAGATGATCGTTCTTGTTCCGATTGTGATGGAAGTATCGGATGTGTAGGAATAGACGGAATGACAGGGGGAATCCCTCCCTCTTTCTTCTTTAACCTGATCTTTGTTACATCTTCTTGAATCTCGATTTCAGATAATTCATTCTCATTCATAATTGATATTAATTGCTTTACCTTGTCTATAATACTCATTGTTCATTCCTTTGTGGATTTATCTTATTAATTATTAAACAGGAAAGCCAAAAATAATCTCTAATAACGTACAAGAGGGTATATTTTTGTAACTATAGCATGAAAAGAAAAAAGATTGGAACGAAATGATGGGTAATACTGGCTAGTGTATGCAATGCATAGTTATGATCTTTAAAATCTTATAATCTCCATTAATTATATACAAACTTCCGGTATATCTTTAGGTAAATGACTTAAAAGATTACAACCATCCTGAGTAACCAGAACTATATCTTCTATACGCACACCACCAAAACCCGGCAGATAAATTCCCGGCTCTATAGTGAATACCATTCCTTCTTCTAGCATTTCTTTGCTGCTTCTATTTATTGTGGGCCCTTCGTGCACTTCGAGGCCAATGCCATGTCCTAGCCCATGGCCAAAATTTTTTCCAAACCCCTTTTTTTCTATATAGTTCCTCGCTGCAGAATCAACATCCTTTGCCATTACTCCGGGTTTTACGCAATCTATGGCAAAATTCTGTGCATCGAGTACCACTTGATATATCTCTTTTAATTTTGAGGACATTCTATCTATAAACAGAACCCTTGTCAAGTCAGAATTATAAAATTGAAAATAAGCACCCCAGTCTATTAGCAGGGTATCTTTATCCTGGATTTCTCTATTCGTTGTGCGGGCATGCGGCTGCGAGGTATGTGAGCCGGCAGCACAAATTATCTCAAAAGAACTTCTCTCTCCACCCTGATTCCTTATCTCAAATTCTAAAATATCAGCAAGTTTTTTTTCCGAGATTCCAACCCTTATTCTTCTTTTAATATTATGGTACGCTTTTTCTGCGATAGCAATAGCCTCTTGAATTTTTCGTATTTCTTCTTTGGTTTTTCGCTTCCGGAATTTTTTAATAGATCCCTGTTCGGATACTATACGAATCCCCTGTACAGTATTTTTTATTTCATTATATTGATTCAGGGTAATATGTGATGATTCTACATAAAGCTTTCTGATATGTAAGCGTTTTAGTTTCCCACATACTGTTTCTATTAAAGAGACCTTTCTTTCCACAATCCGAATCCAGGGAATCTCCTGTTGGGCTTGTTCAATATACCGGAAGTCCGTGAATAAATAATCATGCTTTGGTGTAACCAGGAGGAAACTTTCTGAGCCGGTAAAACCTGTTATGTATCGTATATTTATTTCATTGGTAACGAGAAAACCATCGACTTTATCTTCCCTTAGTTTCTCCTTTAATTTAGCTAATGTATTCATCATGATTCACATAACGAAGAAAGGAAGTCTCCATAATTTATCGTTTTTGTTTTTTTATCCTTTCTATCAGCATTTCAACAAATAATTTAAATTGCTTATCACTATCGATCTGCTCTTTCACCTTTTTTATAGCAAATATAACAGTGGAATGTTTTTTACTGCCGAAGTGATTTCCGATCTGTTGGTATGACCAATTAAGAAGTATTTTTATCAAGTACATACATACCTGGCGGGGAAATGAAATGGATTTTATTTTTTTATTTGAGTGGAGTTCACTGTGTGATAGGTTAAAGTATGCGATAATTTCCTCTTCTATATCATCAACTCTTATAGTCTTTCCATCATTACAGAAAAACTCACCTAAGACCTCGCTTGCTAATTGCAAATCAATTTTTCTTTCATTAAATTTAGCATGTGCTGAAAGTGTTGTTAATGCACTCTCAACCTCTCTCACGTTATCATCGAATTTTTCCGCAACAAACTCCAGGACCACCTCGGGAAAGTGTATATCAAATTTCGCAGCTTTTGATCTCAGGATTAACAGCCTCATGGCATAATCAGGTTTTTCAATTTTTGTAATCATACCAGACATAAACCGGCTGGCAAGGTTCTCCTTAAGCTGTGCAATCATTTTTGGATGTGCATCACTTGCAAAAATGATTTTTTTGTTTAATTCATACAATGCATTAAAGGTGTGTAAAAATTCTTCTTGTACACCCTGTTTATTGGAAAGAAAATGAACATCATCTATAAGAAACATATCCGCATTTCTATACTTCTGCCTGAATGATTCCATCCTTCCCTTTTGTAATGAATAAATAAATTCATTTGTCCATTTTTCAGCCGGCATGTAGATGGCGTTTATATTGTTTTCCTCTTTAACCCGGTTCCATACTCCCTGAAGAACATGGGTTTTTCCGACACCGACAGGACCATGGATAAAAAGAGGATTAAACGTAGGGAAATTATTACTAACCATTTCAAGGGCTGCCGTGTATGCTAACCTGTTATTGGGACCCACGATAAAGTCCTCTAATTTCAGGACCCTGTTGAACTGCATATGTTTCTTATTGTCATCAATTTTTTTTTCAGATTGAGGCGTGTCGGATACGACAACATCATTTACTCCTTCGGTATTTTTAAGAATGGAAAACCGTATGTTCAAATCCTTGTTGTTTATGAGTCTTCCAATACCTTCTCTCAATACACTTGAAAAATTCTCCTGTAACCAAACCTGAGTAAAGACATTTGGTACCGATATATTCGCATAATCACCATCTAAAGATTCAAGTCTGGTGTTTTTAAACCATAGATTAAATCGCAATGGCCCTACTCTTTCACGAATATCCTGTAAGACATCATCCCAGATTTTAACGTAAGATTCCATTACAGCCCCTTGATAAAATGATTTCGAAAATGGGTTAAAAACTATTCTAGAAGGATGGCGATATTAGCAGAAGGTTTTATAGCTGTCAAAAAAAAAAGAAACTCTTATTTTCAAAATAGTTTTGGCACATCAGAATGACATACGTAACACTTCAACGAATAACATAATTAAAAAAAATAAGAACCTCCCATGGGAGTAACAAATTAATTTCAATAAAATTTATTTGTAAAATAATTTTTCCTGTACAAAAAAATACAATTTTATAATCTCATATTAAATTGAAACTTAGCATTACAAAACTACGCCACCACACTTTTACACAATGTAAAATTATTTATCTGAATTTGGTATTTTGTAACGGAGCTTTTTATATTGAAAATCAAAGTGTGGACAACATGTTAATTATCAGTTGATAAATAAAACACACTATAATCATATATGATTTGATATACAATACTTATAAATATGTTTATTTGTTCTACATTCAGTTATTTTTAATGTGGATAACTATGATTGGTCATAATTGGACATTTTTGTTGTAAAAAGATAAAATTAAACGCTCTTGGTAATACAGAGACAGAAGAGGAGAAGATTTGTCTGGCAATGAGCCACTGAAATTCCTTGGGAAACTGGTCAATTTTTGTTCATCTCCCACCCTGTTCTCAAATCATGTGTTGGACCTGCCGAAGCATCTAATTGGGAACAAGCATGTACGGATGTTTAATCATACAAAGGCCTGGGATGAGTTTACCGATCTCAAGCTCCGGAGGAGCGGTATGTTAATAGAATGAGAATGTACCTCCATAATAAGCTCCAGAGGAGCGGCATATTGGTAACTGCCCAGAGGTTCAGGGTTCAGGGTTAAAAGCGTTAGGAAAAGGGCTGTTTGGATGGTATAAAGATTCGGTACGATTAGCATCGGTTGTTTCCGCGCTTTCTCTGCCACCCCTCCGGAGCTTTCTACTTCATTTTCGCCCCTGACATTTCACCCCTCCGGGGAGAATAAAAAGACTTATTTCTTAACATATTTTTTTAAATGTGTGACGTAATCAGGCAGGTGTTTATATAAATATTTTTTCTTACGTGGTTTTCTTTCCGATATCGCGTAGCTTGCAATGAGTGGTACAGCAATCGTGGCATCACAATAAACCACCACGTGATTTTTTATCTCTTTGCTCCGTATTTTACCCCATGATATAGCTTCCGACGGTGTTGCACCAGATAGTCCGCCCCAGTGCGGTGCATCTGTAGTAACCTGGATAAAATAATCATGTCCTCCTTTATTAATATCCAGTATTTGTGCAAGTGTAGGCTGTGTTTGCATATAAAAATTCTTTGGGGAACCGCCACCGATGCTGAGCACACCGTTCTTTTTACTGCTGAAAATAATCGCTGTCGATTGAAGGACGTCAAGATCCGTATCAACAACAATACCTTTCCCCTTAAGTTTCAAGTAAGAGAGGTTCATTCCTATCGATGAGTCGCCAGGAGAAGAAACGAATATCGGCACCTGGTGTTTTGCAGCCTGTGCAACAAAACTTAAATGAGGTAATGGTGCATCTGCCAGCACAGCCTTGCCTAAAATATAATGAAAATCAGCGGTGGAAACAGGTCCGCTTTCGGCAATCCCATGTGCCACATCCTGTATAAATTTATCCGTTTTCAGGAGTATCTCATCAGTAATAAAGATATCGTATATACGCTCAATCCCCGCCCTGTATAACTCTGTATCGTCCACCCTGAAATCCCCCTGATGCACAGGGAGATTTAACGAAAAATGGAGATCATGATAGAGATTAGCACCTGTGGATATAATAAAATCAATAAAACCGTTTTCCATGAGCGTCATCAGAATTCCACCCATGCCGGTGGGTGACATTGCACCAGAAAGGGTTAATCCGATTGTGGCATCCTCATCAATCATATAACAAAATAGTTTGCATGCTTCTGCCAGCCGTCCCGCATTGAATGCCCCCGAGCGGCTATATTCGTCGACAAGGTCCTTAACCTTCATACCCCTTTTTAAGGTCTGAGGCATGATCCTTGGTTTACAGAGATATTTGTGTTTTAATTGATATTGTTTGGATTTTTTAGGCATCGATAGTTATTTTTTCCTTCTTCTCTATAGTATAGTATATAATTCTTACAACCGAATCCATTCAGGTTTTTATACATTCAAGATTACATTATTTTTGTAACCCTTCAACCACCATACAGACCAAAGACTCTGCTTTCACCATATCCTGTCCGGTTTCATCTCGCGAACGCTACAATTTTGCTAGTAGTTACCAAAAGTAAAAATAAGGTGAAAGTATATGAAACTAAGGATATCCAGTCAATCGAAAAAAGATTTTTCATATTTCACTCCTGTGGGATTCTTTTTCAAAAACTAAGGTGTTACAACACACCTTAGTTCATGAATAACGTTCTCAACAGATATATTTTTCAAACATATTTGCGAACCACAACGTCTTCTCTCATCGGTTGAACAGGGGCTGCAGTCCGATTTTTTGTAAAGGACGCTCACCTGTTCCCCTAATGGTCTCCATATACCAGGATCCGTAGGACCAAAAATCGCTATGGTACGCGTTCCCACAGCAGCCGCCAAATGAGTTATCCCCGAGTCATTCCCTATAAAAAGATTACACCGCTTTATCATGGCCGCCAGGGTGGGCAGCGGAAGTTCTTGTGCTACACTGCAGTCGCTTCCTACCTTTACCCTCAGTCTGTCAACAATCTCAATATCTGCCGGACCTGCAATAACAAGGATATTTGCATCCATCCCATTCCTCAGCCACAGAATCAATTCGGCAAAATATTCTACCGGCCAGCACTTCTGCCGGCTGCCACTGCCCGGATGAAGAGCAATCAATGCGTTTTTTGGGTTTTTAATGTTATCCTTTATAAAGCTATCTCCGAGAAGCATGTCTCCATCACACAGAAACAGCTTCGGGATTCTATCCGTACAAGGTATGCCCCACAGGTCGAGAGATCTCAAAAAATGGTCTGCTATGTGAATCTGTTCATTATCGGGAGGAAAAGGCTCGCAATGCATAATGCACTGTGCCCCGGTGATTTTAAGATTCCTCATAAAATCCTGTTCTTTACCGAGAACAATTGGAACAATCACATCTCTGTTACCGAACCTTCTCATTACTGAATCAGGCATCTCTGCATCTTTTAAAAATAAAGCAGCAATATCTCCCTGATCAAACCGGCTTATGGTATCAGCATAGAAACGCCCATTTACGATTTCTAAAAAAGAGGTATTGCCCATAATCTCTATATGGGCATCGGGAAAATGGCTGCGTATGGCACCAAAGGCAGGCAGGGTAACAATTACATCGCCGAGAGCACCGGGACGAATAATGAGGATATGCTTTCGGGATGGCCTGGAATTGAACATGCTATTGAATACGAATCAGCAGGATAGCAGGGAAGGCTTTTATCGTCCATAAAATAACCCGAATCTTTTTCATACCTGTTGAAAAAAGAAGAGCACACGTCGTATCAGCTCTCCTCCCTCTTCTTTTTTATCATATCGGTAACCTTCTCAAAGAATTTTGGATCCCCGTCAGCAGCGGCCCGCTTTTTTGCTTCCTCCTGAATCTTTTTGACGTCGAGGATATCCCCCATGCATTCCTCAGCGGACTTACACCACTCAACACAGGTAGGCACTTTATCCTTGAAAATAGTAGTACCGCACTTATGGCAATCCGCTTTTTCCTCATCACTCCACATTTCCACAATAACCCCGCAATTGTGGCATTTGCGTTCCATGGGTACTGGAGTTGAATTTCGTATACTACCAGGGCATTTCACCTTACTCATTGTATAATCTCCTTACGTTATCGTTTTCGTTCAAATCTTTGTATTTAAAACTGCGTGGAAAAATGAATATCAATTGTTATTGATGCGTTATTTAGACAAATATCCCTACTGCCATTTAATTTCCTTATAAAATTTTAAGCAAATTCATTTTTTTGGTCAAGGATTTTCTCTCAATTACCAATAACAACTTTTCGCTCTATAAAGTTGCCGAACCAGATATATTCCTATACCATAATAACCATGATTATCTACCAGATGAAACCGTACAGAATATGGTGAAAGGAAAGCCAGGTAGGGCAAGTATTGCCTGCCAAAAATATCTGAACCTGAAACATGTCATTGCGAGTCTATAAACACGGACAAACCAGTTTGTCCGTGCCACCCTGTCTCTGTGATATCCGGTTTCATCATATGAATGCTATAACTTATAACTCTCCAGGTTTTTAAAATGGAATATATCCTTACCATATTATGCAACCCGACTGCTCATAGAAAAATGTAAAAAATATCTTACATCTTGACTAATTGAAAAAGAATCTGTATCATTTTATGAATAAATTTCAATCCTTATCGCATTTCTAAAATCCACATTGTGATTGCGATACCTGAGGAGGTATCCAGCCAATGTTGCAGACAAATGCTGGGGAATAGTGTAACGGTAGCACAAATGACTCTGGATCATTTAGTCTAGGTTCGAATCCTAGTTCCCCAGCCAATAAAATCAAGGGTTTCCGGCATTCGATATATTCCTGTTTCCCCCTACTGTAGTCAAATTGTAGTCAGGTTCCAAAACCTGAAGACCTTCCCTTAAACTTTCAGCTGACATTCAAGAGGTTTTTTTTCTTAAGCAGAAGAAATAGTTTTTAATGGTTGATAGATTGTGGCATCAAAGGTGAAATAATTCAGAATATCCTCATGCAGTTGCGTAAAATTGGTGACCTGCTTA
>SOER01000058.1 GCA_021646405.1 Candidatus Loosdrechtia aerotolerans
GCAGGTCACCAATTTTACGCAACTGCATGAGGATATTCTGAATTATTTCACCTTTGATGCCACAATCTATCAACCATTAAAAACTATTTCTTCTGCTTAAGAAAAAAAACCTCTTGAATGTCAGATGAACGATATTGGAATATTACCTGAATTTCAAGGAACGGCTATCCACGATAGTTTGAGTGCCTATTTTACCTATGGACAATGCCGTCATGGCTTATGTAATGCTCATCACTTAAGAGAACTTATCTTTATCAAAGAGCTTTACGATCAGTCCCGGATTGATGAGATGATCAAATGTTTGTTGAAGATGAAACACAAGACCGAAAAAGCCAGAGAAGTAAGCCAAAGGCAATTGAGTAAAAGGCAGATCAAGTATTTTGAGAGACGCTATCAATCGATTATTGAAATTGGAACCATATTTAGCGGTTCGCCATTAATCCCGGTTCATGGATAAATGTGTCAAAGAACAAGAAACTTACCCAAAAATTTACTCACTATTTATGCTGTTTTTGTGCTAATGATTATGGGTAATGGCATACTGAACCCTAAACCGGGAACCCTAAACCTGAATAGTTACCAAATATTTTCAAAAAGCTCAACGGTTATTTATCGTGTAATTACTGTACCGGTACTCCCCTGCAGGGCCTCTCTCACCTTATCAATAGACGTGATAATAGCTAGTTTTCCCCCCCAGTTCAGGAAATTTATGGCGGCCTGGACTTTTGGGCCCATGCTCCCCGGAGGGAAGTGACCCTCCCTTAAATATTTTTGTGCTTCTTCCCTGCGCAATTTACTTAATGGCTGTTCATTTGGTTGTCTGAAGTTTAAAAAGACATGTTCGACACTGGTAAGCATGATAAGACAGCTTGCCTTTAAATCCCTCGCCAGGACACCAGAAGCAAGATCCTTATCAATCACAACATCAACACCTTCCAGATCCCCATCCTCTCTTACAACAACGGGAATACCACCGCCGCCGGCAGCGATAACAATATCACCCGATTCCAACAGTGTTTTTACCGCGCTCTCTTCCACAATTTCCAATGGATTTGGTGAGGCAACAACACGGCGATATCCCCTG
This sequence comes from Candidatus Loosdrechtia aerotolerans, assembly GCA_021646405.1. Classification (GTDB taxonomy): domain Bacteria; phylum Planctomycetota; class Brocadiia; order Brocadiales; family Brocadiaceae; genus Loosdrechtia; species Loosdrechtia aerotolerans. Next base: position 1,085 of record SOER01000058.1, read on the forward strand.
TGGTTATCCCCTGCAACATGCCATCCCCTTTCCTGCCGGAGGCTTTCTGCTTCCTGCTTTGTAAAAAAAGGCCCAATAGGCTTTGTAGGATGAGAAAAAGCCTTGTCATCTTTATCGACGATAACCTGAGTAAGAACAGTAACGACGCATCGATTTATCCCTTCCTTTCTTAATCGATTTGTCAGGGATTGCTGAATCATGTATCCTATCGCACCTTCGGTATCAGCGACACAAACACCAAGGGAAGGTTGTGGTACTTCATTTCGTGCAGCCTCGGCCATAAGTAACAAATTACCTACCTGAGGGCCGTTCCCGTGGGTAATAACCAGTGTATATCCTTCTCTTAAGCAGTAAACAATACCATCCAGACTCCTCCGTATGTTTTCGAACTGCTCGGCAACGGTACCCCGTTGTCCTTCCCGGATAAGAGCATTCCCACCAAGGGCAATTACTATACTTTGATTTTTCATAATACCAAGATATTGGAACTATCCAGGTTCAATGTTCAGAGTTCGGGGTTAAAGGCGTTAGGAAAAGAACTGCCTGAAGGTTATGGAGAACACATGACAGCCAGCTTCACCCCTCCCCCTGAGTCTTAAACCGCAAAAATCTTTCAAGATTCTTCACCCCGCGAAGAATCTCCTGCCCAAAAACGAGACCCTTCGCTTCACTCAGGGTGACACAATACAGGGTGCCCCATCCTGGAACCCTTCATTCCACTCCAGATGAAACGTCAGCAGGGAATTTGTCATTCTGAACACATTCACTTCATTCAGTGTAAACTCTGCGAAGCGGAGTGAAGAATCTCGGCAGTGAAGAATCTCGTCTTTTCATGGTGTAAGAGAACACCTTATACTGAACAAATGAAAATTCCTATACATTCAAGTTATAGGAGCACCACCTGCATTCTCAGGGCGAGAGCTACAAGTTATGTAAAAGTTCTTTTAGCGTAGGTGTGCTTATTTCCTGAAACCCGTACCGAACACGATCAGTGGGCTTCTCTATATGAATGAGACTCCTGAGATCAACGGGAGTGCCGATAATGACGCTATCGCACGGAGTTCGGTGTATCGTCTCTCTTAATTCTTCCATCTGGGATTGTCCATATCCCATGGCAGGTAATAATTTACCGATATGAGCATACTCTTTGAACACCTGAGCAATCGATCCGACAGCATATGGTCTTGGATCGATAATATCCTTCGCACCAAACTTTTCTGCTGCAAGGGTCCCGGCGCCAAAAGACATACCGCCGTGTGTGAGGGTCGGACCATCCTCAACCACGAGCACACGCTTATCCTTAATCAGTTCCGGCTTTTCAACAGTTATTGGTAATATAGCATCTACGATTACAGCGTCTGAATTGAATAATCTTGCATGTTCTTTAATACGGTCTATATTCTCCGGCTCTGCTGTATCCTCTTTACCAATAATGATAATATCCGCCAGAAGAAAATTTACCTCTCCGGGGTAATAGATAAGCTCGTGCCCCGGCCGGTGCGGATCAACAAGTGTAATATGGATATCCGGTACATAAAAAGGGGTGTCATTATTTCCTCCATCCCATACAATGATATCAGCTTCTCTCTCTGCTTCCGCCAGGATCAATTCATAATCGGCGCCTGCATACACAACAGTATTATTTTCTATATGAGGTCCATACTCTTCAACCTCCTCAATTGTGCAACGGTTTTTCTTAAAGTCATCATATGAGGCGAACCGCTGCACCCGCTGTTCGGCAAGATTTCCATACGGCATCGGGTGCCGTATGACAACAACCTTTTTCCCCATTTCTCTGATAACCTCACAAACCTTCCGTGAGGTTGGGCTTTTTCCACACCCTGTTCTTACAGCACAAATAGCAACAACCGGTTTCCTGCTTTTTATCATGGTCTGCCTTGTACCAGGGAGAGTAAACTGTGCACCTGACGCATTTACAAGGCTTGCCTTGTGCATAATGTATTCATGGGATACATCGCTGTATGAAAAAACAACTTCATCAACTTTGTGAAGTTTTATCAACGAGAGTAACTCTTGTTCCGGCTTAATGGGTATCCCTGCAGGATATAAGCTTCCGGCCAATGATGAAGGGTATTCCCTTCCGGTAATATTTGGAATCTGAGATGCCGTAAAAGCAACCACCTCGTACTCAGGATTATTGCGAAAACACATGTTGAAATTGTGGAAATCTCTCCCTGCCGCCCCCATAATGATAATTCTTTTCCTCTTCTGCAACTGAATACTCCTGTAAATTTTTACCTCTTTATTTCCAGCACCCTCTCTTTTACTGCATTCCATACCTTATCAGCAATTTTCAGTTCCGGTAATAACACACCATCACCTGTACAATCAATCGTTATCCAGTCATTTTTCCCCCTGGCAATCTCCGGAAAGGTCTGTTGTGCACATTGCAAATGTTTTTTGTCCTCTTCATGGATATCTCTTTTTTCATTACCCAGATAAGCCCGTTGTTCCTTCTTTTCAATAAGATGGTAAGCTATCTCAACCGGTACGTAGAGGAGGATACTTAAATCAGCCCTTGGAATAGCAAAGATATTGTATTCTAACGTATCTAACCACTGAAAAAACTTCTTTCGCTCAACAGGATCTTTGATCTTCCCCCCCTGATGGGCCATATTATCACAGGTATAGCGATTTGATACGATAATTTTGCCCTCCGCAAGCCAGGTGTTTATCTGTTCTTTACATTCCCATCGGTCCCCGGCATAAAGAATTGATGCAAGGTATGGACTCACTTCATCTGCACTCCCAAATTCACCTTTCAGATATTTAACAATCATATCAGAAAAAAATGTCATACCATATTGGGGGAAATCTGTAGTAACAGCAGAATAACCTGCTTTTATGAGACGCTCACAGAGGAGCTTTGTCTGCACCGTTTTCCCGCTGCCATCAATACCGGTAATAACAACCAGCTTTCCACGCATGAAATATTATGATCACTCCGTATAAAACTATTATACCAGGGGATTTATTATATCTGACATTCAAAAGGTTTCCTATTATGTTGTGGAAATTTTTTACAAAGACGGACATATCATACTATCAAAGTTACCATGAGACCTGGTGAGGAAGGATCTCCTTTTCCCTCCCCCTCCGTTAGTGAAATCCGAAATGCGAAATCCGAAATACGAAACAAATTCCAAAATACAAAATCCACCTCCTCCTGCCTCCTCCAGAGGGGGAGAAAACCGTGTTTTGAACATTTGAAAATTGAGAATTTGTTTCGTATTTCGTGTTTCGCATTTCGTGCTTCATATCCGGTTATCGGGAGGAGCGGCATATTAACGTCGTCTCTGCGGCTGTTTCTGAGTCTTTTGAGTATCAGTTATATTCGTAATTGAGACATCATAGCAATTTTATTGATAATATCAATATTTATATTTATATCGTGTACCAGAGAAAATTTAATAAGAACTGCCCAAATAATTTACTGATTATCTTCCTTGTTGACCTGAAAGGAAAAATTTGCTACATTTGATGTTCATAATTAAAATCGGGTACAACCTTTATCTCATTATCAAATACCCCGCATGTATGTGTAGAAAAGCTAAATTACAATTTTACAGGATACTATTTGTAGTAATAAGTATACCCAGTCTGTTGGGATGTACGGCAATCGTTCCTAAAAAAGTCATCATAGACAAAACAGAGTCAAAGACTGATATTGAGCTGCAGCGCAAATTAGAAGAATGGGCAGAGCAATTATACTCCAATGACCCAACAATACGAAGCTCTGCTGCTGTTTCACTCTTAGGACTGAATCTTCTTCATGCACAGGAACCGCTGGTAAAAATACTAAAAAACGGTACAGAACGGGAAGATGTTCAAATTTCCGTTATTAAAGCATTTGGCTTCACAAGGGACGATCGTGCTACTGAGATTTTAATTGACTTACTGAACAGTGAGTCAGCAGCAATACAAACAGCAGCAGCAGAAGCGCTTGAAATGTTAAACACAAGGAACGCTATACGGAAGATGTCAGAGGCACTCATTGATCCTCATCGGCCGTCCAAAGTTAGAATACTGTTAGCAGAAGCCTTGGGTAATACAAATGATCGGGATGCGGTTGATCCCTTAATCAGGGCGCTTACAACACATGACTATGAATTACGGGAAGTCGCTATGACATCACTTTCAAAAATTACGAAACAGACCGGCAGTAACGATTCAGCCTGGTGGAAAGAGTGGTGGCACCGTAATAAGACAAAAACCCGTGAGCAATGGTTAGAAGATATCCTTTCAAAACAAGAAGAAAATACAAGAAAGTTAGAATCAAAAATGGGGCAGTTGAGACTTGAAGTTGCGCAAAAGACCATTAAATTGCTTGAGCTCAGGTCTGACAAAACAGATTCAAAACTCTTAATCGACGCCCTCCAGAGTGAATATTCCGAGGTAAGAATATTCGCAGCAAAAGAGTTAACAAAGATTAAAGATCCTTCTGTAATGAGTGCACTAAGCGACGCAGTTACCGATAAAGAGGAACAGGTACGCATTGAAGTAGTTCAGGCATTAGGGGAAACCGATAATAAAAAAGCTATTTACCCCCTGACTCAGGCCTTACATGATGAAAGTTTTACTGTTAGAGAAAAGGTGGCTAAATCCCTTGGTAAATTGGGAAAACGTGAAGCTGAGGACACTCTTATTTTGGCATTACGGAACAACACCCATTTGTCAGTTCTGTGTACGATTATAGAGTCTCTGGGACAACTTGGCGGTGTAAAATCAGTTGAACCTCTCATTGCTTATTTGACACATAAAGAACCAAAAGTAAGAGAATGTACGGCTGTAGCCCTTGGGAAGATTCGCGATGCCCGTGCTGTAGAGCCTTTAATTATTGCTCTCGGTGATGAGCAGGAACGTGTCCGCTGGTATGCTGCTGATAGTTTAGGCAAGATCGGGGATCCTGTTTGTGTAGATTCGCTTATTAAATTACTCTCAGATAGCAGTGCACGGGTACGGGAATCTGCCATAATGGCATTGGAACAGGTGGGGAATCAACAGGCAATAGACTCGCTCATAAAGGCACTCCAGGACGTTGACCGGCGGGTTGCCGAGCAGGCAGCGGAGTCGCTCATCAGTATAAAAAAAATGGATTTCGATGTTATGGATACCGTGGCAACGACCTTCTTTGCTAATAAGGATTATAAAAGGGCTGAGATTATTTTAGGAAGACAGATTGCAGAATTTTCTTCTCAGCCTGAATACAAGGAAGAAATTTTACAATCAAAGATTAAACTTGCAAAAATACTATTTTCAGTGAAAGAACTGGAAAAGGCATTAAATATGTATGAAGAACTGATAAAAAAACTACCAAATGATGATACAATAAAATCATATCTTATCCAATGTCTAAAAGAAATCGGGCAATTTGATCGTGCCCTGGAATGGTATTCCATCTGGATTAAAGAAACACCGCAGAACAAACAATTATGCTGGCAGGGTCGTCTGGATATTGCAAACACCTTGTTTGAGCAAGGGAAATATGAGCAGGTAAAAAACCTTATTCATAACTTGCAAACAGAAGACCCAAATTTTGGTGAAGGTGAACTTAAACACCATTTTCAAAGATTAAGTGAATTGAACACTGCTAAATTAGTACACACAAAAACGATAGGCCAAAAATTTCAATCCGGACAAACTATTCATAAGGAGAATAAAAAGGAATAATATTTGATAATAAAAAAGTTCTCAGCCGTGCAATAGCAAGCGCATTATCAAATAGGAGAAAAGAATTCAATGAAAATCCTTATCGTTGGTGCAGGTGCCGTCGGGTTTAATCTGGCAAAACAATTATCAGTGGAAGGGCATGACATTTCTGTCATAGAAAAAGATCCGGATCTCGTTAACCGATTAAATGAAAAATTAGATGTCTTTGTTGTACTTGGAAGTGCAAGTTCACCGTCAACTTTAGAAAAAGCCGGCATAAAACATTCTGACATGGTACTCTCCGTAACAAATAGCGATGAAATAAACATGGTAGTATGTACCCTCTCATATAGTTACGGTGTTAAAACAAGGATAGCCCGGATACGAAATCCTGAGTTTACGAATGATAAACCGGTATTGCACCAAAACGGATTCCACATAGATCACGTTGTGAATCCGGATAAAATCACCGTCAACTCTATCCTTGATATAATTGAAACCCCCGGAGCAATTTATGTTGCTGATTTTACAAAAGGGGATATCCTGTTAAGGGGATTTGACGTACCTGCCGATGCCCCTATCGCGGGAAAAAAGCTTTCTGAATTAAAAGAAATAGAATCCACCGATTCATTCCTCATTGTTGCCATTCAGCGAAATGAACAGATGGTCATTCCAACCGGTGATACAAAATTACAACCCCATGACAATATATTCGTACTTATCGCCAAGGAGGCGTTGCCGTACTTCTTACCAATGGTTAACAGGCGGGCAGATGAAGTCGAAAAGGTTGTCATTTATGGCGTAAATAACATAAGCCTTGAATTGGCAAAAGAATTGGAAGAGCACAGAATTGATGTTACCTTAATTGAACCTGATAAAGAAAAAACACAGCAAGCAGCAACAATGCTTGACAGAACCATTATACTCCGGGGAAATGCACTTGATACTGATACCCTCAAAGAGGCCTCTGTTGATATCGCAGACTTCATTGTAGCTTTATCAGAAAATGAACAAACAAATATCCTATCCTCGCTGCTGGCAAAAAAGCTTGGTGCAAAAAAGGCAATTGTATTCACTGAAGATCCGGCTTTTGTTCCTATCATCAACTCTCTCGGAATAGATATAGTCATTAATCCGAGGCTTATTACCGTGGGGTCCATTTTACAACACATTCGCCGGGGTCATACCCTTTCTGTGGTAAAATTTCAGCATAGTGAAGCGGAGGCTATGGAATTTATTGTAAACCAGGATTCAAAGATTACAGGCAAGCCCCTCAGAGAAATAGACTTTCCAAAGGGTTCTCTCCTGGGTGCTATTGTACATGAAGGTGTCATGCATATACCAACGGGTAATACCGTGATACATCCCGGAGAAAATGTTATCGTATTTGCACTCCCTGACGCTATAGCAGAAGTTCAATACCTTTTCTCTGATAAAAAGGAATGAACTGAAAATTCCACTAATTTTACTACATTTCCCTTATGAACGTTCCTCTTGTATTATATACCGTAGGTAATTTAGTACTTATGCTGTCCGGAATCCTTCTCGTTCCGCTTGGCGTATCTCTGTATTACAGAGACGTTACTGCCTCATGGGGTTTTATTTATACTATAATCATCACAGGTATTTTAGGTGGATTCAGTAAGGCTTTTTTAAGAAAAAAAGCGACTGAAATTGGTATACGGGAAGCAATCGCTATTGTTACCTTTAGCTGGATCGTTTGTATTTTTTTTGGTGCTATTCCCTATTGGTATGCAGATGTATGTGAGACCTTTGGCGATGCCATTTTTGAATCAACCAGCGGTTTTACAACAACGGGTGCATCAATTTTTAAAAATGTTGAGGCATTACCAAAGGGTATCCTTTTCTGGAGATCATTTACCAACTGGCTGGGTGGTATGGGAATTATCGTAATCTTTGTTACCCTGCTGCCTGCAATGGGCATTAGTGGCTATCAGCTTTTTAGTGCAGAAGTCAGCGGCCCAACTGCCGACCGGCTGCGACCAAGAATTGGTGAAACCACAAAAATTCTCTGGATGATTTACCTCAGCATTACGATAATTGTCACAATACTTCTTGCCTTTGGCAGCATGCCCATTTTTGATGCAACCTGCCACGCCTTCTCTACGGTCTCTACCGCGGGCTTTTCTACAAAAAATACGAGTATTGCGTATTATAATAGTTTGTATGTTGAGATTGTTATTGGGATTTTTACAATTATTTGCGCATGTAACTTTTCACTTTATTATATGTGCTTCAAAAAAGAATTTAAAAAGGTCTATAGAAACTCAGAACTCCAGTTCTTTGGAGGATTGATTTTAACCGCTATCATATTTACTGCTCTCTTGCTCTATTTTAGCAGGCCAGAATCCTTTTACGGTGGAGCCAAGGACCCTCGCTATTATAATTTGGGGAACGACTTTCGGTATGCCTTTTTTCAAATAGCAACAATGTCAACTACAACAGGATATGTTAGTACCAATTACGATTTGTGGCCTAATGCATGCCGGTTTTTATTAATTTTACTCATATTCATTGGCGGGTGTGCAGGATCAACAGCAGGCGCTTTAAAATGTGTAAGGATCGTATTACTTTTAAAATCAAGCATGCGGGAATTTGGAAAAATCATAAGACCCCGCATGGTGAAACACGTAAAGCTTAATGGTGAATCGGTGAGTGAAGAGATCATCACTGAAAGTTCTGTATTCTTTGTTGCGTATTTGGGTTTCTTTGGTATCTGTACGCTGATATTAATTGCCCTTGATACCAGTATTGTTACTGCCTTCTCTGCCGTGGCATCGTGTATGGCAAATTGCGGGCCGGGCTTGGCGATGGTCGGTCCCATGGCGAATTATAGCGATATTGCATATGCCGGCAAATGGATATTGTGTTTCTGTATGCTTTTAGGCAGGCTGGAAATTTACAGTCTCCTGCTCCTGTTTTTACCAATTATGTGGAAACGCTAGAATTAGAATAATTCTGTTGACTCATAAAAAATGTAATGATATACTTTAAACTTCCTGGAGATGATCACTAGGGGCGATTAGCTCAGTTGGCTAGAGCACTTGCCTTACAAGCAAGGGGTCATAGGTTCGAGTCCTATATCGCCCACCACTTATCAACTTTAAGGGGCCGTAGCTCAACTGGTTAGAGTACCAGACTGTCGATCTGGATGTTGCGGGTTCGAGTCCCGTCGGCCTCGTTTTTTATATCTTTATATATCAACGACTTAGCGTTTTTGCCCCCCCCTAAAAACCGTACGACAGTTTATTTTTTCTGTACTAATTCCTTTTTTACCCGTTCGGCCAAAAATATCTTTAATAAGGATTGATATGGAACGTCTCTTTCGTTTGCCAAAACCTTTAGCCCTTCAATAAGTGATTCCGGTAATCTGATTGATATAGACTTTGTAGAAGGTTTCAAATCTGGAAATAACGCCCTTTTAGCCTTTGAATAATCTATATATTCCGTAGAATCATGCTTTGACCAAAACTCTCGTTCCTCAGCTTCTGTTTTAAATTTCGGTATCTTTTTCAGCTTGCTCATATATCTTCCTTTCCTTTTTACTCATATCTCTTGCAGAAATTATCCTAATCTTATTATTCCTTACAGTAAACACCAAAAATAATAGACGGTGCCCATTGGTCTTGCCCAGGACATAATGTCGTGGCTCTGTTGTGGAATGCGTTACATCATTCTTTACCACCACTGGATTATTGAAAAAGACCCCCTCACATTCCAGATAAGTAACGCCATGCCTTTTCCGATTTTTGGCAATATTACCTTTATCCCATTCAAAACCATTAATATTAGATAATATGTCCATATTTGTATATTCCTAATATATACACAAAACATTACTTAGTCAATAAAAATCATCTTTACTGTTTTAGTAAAAAACAAAGCGCCTGTCGCTCTTTTTTGTGAGGTAAGCCGGGATGATTTGGTGACAATTTGGCGTACGAGCACTCATGTGCGGTTTAAACCGTTCAAGCCTTTCCTCAGTACGTTATTACCCATGCGCACCTGAAGGGATGCGGCTACCGTTGCCAAAGGCAACCACAGGTAGTCGCAGGTCTTTAGCCTGCGTACACTCACGCTCAAATCACAGAAAATGTACAGCCAAATTCCCTGGCTTGCTGCCTATAGAGCAATGCCATACCTGGTTTTTAACCCTGAACCTTGAACCCAGAACCTGAGTAGTTACGAAAGTAATGTCTGATACATTTTATTGTTGAAAATTAAATTTATGAATATATAATGCCAATGCTTAATAATAAAAGATTTTAATTTTGACAATATAATAATATTAAAAAAGGAGCATAGAACATTAGGATAAAGGTATCCTTTAAAGCCTGTAAATTGCCTATTCTTTACCGGCATCGTTTTATGGCCCTGATAAAAGAGACGCTGAACAGATCAGATGCCGATTATAAACAACTCCTTTACCCCGCCGGAGATTCCGGCAGATCCAAACAAGTAAAGCCCTTTGCATTCAGCATAGTTATTCCTCCCAATAAAATACCCAAGAGAGAAAAGATTGTAATAGACGATACATTTTATATCATGGCAAAAGGTATCTTATGAACAAGCTTTAAAAATATTTGAATCCCTCTGGAAAGAGGGTGTTAGTGTAGGCGTCTTGCCACTGGAAGACCCTCTTGAAGGAATAGAAACAGACATTAAGATAGCAAAGGTTTTGAATTCATGTAAATATAGAAATTTGGTAACTATTCAGGTACTTTTTGATATAAGACATAAAAAGTGATCAAATTCGTTATTTTTTGCTGGATTTAGTAGAGTTATTCACTTAAGGTTTAAGTATGAAAGCTTTAACACCAGAAGAAG
>SOER01000059.1 GCA_021646405.1 Candidatus Loosdrechtia aerotolerans
GTATCCTCTCCGGTGTTATGATTCAAAAGACAATTATCATGGGGCTTGTCATGGCTGCAGGTACGGTTTTTCTCTATATTTCAGATCTGAAACTGGGGGCGCCTTTGCAAGAGGCACGCACAGAGGCCCTTACTGCAATGGTGGTCTTTCAATTTTATCAGGCATTCAACTGCCGTTCTGAAACCCGATCCATTTTCATGATGAACCCTCTTAAGAACCCGTTTTTATTCTTCTGTATGATAGCCGCTATCTTTGCCCATCTCGCCGTATTATACGTACCTGCCCTTCAATGGGTTTTTGGTACAGTACCACTGAAAAAAGTGGAATGGGCTGGTATCGGAGTGATAACGGTGTCCATTGTTCTTGTCGTCGAAATCGAAAAACTGATACGAAGAAAAGTACGAAAGAAATAATTATGAAATCAAATATGATAAAAAATATTTGTTTGAGTGGATAGAATGAAACTTACGGCAAAGCAAATTATTTTACTATCTGTTTATATCCTTATTGGGTTCTGGGTTATTTATACATTTACGCGGACAAAAAATGCCGGAGAGATTGTGTTAAGTCTTGGAGCCGGTACAGAGGAAGTAAAACTCGTAAAAAAACTTATCCATGAATTCGAGCAGAAAAACCCTCTTATAAAGGTTACCTTAAATATCCTGCCAGCCCCTACCGACCAGCAGCACCATCACTATCTCACTACCCTGGGGGCAAAGTCGGCAGACATTGATGTGATGAGAATTGATACCATATGGATTGCCGAGTTTGCAGCGGCGGGATGGCTGGAGTCACTTGGGAATTACATTCCGGCAGAAGATGCAGAATCCTTTATTCCGATAACCGATAAGACAAATATCTACAATAATACCCTGTATGCCATACCCTGGAACGCCAATATTGGACTCCTGTACTACAGAAAAGATATATTAGACAAGTACAATATCCCCCCCCCGGATACATGGGAAGAACTTGCAGACATCTGTACGAAAATAACGGCCTTTGAGCCTATGTACGGTTATCTTTGGCAGGGAAAACAGTACGAAGGCCTGGTCTGCAATTTTATCGAGTTCATTGGAAGCAACGGCGGAGAGGTCTTTGATACCGAAGGGAATGTGGTGGTTAATTCTCCTCAAAACAGAAAAGCGCTGGACTTTATGCACGATGTAATATGGAGATATCATATATCACCACCCAATACCCCGAGTGAGCTTATGGAGGAATCCTCACGGCATCTCTTTCAGCAGGGAAAAGGACTTTTTTTGAGGAACTGGACCTACGTATGGGATTTATGCCAAAGAGACCCTGCGATGAGGGGAAAAGTAGGAGTAACCCGTTTACCAAGATTCGCAGGTAAGGAGGACTCCACCTCCGTCTATGCAGGGTGGCATCTTGCCCTGAATGCGTATTCAAGAAAGAAAGAACAGGCATGGAAACTTATTAACTTTCTCGCTTCTCAGCGTGTTCAAAAAGAATTGTCATCAACGTTATCATGGGCACCCACGCGGGCCGCATTATATAAAGACCCGGAATTGCTTCAGAAATTGCCTTTTCTTACCATTGTAGAAGAATCACTGAATACTATCCAGATTCGGCCAAATCTTCCCTACTATCAATGGATTAGTGATGTAATACAGAAGCATGTTAGCAGGGTGCTGTCAAATCAAACATCGAGTGAACAGGCATTGCAAACTATTCAAACAAAGATAGAGTACATGCAAAATGAATTTACGCAGAACTAACCTCCCCTATCTGTTTTTACTACCCGGTATAGCGCTCGTATTGGCTTTTAGTTTTCTTCCGTTTCTTGACACCATTCTCCTTTCCTTCAAAAATGCAAAACTTATCCTGCCTGAAGAAGCATTTACGGGTACAGATAATTACCGTGAAATCTTAACCGATTCACGTTTTTGGTACTCAGTATTTATCACTCTTTTTTACACATTTACATCAATATGCCTGGAAGCTGGCCTGGGTCTCTGTCTTGGGCTTATGATGAACCGCATAATACCGGGAAGCGGCTTTTTCAGGATCCTTATTCTTATTCCGTGGACCATCCCCACGGTTGTAACGGCCCGGATATGGCAGTGGATGTTTGATTATAATCTCGGAATCATAAATTATTTTTTCGATGCCGTAAGAATAGGCAGGATTAACTGGCTGGGAGAACCCTTCATGGCCTTCTTTTCGATCGTCATTGCAGATGTATGGAAAACAGCACCGTTCGTAGCGATTATTGTTCTGGCGGGCCTTTCTGCAATACCGCGGGAAATTTACCATGCATCTACCATTGACGGAGCAAATAGCTGGCAGCAGTTTCGCTTTATAACATTACCATTATTATTACCTATATTAAGCGTAGCGATAATGTTTCGGGCCATAGATGCCCTGAGAATATTTGATCTGGTTTATGTATTCACCGGCGGCGGCCCCGGGGGGGCAACGGAAACCTTATCTATCTATGCTTACAAATTATTTTTCTACAAAGGAGATTTTGGACAGGGGGCAGCTACATCAGTAATTATCTTACTCCTAGTAGCAGGGTTTGGTTATTTTTATACAAAAAAATCCTTTAGCGAAAAATAACAGACAACATAGAGCGAGCTCAAAACAAAATGTCATAGAGTGGAATTTCCTGCTATTCCTGCTTTCCTGAGATGTTCTCCTCCTTTTTTTCTTTCTTGCCTTCCTCGGCGATAGTGTTCTGTAATGAGTATTCAACAGATAAGACCGAACAGAATATGAAAGAGTAAGTTTTAAAATTGTATTCTGATATGTGCAAATATGTTCGGTTTTCATCCATTTTTTCTCTCCTGAAGGAACCTTATTCGTCAATTTTCGGTTGTATTTTTCTTTAAGAATGCTCATAACGCTATTTTTCGGAATTGCGTAAAGGAATGGAATTCCGAAAAATTATGGTGAATTTTCTTGGATAAACAAAATTGCCATTATATAATAGCCGAACCTGAAATCTTTGTTGAAAAAATTTGCAGCCAACTATTACCATAGTTAAGAGGTGAATTATGGGAGACTTTTTCCAAAACGGAGAGATTACCACTCTCCACAGATTTAATACCACCACCCTGGAAAAGATTGAGCATGAAATAGAACAGTATGCCGGGTCACGGCCTGTTGCACTTGTCCTGCCAATCACACCCGTAGAAATGAGGGGACCAGCCCTTCCCGGAATCGTCCATGAACTAAAAGAGGTTAATTATATTAATCAAATTGTCGTTGCCCTTGGCAGGTTTACAAAACATGATTTTCAGGAAGCAATAGAGTTTTTTTCCGTACTCCCACAGGAAACAAAGCTTATCTGGAACGATGGTAAAAACATTCAAAATCTGTATAATCTCTTAAATGAAGAAAAAATATCAGCCGGTATTGACGGGAAAGGACGCTCTGCATGGCTTGCTTATGGCTATGTACTGGCAACGGATAAATCGAGGGTTATCGCTTTACATGATTGTGACATTATCAATTACGACCGCAAACTTCTCGCTCACTTATGCTACCCGGTTGTTAACCCGAACCTGGACTTTGAATTTTGCAAGGGGTATTATCACCGGGTAACGGACCGTATGCACGGGCGGGTAACGAGGCTTTTTGTTACACCATTTATCAGGTCGCTGAGAAAAACGATCGGGTGTACCGATTTTTTAGAATACCTCGACAGCTTCCGGTACCCCCTCGCCGGGGAATTTTCTATGGTAGCAGATCTTGCCCGGATCAACAGGATTCCCGGGGACTGGGGACTCGAAGTGGGTGTATTATCAGAGGTATATAGAAACTGCTCAAAGAGACGAATATGTCAGGTTGACATCTGTGAAACTTATGAACATAAACACCAGCCTCTCTCCGATGAAGATCCCACCACAGGGCTCACAAAGATGAGTATTGACATTGCCAAATCAATTTATAAAAACCTTGCGAGTATGGGTATTGTATTCTCAAGTGAATATTTTAAAACACTCAAGGCAACATATCAAAGGATTGCCCATGAGTTCATAGAAAAGTATAATCACGATTCAATAATTAACGGGCTTTTCTTTGACCGTCACCAGGAAATGAAGGCCGTGGATGCCTTTACCAAAAGTATCGGTATCGCAGGCGAACAATTTCTGGAAGACCCATCCGGTATTCCTTTTATCCCTAACTGGAATAGAATCACCTCAGCTATTCCTGATTTTTTTTATAAATTAATGGAGGCGGTAGAATCAGATAATTTACGATTTGCACAACGTCGGCAAAAAAAGTATCAAACTTCAGATATCATTTAACACATTTTTCATTCGCTTATATATATTACGATGGAAAGCGCAACCAAAAAATATACCTCAGCACTTCGGGAAAACGTACACTTATGGATCAAAAAAATAAAAGAGATCGATATCCTTGTTGGCATACCATGCTATAACTGCGAGGATACTATTTCTTATGTTGTATCAACATCTGCCGAGGGGTTAAAGAAGTACTACGCTGACAAAAAAGTAGCTGTATTCGTCTCCGACGGTGGTTCACTTGATGATACACGGGAAAAGGCATATGATGCCCCTATCCCTGAAGGGGTAGAACGCCGGGTAACTATTTACCGGGGTGTTCCGGGTAAAGGAACAGCCTTCCGCTCTATTTTTGAAGTTGCAAAGTTGCTAAAAGCAGATGCAACGGTTGTGGTGGATGCAGACTTAAGAAGTATTACCCCAGAGTGGATCAAACTCCTGGCAAACCCTATTATAAACAAACAGGCAGGTTATGTGTCCCCCCTCTATCTTCGCCATAAACACGACGGCACTATCACGAATCATATTGTTTATCCCATGACCCGTGCCCTTTACGGATACAAGGTACGCCAACCAATTGGAGGAGACTTTGGAGTATGCGGCGATTTGGCTGCCTATTACGTTAAAGAAGATGTGTGGGAAACAGATGTAGCACGGTTTGGAATCGATATCTGGATGACCACTACTGCCCTGAATGAAGGATTCAAGGTAGTACAAACACACCTGGGCACAAAAATCCATAATGCAAAAGATCCTGCCCTTGATCTCGGTCCTATGTTCCGCCAGGTTGTTAGTACCCTGTTTTATCTCATGGGCAAATATGAAAATCACTGGAAAAAACTGAAAGAAAGCACACCACTGGATACAATAGGGGCTCCTCAAGAGGTATCCAAGATAGAACCGGTATCCGTTAATTACACAAAACTTATGGCAGAATTCTCGGAGGGTTTTGAACAGTTTGACCCCCTATACGAACAAATCCTTGACGCTGAGAATTTTAACCAATTATATGAAATCATGCGAGCCTTCAGGAAAACGGGAGAGATACAATTCCCAGCGGATTTGTGGGCAAGAATTCTTTACGATTTCGCCTTTACTTACTTCAAATGGCAGCGAAACAGAAGGCGGCTTGTCGACACATTAACCCCGTTGTACTTCGGACGCACTGCCGCTTATTGCCGGGAGGTAATGGAAAAGGATTCCCTGGAAGCAGAAGAGGTCATTGAACTGCAGGCAGAGGAATTTGAAAGACAAAAAACGTATTTATTACAAAAATTTCAGAAATAATGGTACTCCGTAAGAAAAGAACTAAAAAAAGCTGATTTTAAATACAGTACGGAAATCTTCTCTGTTTCAGAAAATGATACGGTCCTAAACGCCTTTAAGTTAATACGGGAAAAGAAATTTCACGGCGATATTTTCTATTGTTATGTAACAGATGAAGAGAAAAGACAGGTATTTATATTCTTATGGTTACTTTTTAAAATCCCGATCTTAACTTTGATACACTTTACCAAGGCCTTTTACCATGAACTATATTATCTTTACAGATCTTGACGGAACTTTATTAGATCATCGTTCATATTCTCTTGAAAAGGCTCAAGAGGCCCTGAAACTCGTTAAGGAAAATAAGATTCCTGTCATTCCCTGTTCCAGCAAAACACAGGCAGAGATTGAGGTATATCGTGAAAAAATGGGAAATACAGACCCATTCATCCCTGAAAACGGAGGAGCAATCATCATCCCGAAAAATTATTTTCGGTCTCTTCCCGGAAAGGAAAACAATCATTATATAAAAATTGAACTTGGCATACCCTATCATATAATCATTGATATTCTGTCGAATATAAAAAAATCTACCCGTGCAATTATAAAAGGATTTTCCGATTTAACCCCTGAGGAAATTTCTGTCATAACAGGTCTTGATATCGTTTCATCGGAGTTAGCCAAAGAACGCTCTTACTCTGAACCAATAATCATAGAGGGTGATGCAGATGCTATTCACGAAGTGAAAGAAAAGGTCAGCTCTTCAGGATTAGGATTCCTGGAGGGAAGGCGTTTTCATCACATTTTCAGCCCGACTGTTGATAAAGGGAAGGCAGTACGTATTCTCATAAATATCTACAAGGATAACGTAAGCAATGCAATAAAGACAATCGGTCTCGGCGATAGTCTTATTGATCTATCCATGCTGGAAGCAGTTGATATCCCGGTTCTTGTTCAAAAGATCCCTGAGCAGTATGATAAGAGAATTCAACTACCCAACCTTATCTATGCAGATGGTGTAGGACCAGAAGGCTGGAATAAAGCAGTCTTGTCTCTTCTACGATAAATATGAATAACAGTTCAGGGTTCAAAGCATTAGGAAAAGAACTGTTTGGAAATAACGAAAGTGTTACAGACCGGGAACCGCGAACTCTGAACCCGGAGAATGAACGGTGTAAGACCGTTACTCTTATTTGATGGTTACTAAGCAATCTTCTTTTTGCAGATCAGCAAGAACAACATGAACATCATCTTCTTTATTCACTCTTATAACGTCCGTACCCAGAGGGAGGATATTTTCCCCGGCACCCACAGAGGACATATCCCGTACCAGTGAAGAATAAAAACTTAGTTTTAATTCTCTGCCCGCAAGAACACCGTGTACGGAATAGATAATAATGAGTGGTGACAGAATCTCTAAAAAGGGGGCACCGACATGAATATCATATTCAGTAATACATCCCAATAAATTCGTTGCGAAGAGGTTCCTTACAACAAAAAACAGAAAGAGCGCCAGTTGCATATGTCTGCTTGCATTAAGATAACAACAATAGGCATATACAAAAATAAGGGGAGAACATAATCTAATCATATCACTTAACATGTTCAGCACAATAGAAACAGGTGTAGTGTTTTCAATAAAAACAACCTCTAATCCGGGAGAGAAAAAATATCTTAAAAAAAAGTACAGACCAAAACCTATCATTGTTACCGAAAAGAATTTCTTTGACTGATGAATATAACTCCTGAGGTGATGAGTAATTCCTGAGTTCTGTATATTAGCTGGCATATTGGTAAAGATGTTCATTATCCGCGGAGAGGTGTAAAATATATATGCGATGGCAAATGCTACAATCATTACGACATCACCACACATATCAGGGGTGCTTGGTGTATGCATATCATACCGGTAATCAGGGCCCCGGGGTTGTAAGATATTAAAGAAAATAAGGGCATTAATTAAGTTTCCTGTGATAAATCGTATATTAATACCGAAAAAAGTAAGGAATGCACCTATCCTTATATCCCTTATGGCAGCATTGATAGATGCGGTTTGTTTTTTGATAATTGAAGTGTTAGGGGCTAACTCTCTGCCTGCATATATTCCATGAATTTTCATATACTTTGCCTGGTATAGATTTAAAATTTTTATACAACCCCAACATAATGACAGATTGAAAAATCTCCATAAGAGGAATACGGGCTATTCTGGAATAAATATCCTTTCTTGCTCGTCCTAACTCTATAACGTGTAAAAGTATTGTGTTTATCTCACCCAAATATTTCTGCATACGTTGTAAAATTTTTTCTGAATAACTACATTACCAGACCAGACTGCATACTACCCGTAGTGACAACAAAATATCTTTCATGCCGCTCAGATTGCTTATAATATCTTTTAAGCCCGGGACAGGGAAAGACCTTATTCATGAAATAGCTAAGAACTAAGGGTAGATTATATACAAAAGTATTGTAACATTGCAACACTTAGGTACCTGGCCACAAATTTTTGTACATTTGTATTACCGGGGAGTTTCAATATGCAAATATTTATGTACAGGTACTTAGTTTACGACAGGTAACTTTTACCATAGAGGAGATGAAATGTACGGGAAAGTATTCATGTATTTTGCTGATTGGATATGGAAATGGGACGTGTTATGTTAACGTTTACTAACAATTAAAAAATCATGGGTGTTTTACCCCTATTCCCCGCAAATAGGTATTCCACAAATCTGCATGGATTTTCTCAGGAACAAAATTGAAATTTCTGTATGACCATACGGTAACAGTAGATTGAATAAGTCCCAAAAAAGCAATAGCCGATATTTTAATATTAATATCGTTTTCTATTAAGTTTAATTTTACGCAGTGCGACAGCAATCTTTCTATCTTTCTTAAGTATTTTTGGATAAGCTGAAATATTTTTTGACGAATAAAGGGGTCCCCAAGCTGCATAACTCCCATTATCATAATAAAGGATGTCTGATGGCGTCTCTTTGCAAACGTAAGATGTGCAAGGAGTATATTTTTCAGATTGAGAAGCGGGTCTTCGTGTATCATCGCTTTTCCTATCACCTTCATAAGCGTTTCCTCAACACTGTCAATTAACAGGCTTAAAATATCCCGTTTATTTTTAAAATGACGATAGATAGCTGTCTTGGTAGTACCTATACTCTTGGCTATTTCACCTATCGTAACGTATTCGACTCCTTTGGACGAAATTATCTGCCAAATACTATCGACGATCTGTTGTTTTCTAATCTCTGTATTTTTTCTCATTTTCTCATACCCCCTCCTTCAATAGAGATGAAGAATATTTTTTAAATAAAACCTATTATAGAAAAAATGTTGTGCTATTTCAATAATAAGTAAACTACAGTATACTTACCCATGCTAAACATTTAAAATTTTTATAAGTTCCTTGCATCTCTCTATCCGGAGTGGTAACATAGGGCAAATTTTGTCAATTCTTTACCAATAAATAAAAATAATGAATACCTCTGGTAACAATTTTTACAGAACCTGTTCAGTGTCCAGATAAAAATTTCTCCATACCTATAATACAACTATAAAAGGAGTACGAAACATGAAAGTAAAAGATATTATGGACACATCTCCGGATTTTATCCTGGGAACTGATACCTTTAAACACCTGGTGAATATACTCGATCAGGTTAAATACCATGTTGTTTTTGTGGTTGATCAAAACGGTACATTGATCGGTATACTCACTGAAGGGGATATGATAAAAGTTCTTATCCCTAAATATGTAACCGTTGATGAATCACTTCTTGGAGTGATGGGTGAGAATTATTTTGAAAAAAAAAGTAGAGAATGTAAAGATTTAACAGTTAATGAGATTATGACAAAAAATGTGATAACGGTACAGGGGGATGATACGATAATAAAAGCCGCTGCACTTATGTTTATCAATAAAATTCATTCTCTTCCGGTCGTGAAAAATAGTAAAGTTATCGGAATTTTACCACGCCAAATCTTGCTAAAATATATAACAAAGGTTCTTACAGAATAATTTAAGGAGAAATATAAAGCTATGTTCTTCTGGGTTGCCACTGCTATTTTTATTGTAGCTTATGGGTTAATTGTCTCTGAAAAACTTGATAAAACAAAGGTTGCACTTGCCGGTGCGTGTCTGATGATCGTACTGAAGATCGTAGATCAACATGAGGTCTTTTACGAAGAAAAATATGCTATCGACTATAACGTTATCTTTCTCCTTATCGGCATGATGATTATCGTTCATATCCTCAGTAAAACCGGCATATTTCAATTTTTAGCGATAAAGTCTGCAAAAATAGCCAGGGGAAACCCCTTGTTAATTCTTTTCTCCTTTGCTTGTATGACTGCTTCCATCTCTTCACTACTCGATAATGTGACAACAATATTACTCTTTACTCCTGTTACCCTCTATATTGCCGACGAATTAGAGTTAGACCCCTTCCCGTTTTTATTTGCAGAGGTAATGGCCTCTAACATTGGCGGAGCCGCAACACTTATCGGAGATCCCCCGAACATCATGATCGGCAGTAAAGTACATCTTACTTTCATGGATTTTGTTTACCACATAACACCGGCAGTACTTTTTATTTTCCCATTTTTTCTTTTTACCTTAAAGTGTATGTTTGGTAAAAAGCTCCATGTCCGGGAAGAGGTAAAACAAAAAATATTAGCGATAAATGAATATACCCTCATCAAAGACCATAATCTGTTAATAAAAACACTCTCTGTATTGGGGGTAGTTATTCTGGGGTTTATCCTCCATGGTGTCCTCCATTACGAACCTGCAACGATAGCCCTTCTGGGGGCAGCCATACTTCTCATTATTTCGAGAGAAAATCCTCACAACACGTTACGGGAACTGGAATGGCCAACAATCTTCTTTTTTATCGGTTTATTCATTATCGTGGGAGGTGTTGTTAAGGTAGGCTTAATTTCCAAGTTATCCGAAGGTATGATTGTATTAACAAAACCAAGTGCGGAAAGTATGTTTGCAACATCGATTGTAACTTTATGGTTTTCTGCTGTTGGTTCTGCCATCGTAGATAATATTCCATTTGTGGCAAGTATGATCCCACTTCTTACTGATACAGCGCATACAATACTGCCATGGGGAATCATTCAACATCCAACTATTATGCCTGTATGGTGGTCGCTTACACTCGGGTCATGTCTTGGAGGAAATGCAACACCCGTAGGTGCATCTGCTAATGTCATCGCAGTCGGCCTTGCAGCAAAGGCAGGATACCCCATATCATTTAAGAAATTTGTTTTCTATGCAATACCCATTACCGTAGAAACGATAGCCATATCGAATATTTATATTTGGTTAAGGTACTATGTGTTATAACCTGAGTCTTGCGGCTACCTGAGCTGCCTTTAGCAATCCATCCGTAGCCGCATTCCTTTCGATGCATATGATTGCCAGCATATTGAGAGAAGGGCACCTTAGCCTGATGTCTATACCCTCCTTCCCTTCACCCCATATGCATCAAGTTAGGCTTTCGGGACTTTTGTCTAAGGCTTTAGCCTTGCTTTCCCGCCAGAATACCTGTACGGGGAGGCAACTCTAAAGGGTCGCCCTACTTTGAAATTCCTAAGCATGTACTTAACCCCGAAGGGGTGAAATGATTATAGCAAAAGAATAAACCACAGACTAATAACCCCGAAGGGGTGACATT
>SOER01000005.1 GCA_021646405.1 Candidatus Loosdrechtia aerotolerans
AATTGTGAAAGGCTACAGTTGGATTTACTCTTCTACTTAGTGAGTCTGTTTGAAGAGCCGTGTGCGGTAATTCTGCATGCACGGTTCTGTGAGGGGCGGCGGGAGTAATCCTGCCGTCTACTCGACCAAATAATTTTTATTGCAGGCCTTTCCCTGCCATAGCTTAATTGGTATAATTGATAATTCTTATGAATATCTCAGATATACAACCCTATAATTTTTTAACATCCTCACAGGATATCAAAAAATGGTATGAGGAAAATTACCATTTACTTTCACTGGCTGGATTATGGTTAAAAGGGGGAGAACCAAATACCATGGACGCATCCCTCTTCTCTCGGGCAAATTTGAAATTTCTCATCTGCAGGTTATCAAGCTACCGCGATGTATCTGTCTCTATCTCCCATCCGCTCGTTGCCCAGATTGCCCGGGAAGTTGAAGGCGTTTTCGTTGATTTCGCCTTCCTCCCGCCACCAAAAGATATGGAAGTAATGAGTGCCTCCGGAATCCCATTGTGGGTAGGTACAACAACGAAAGAACCACCCTCTGCGTTTGATGTAGTGGGTATTAGTAATTCATTTGTGCTTGAGCTCCTTAACTTGCCAAAACTTCTGCACTGTTCAGGGATTCCGCTTTTTAAAAATGATCGCATGACACGCCCTGATATCCCGTTTATTGTACTTGGTGGTGCTAATGCAGCAGTTACATCAGTACTTCACGGACCGGTACAGGGATTCGGGAATAACTACGGACTCGTGGATGCAGTATTTATCGGTGAGGGAGAATATACAATAAAGCAATTTTTAGAGATCGTTAAAAAGGGAAAATCCTCAGGCTTGAGTAAAGCAGAAATTTTACGTGCTTGTCATGGAAAGGTAGACGGGTTTTACGAACCTGATAAATATGAACACCGATATAAAAAAGTTGCAGTACGAAACCAGCTAGCAGAAGCAGGCAACGAACACATTGAGGAAAATCTGGCAGGGATCATACCCAAAGAACCGTATGTATCTTTCCCGGTAAAGAGTGCAGTTGTATATGATCTTGATCAGGTAAGAACCATGGAAACCTGCCCTCTCTGGTATGAACCAGAAAGTTTGGGTACCGGAAGTTTACAAATCAGTGCCGGATGTCCATGCTTTTGCTCGTTTTGTGCGGAAAGCTGGGAGAGAAAGCCATACCGTGAGCGGTCATTACATAAACTTTCTGAAGGGTTACGGATAGCGAAGGCATATCAGGGGCTCGAAACCATTAGCCTCCTCAGCTTTAATTTCAATACCCACGGGGAGTTGTATCCCCTGTTATTATCTTTTTATAAAGAGATAGCTCATATTAGTTTAAAAAGCCAGCGGTTTGACCTGTTATCAACAGACAAATTCCTTGCCGAGGTATTGCAGATAATCGGAAAGACAACCATTAGCTGCGGAATGGAAGGGATTAGCGAGCGGTTACGGCGTTATTTACATAAAAATCTTTCTGAAGAACAGATCTACAAGGCTTGTGAATTCTTATTTGAGAAAGGCATCCGGGAACTAAAGATTTTTTTGATTAATACAGGCCTGGAACAAGAGGAAGATTTTGAGGAGTTTGGAGGATTTGTAAAACGGCTAATGGATCTGAGAGGTATGTGTGATAGTAAAGCGCGCATCATCTTTAGTCTGACACCGCTCTACTACCCGCCCCATACCCCCTTAGAATTTCATACATGCACAACAGCTCTTGAAGACAAAAAGAATATACGAAATAAAATTGAATATCTATGCAAATTGCATAATACAGAATTCAGGGAAAGTACTTCATTTGAAGAATCATGGCTCACCCAACTGCTGGCTATGGGCGACAGGAGGTTGACTCCGGCCATTATCCGTTCATCTGTAATAGATGGTTTTGTCTACTACAATAACGTGCCCAAACCTGTAATTAAGAACTGGCGTTCCTATTTATCGGATATGGGGCTATCAGAGGAAAACTACTTTCGTGCAAAAGAAAAAAATCATGTCTTTCCTTGGGATGATATTGATCCCGGTATTCCGAAGAAATTTTTATGGCAGGAGTATGAACGTTCGGTCCAATTTACAGAGCGTGAGTACTGTTTGGGACGCCCCCATGTAAAGGCACAATGTCTTGGCTGTAACGCCTGTCCGACAATTGAAGACAGGAAAAAAATCATACAACACAAGGCTTCTCAACCTTTTCTTTTAGAAGAACTTCATCGAATCGCAGACAGGAAACGAAATATACTCACGCTGCGTGTGGTTGTCGACATAGAGCCTTTTCAGCGATTGGTTCAAAAAAAACTTATTGGAGCTGCTATTGCACGGGCACTCATGCTAGCCCTACCTGAAATCGTGTCGTATTATCACTCATTGTCCGGATATATAAGCGAGCCCGGTGACAAAACACATGATGATTTCACTCACGGCATCAACGTTTATCATCTGGCATTCGCGCCAAAAGATGAAGTGAGAGAATTACTGAATGATAATTCTCTCTCCCGAAGGCTTACTCAGATACAGGAACAATGTCGGGGATTTACCATCAAAGAGTTCACTCTGGACCCTGTAAATACTCTGGATGTAAAATATATCCTCTTCAGGATACATTTCCCGAAAGGCTTCAGCAAACCCTTTATAGAGAAGACACTGGGAAAATATCTCCATGATCATTATGTTAAACATACGTTTCTGAAAAGGCACGATCATGCAATATTCAGGGTAGACGCAAAGCAGAGAAAAAACGCAATGGTTCTTTATGCGAGGACTGATATAGTAGAATCAACGGAGGAACCGGATACAGAGTGCTCGGTTCTCATGCTTGTATCGGCACGGTTTGATATCCAAACGTTCTTAAAGGCATTTTATGGGTTTGAAAGAAAACGAGAGATTATTCGTACGAAGGTAGAAGCACTAGGATATTACGGAAGGAACCATACCCCAAAAAATACGGTAAAATGTATATCCTGTAATAGTTATCTATACGAAACGTTTTTTGTAGGTCACCCTCTCATGAAATGTCAATGTCTTGCCTGTAGTATAGATAAAAGTTTTGATAATTCCATTCCTGTTAAAATATAATATTTTTATAAAAACCTTTTCTTTTTTACATATACTGTAATAAAATATATACTTTAATTTAAATTCGATATTGTAAGTACCTGACCACAAATTTTTGTATATTTTTATTAGTCAAGAGTTTCAATATGCAAATATTTATGTACAGGTACTTAATACAAATGTAGAAAAGCAATTCTATGTCAATTCAATGGAAGAAATCAACTTGCCCGTATTGTGGCCTGGGATGTGGGGTAACAGTTGGTGTTGAAAATGGAAAGATTATTTCTGTTCAGGGAATAAAGGATCATCCGGCAAATTATGGGGATCTGTGCACGCTTATCCGTAACTACCCGCCCCTCTTTAACAACGCTGAGGATCGGTTAACACAACCGAAGATTCGTCATAACAATATATTAAAGGATGTTTGCTGGGATGAGGCTATTACATACGCTGCAAACGAACTAAACCGTATTAAAAAGGAACATGGACCAGACTCAATAGCCTTCTACTGCGGTGCAGCCAGTTTTAGCGAAGAATACTACGTTATAAACAAACTCATGAAGGGTTGTATCGGTACGAATAATGTAGAATGCACCTCCCGCTTATGTATGGCAAGCACAGCAATGGGGTTTATTTCTACCTTTGGCGCTGATGCCCCGCCTACCTGTTACGCTGATATTGAAGAGGCTGATTTATTTCTGATTGCGGGTAATAATATGGCCGTATCGGTACCTGTCTTATTTAGCCGCATCCGTGCTGCTAAAAAGAAAAATAATGCCAGGATTATTGTTATAGATCCCCGCCGGACAGAGACTGCCTCTTTAGCGGATATACATCTTCAAGTTAAACCAGGCACAGATGTAGCATTGAATAATGCCCTGGCATATATCCTCCTTAAAGAGGGTTTTGTTCAAGAAGAGAACGTAGAGCGTTTTTCTACCGGTATTCATGATCTAAAACTGGTATTAGAAGAGTATCCACCATCACGTGTTGCTGCGATAACTGGTTGTACAGAAAAACAAATTTACGAAGTTGCATATACCATTGGCCGGGCCAGGGCAATGCTAACCTTTTGGTTTCAGGGCTACAACCAATCAACACAGGCAGTATTCAAAAATAATACACTCCACAACCTGTCACTCCTGACAAATAACTTTTGCCGTCCGGGAGCGGGACCCCTGTCAATTACCGGTGAAGCAAACAGCTTGGGCAGTCGCTGGATCGGAGTACTTTCTCATCTCCTGCCGGGAATGCGGTATGTTACTAATCACAAACATCGCCAGGAAATTGCTCATTTTTGGAATGTCCCCGTTGAGAAAATTCATCCTGCCCCCGGCCGTTCAATTATTGACATTGTGAGAGGGCTTCATTCAGGTGAAATACGTGCCTTATGGGTAATGGCTTCAAACCCTGCAGCCTCCCTGCCGGATACCCGCTGGGTAAAAGAAGGACTTAAGAAAGCGGAATTACTTATTGTTCAGGACATATTTCACCCGACAGAAACAACAGCACTGGCAAATGTAATCCTCGCCGGAGCCCAATGGTGTGAAAAAACCGGTACCTTTATCACTTCGGAGAGACGTGTTGAACTTGCGGAAAAAATCATTGATCCACCGGGAGAAGCAAAACCCGACTACGAGATCGTCTGTCGTATAGCCAGGGCAATGGGATTTCAGAAGGAATTTCCCTATGCCTCTCCTGATGAAATCTTTGAGGAACTCAAGAAAATTACCAGCGGCCGGATCTGTGATATGAATGGAGTGAGCTATGAACGTCTCTGCGATAAGACAGGCCCGCAGCTTCCCTGTCCTAGGATACAACATCCAGGCACACCAAGATTGTTCACTGACTTTCATTATCCCAGGCCGGATGGCCGTGCCGCACTGCTCGCCCGTAATTATGCAGAACCGGCTGAACCTGTAGATAATGAGTATCCCTTTATCCTTATTACCGGCCGCCTGGCACATCAGTTTAATACAGGTACCCGCACCGGCCGCATAAAAAGACTTAACGATATTGAACCACATAATTATGTAGAAATACATCCCGCAGATGTCTGTCGTCTCGGAATTACTGAAGGAGAAGAAGTTGAAATTGTTTCACGCCGGGGCAGTATCCGGTGCATAACACGTATTAAGGATCGCGTACCTGAAGGTTGTATTCATATAAATCTCTGTTATGGCAATTCATTTTTGGTAAGAGAAAGCCGGGGGATAAACTTTATCTGTAATGCAGCCTGTGATGTTCACTCTAAACAGCCCGAATTCAAGTATTGTGCAGTTAAAGTAACCAAAGTCCCCAAAAAATAGTACACCGTCAACTTTATTGCTGTTGGCATTTACTACCTTAATTTCTGTTTGTAAAATAGCAACACAACCCATCATTATAAATTACATTGACAATGTGGTAGTACATTGTCAATGTAATTTATGATAGTACTACTAACTCAATCTGCAAGATTGAACCAACCGTGGCTTTGTTTATCAAATATCAGTGTATAGTCTATTATTGAAAATCACTTTGACGATCTAGTAGTTAAAACACATACCATGAGACAGAATACAATTAAGTTTTTTGAAAAGCTGCTTCGCGCATCAAGTGACGGAATTGTAATCACTGACGTAGCGCATAACATTATCGTTGTCAATGAAGCATTTTGCAATTTCTTCCACCGGGAGTACTGTGAGGTTATTGAAACAAACCTGTTCTTTTGGTTAGAGCATCTAGGACCTAACAGTCTTCAGCAGTGGATTAAAATGGAGCATTACATTCACCTTGAGGGTACATATCATGACATAGAATTTATGTTAGCGGCAAATGATACTACGAAATATCTGAGTGTTAAAGCCTCTCTTGTTGAAATAGTTGGTACTGAGGAGACAAACGTCGTCATGAGTATCTGGCGTGAAATTACCAGCCAAAAACGGGTTGAGGAAGAAATAAAGATGCTGAATAAACACTTGGAACAGCGTGTAAGAGAAAAAACAGCAGCGCTGGCAAAAACAAATGAAGAGCTACTGAGAAGAATTGAAGAACAAAAACTGACGGAAAAAGCACTGCGTGCAAGTGAGAATAAATACCGGATGCTTTTAGAAAATCTCCCCCAAAAGATATTCTATAAGGACAGGAATTCAGTCTATATATCATGTAACGAAAACTTAGCCAGGGACCTGCATATACGACCGGATGAAATTACCGGAAAAACCGATTATGATTTTTTCCCGAAAAGACTGGCAGAGAAATACCGGGCAGACGATAAAAGGATCATGGAATCAGGAAAGGCAGAAGATATAGAAGAACAGTATATCGGGAATGGAAAAGAATTAACGATCCATACCGTCAAAACCCCGATAAGGGATGAAAAGGGTAATACCAATGGTATATTAGGCATTTTCTGGGATATTACTGAAAAAATCAGTCTGGAAAGGGAGGCAATACTCAACAGACAACTCGCGGCATTAGGTGAACTCGCTGCTGGTATAGCCCACGAAATCAACAATCCTATAACAGGTATTATCAACTGTGCTCAAATATCACTGGATAAAAGCACTGAAGATAGCAGCGAAAGAGATATTGCCAGGAGAATTATAAAAGAGGGCAATCGTATAGCGAATATTGTTAGTAAACTGCTCTCATTTGCCCGGCCAATGAACAGAAATGAGGAAAGGTGCCCTATTAATATCTGTGAGATAATATTTGATACCCTTATCCTGACAGAAACACAATTGCAAAAAGACGGTATCGAAATACAAATGAGGGTTCCTCAAAGATTACCAGAAATCATAGCGCATCAACAACAAATCCAGCAGGTATTTTTAAATATTATCAATAATGCACGATATGCCCTGAATCAAAAATATCCGGGTGTACACGATTGTAAAATCCTTGAGATTTTCGGCGATGAGGTATCAATTAATAGTTGTTCATACATAAAAATTACCTTTTGCGATTATGGCATCGGCATACCTGACGTTGTAAAAGATAAAATAATGAACCCCTTCTTTACAACAAAACCTCATGGTAAAGGATCCGGGCTCGGTTTAAGCATTAGTCATAATATTATCCAGGAACATGATGGTAATATTATCATTGACAGTACTGAAGGAGAGTTTACCAGAGTAACGATCCTCTTACCTGTACAGAGAAAAACCCTAAGGATATAACCCCCGCATCTTTTTCGCCTCTGCAACACAGCCTATACCTAACATAAGACCGGCAGTACGCATGTCTATACCCCTTTTATTGGAAAGCGCATACACCTTATTGAATGTGTCCACCATAACACCTCTTAATTTCCTTTGTATATCTTCCTCACTCCAAAAATAGTATTGGATATCCTGAACCCATTCAAAATATGAGACAGTTACACCTCCTGCATTAGCAAGGATATCTGGTACCAGAAATACCTTATTATCCTGCAAAATTTTATCGGCCTCCGGCGTAGTGGGACCATTCGCACCCTCTACGATAACCTTCGCCTTAATTTTGTCAGCATTCTTTTCTGTAATCTGTCCTTCTATGGCAGCAGGAATGATAACATCACAATCCAATTCAAACAACTCTTCGTTTGTGATAGGATCCGTATCCCTCATACCGGCAACATGCTTACTCTCTCTCAGGTGATGCAAAAGGTATGGAATGAGGAGTCCTTTAGAGTTATACACCCCACCACTAACATCACTAACGGCCACGATATTGCATCCCTGGTCATTTAAAAGTTTGGCTGCTACAGAACCGACATTTCCCACACCCTGTATAGCAACGCGCAGACCACGGAGGTCCTTGTACAGGACCCTTGCGGCTTCCATTACCATGTACGCAACACCCCGTCCAGTACCTTCTGCCCTGCCGCGTGAACCACCAAGTAGTAAAGGTTTGCCTGTAACGACACCGGGAACTGTGTTCCCCTGCTGCATACTATACGTGTCCATCATCCATGCCATGGTCTGTGTATTCGTAGAGAGATCCGGGGCCGGAATATCTTTATCTGGTCCAATGACCTGTACTATTTCAGTGGTATAACGGCGAGTCATGCGCTCCAACTCATCTTGTGACATTTCTTCCGGATTGCACTCTACCCCCCCTTTTGCACCCCCATACGGCATACCCATAAGAGCACATTTCCACGTCATTAACATGGCAAGCGCTGAAACTTCTTTGAGGTCTACATTAGGATGGTATCGAATACCACCTTTGGAGGGACCAAGGGTAATATCATGCTGTACCCGATATCCTTTAAATACTTTTATCTTCCCATTATCCATTTTAACAGGTACAGAAACAATAAGGGAGCGTTTTGGATACCTCATACGCTCCCTTATTCCATCTTCAATATGTAATATCTCTGCAACGGCATCGAACTGCCTGAGCGCCGTTTCGTAGAGAATATCATTATTAACCATAGTGCATCCTTTCTCGATAGTCAATTCACGAGTGTCCCTCTTCCGTACAAGCAAAAACCATACATAATTGCTTACGCCCCCGGGAGCGAACAGGGATATAAATACCTACCGGAATAGCATTATTAATCTCATTTTTGTTGCATAACAGCTATTATTTATATCCCTACTACGAGCATATGCACCAAAAAACAATAGCCATTCACGGCCAGAATCTGAATTATACATTTTTATCAGTGCAGTTTCAAGATCCCTTATTTAATGAAGAAATCATCCTTAATTCGTTATCATAAATTTTCATTTGGAAACCTTTCTAAAGGAAGAGCTCTAGAGGGGGACGAAACGAACTTACCATACAGGCATCGCTACTGCCATCCTAAATTATCTTTTGTATCGTAAATAAGAAATTTCTTCGCTAACATGCACGGTCGGTATGACATCTTTGCCAGTCTGAGTCCTTCTATACCCCAATCCTCACCTGCATTAATATAGAGTGTATCGGAAAAACTACTTTCACAAAACCGCTGGTAAATAAACTGCGGCATGCCATGAAAATCGCCGTTAGTCTTCTCAATAAGAATTGAAGCAGTATGAGGTGCTACATATTCGCCTAAAGTAATACCCTCAACTTGGCTATTAATGGCAACAACAGCCCCCTTCAAACCCAATTCCTCCGAAAAGATAATCGCACATTTTGCCGCCTCTGATTCAAGAATAATACCATGATAGTAATGAGCTTCGCGATGATTTAAAAGGTTTGTCTCACGTATTTTCTCCTCTTTCCACCGGTCTATCATAAGGAGGGCATCTACTTTATGCTGAGGGGAGAATTTTTCGTATGTGGCGTTGTAGTGTTTTTTAAAGAAGTTTATCTCGTTTCTCTTCTTTTCATACCTTCTGCCGCTGAGTTTTATAAGGTTTGATGAATTGTAAATATAATCAGGATAACCTTCAATAATATAGTAGGAGCTTTTATCAAAAAGATTGAGAAAACCTTCATAAACATAATTAATGTAAGATACAAAGCCATCACCATCATTCACATCATGCATGAGATTAAAGCATTCCCGCAAGGTATCCTGAATGTTATTTTTCCCCAATGGGGGAAGCATCATACGCATGCCCTTCGAAGTCAATCCAAAGAGGCAAAAATTGTCATGAATGAGTTTCCATAATAATTCTATTGAACCCTTCCAAATAAAATTGTTTGCAAAAGAATAATCGCATAAATTCGAACCTTCTTCACGCACATACATGTCAAAAATTTCTTTATCTTCAATTTTTAATTGATACAAACCATAGCACTTACATTTCTCCTCAATATTTACGTTGTACTCTCTTACTCCTAATAAATTACTATCAATAGGTTGTAAAATGGTTTCTCTCCAGATGCGGTTTACACCTTTCTCGACCTTACGACGGAGGTTCAAGATCAAGTGTAGACCATTGCAAAATTATGGCAAACATCCCCCTCGGATGTCTGAACCGGTAATTATTGTTCTGCACAATAAATTTTATTTTCAATGAATGAATTTTTCTTAATAATCTTCTCATAAAAAATTGCCCTACAATAATTACCGGTTCAGATATAGAAAACCTAAATTGATAAAATTATACAACGCTAACGGGTATTTTCAAGTATTAGCCATTAATATAAGCTTATTTATTACAGAACTTACCCATAAACATACTAAAAATATATGAGATTCCCTAATAGGCAAACAAAAAGTTTTCTTTTCTGTGTTCCCAAAAGGATTATTAAAACTTGACAAAATATTATATTCTACGCTACAATAATTTGTCTTGCTTTTTTGTATTACCTTTTAAGATGCCATAAGGCGATATGGCATAATAAGTTATAAAATCCTATAATAAAATACGGATAAATAAGACACGGAGATACAGAATATGGCTATAAAGGTTGGTATAAATGGTTTTGGGAGAATTGGAAGAAATGTCTTCCGTGTAATTGCTCAGCGGGGGAATATAGATGTTCTGGCGATTAATGACCTTGCAGACTCAAAATCATTGGCAACACTATTGAAATATGATTCCGTACATGGTAAGTTCAACGGAGATGTCAAAGCAAAAGAAAAATCATTGGTGGTAAATGGTAAAGAGATTGAACTGCTCATGGAAAAGGACCCTTCCCGGTTACCATGGAAATCCCTTGGGGTGGATATCGTTATTGAATCAACCGGATTATTTACATCAAGGGCAGACTGTGCAAAGCATCTCGATGCAGGTGCGAGAAAGGTTATCCTCTCGGCTCCTGCAAAAGATAAGATCGATGCCACTATAGTCGTTGGTGTTAATACAAAGGACCTTAAACCCGAACACACCATCGTATCAAATGCCTCATGTACTACCAATTGCCTGGCACCCCTGGCAAAGGTTGTCAACGATAGCTTCGGTATAGAAAAAGGGTTAATGACGACAATTCATGCTTACACAAATGACCAGCGAATCAGCGATTTCATCCATAAGGACCTGAGAAGGGCAAGGGCAGCGGCAATCAATATCATCCCGACTACAACGGGAGCAGCCAAGGCCATAGGCGAGGTAATCCCATCGTTAAAGGGAAAATTAGACGGTTTAGCGATGCGTGTACCCGTTGCCAATGGTTCGGTGACAGATTTGGTTGCAACCGTATCAAAAGACGTTACGGTAGAAGCTGTTAATGCAGCCATGAAAGAGGCCGCAGAAGGTGAATTGAAAGGCATCTTAGAATATTGTGAAGACGCTATCGTTTCCTCAGACATTATCGGAAATACCCACTCAAGCATATACGACTCTGCCTTAACATACGTGATTGACAAACGTATGGTAAAAGTAGTTGCCTGGTACGATAATGAATGGGGATTCTCAAACCGTATGGTAGATCTTATTGAACTCATTTCCCGTACATAAATTACCCATATCCTTGTTTAACCGGTAAAACTTTATGAACAAACTATTCATACGCGATATTGATGTACGCAAAAAGAAGGTTCTTGTCAGAACGGACTACAATGTACCACTGGACGAGGAGGGAGAGATTACCGATGACACCAGGATAAGGGCAACGTTGCCGACAATTGATTATCTCCTGGACGAAAAAGCAAAAGTAATTATTGCTTCACACCTGGGAAGGCCCGATGGCAAAGTAAATCCCAAATACACCCTGAGACCCGTTGTAAGGCGATTACAACGGTTCTTGAATGAAAAGGTAAAGGTGTCAATGGCAACCGATTGTATCGGGCCGGAGGTAAAAAAACAGATCGGGGAAATGAATTACGGCGATGTAATCGTGCTGGAAAATTTAAGATTTCATCCCGGTGAAGCAGGAAATGATCCTGGTTTTGCTAAAGAGCTTGCCAGTCTTTGTGACGTATTTATACAGGATGCATTTGGAAATTGCCATAGAAAACATGCCTCAATGATCGGCATTAATAATCTTGTCCCTTCAGCCGCTGGTTTCTTATTGAAAAAAGAGATCGATTACTTTGAGAAATCCGTAAATAATCCGATGAGACCTGTCGCTGCACTCTTAGGAGGCGCAAAGGTATCCGATAAGATAAAGATTATCGATAATTTATCAAAAAAGATGGACAAGGTCCTTATCGGCGGCGCAATGGCGTTTACCTTCCTCAAGGCACAGGGCTTTGGTATCGGGAAATCCCTGGTTGAGGACAGTATGCTTGATGTAGTAAAAAATCTTATGGATACATCCAGAAGAAACGGCACAAAATTATATTTGCCCGTTGATTTCGTCGTTGCAGAGAACTTCAACGGACGGGCAGAAACAAAGGTTGTTCCATATCAGGAAATTCCGGAAAAGTGGATTGCGCTGGATATTGGCCCGGCAACGACAAAACTATTTTCTGAAGCGCTTCAGGATGCCAAAACAATCCTCTGGAACGGTCCAATGGGGGCTTTTGAGCTTGATGCCTTTAGCCGTGGAACATATGCAATGGTAGATATAGTAACAAATTCACACGCCTCAACAATCGTTGGCGGTGGTGATACCGATATGGCCCTTCATAAGGCCGGAAAAACACACGATGTAACGTTTATATCCACAGGCGGTGGAGCATTCTTGAAATTATTAGAGGGAAGTGAACTTCCCGGCATTGCAGCATTATCAGACAGAAAAGTATAAAAACCTATGCAACCAAAAATTCAAATCTCGGCATCTATCCTGGCAGCCAACCCGGTACGCCTTGAAGATGAAATCAGAAGAATAGAAGTAGCCGGCGTTGATCTCATCCATATCGATGTAATGGATGGTCATTTTGTTCCGAATATTACCATGGGGCCATTTATCGTAGAAGGAATAAAACGCATTACAGAGGTGCCCTTAGACATTCATTTAATGATTGAACATCCGGAAGAGTACATTAGCGCATTTGCAAATGCTGCCGGAAAGGACGACATAATAACATTCCATAGAGAAGCCGCAAAAAAACCCGGGGAAGTTATTTCATTGATCAAAAATGCAGGACTAAAAGCAGGTGTCTCTCTGAACCCGGACACACCCGTTGAATCGGTAGAAGACCTTCTGGATATCGCGGATATGGTGCTTGTTATGTCAGTAAACCCCGGCTTTGCCGGACAGAAATTTATACCGGCAGTTTTACCGAAAATTGCGCACCTGCGAAATTTGGCACCTGAAATGGACATAGAAGTAGACGGCGGTATCACACCAGGGACTATCGCTCAGGCTGTGCAACAGGGGGCAAATATCATCGTTGCTGCATCTGCAATCTTTAAGACAAACGACCCGTGCGGTGCAATCAGAAATCTAAAACAATTAGCAGAACAGGCCGTCGGTAAGGAATGCCCCGGCATGCTAATCCAGGACTAAACTAAGCTGCCGGCTATTAATTACCCTGAAGAGGTAAAAAAGAATAAAGACCCTCTTCTTATAAGATTATAAAAGAATAGCAGCGAATTGGCGTTATTTTTTATTTTAAAGACGAAAAAACAACTTGTTTTTTGATAAAAAATTTATACACTATTTGAATCATTTTACCGTATTAAATTCATCATTTTTTAAAACTATTTTGGACAGACAAAGCATTTGCTTCTGAGAAAGGTGTTGTTCAATGGTTTTTTTTAGAAAAAAGAAAGACATGCCTGATGGTTTATGGGTCCGTTGTGACGGCTGTAAAGGTGTGGTTTATAAAAAAGCGATTGAAGAGAGGATGTCTGTTTGTCCGGAATGCAACTACCATTTTCGCATATCGAGTAAAGATAGGTTAAAGCTTTTACTTGATGAAGATAGTTTTGAAGAGATGTGGGAAGGTATGATACCAGCAGACCCATTATCTTTCCGCGACCGGGTATCTTATTCTGAAAGGGTAATTTCGGAGCAGAAAAAGTCAGGAACAAAAGAGGCCGCAATCACAGGAAGAGGAAAGATTGATGGCAAAGAGGTAATGATTGGGATTACGGACCATAATTTTATTATGGGGAGTATGGGATCTGTTGTTGGAGAAAAAATAACCCGCCTTGCAGAAAAGGCTGCAGAGTTAAAGCTGCCCTTAATAATAATCTCAGGATCTGGTGGTGGTGCCCGTATGCAGGAAGGGGTTTTCTCGTTAATGCAAATGGCAAAGACCTCAGCCGCCATAGCCCGGTTTAAGGAAGAAGGTGGTTTGTATATATCAATCCTGACAGATCCGTCATTAGGTGGTGTAATGGCCAGTTTTGCCTCTTTGGCAGATATCACCCTGGCCGAGCCAAAGGCCCTGATCGGTTTTGCAGGTCCGAGGGTAATTCAGGAGACGATCAAGCGTTCACTGCCAAAAGGATTCCAGACTGCTGAGTTTTTGCTGGAGCACGGTTTTTTAGACCGCATAGTCAACCGGCAGGACATGAAAAAAGAATTATCTAGATTTATTGACTATTTACAGTAAAATACAGTACAATATACACAATTCGTATTCCCCTGTAGCTCAATGGTAGAGTAGCCGGCTGTTAACCGGTTGGTTGTAGGTTCGAGTCCTACCGGGGGAGCCAATTTTATAAGGCTTTCATGGTTGATTGTACAGGATTTGTACACAACCTCGAAAGCCTCTTTTTTTATATGAACTCTGAAGCTTATCATAACAGGGCAAAGTTTTAGCCGTGCTCCCCTTTTTCATCCCTCCTTGCAATGGCGTGAAAGTTATATCGAGAATAAGAATAATTGTGAGAACTCAAGAAATGAAAAATAATAAGCCTCTCGATTACTTCACGATTACCTCACGATTTCCAGAAATATCATCCGATAAACAATTACGTCCTGACAAATTTGCATTGCCAGCGAAAATACTGCAACATATAAGGTAATCTCTATTCTATATTTCCTATTTTCAAGGTCAGACCCTGCTCTGGAAATTTGGTGTACCTTAAGCATTAAGAGAGAATTTAAAGGATATTTATCAGGAATTAACTAGCAGTAACGTTCAATATTACATTTAGAAAATAATTATTTATTATGACGAAAAAATCCAAAGAACAGATTCCGCAAAAAATGAAACTAATATACGAAAGCATCGTTCGCCTCACCGATGATGTTTGCCAACGCCATCTTGATCAGGAATATGCAGAGCTTTGCCGTAAAATGACCGCAGCTTTGGCCCGTAAGCGTCCCTCCCCCTGTTGAGTGGCGCGGTGGAAACCTAGGCATGTGGTATTATCTATGCCCTTGGAAAAGTCAATTTTTTGTTCGATAAGTCTCAGACGCCTTACATGCAGGCCGAAGAACTATGCTCCTTGTTCGGGGTTGCCAACAGCACCGGCGCTGCAAAAGCAAAGCGCATCATGAATCTGCTGAACATAGGCGTAATGGACCCGAAATGGTACCGGCCAAGCAAAATGGAGAAGAATTTGAGAGTATGGCTAATTGAACTAAACGGGCTTATCGTAGATGTCCGGGTTATGTCACGTGGGATTCAGGAAGAAGCGTTTCGTCGAGGGCTTATTCCGTATATACCATAAATATAGTAATTCAAAAATGAAGCCGAATAAAACGAATCAGAATTGATTCTATCAGCACGGACAAACCATATCCCCGTTCAAGGCATACGGGGATATGGTTTGTCCATGCCACCCTATCTCAATGGCCATTTGTCTGGAGCGAGGATCAGACCTACCGCCTCTTCAGCTTGATCCTGTGTATGATATTTTTCGCTGTCAAAAAGTTACGGTATCCTGTAACTTTTCCAAAATCTCCCATCGTTCATAGGCTTCAGCCAATTCGGATTCCAGGGATGATACCCTGGCCTTAATATGCACAATCTCATCTTTCCCTTTTTGATAAAACGCGGGGTCACCCATAATCTGATATAATTGCTGCTGTTCTGCCTCCAGGGTTTCAATACGCTGGGGCAAGGTTTCAAGTTCACGCTGCTCTTTAAAACTAAGCTTGCGTGGCCGTTCTTGCTGCTTGTATACCGGTTTTGTCTTCGAAGGGACTTTTTCTACAAGAATTTTCTTCTTTTCTTCGCTCTGACGTTGCCAATCGTCATACCCGCCAATATACTCATTCACCTTCCCTTCCCCTTCAAACACAAAGGTACTGGTTACTACGTTATTGAGGAAGGTCCGGTCGTGGCTGACCAGGAGGAGTGTACCCTTATAGTCTAAAAGCAATTCTTCCAACAACTCTAAGGTCTCTAAGTCCAGATCATTCGTGGGTTCATCCATTACAAGGACATTGGACGGCCTGGTAAACAGGCGTGCCAGAAGGAGACGGTTACGCTCTCCGCCTGAGAGGGCATGAACAGGGACGCGTACCCGGTCGGGAGAAAACAGAAAATCCTGCAAGTAACCCATAATATGCCGTGGTTTCCCGTTAAAGGTAATGAAGTCATTCCCATCCCCTACATTATCAAACACCGATTTATCTTCTTTCAATTGGGCGCGGAGTTGGTCGAAATAGGTAATGTTAAGACGGGTACCATGCCGCACAGTGCCCTGTTGGGGAGTCAACTCTCCTAACAAAAGGCGTAAAAGCGTGGTCTTGCCCGAGCCATTGGGACCAATAATCCCTATCTTATCGCCCCGCATAATCGCTGCAGAAAAACCGCTGATAATCGGTCTGGTGTCATAACCATAGGAGATGTCTTCAACCTTTATCACGAGTGCACCGGAGCGCTCAACTTCCTGGGTCTGCATGCGCACCGCGCCCATAACCTGGCACCGTTCCTGCCGTTCCTTACGCATATCTTCCAGTGCCCGTACGCGCCCTTCATTTCTGGTACGCCGGGCCTTAATCCCCTGCCGGACCCATATCTCTTCCTGAGCCAATTTCTTATCAAAAACAGCCTGCTGACTCTCTTCAGCATCAAGGACTGCCTGTTTGCGCACAAGATAGGTCTCATAACCACACGCCCAACTCGAGAGATTTCCCCGGTCAAGTTCAACAATGCGGGTGGCTAGTTTTTTCAGAAACGTACGGTCATGGGTAACAAAGAGTATCGTTCCTCTATAACGCAAAAGAAACTCCTCCAGCCAACTGATCGAATCAACATCCAAATGGTTGGTAGGCTCGTCGAGTAAGAGAATATCGGGATCGCACACCAATCCCCTGGCAAGTAACACACGGCGTTTGAGACCGGAGGAAAGTGTATTGAATTCTGCATCGGCATCCAATTGCATCTGTGAAATTACCTTTTCTACCCGATGCTGCTCTTTCCATCCCTGATCTCTGTTTTGTATGGATTGGCAATGATCTGATCCCTTCAGCCCATCGGATACAATATTGAATACAGTACCGTGCAATTCCCCGGGAATTTCCTGAGAAAGATATGCGGTG
This sequence comes from Candidatus Loosdrechtia aerotolerans, assembly GCA_021646405.1. GTDB lineage: Bacteria > Planctomycetota > Brocadiia > Brocadiales > Brocadiaceae > Loosdrechtia > Loosdrechtia aerotolerans. The sequence goes on from SOER01000005.1 coordinate 17,238, forward strand.
CGCATCCCTTTCTGACGAACAACTTCACCCGAATCGGGTGCCAGGTCGCCATTGATCAGTCTCAGTAAGGTAGACTTACCGGTGCCATTGCGGCCGAGAAGGCACACCCTTTCACCCCGTTCTATCTGCAGATTCGCATGCTCAATCAACAAAGGTCTTCCATAGCCCATACTTACATCCTGTAAACTTAGCAATGCCACGAATATCCTCTTTCTAAAACCGCCTTCATAATTTTTATGTTAAAAAGTATTTTGCAATAATTGTACCAGTAATGTATTGAAAAGCAAGATATGGTGAAGAGATTGTCTCTTCTTAGTCGGGACGATTGATCCATGAATACGGTTCAGGTCTCTCTGCAAAAAATTTCTGTCATACAAAGCAGGAATTGAGAGAGTTCTGCATTAGCACCTTTTCTCCCCCGCAATAAAAATTGTCCTGCTCCTGAATTTCGTTTCATGTGGCCAAATGGCAATTCTACTTTTCGTTTTCGTGAGAGGACTTCTTGGTCTCCTTAAAAGTCTTTGCGATATCCTGAATCGCTGCCTGTAATTTCTCTTGATCCATGAGTTCCTTTTTCATCTTGACCAATAACCCTTTTCCCTCTTCTTGCCGATCAATAAGCACTGCCTCATCTACCAAACGATCTAAGTTCTTTGAGATCTTTTCAAGATACTCTTCACACTTTTTATCAGTCCAGGTATTCTTGTTAGAAGCATTTGCCCAAAATTTGCTTCCATCAATAAACAACATATTTCCCTTAACAAGATTGAGTTCTATACAGAGTCTTACACTTTGTTTGAGGATGTTTTTAATGGCTTCTTTATGTTCACTGTGAAACCGGGCTATTGTCCGATAATCGGGTTTTAATCCAGACATCAACCAGATGAACGGCACCTCATAATAGCAAGCCCTTTCTAATTCTCTGGAGCTATAAATACCATAAGAATATCCGTAAATTATCAGCTTTAACATTGCTCGGGGATGATATTCAGGAGCTCCTGCCTTATCGGATTGGACAGGTATCCCAAATTCTTCGAGATTAAGGAGATCTACGAATGTATCATATGCTCTCACGGGATCTTCAGGGCTAACGTATTCATCTATTGTCGGGGGAAGAAAGGTTGTTCGCTTTCGATCTCCTATTTTATATGCCATGGTATATCTCCCTTATTCTATATTCTATTAAAAATATTTGATTTTTAAGAAATTATACCACATATAAGCTTTGTTTCATTAATGAATGTTATGTATAGACAAATTTTTTATTTGACCTAGACAGAGATGCTTCGGCGGGCTCAGCACATGGTTTGGGAACAAGCAGGAGAGCAGGCGAGTAGACATATGCATCAAGCTAAGGTGCCCCTCCTCAGTTGGCAGTTGGCTGAGAATGGTTATGCAGAACACTTCATTCATAATCTACCGAAAAATGAGTACCCTGTTTTTTGAATATTATTGATTTAAGAATAAAAATAATTGTTACTATTGAAATACATTGTAAAGTATTTTCTACTTTTGAGATGTAATAACCTAATTTCTAAATACGCCATTCTTGTTCTTGTATTTTGTATTAGTTGGCACATATTTTGAATATTTATGACTCAAGATAATTTCTAAATATTAAAATGCATTGTAAAAGGCACAAAAGGAAGAGGTATACAACACATTTTTTCCCTTGTAATTTTTACTAAACACTGATTTTTCAGGAGAGGAGGGATAAGATGTCAACCAGACACCAATTTTTAAAGATCATCGCAATTGCATTGATTGGAGCAGGATATTCTTTGCCCTGGAGTTTCAGTATTAGACATGCTTATGCCCAACTTCAAACCAGTATTGACCCGCTGTTTACACAACCTGTCTTAGACTCCGCATCCATACCGAAGTACGTTACCCCACTACCAAACCCGCTTGATCCGAACTTCATCCTGATGCCGGATACAATGACGTATCCAGGATTCGATTTCTACACCGTGAGTCAGCGTCAGATTACTTCACAGATCTTACCTGAAGGATTTCCGGAGACTACCGTGTGGGCTTACGGTGATCCCGGCAATACTGATACCTTCTCATATCCCGGACATACAATCGTGGCGCGGTCCATGTTCGGCCCGGTTAACGGATCCGGACTCGGCAGGCCCGTAAGGGTGCAGTACGATAATGAACTTCCGTTTGATCACCTTTTGCCAGTCGACGAACATGTTCACGGCACAGAGGATGGAGAACCAGATGTACGGACCGTCGTCCACCTGCACGGTGGAAAAAACGTTGAACCGGAGAGCGACGGATACCCCGAGGCCTGGGTCACTCCTGACGGGAAAACGATTGAAGATTTTATTGCTCATCCAACAGAACCATTTGCCCCTTTCAATCCAAATCCATTTGAATATCCCAATAATCAGGAAGCTGCCACACTCTGGTTTCATGATCATGCACTTGGCATTACTCGTCTGAACGTTTATGCTGGCCTGGCGGCATTCTACATCATACGTGATGATAATGAAGACGAGCTGATTGCTGATGGTTTTCTCCCTACTTTTCCCTATGAAGTACCGGTCCTTATCCAGGACCGAATGTTCTACCCGAATGGGTCCTTAGCTTACCCTGACGTTGAAGTCGAAGGAGTAGACCCGAGCATCCAACCCGAGTTCTTTGGTGAAGTCATTGTGGTAAATGGTGTAACATGGCCATTCCTTGAAGTAGAGCCCCACAAATATCGTATTCGTTTCCTTAACGGGTCTGACTCACGCTTCTACAAACTATTCTTTTCCTCAGGACTGCAATTCCATGTAATAGGCATGGAAGGAGGCTTCCTGAATACTCCGGAGACGGTTAATCAACTGACACTTGGTCCGGCCGAACGGGCCGACTGTATTATTGACTTTGCACGATTTACAGGGCAGACAATTACCTTGCGGAACATTGCCAGATCACCGTTCCCGAAAGGAGAAACGGTAAACCCAAATACAGCAGGCCAGATCATGCAGTTCCGAGTGACCTTACCATTATCGGATACACCTGATACTACGCACCCCACTCATCTACGCCCCGTTGCTGGTGCTCTGCCTCCGGTTGTTGTGCCACCCGGAACGGTAACGAGACAGCTTATACTCTTTGAGGGAACGGATAGCTTTGGGCGTTTACTACCATTGCTTGGTACGACCACAGATGGCGGGCTCAACTGGTTCTCCCCTATCACTGAAAACCCTGATGTGGGAGCCACCGAGGTCTGGGAAGTTTACAATACCACCCCGGATGCGCATCCCATCCATATTCATGAGATCTTGTTCCGGACTGTTAACCGGCAGAAGTTTAGAGCAGATCAAAACCCAGATACCGGTGCACTTACAAGTATCCGGTTAACAGGCAATCCCAAACCGCCTGCAGTGTTTGAGAGTGGATTCAAGGATACCGTAATCATGTTCCCTGGTGAGGTTACCCGCATCCTTGCCACATTCGAGAGTGGAGGGCTTTTTGTCTGGCATTGTCACATCCTGGAACATGAAGACCATGAGATGATGCGGCCATATTTTATTGGTGATATTCCGTAGAACCTTTTCTGTTATTTGATATTGAAACGAAGGAAACAGCCGCGTTATAGACCGTGGAGTCGACCGCATGTGGGTCATTATCAAAACCCGGACAGGTAAACAGGCGAGCAGGTAGGCAGGCAAGCAAACGTTCTGTGAACGTTGGGTGAGAAGTAGCAATTGTCCCCCTCCGGAGCTTATCCTTACCCATATCTTTTCCTCGTTGCCTTTGGCAACTTGTTGCCGCAAAATGTAGCCGCATCCCTTTAGGGTGCGCTCATGCCAGAGTGCGGAATAGTGCGGTACTCTTTTCTGATGTTTCTACTCGTCTCTACTCGTTTCAACGCCCTGTGTCATATTTCCATAGTAATTGGATTTCAAACTAAAACATTCCTATTTCAAATAAATCCGGCGTAGATAATCAATACCATCTGCATGCAAGAGAGGTTGCGTATGGTGACTGGAAATGCAAAACGACATTAACATCGGAACGCTCATGGAGTATGCCGAAATGGAAACCATTTTCCGCTGAAGGTTTCTTCTCGTTCAAAACAGCACCGTCTGAGATCCGGCAAATTGCAACCTGCTCCCTCGTAATCTCTCCCATCCATGACCCGGTTGCAGTAATAAGCATAAATTCCTCATTTATCCGGCAGGACAAGTTACCGCTGCTGCTGCGCACCAATCCGTGTGATGCCACACTGTGGCAGGCAGTAACAAACTCATCTAAACATTTTTCAGAAATGTGCATCATTTATTCCCGGAGTTAATTATATTCTGTTAACGCAAAAATATTTCTTATGGGAAGAAAATAAAACTTACTGTGAAGAGAGTACTGCATTAACGCATCACCCTTGATGAGTATTGAGAAATTCTAGATATAACCGGATCACTGGTACGTCTGCTTCTGCTCGTTTTCCTGAATTTCCGCAATTTTCATGATTGCTTTTAACAAGCCTAATTTTAAATCCTTGTTACCCGTGAACAGGAACGCTTATTCTTTCTTTCTTTTCTTTCCGCTTTCATATAAACGTGATGACTTCCCCGCACAGTTTTCAAGTGCCAGCCCTTCTTTTCCAATATTCTGCACAAATCCTTACCGGATATGCTTTTCATACAGCAATTTCCAACACCTTATCTTCTGGTTTTATTTGGACGCTTTCAACATCAACAGAAAGACATGCCTCAATTGCTTCATAAATATTCTGCAATAATTCCTCCCAGGTATCACCCTGTGTAAAACAACCTGGGACAGCCGGAACTTCTGCCCAGTAACCGCCCTCTTCTGCTTTATGAACTACTACTTTTAGTTTCATAAATCACCTCTATTTCATATTTTTAAAATTCCTCATGGGAATACTATAGGAGGAGTGGTCTTCGAACTTTTGTAAACGGTTTAGGAATATCTCATTAAAGAGGAAAAATCACAATCCCCTTCAGTGTATACAACGGTTGGATTGATGAAGAAGAAATAAAAACGCAGAAAGAGCACCCCTCTGCTCGTGTTCTATCAACTGCGCATTTTTATTATCCGTGCAGGTATCCCCGCAGCGATACTACCGGCAGGGATATCATGAGTTACTACAGAACCTGCACCTACCACTGCACCCTTGCCAATTCGTATACCATCTAACACAATGACACCACAACCGAGCCAGACATCGTCCTCAATAATAATGTTTCCCTTCGTCTTTAACCCCTGCTTCATTATAAGTTCGCCAGGAGCAAAATCATGAGCATACGGATAGAATGAGCACCTCGGTGCGATCTGTACATAGCTCCCGACAATAATGTTTCCCTTATAGGCAGAAAACTGGCACCACGACTGTATATGGGTATCTGCACCTATTTTTATACTGCCACCAGCGCCGGTCTGTATAAAGGTATCGCCGTAAAGATGCACACGCTCACCGATCTCCACTTCCCCACCGTTTTTATCCTGAAATATTGTAACGCGGTCACCAATAAAGATATGTGCGCCGAGTTTTAAGTTGGCATGATAAACGGTTGCCCTGGGAGAAATGTATCCTTTTGAGTTGGCCCGCGCAAGGTATCTGCATCCGGAATGAGGTGGAGCAAACAGCATTGCAATACGGGTAGCAATGCGTCCAAAAAAACCCAAACCGGAAAAATACATCCAAAATTTTGCCCATAAACGTCGTAATTTGTGAGATATCATCAGCGATAGAATAGAATTACAGGAGAATTTTTGAGAGATAGAATAAAAGTGCTGAAGTTCATTTCATGAGACATTCTTGCATGAAAAAAACCTTTACCTTTATAAAATCAAAATATATGCCAGGCAGGAAAAAATTCATGGGCTTTTTTCTGTAGTTTTACTTTAAAACGATACCTTAAGTTATTGTTTCAAAAACAGAAAACAGACAATAGAAAAAATAGATTATTCAACAGAAAAGATACGGTACTGAAATATATCGTGGTAAACCAGAATGTCAACAAGGTGTGCCGTCACAAAGATGTGTCAGCGCGGGGCGTGCCATGTCACATCATGCTCATTTCATGAATTGAGACTGCATCATCGTTTCACCCTGGAATAACCGGGGCTTATGTATCATGTATAATCGAGAAGTAACCGGGAAGCAAACAAGAAGAAAAACAGGGCAAAAATATGAATAGTGAACTTACCGCCTTCGGCGGACTTTTACTCAACACACTCCATGGTAGAGTTGTTATACCCCGGACATACGACTTTTGGCGTATACCCTATGACAATACATGGTGTTCCTCTCTCGTGCAAGGATGAATCTCTTTCATCAAGGATGAGACCCTTCGCTCCACTCAGGGTGACAGCATACAGGGTGCCATCCTGAAATCCTTCATTCCACTTAAGATGTCAGCAGGGAATTTGTCATTCTGAGCGAAGCGAGTGTGTTCAGGGTAAACTCCACGAAGAATCTCCCATGATACCAGCCCAAAGAAAAATATCATCAGTACCGGGAATTTGTCATTCTGAGCGGCAGCGAAGAATCTCGTCTTTTCATGGTGTTAAGAGAGCATCTTATACTGAACACATGAAAAATTCCTATACAATCAAGTTATAAAAGATAGCATCTCAGGAAAGCAGGAAATTCAGGAAAAAAAGATTTCCGTTTCTACAAGGGCTTAAAAAAGTAGAGATCTCTACACATCCTACCAATTTCCTCTTTCCTGTTTCCCCCTTCCTGCCATTCCTGCTTTCCTGAGATGTTCTGTATAGAGTATTCAACAGATAAGACCGAACAGAATATGAAAGCAGTTATGTTCTTTCTCAGTATCAGTATCTCCCAAGGCATTACATTTCCCTCTCTTGATACAGCTCCGTTAGGAGCGGTCTGTTTGTAGAAAGAAAACCATAACACAAAGAGAGCTCCAGAGGAGCGACCTGTACTCTGTTTTACGGTGTTTTAAGGACGTGGGTAAGGATAAGCTCAGGAATACAGAATGGGGAACATACCATATATCCTGGTGGCTTTGTGTGAGGATCAGAAAAAAGTACCGCATTGTTTCTTAGCTTGACGAAGGAGTCTGCGTAATCTGCGGACCCTGTTCAGGGTCATCTAAGTTTACAATCTCTACCTTAATACCCGCCATTGCGAGCATCTCCTTCGCAAGGGGATCGGGATAATCGGCGAGGGCAACGATACGTTTAATTCCCGCATTTACCAGCATTTTGACACACAGGGAACAGGGAAATGTTGTGCTGTACAGGGTAGCCCCGGAAATTTTTATGCCGTAATGTGCTGCCTGGATCAATGCATTCATTTCAGCATGGAGACCCCGGCACAATTCATGCCGCTCTCCCGGCGGTATCTTGAGCTTTTCCCGTAAACATCCTATTTCCAGACAGTGCTGAATTCCACTTGGTGCCCCGTTATAGCCGGTTGCCAGGATATGTTTATCTACTACCAAAAGGGCCCCAACCTGCCTCCGTAAACAGGTAGACCGCTGGGCGACTTCTCTCGTAATTCTCAGAAAATATTCATCCCATGAGGGCCTTTTCGTCATCTCACTTCCCAATACAGAATTCGGAGAATATCGTACCTAAAATGTCCTCTGTTGTTACCACTCCGATGATTTCTCCCAGGGTATCAATTGCAGCACGCATGTTTAATGCTATAAACTCAAAACCCTCTTCATCCCGGGCTGATTTCCCGGCCTGTTGAACTAAGTGCAGCGAGTGCCGGAGTGCCTCCTTCTGGCGCACCGTACAGAGCGAAGGGTCACCTGCCCGGTTGATATGGCCTCCCAGCACACAATCTTTCAGGGCCTTTTTCAGTTCTTCCATACCTTGTCCGGTTACAGCAGAGGTATGTACGAAGGGATAACCCCTGAGCTTATCCGGCAGTTTAAGGGAAGAACACCTTTCCTGAAGATCACATTTATTGAAAACAACAATCACTCTGCCCGTTATATCCTCTAATTCCAGATCCCTTAATTGTCCGGTAATATCACTATCGCTGTCGAAAACCAGTAATACAATCTCTGCCCTTTTTACCATTGATTGTGTCCTCTCCACCGCCCGGGCCAGAACGATACCCCCTGCATCGTCCTCCACTCCTGCTGTATCCCGTAAATGAAAACGAATGTTATCGATTTCTAAGGTATCTGCAACACTATCCCGGGTTGTACCTGGTATATCACAGACAATAGATCTTTTCCTTCCTAAAAGGGTATTGATAAGGCTTGATTTACCAACATTGGGCTTGCCATAGAAAATAGTATGAACCCCTTCCGGGGAAATTTTGGCAGGTTCCGATTCAGTAAGAAGCCCGGAGATATTCTCCTCAATTATCTCCAGTCTCTTTACCATTTCCCCCGGGGTTATCAGCTCAATGTCCTGGTCTGAAAAATCAATCGCTGCCTCTATATGTGAACAGAGGAGAACCATATCATCCTGAATCTGTCTAATCTTCCGTGAAACATCCCCCTCCAATTGAGCAAGTGCCATAGTTAGTTCCCGATCTGTCTGTGCACGAATAACGCGCATTACGGCTTCTGCTTGCGCAAGATCTATCCGGCCGTGGAGGAAGGCCCGTTTTGTAAATTCACCCGGTTGTGAGAGCCGGACGCCTCTTTTCGTCTGAGCATTCTTCGTTACGATCAGATCCAGAAGCATCTCAACAATAATAGGAGTGCCTGGCGTATGAATCTCTACCACATCTTCTTTTGTGTAAGAGTAAGGTCGCCTCATGATATAGAGAGATACAGGGATTTCTGTATGTTCATCAACTATATGAATATGACCTCTTATTGAGCTGTAAGAAGGAACCTGTTCCAGATCAATTTTTGAGGCGGGCACAAAAATATCTTTGATACATGGAATGGCTTCGGGACCGCTAATTCTGATGATTGCGCACAACGACTTCCCCGAGGGCGTGGAAGCTGCAACAATTGTGTCTTGGGTTTCGGGGAACATAGAATACAGAGATATACAATTATTTATATTTGGGTTTTATCTTACCCAGAGATTTCCGGATGATAATACCTTCAATGATACTCAATACGGTACTTACCGTCCAGTAAAGTGTAAGACCTGAGGGCATACTATAGAGAATAAAAGCAAACATGATTGGCATAAATGACATCATTTTCTGCTGTGCCTGGGCTTGCGGGTCTGTTGCAGGGGCCTTTGGTGTTAGTTTCATTTGAGCAAAAGAGGCGCCTGTCATAATCAACGGTAATATATTAAGGGAGTTTCCGAGTAAAGGGATATGGAATGGGAGCATCATCAGGGTATCAGGTCTGGAAAGGTCGTCAATCCATAAGACAAACGGGGCTTGCCTCATCTCGAACGAGAGTTGTAAGGTACGGAAAAGTGCAAAAAATACGGGAAGCTGTAACAACATCGGAAAACAGCCACTCATTGGGTTTACCCCATATTTCTTAAACAACAACATCTGCTCCTTGCCCATCTTCTGTTTATCATGCTTATACTTTTCCTTTAGTTGATTGATCATTGGCTGCAACTGCTGCATTCTGAACATAGAAACCTGACTTTTCCTGGTTAATGGGAATAGAAGGGCTTTTATGATAATCGTCAGTATGATGATAGAAACACCATAATTGGGGATCATCCGATGGACAGCGTTTAAAAAAGATAAAAGCACCTTACTGATTGAGCTTAGCCAGCCGTAACTGAGGAGCACTTCTAATGTATCATATTGCTCCAGCACCTCTTCTTTTTTGGGACCCATGAAGTATAGATAACTCTGTTTAGCAGTACCTTGTGATGGGAGGCGGAATTTATTGGTATGCAAACTAACGATGAAATTACCATTTTTTGCCTCTTCACCTGAAAGGGCACCACTTTCATTCAGTGCCTGCGCATTGATGAATTTAATCAACTCACCGGATGATGGTTTCAGAACTGTTGCAAAATACTTATTCATTGAACCTGCCCACGTAATGCCAACAGATTCATTTTTAAAGGGCAGATTTTTCAGTGCCGTGCGTAACAATTTAACCCTTGCCCCGCCCGTGTCTAAACCGGCCACAGCAGCCATATCTGCAGAAGGTTCACCTTCTTCAGCAATCAGGGAAGATGCAATGAGATCATATGTCAATGACAGATCAGTATCGGTAGTATTCTCTAAAACAATATCCATACCTACATGATACTTGTGAGGGGGTAAGCTAACGGTTTTGATAATATTTATTCCCTCCCCGAGGCTTGTAGTAAATACGACCTTGTCTCTTGTCTGTTCACGAACAATATATCGCCGTCTTCGAAAATCCTCTTCCTGAAAAATATTGTCTATAGCAAGCGGAAGATATGTCGTTTCAACATCCTTCTTTACTAAATCGAGAATACCTTTTGTTTCTGTATCTTTAAATCGCTTGAGTTCAACGGATTTGACGGCTGCCCCTTCATTTGTCCATACCATCCTTACCAGTTCATTTTCAATAACAACATCCTTCAGGTGAATATCCTCCTGAGGTTGTGTTTGTATAGGTTTAGGCCTTACCTGTGCTGCCTTTTCTTCCTGAGGTTCCTCCGGGATAACAACCTCCTCTTTAACCCCTTCAGGGGCAGGTTTCCTCGGTGAAAGCAATGGTAATATAAAGGGATAATACAAAAGCATAATTATCCCGCAAATAATTATAGCGATAAGCGCTTTTCTATCCATTTATTTTCCTTTTTGTTCCTCCGGCAATTCAGCCTCGTCAATAAGCATTACAGGAATATCGTCTTTTATAGGGTACCGACGTCCGCATTTCGTACAAACAATCCTATCCCCTTCCAACCGAACATCAGTTTTACAGAGCGGACAAGCAAGGATATCCAACAATTCCTTATCAATCATAATAATTGCCTCAGTGCGGATTAAAGTATAACAGACAGGTTAATAAGAACCACGACTTAACATTTTATTAAATTTATAATTACAATAAAGGTTAAATAGTAACAAACTGGTATAATAATTTCAATTTAAAATTTCCGAGCATTTTGAATCTCGTCATATAGAGCCAGATCTCTCTGGTATTCATATGGTGAGACCGGATGTTATTGAGATGGGGTAGTACAGGCAAACCATATCCTGATTGCCTTGAACGGAGCCCTCTTTTGCCCGTGTTCATAGAATCGACACTGATTCATCTGAGTGATAAAACAAGGGTGTGTCTGCTAGATAAACCGGAAGGGTTATTACTATGGAGGGTTCAGCGCTTTACTACTGCTGAACGGTTAATGCAAATGGTATTCTTTCGTTTACCAACCGGTTCAAAAGGAAGAATCCCCTCTTTTGACCTCATCCTTAAAATACCGTAAAACAGATACAGGTCGCTCCTCCGGAGTTCTCTTTGTGGTGTGGTTTTGTTTCTACAAACAGATCGCTCCTAAACGGAGCTTTCCACTGCAGGTATAAGTACCTGTACCTGTACATACCTATTTGCATAGTGAAACTCCTTATTAATAAAAATGTACAAAAATTTGTTGTCAGGTACTTATTTCTGAGAACCTCTTCATCTGAAAGCCTCTTGAATGTCGGTTACAAGGATACTACTATACCTTTTTATAGACCAAATACCACCTTTTTGGTTGCGGCCAAAGGCCGCGCCATGGTATAGTTGTTAGTTACACCCCGGACATTCGACTTTTGGTGTATACCCTATGACAATACCTGGTATTCCTCTCTCGTGCAAGGATGAATCTCTTTCATCAAGGATGAGACCCTTTGCTCCACTCAGGGTGACAGAATACAGGGTGCCATCCTGCAACCCTTCATTTCACTCTGGATGAGATGTCAGCAGGGAATTTGTCATTCTGAGCGGCAGCGAAGAATCTCGTCTTTTCATGGTGTTAAGAGAGCATCTTATACTGAACACATGAAAATTCCTATACAATCAAGTTACAAACCTGAACCTGCTGTGGGAAGGCATGGAAACAATCGATGCTAATCGTACCGAATCTTTATACCATCCAAACAGTCTTTTCCTAACGCTTTTAACCCTGAACCCTGAATAGTTACCAAGGAACACCTTACCTAATTTTTAGTTTACAGCATTAAGCAAAGTGTTCCCAATTCTAAAGTAATTCAAATTTTCAATTAAATTGAATCCTTTATCTTTTTTCCCACCTTGAAAGCCACAGTTTTGCTAGCCTTAATTTTTATGGGCTCTCCTGTTTGCGGGTTTCTTCCTTTCCTTGCCTTTCTTGTCCTTACTTCAAACGAGCCAAATCCGATGAGTTGCACCCGTTTGTCTTTCTTTAGACCCTTCTGAATACTACTTATTACAGCATTTACTGCATTTTCAGCCTGTTTTGCCGGGGTCCCCAATTCTTTTGCCACACTGTTAATTAATTCTTGTTTATTCACTGGTCTTTCCTTTCATTAAAAAGACAGAAGACAGAATACGGAAAATAGAATTCAGAAGGCAAAATAATTATGCGATCAATAATGTTACTTTATACCACATCTTTTTTTCATTTCAAGCATTATTTACCTGTAATTGCTGAAAATTCTGTTGAATTTTAAATACTTACTCTGACTCCAGGTTTACGGTTAGTTTACCTTTTCCGGTGATTGCAGACTGAGAAGGGCACCTTTCATCTTGTTTCCAAACAAATGCTTCAGCAGGCTCTCAGTCACTCCTCACAAGCTCTTTTCCACAAAACCCTTGAAATCCGTATATCTTTGTAAGATAATTGAGGTGTTACATCTGAGCATGCCGGTTTTTACAAAAATTTTTATTGATATCAGACTCTCATAATGGGCTATCATTCTAAAACAAAGATTGTATGTACTATTGGGCCTGCTTGTAACTCCCCTTCTATGATCGAAGACTTGATGCGTGCAGGGATGAATGTGGCACGGTTAAATTTTTCTCACGGAACACTGCCAGAACATGCAGAGGTTATTAAAAACATACGCAGCATATCACAACGGCTAAACAAGCCCGTTGCAATTCTTCAGGATTTATCTGGACCAAAGATCAGAATAAAATCACTTTATAAAGATTCAGTCATCTTAAAGGGTAATGAGGTATTTACCCTTACGAATAAGAATGTAGAGGGTAATGAGAAGATCGCATCAATTACCTATACGCCGTTACCGGACCTGGTTTTTCCGGGAGATACTATCTTCCTTGCAGATGGCGAGATCGAGCTGAAGGTTATTAATAAGGACAGGAACGACATTCATTGTCGTATTATTGTTGGTGGTACTATATCCCCCGGAAAGGGTATCAATATACCAGGAAGAAGCCTGCCAATATCACCGTTAACAGAAAAAGACAAGAGGGATTTCGAATTCGGCGTTGAGCATGACGTTGATTATATGGCCTTATCCTTTGTAAAAAATGTCGACGATGTCTTGGAACTTAAGGAACTCTTACGTAAAAAAAACAAGAATATACCTGTTATTGCTAAAATTGAAAAACATGAAGCGGTTAATAACCTTGAAGATATTATAAAGGTTGCTGATGCTATTATGGTTGCCAGGGGAGATTTAGGCGTGGAAATACCCCTGGAAAGGGTACCCCTTGTTCAAAAAAGGATCATTCATATTGCAAACTGTTACTGCAGGCCTGTAATCACCGCTACACAAATGTTAAGTTCCATGGTTAGAAACTACAGGCCAACCCGCGCAGAAATCTCCGATGTTGCTAATGCTATTTTTGATGGAAGCGATGCCGTTATGCTTTCTGAAGAAACGGCAAAAGGCCGTTACCCTGTAGCATCCGTACTTATGTTGTCCCGGGTTGCAAAAGAGATAGAACCAAACGTGGTAAGAGATAAAGATTTTGAATCACTCCGGATCCCGGGTACTTCAGTTACCGTGCCTGATGCAATAAGCATCGCAACATGTCATGTCTCCAATAGCCTTAATACCAATGTTATCCTTACCGCCACACAAACAGGAAGCACTGCACAATTTATTTCTAAATACCGCCCCCGGCAACACATCCTTGCTGTGACTCCATCAGTAAATACGTATAGAAAACTTGCACTGGTATGGGGTGTTATACCTATTATTACCGAACCCATACAGAGTACCGATGATATGATGAAAAACAGCATTAAAGCTGCTAAACAGGCAGGTTATATTAAAGAGGGCGAGATTGTGGCCTTCACCGGAGGCGTTCCTATGTGGAAGCCAGGCTCTACGAATTTGTTAAGGGTTTTTTAAAATGAAAAATACTACCATACATAACAAAAGTAAGGACCTTTCACTGCTCCTGGATATTTCACTCCAAATGATCGAGAAGACAGACCTCGATTCCCTTCTCCGGCTTATCATGGAAGAGGCAACGAAAACTATGAATGCCGACAGAAGTACGTTGTACCTCATAGACCGGGAGAGGACCGAACTGGTGAGCTTCTTTGCTCAGACGTCAGAGATCAGGGAAATTCGTCTTCCGCTCGGGACTGGCATTGCCGGATTTGTTGCCTGTCATGGCACTACCATAAACATCGACGATGCATACAGCAATCCGCTCTTTAACAGGGAGACGGATACAATAACAGGATATAGGACAAAATCCGTTCTCTGTGTACCGATGAATATCCATAATAATGAAATTATCGGCGTTTTACAGGTGCTGAATAAAAAAAACGGAGTATTCTCCGAGTATGATGAATGGCTTTTCAAAACTTATGCCAACTATGCTGCTACTGCCATTGAAAATGCCCGGCTGCATGGAGAGCACGAGAAGATGTTTCTCAGCGCTATTAAGGCTTTAGCTGCAGCAATCGACCGCCGGGACCCCATTACGTCCGGGCATTCGGAGCGCGTTGCGAACCTTTCAGTAGAAATAGGAAAGGCCATCGGTTTATCAAAAAACGAGTTAAAAATTCTTAAATACACAGCGGTCTTGCACGATATTGAGAAAATCGGAATCCGGGATGCCATTCTGCTCAAACCAGACAGATTCACCCTGGAAGAAAAGCTGGAAATGAATAAGCATGCTCAATATACAGAGGAAATTCTCAAGGAAATTTATTTTACAGGGGAATTCAGGAATATCCCGGAAATTGCGGCCGCACATCATGAACGACCTGACGGAACCGGATATCCGGGAAATTTAAAACTGGACCAGTTAGATATAAAAAGCCGTATAATCGCTGTCGCAGATATCTTTGATGCACTTACCGCATGTGACAGGCCCTACAAGAAATCATTCTCACAAGAAGAAGCACTGGATATCTTAAGAGCCGAGGCAGAACAAAATCACCTTGATAGCTCTCTTGTAAATATCCTTACCGAGAGGCTGAAAAGTCCGGAGTGAAACCGGGGAAAGATACCCTCACCATTTTGCAGTAAGGGTGCGGCTACAGCTCATTCAAACACACCCAACGAATTGGTTCTTTTTAAATAGGACACGGGTTTTTCGCAGATAAACACAGATAAAAAATTTTTTAAAATCAGTGTCCATCCGCGTTTATCTGTGTCCCATTATTCTTTTATGAGCCAGTTTTGATTGAAGTGTCTGATCTTGACGTTCCTTTCAAGCACATCATTAGCCTCAAGCCAGATGCGCCGGGCGGCGGGTGACAAGGTTTTCATCCCATTCAAATAATTTTGGCTCTTCGCCAATACCTTCTGGGAACAAAGGTTATGAGGGAAAAGGCTGCCAAAGACATCCCTCATATACCAGATGCGGGACCAGTCTGCTTCATTGCAAACAAAATCAAAAAAGCGGTCTACATACGCCTCTGAAAGTTCCGGATAGTCGGGGTTATGAAAGAATTTAGAGACCACTGTCCGCTGATAAGAGGATATTTCCTTATCCGGCCCGGTCAGGACCTTCCAAGCCTCCTCCTTATTCGTTTTATCAGGAAACGCCACCCTGGCTGAAAGGGCTGCCGTTTGCCCCAGAAAAGTTGCATCTCTCTGAAGCTCTGCCTCAATAAGTTTCGGGGTATCAGAAGCCCCGAGACGTGAGAGTGTCTGGATAACCTTCCACCGGCGTTTCTGATCAAGCCATGATGTGTTTAACAACGACAGGAGATTGTCCTGCGCCTTACCTGTATGTGCAATGGAAAGGAAATAATCAAGCCACAGAACATGAGACGGTGAGTTTGCAGGGAGCTTTTGCAGAGAAGACCAACTCACCCGTTCTAATTCAGGGGCAACCACATCACGCTCGGATGGTGTAAGGATATTCCAGAAGAATCCTGAGAAATAGGATTTCTCTGATAACAGATATGCCAGGACTTTCTGATCTGTTTCTTTCTGAATTGCAAGGAGGTAGGCATTGATAAAATCCCCCATCCCCAGTTCCCGGGCACGCACCATACGACCAAGGTCTAACCAGAGCATTTTCCTCAGGGTGGGGTCATTGATTTTGTTCAGGTCTTTTTTGATAGCATCCAGCGACTGAGGGTCTAAAGAGGAAAAGATATAATCATAACCCTCCAGATTTGCATACACAAAATCGGGGCGTTTTAAGCCAGCAGCCTTTTCAATCCTCGTCTCTGAACCGGAAAGTCTTGAGTCTATGACGTGATAAAGCTCAAGGGTACCCGATTCCGTATATTCAAAGAACCCAATCCTTGTTTTATGGGGCAGGAATTTACCTGAGACCGTTGGCTCCTGCAGAATCAAAAATTCACTGATACGATCATTATCATACTGCAAGACCGGTTTTGTTGAATTCAGGCCTGCAGATTGCAGCCATCCTCCGGACCAATCCTCTAACTCTTCACCAGAAGCCATGGCAATCTCACGGATAAAATCGCCGAGGGATGCATTCCCCCATTGATATTTTTTAAAATATGAGCGAACCCCTTTTTGAAAACTTTCGGGTCCGACGTAGAATTGGAGCTGTCTGAGCACAGCAGCCCCCTTACCATAGGTAATTCCATCGAAATTCATCACGGCCATATCTGTGTCAAAAATATCCGAGACAATGGGGTGGGTTGTAATCAGCTGATCCGTTCTATAAGCCCATTCCTTCATTCCCACAAATATCTGCCATGCCTCGCTGCCCAATCCCAGGGCATCTTCCTGTCCGATAAAGGCCATAAGGGTAGCAAAGCTTTCATTTAACCAGAGGTCCTCCCACCACTCCATTGTTACCAGGTCTCCAAACCACATGTGGGCCATCTCGTGAAGGATGAGATTACTCCTGCCGAGAAGATCCATTTCTGTGGGAACACCACGAAAGATCATATTCTCATTTACGGTCACCGCCCCCGGGTTTTCCATACCACCAACAAACAGTTCCGGGGAAAAAATATAATCGTATTTTTCAAACGGATATGAAAAGTCAAAATACTCCCCGAAGAATTTCAGTCCCTTCCGGGTGATATCAAAAAAGGCCCCGGCAGTCTCAGCCTCCACATATTGAGCCATATCCTGTCGCGCATACAGAGCCACCGGAATACTGCCGGCCATTGAGTGCCAGACCACGTAATCCCCGCAGCCAATAAACAAAAGATAGGTACTCAACAAGGGGGTTTGTTTGAACTTTACAACCTTACCGCCTTTAGTCTCCCGGGTAGATTCGACAGGATTATTGGAGACAGCGACCCATTCCCCGGGTATTATCTGAGTAACATCAAACTTCGCTTTCAGATCGGGCTGGTCGAAGCAGGGGAAAAATGCATGAGCACCGTACGGTTCAGAACTCGTATAAATATATTCCTTTTCATCAACAGGATCTTTAAAATAGTAAAAACCATTACTCTTTTTACTATACTTTTTCTGATAATCGATAACGATTTCATTTTCAGACCGGAGATACTGTGAAGGTATTTCTAAAAACCCTTCATATACCGCAGCATCCCGGATCTGATGATCATTCACTACAATCTTTTTGATCTCAGTTACAGCAGCATCGATTCTTAAAGGGATACCAGGGGTATTTAATTCAACGGCTATCTTCGTTGTCCCGTCGAAACTACCGGCATTTTTCCGGAAGCGGAATTCCAGTTCATAATTCACCGATTTTATCTGTTTTTTTCTTGCCTGTGCCTCCTGCCTGGTGAGAATATTTTTTGCGGCCTGTTTCAAAGATTGACCTTCACTGATAAAATGTGTGCCCAGGATGAAAAAATAGAGCAGGAAAATAAGTAATTTTTTCAGCATCTTACACTTCCTCCGGCAAACCATCTATAGTATTCTCAGGATGAAACCGAACATATTTCCAACTGACGAAACACTATCCCGCCGGTTATTGCGAGGGTCTTTTCCAAAGCATCGTATATGGATTATGTTTTGTGAAGCGGAGACGGGGCAGCTTCTCTTCTTGAGAGAAACTTAATCAATGCCTGGTCCAATGGTGTAGATGTATCAATAAGCAGGTAGTCTATTTGGTTTTCAAAACAGGTTTGCCTGAATTTCTCAAGAAAACGGTTCATCTCAGAGAGGTATCGTTCTTTAATAGATTTGGGCTCTGCAAGGATGCGCCTTTCATCCTCTATCGATTCAAAAAAGGTAATTGTCTCAAAAGGAAATGTGAGCTCATACGGGTCGAGTGTATGGAATAAAATGATTTCATTCTTCTTAAACTGAAAATATTTCAGCTGCTGGAGTATTTTTTCAATATCATCAAAGAAATCAGACATGATAATAACCAGAGAACGGCGACCAATCTTCTCGATAAATTCTCCCAATACGCCACTGATATTTGATTTACCAGACGTCTTTAATCCTGTTAAGGCATTCAGCAAGAAATGCAAATGGGTAATACGAGACCGCGGAGGAATGTATTGTAACACGGTATCGGTAAAACTGATCAATCCAACAAGGTCAGACTGTTTTAATAACAAGTATGCCAGTGAGGCTGCAAGGGTAGAGGCATACTCAAATTTGCTTACCCCTGTGGATTTATATCCCATTGATCCGCTGGCGTCAAGGAATATATAGCACTTAAGATTGGTCTCTTCCTCAAATTGCTTGATATAATACTTATCAGTTCTCGCATGCACCTTCCAGTCAATATGCTTTATCTCATCCCCTGGTGTATACTCCTTGTGTTCCAGGAACTCAATACTGGAACCTCTAAACGGGCTTTTATGAATGCCTGACAAGGCCCCGTCTACTATAAGCCTCGCACGCAGTTCCATATTAGCAATCTTCGATAATATTACAGGATCAAACGGATTTTGAGCCATAGTGTTTTCGCTATTTTAACTTCATGAGCATTTGCTTATGCATGTTCTTTCACTGTGTCAAGCAACTGGTCAATAATATGTAAGGATGTTTTTCCCTCAGCCTCGGCATGGAAATTCGTAATGATACGGTGCTGTAAAATATGCTTTGCAATTGCCCTGACATCATTGCACGTAACGGCATACTGCCCGTTCAGTACAGCACGTGCCTTGCCTCCGAGGATGAGGTATTGAGATGCGCGCGGACCTGCTCCCCAGTTCACCCATTTTTTAACAAAATCAGGCGCCGCCGGATTTGCCGGTCTCGATGCCCGTACCAATCTGATAGCATATTTAATGACATAATCAGCGACAGGAACCCTCGCAATAAGCTCCTGAAGATGTAGGATTTCTTCGGGACTAAATATCTTCTCTACCTTTGGTTTATAAGCGGATGTCGTTGTTCTGACAATTTCGACTTCCTCGTCTTCAGACGGGTATTCAACGTTGATTTGAAACATAAACCGGTCCAGTTGCGCTTCAGGCAGAGGATATGTACCTTCCTGTTCGATAGGATTCTGTGTGGCAAAAACGATAAAAGGCAGGGCGAGATTATACGTAGTTCCACCAGCCGTGACCTTGTATTCCTGCATTGCCTGGAGTAATGCCGCTTGTGTCTTCGGCGGTGTGCGGTTAATTTCATCCGCAAGCAGAATATTTGAAAAGATAGGACCTTGAATAAACTTGAAAAACCTTTTTCCCGTTGCATGGTCCTGTTCCAGGATCTCGGTTCCCGTAATATCGGCAGGCATGAGATCGGGAGTGAACTGGATACGGTTAAATTTCAGATTCAGGACATCTGCAAGGGTACTGACAAGGAGCGTCTTTGCAAGTCCCGGTACCCCAACAAAAAGACAATGGCCTTTACAAAACAGGGCTATGAGGAGATTTTGAATCACCTCATCCTGTCCTATGATAACCTTTGCTACTTGTTTTTTTATTTCTGATTGACCTTTCACTATCCTATCGATAGTTTCAAGGTCTGTTTTTTCCATTTCAGTTACAGTCATAAGTTTTTCACCCATAAAAAAGTGCGTTGGTGTCGAAGCTGCTCAGATAAGCCCAAAACTGAGCATGTTAAAACCAAGGCTTTTCCCCGGCACCAACGCTTTCGTTTTGTATGGAAATGATACCAAAAACCAGACTGTTTGTGAATGAAAAATTTATAAATACCCTGTATATCCGACATTCAAGAGGTCCAATTTTTAAGTTATTGCTATTTAATGGCTTAATTAACTGAGCAATAAAATATCAGTTTCATAAGCTTTTGAAATTACAAGAGATATAAAAACCTCTTGAATGTCGGGTATATGTTCCAGGGTCATAAATTCACGGGATACTATAGCGGTATCCAAAAATCATTTCAAGTATTTTTTGTTTTTTCTTATGACCTTCTTACTTCTCTATCTGAAGGACGGAAAATTCTCACCGGGACGGATGCAGAATACCTTCCTGTAATATCTTCCTTTTAAACAGTATGGACATAGCCTGTGCACTCCGCTCAGGCGAAGGATAAACAGGCAACATACGTTCTTCAAATAGTTGTTTCACCCTCAGGGTAAATGCCCCGCCAACGGTACAGATTACGGCAGGTTTTCCTGATGACCTCATGGTATCGGCTATAAGACCGACCACCTTTTCCGACATACCCTGGGGGGCCATAAGCGGTATAATGATAACAGCATCATATTCATCACTCTCAACCATGCAGGTATGCAGCGCAATACGATAATCCTCATCAGATGCACTCCCGGTTAAATCAACGGGATTATTGACGACATAAAATCCTGAGAATTGAGCTTTTAATTTCTCCCTTAACTGATCTGAGAGGGGAGGAATTTCCAGGCCATTTTCTGAACAGTGGTCAGCAACAATGACACCAAACCCGCCGCCGTTGGTAATAATCAGGACCCGGTTCCCCTTTGGCGGATTCTGCATGGAAAGGGCTTTCACACCGTCGATAAATTCCTCAAGACCATTTGCCTCGATAATGCCCGATTTCAGAAACGCAGCCTTATAGATTTCATATCTCCCTGCAATAGCGCCTGTATGAGACTTAGCAGCAGCTATACCGGCTGCACCTTTGCCAACCTTCAGTGCAATAATGGGTTTTTTCTTTGAGCAAGCCTTCGCTACCTCAATAAACCTTCGCCCATGATCAACTGATTCCATATAGATAGCAATAACCTTTGTAGAGATATCATCCGACAAGAAAGGGAGAAAGGCAGACTCTCCCACATCAACTCTGTTCCCATAACTTATCATTTTGGATATCCCGAGTCCTTCCTGTGCCGCCAGGTCTAACAATGCAATAGCAAAAGCACCGCTTTGTGAAAGGATTGATAGTGAGCCTTTTTTGGGCTTGCTTACTCTTTCTCTGGGTAAAAATGAGGTGGTAAAATTGGTATAATTATCCAGAATACCCAGACAATTAGGCCCCAGGACCCGTATTGCATGTTCGCTGGCAGTTTGTTTTATCTTCTCTTCCATTTCCATACCTTCTGTACCCATTTCGCGAAAACCAGCACTGATGATTATCGAATAGTGAACCTGTTTCCTGGCCTGCTGCTTTAGTATATCCAATACGGCCGGGGCAGGAACAGCGATAACCGTTAATGCTATTTTACCGGGAATATCAAGTATCGAAGGAAAACACATCAGACCAAAAACACTTTTATATTTCGGATTTACCGGATATATGTTCCCTTTAAATCCCATATCAAGGAGATTTTTTATAATAACGCCGGGTAAGCTCCCCGGTTTTTCTGTAGCCCCGACGATTGCGACCGAAGAAGGATTAAAAAAAGTTTCCATATCCTAAAAACCTCTGTTTGTTTCTAATGAAATCCGGGTGAGCAGGTCCTTAACTTCCTGATCGTTTGCATTTAACCCGGCGGCCTGATCCAGCACCTTCTTTGCAAGCCCGTATTGGTGTATGTTGTAATATGAAATACCAAGCATTTTGTATGCAACTGACGATTTGTTATCCATCCTGATAATGTACTCACATTCAGGAATGGCTTTTTCCCAGTTATTTGTTTTTATATATATCTGAGCAAGAAGTATCCGGATGTTCATAGAACGGTGGTCAGGATACGTTGTGTGAAACGCCTGAATGACCTGCACTGCATCGGTATACTTCCCCTGAATTGCCAATGAACTCGCAAGATTATGAACATACATCGGCTCTTCAGGATTTATTTCTCTTGCCTTTCTAAATCTACGAACCGCCTCCTCATGCATCCCTTTTTTGTTCAGGATACACCCTAAGGTATTATAGTACCGCGGCTCTTCAGGATTACCTTCAATAGCTTTATTTAAGAAAAAGCAGGAATCGTCCAAATCGCCCTTTTGTAAAAAAAGGACATTTGATAAACGTTCTGCATACACTGGCGTATGAGGACGAAGCAGATATGCCTGATAGAATTCCTGAATTGCAGGGTCAATCTCCCCCTTTGTACTATATAAAGATGCGAGATTGCTATGAAAGGAAGCCTGAAAGGGATCCATTTTAATGGCTGTTTTGTAATATGCAATAGCCTTCTCCGTTGTGTCCTGGCCGGCATTCTCTGCCAGCATTTGATATACTATGCCCAGGTAAAAAAATCCCAGATAATGCTGTGGAATTAATTCCAGGGAATTGCATACCTCTTCGTGTACTCTTTGTATCCATATCCCGTCTTTTGTTTTGAACGCCATTTGCAAATAAGCCCTGCAGAGTTCATCACGGTAAAATACTTCATATGGGTTGAGAGAAATGGCATGTTTTATAAGAAACAAGCCCTTCTCCGTTGCAATACGTGAATCTTCTTTATCCCCGCGTCCCAGAACCTTTCTTCCGTACTCAAAGTATGCATCGGCTCTATAAACCCGTATGACAAACGTCAAGACAAATCCTATTGTTGTCAATATGATCCCGCAACAAACCCACTTATAAACGGAAGAGGATCCCGGAGTTTGATTATCATTACCCCATTCTCCCGGTCTTTCATTTTCCGGGACTTTATTCCTTATCAGGTGTTTATCTGCCTCATTGATTTTTCCAAGAGAAATACAAAGCCCTATCATCATCCAGAAAAGGGTTACGATCGGTGTATTTCCAAAACTAAATTCGTTTTGGATAAGATAACATACTATTCCGGCCAGGATCCCTGACATAAGCAATTTGTTTTCATTCCTTAATCTCCTGAAATTCCTGCCAACATGTATTCCAAAGGCCGTTAGCAACCATATATAGGTACTTAACCCTAAAATACCCCGGGTAACGGCTGTATCGAGAATATCGTTATGAATTCTATCCTGTCTCGGGAATATAAAATCCCCGTCACTCTCCTGTGGCGAAAACACCTTTGCCAGAATCCTTTGATAAATAATCCCTATGGTATCCGGACCGATACCAAAAACAGGGTAATCCTGTATTATTTTTAACGCAGTCATATATTGAAATATCCGGGAAAAGGATGAACCGGTAACGGATAGTTTTGTCGCAATCCATGGTCTTTGTATCGTTTGTACTGTGTCAGAGGCAGATAATTTACTCTGATTCTCTTCCCCGGGGGAACTCTCCGCAGTATTTACATCTGCACTAAAATGTCTGATAACCGATGTCTCATGTCTTATATTAAACAATATTCCAATGATAATGCACGGGATAATCAAAACGATAAGTTTATACCTTTCCGTGAATTTTCTTTTTGAAATAAAAAAAAGGAGTGGAACCAGCCCGCCAAGAAGTGCTACAAAACAGGCACGGGTATTGGTAAGCCAAAAGGTAGTATAAATAATTAAAGATGCTACAAAGAAAATCCATACAGCATGGTAATTTTTTAAAGCAGATAATTCCTGGTATTCAAAAGGATTATTGAAAAACAGGACAACGGCTAATGGCAGAACCATAACAAGGTATGCCGAGAAAAAAACAGGGTTCCCAAAAGTAGAGAATACCCGCCGGGCCTCAAAACTACTCCAGGTAAAAACATCGAATCCAAGATGCTGTGCAATCCCGTAACATGATGAGATAAAAGCACCGGCAATAATAGATACCAGAATAAGATATAATCTTCTTTTTGTAGTTACAAAATTCACTACGGTATAAAAGAGAAATAGGTAACATACGGTAGCCGTCAGACCTTCAAAACGTTTGTATGTACCAAAAAGGCTCATAAGGGGATTTATCGACAGCATCGAAGAGATGATAAAAACGAGTAAATAAGCAAGAATAGGTATATCGAGTGGAGTATGGACGAATGGAAAACGGGATGTAAAGGAAAGCGCAACTGACCATACGATTACAATAGCTATTGTCAATAAATAGAGGGCAGTTACCTTGCTCAGATCAAAGACACTGTGCAGACGAATATCAAAGAAAAGAGGAACAATGATAACTGCAGCTATCAATAAACTTAGTACTAATTTATCGTAATGCAGGATTCTGTTTTTCAAAACATCTCTCATTGAATCTTCTCGTTCACAGCCTTCAGATATAAATACTATCATATTGGGTATCGCCGGAAGAGAATAAGAAGTTATGATCAGGACTTATTCCATCATTTTCTCAGGGAGGACCGGATGAAAAAAACCCTTTAGTTACCGCACGAGATACGATAACCCTCCTTCTTTTTCTGCAATTGCACAGTAATTTCAGTTTTTCTCTGCTCAAATTCTTTTTTTCCGAGTAATGCAAGGGTATTGATTTTTCCGGCTTCAACACCCGGCTGGTCAAAGGTATTTACCTTATAAAACTTACCTGCATATGCAGTTTGCAATTCGAATAAGTAGAATAACTGCCCTAAAGTAAAGGCTGAAAGCTCATCAAGGGTAATGGTACAATTCGGACGTTTCTGTTCTGTCAGGGCAAGGCGCGTACCTTCAAATTCTGTCTCTATAAGGTCATTCAATGAATGCCCCTGTAAATACTCCAGGCCACTCTCAACAGCATCCTCCTTGTTTATAATAGGAACAGTGTTGATAAATCGCTCTATTTTCCAGAATGTTATCACTTTATCATAGGGCCCTTCCATGTAAAGCTGCAGTTGTGAATGCTGATCCGTAACACCAATAGCCTTTACCGGTGTTGAACCTGTATGGATAATTTCTTTACTAACCGAAAATTTTTTACCCAGGCTCTCTGCCCAAAGTTGACAAAACCAATCGGCAGCCCCCCTAAGAGCACTTGAGTAGGACATCATAATCAAAAGATTTTTATTCTTTCCCGCGTGACTTAAAAAATAGAGTGCTGCTCCCATTAAAGCAGGATTCTCCCAAATATTATCAGACTGACAAGCCTTATCTACCCATGCAGCCCCATCCAATAAAGCACCTATATCTACACCGCTCATTGCAGCAGAGAACAGACCAACCGGTGTTAGCACAGAATATCTTCCCCCTACTCCGGCAGGTATTGAGAAGGATTGAAAACCCTCACGTTCTGTAATAGCCCTTAACGTTCCCCTCTCACTATCTGTAATAGTAATAATATGGTCTTTGTAGCCATTGCCTAGCTTATTGCGTAAGAGCCTTATGAGAATAAGAAACTGGGACATAGTCTCAACCGTCGTACCGGATTTTGTGGTAAAATTAAAAAGTGTCTCATGAGGTTTTATAATATCCAGAAGATGGGAAAACCCGTCCGGGTCGATGTTGTCGTGAATAAAAATACGGGGAAACCCATTTCTTTCCCGATCAGTCAGGAGGTTGTGGAAAGAATGATTGAGCGCTGTGTGGATAGCAATATTACCTAATGCAGAACCCCCGATTCCCAGAACGACAAGGTTTTTAAATTTTTCCTTGATAAAATCCACTGTCTCAAGTATCTGCACCACAATATCCTGATTATACGGTAAATCAAGGAATGGTAATTTACCCTGAATACGTTCATCCTTTAACTCTTTTACATACTGGCTGGCAAGGGGCTCAAGGCCTTTTAACTCCTCTTCGGTTATTCCGTGTTCCGGCCCGATACTATCTGCCATCATATTATGAAAATCAAGATGTACTGTCTTTTTATCTCCCATGCTGCTCTCCCATTTTATCTACAAATGTAAAAGTCCGTCAAACTGAAACGTTTGCGGTATCTTCTTTCGTAGTTCCTCTTCATCTAATGCAAAGAAGGGACTAATCTCGATCAGACCAATAACATTACCACGGGCATCTACCGGAATTGTTATTCCCGCATTATGCAGCCATCGCCCGAATAAGTTTATCATATCCTGTTTTGCCGTCTCAGGGGAATTCTCCCCCTCCATATTCTTTACCGGTGAGAATTCATCCTCACGCAGCGCCTCAACAATGGTTGCCTTTTCTACATGTTTGAGTATATCAAAGATAAAACTCTCATATTTTATGGCATTGTTCTCTTCAGGGAGAACAAGATCGCCATGCTCATTCAGAAAAGGTACCTTCTTCCTGGCAATATGATAGGGAAGAGCATCCTCTCTCTGGTAGACCTTCTCAAGAAAATCAATATTCATAACATGGACCGCAATATTCCCGGCATGATATTTCAAGCCGCCGTTCTCGTCTCTTGCCTCCATATCCTCCTGACTCAGTTCACTATATTCGACAATCTGCAATCGCCCGTCAATGTATCCCACAATACCTACCTTTTCCCCACCCTGCCGTTTCCTTACCACCTTTAATGACATCTCTGCCGCATTGCTTACATGATAGCCAAGAAACGCCGGATCAGCAATCTTAATCAGGACATTATCCACCTGATGATAAAAAAGAGAGCGAATCCCCCGTCTCTTCATATCCGCAAGGATTCCTTTTTCCTTTAATGCAATAAGGCTGCCTCCATGGCCGTTAGGACTCTTAATGATTGTAGAGCGGGAGTTCATCAGGAGCTTCCCCTCAAGACTGAGTACCGGAAGCATTCCTTGCATGAAAAAGCACAGGTGCCGGGGGTCGAGCCCGAAGAAATCATGGGATGCAAAAAACTCCTGTGTGGCTTTATTATTCGTCTCACTGGTCATGATGTACCAGGGGATTACCGTGCCGTAACGTTTCTGAAGCGCACAGATCTTCTCGGCATGAAGCTGAAATATACTCTTTCCGCTAATCGGTGCAATGTGAAGAGTCCCCTTCGGCCCATTCCCTCCCAGCCGTGTCCCGTCCCCTCCTGCAACCGTAAGTACGGCAATCTCCCCCCTTCTCAGGAATGATTCCCCTATGCGGTATATCCGCTCTGCTGACCTTCTCTCTTCCGGGGTAGCCGGAACGGAAATAACGTATGGCGGAGCCAGGGTGCCCCGGAAAGTGGATACGGGTTTTTGAAGATAGGTATGAAACAGTTTGTGGAGAAAAGGGAAGTCTATCGATGCTACCTGCCTTAAGAGGTTTTCCTTCTCAAAGGGTGATAGTGCATCCCACCACCGGAAGATATGCTGTTGCCCGGCCTCAAAGGCACTTCTTATCTGATCCCTGTAGTCCGGATATTCTTTTTCTAATTGTTCTCTCATTGTTTTTTAAGGAAGTTTGTTGAGAAGAGTTAGATTACAGAATAAATACACGTAAAATTTTCTACACTTCTCTGAGACAATATTTTAAATTTTATTTATGTATTTTCCGTATTTGCAATTTAAGCGGGGTTTCTTAACCGATAGGTGCGTTGATTATATGTTAATCTTCTTTGCAGGGCAAGAATTTTATGGAATATTTATTGGGCAATTAGGGAGATTTTGGTGAACATCGTTAAGTCAAACCTCGGTTTATTCCTGAGTTAAGATTTAGTTTAACCCTTTTAAAAATTTAGACTTGAAATAAATCTTGAATAACAGTAACCTTAATAATCATAACTCTACTTAAGTAATTAAAAATAGAATTGATGAAGAAGACATTATTCATTACAGCCATCACCCTTGGCCTCATACTCGGAATAATAATTGCGGCTGGATATAGTACTATCAAAAGGAAGACATCAGACGAAGCGATTAAGAACCGGCTGTTAAGCACATTAAGGGATTTTGGAGAGGCGGAGATTGATCATGCGCACATAGATTTTTTTGAGGGGATCACAATTGACAATCTTTCTTTTACCGGTATATCCGAAAACGTACAGGGTAAGTCTATTAAAATCCCCAAGATTGTGCTAAAGCACGATCCCCGAAGTCTTTTAAAAGGTCAACTTAAAATTGATCACACTACTATCATTTCACCGGAATTAACTATCGAGGAGCCTTCAGGCATATGGAATCTCTTAAATACCATAAAGACAAACTTCGATAAGCTAAAGATGCCACTCTATGCCGATGTGTTGCATAAAGGCATTACAATAAGAGATTTAAAGATCCGCATCAAAGAAAATAAGCAAAGAAACACTCCGGAGATTATATTATCCGGAATAAATGTTACCTTTTTACCTTTTGCAGGATCTTTTCAAGACATTATAATCAAAGGAAAAATAAACGATGAATTTTTAGGAAATTACGTATTCTCCATGAACCTGCACCCGCATATTCCCAGCTTAAATCTTGAGGTACACGCAAGGAATCTTATGGTAAACGAAACGGTCCTGAACCGGATTCCATTCGCTGGTGAAAAGCTGTGGAATAGTTACAGACCAGCGGGAAAGATCAATGTATCCTGTAATGCCAGTTTTAATAATCAAAACAATCAAGAAAGAATGGATTATAGTATCACTATAGACCTTAACAGGCTCAAGGCCCTCTATAAAGATTGGCCATTTTTGATTCGTGACTTAACCGGCAGTGTAATACTGAATCCGGAAAAGCTCTATCTTAAGGATGTTGTAGGTTACCTTCAAAACGGGGATTATACATCTCAGGTTGAATTCAATGGAGAGTTTGGTTTCTCCAGTCCAAAAAAAACCTTTGTTATAACCATTCCGAATTTATTCATAAACAAGGCATTTTTAGAAAAGATACCGAAGATTGGTGAGCAGGTATGGCCAAAAATACAGCCGACCGGTTTAGTGGATATCGCCTTTCAATATAATAAAGGAGAAGGACAGGAGAAAGGTACGTATTTCCTTGTTGTCGATAGTAAAGGCCTGGAGATTAAGCCTCAGGATTTTCCATACCCGATATCATACATGAATGGTCAATTCAAAATGGCAGACAATATACTTTTATTGAAAAATGCCAGTGGCTTTATCGCGTATGACAATCAGCCGGTTTTCGCTGAATTGAATGGCATTTATGATATAGAGAGTGGGAGAAGAATATTTAACATTCATGTACCAAATATATTTATTACAGAAGCATTGTTCCATGCATTACCTGATAAAAGTACTGGCAATGGGGTGTGGAAAACGCTCAAACCCCGGGGAAGAGCCGAGGTAGTTGTTCACTATCAGGGTTTTCAGGACAAAAAGGATGATGCTTATTTCGTTGAAATCGATCTTAAAGATTGTGAAATCTTAATTACGAAACATAAAATTCCCGTCTGGGGCATAGAGGGCAGAATTGAGATTAATAAACAGAGGCTTGTAGGCAAACGCATTGATGCAAAATGTTACGGGGGGCGTTTGGAAGGGGATATATCAATCACCCTGAATGCAAATTCGCCCCGGTATAAGGGAGAACTCAGCATCGCGGAGATTCATATCGAAAAACTTGCACATACCATTATGAAGACAAAAAAACCATTGGCGGGAATACTTTCCGGGAAGATTAATTACCAGGGGGAAGGTACAGAGCTAAAAAATCTTTCTGCCCAGGGGAAGGTAAACGTAACGGAGGGTTATCTCTCTGACGTTCCTATCATTCTCAATATTTTCAATTTTTTAAGCCTTAATCTGCCAAAGAAAGAAAGCTTTCGTGATGCACAGGTAAAGTTCATTGCAAACAAAGGAAAAATTCATATTCACGATGGTGCAATCTCGAGCGATACTATCGAACTGAACGGACGGGGAGACATCGATTTTGACGGACGGCTCCATTTATCTGTTGTTGCAGAATTCGACAGGAATTTTTTTTCTCAAATCCCCCTTGTAGGGAAAGTATATGATTTTATCGTTGGAGGCGTCCGGAGACAATTAACCATGGTAGAAGTGAAAGGTACTTTTTCAAAGCCAGAGATTCATTCGATACCTTTTAAACCCTTAACCCGTTCTATTAGAAATTTACTTGATCTGTTACCGCCGGATAAACGAAAAGATTCTCATCAATACAATTAAAGCAGGTACGCTATGCTAGAACATTTCTTTTCACCAAAAACAGTTGCTGTCGTTGGCGCTTCCCGTGAAGAAGGGAAGGTAGGCCATGACCTGTTCAAAAACATTCTTCGTTATGGGTACACGGGTACTATTTATCCGGTAAACCCTAAAGCAGAGAGTATTCTGGGAAGAAAGGTATACTCAAGCCTCAGGGAAATCCCTGAAAAGGTCGAGCTGGCAGTAATTGTCGTACCTGCCCAGTATGTAGGGAGCGTAGTCGATGAATGCATTGAGAAAGGAGTCGACTCAATCATTGTCATTAGTGCCGGCTTTAAAGAAAGCGGTACTGAAGGAGCAAAGAGAGAGCAGGAGTTATACCAGAAAATCAAACAACATTCAATACGTATGCTTGGACCCAATTGTCTCGGCCTCATTAGTACAGAATCATCCCTCAATGCCTCTTTTGCAGCGGATATGCCTGCAGAAGGCAATCTTGGATTCTTTTCACAATCGGGGGCACTCTGTACAGCAATTTTAGACTGGGCAGTTAGAGAACATATTGGTTTTTCCAAATTTATCAGTATAGGAAATAAAACAGATATTGATGAAGTTGACCTTGTAAAGGCACTCGGTGACGACCCCCGCACAAAGGTTATTCTTGGTTACCTGGAAGGGATAAAGAGGGGAACGGCATTTATTACCACCGCAAGAGATGTAACCAAGAAGAAACCAATGATCATCGTAAAATCAGGAGGTACTGCAGCAGGCGCTAAAGCCGCTTCATCACATACAGGAACATTAGCCGGTGCCGAGAATGCTTTTGATGCAGCATTTAAGCAGTCAGGCGTTTTACGTGCGAGAACAATTGAAGAGCTCTTTAACTATGCCAGGGTATTCAGTTTTCAACCTTTACCAAAAGGACCGCATCTGGCATTAATCACGAATGCAGGCGGACCCGGTATTATTGCAGCAGATGCTGTAGAGCACTCGGAATTAAAAATGGCAGCTTTTTCCAAAGACACAATAAACTCTCTGCGTTCCGCCTTACCGGCAATGGCAAATGTCTATAATCCCATTGATGTATTGGGTGATGCAAAGGCAGACCGATACCAGTTTGTTATTGAAAAAGTGATAGAAGACCCGAATGTAGACGCAGTCCTTGTCATCCTGACACCTCAGACCATGACAGAGATTGAAGAAACAGCAAAGGTAATAGGTGAAATCGCAATCCGAACCGATAAAACAATTGTAACCTCGTTTATGGGAGGCAAAAGAACCGAGGAGGCCTTTACGATTCTTTCACAGGGGAAGGTACCGAATTACCTGTTCCCTGAGAGTGCAGTATCTGCGGTTGATGCCCTCTATCGATATTCCTTATGGCAAAACAAGCCACTGCCAGAAATCAAAGAAATTCGTGCCAAAAAAGAGAAGGTAATGTCTGTCATTCAGAAGCTTCAGCACATGGGACGCCAGCACTTGATCGAGGAAGAAGCAAAAGAGGTAATCACAGCATATGGTTTTCAAATTCCAAAAAGTATCATCGCCGCATCAGAAGAGGAAGCTGCACAGGCCGCCGAAGAAATTGGTTTTCCTGTTGTTATGAAAATTTCCTCACCGGATATCCTCCATAAATCAGATATTGGTGGAGTCGTTGTAGGGATACAGAATGTCACTGAGGTAAAAAGGCATTTTCGTGGTATTACTCAAAAAGCACACCGTTTTATTCCTAATGCTGAAATACGAGGTGTCCTGGTTCAACAGATGGTTCCCAAAGGCAAAGAAGTAATTCTTGGAATGTCACGGGATCCGCAATTTGGCCCTTTATTAATGTTTGGCCTCGGTGGTATTTATATAGAGGTACTAAAAGATGTTACCTTCCGGGTAGCACCTATCGGATTGCAGGATGCCGAAGAAATGGTTCAAGAAATTCGGTCTTTTCCACTTTTGAGAGGTGTCCGTGGTGAAAAATCCGCGGATATCGAAGCCATTGTAAATAACCTTATAAAACTTTCACAACTGGTAACAGATTTCCCTCAAATTCTGGAAATGGATATCAATCCGTTAATAGTATTTTCCCGTAATGAGGGAGCAATCGTCATAGACGCACGAATCTCAATATCGCTTTAGACTATAACCAAATACAATCAGAATAGAATTACTTGTATCATCATTTTCCGTATTTTTAATACTTCTGGGAAAAATGGAATGAGATTATTATATAACACCATTAAAGACACTACTATCGTAAGGGAGTTTTTATGATACCCATATTTATTGCTTCTCTTTCAACCTTTTCAGGAAAGAATCTTATTTGTCTCGGATTAGGACTAAAATTCAAGAAAGACGGACACAAAATTGGATATTTTAAACCAGTCGGATTTTCGCCCATTCACCTTGGTGATGTGATTACCGATGAAGATGCTCTCTTTCTTTCTAAAGTACTTGAAGTAAATGAACCCCTTGATTCAATTTGCCCTGTTATCTTAACAGATGACCTTATAAAACGTTTAATGGAAGGGGAAGAATTACATATCCGTCAGAAGACTATGGCGGCCTTTCATCAAGCCTCTGCCGGAAAAGATATTATGATCGCAAGAGGAATTGGAAGGCTCTCCGGTGGTACGAGCCTGGGCTTTTCAGAACTGGATTTTATCCAGGAATCTGATGCACGGGTAATTTTCGTAGATAAATTTGAGTCCTCCATTGATATGCTTGACGGGTTTATCTATGCGTCTAAAATACTGAAAGACAAATTACTTGGAGTAGTATTCAATCTTATTCCTCCTGCACGGCTACCTTATGTACAGAATACCCTTATTCCATTTTTAAAAGCCAACGGCATTACTACCCTGGGGATCATCCCTAAAGATCCGGTCCTTGGTGCTGTCCCAATCAAAGAAATTGTTCATTCCCTTCAGGGGAAGGTTCTTTGCTGTGAGGATAAAATTGATGACCTGATTGAGCATTTCGTTATTGGCGCAATGAACGTTGAGAGTGCCCTGCGCTATTTCCGGAAGGTTTCAAACAAGGCCGTCATTACCGGTGGTGATCGCAGCGATATTTTACTCGCAGCACTTGAAACACCTACGAAATGTTTAATTCTTACCGGAGAGCTTTATCCATCGGCTTCCATTCTCGGTCGTGCCCAGGAAGCTGGTATACCGGTTGTTGTAGTGGGGTCTGATACAGCAGAGACAATTGAGACGTGTGAAAACCTTTCAGGATGTCTCAGTCTGCACTTTAAGTCTAAAGTACAGCGCGCTGCTGAGGTAGTAGAACGCGAAATTGATTTTCATACAATTTACCAGCAACTGAAATTATCAAAATAGATGTATATCGATACTATTTAACGGTATCATCTTAACCTAAGGAGCATAGATATTATGTTTAAGGATTTTAAAAAGATACACTTCAAAATGCCTAAGAACTTGTCTGTCTGGCATATTATTATTGCCTTCGGATTCTTCATCCTTTTACAAATGTATTTGATGAACCCAGGGGTAAGAGATATCAGCTACAGTGAGTTCAAAAAGTTCGTTAAAGAGGGTAATGTTTTGGAGTGTCAGATTACCCAGACGATGATTCGGGGTAAACTCCGGGAGATGGAGCGCGGAACGCAGAAGAATGCTGTTTTTATCACCGCACGTGTGGAAGATCCTGACCTGGTAAAAGACCTGGAAGCAATGGGTATACAGTACGCCGGACATTATGAAAGCCCCTGGTTTAAGACATTCTTTTTCTCCTGGGTAATACCGTTAATGATCCTGTTTGTAATCTGGCGCTTTATATTTAAACGGTACGGTCCCGCCGGCAGCATTATGACCTTCGGAAAAAACAAAAGTCGCCTTTATGTTCAGGAAGACCTTAATGTAACTTTTGATGATGTAGCAGGAATTGATGAGGCCAAAGAGGAGCTCCAGGAGATTATTGAATTTTTGAAAATTCCGGAAAAATTTCGCTCGCTGGGCGGAAAGATTCCGAAAGGGGTTTTGCTCGTTGGTTCCCCGGGAACGGGAAAAACCCTTCTGGCAAAAGCTGTCGCAGGTGAGGCTGGTGTGCCATTTTTTAATATGAGCGGCTCAGAGTTTGTGGAAATGTTTGTTGGTGTAGGCGCTGCACGAGTAAGAGATCTGTTTAGCCAGGCAGATCAGAAGGCGCCCTGTATTATCTTTATCGATGAGCTTGATGCACTCGGTAAGGCCCGCGGGACAAGCCCCATGGGGGGACATGATGAACGAGAACAAACGTTAAACCAATTATTAGTGGAAATGGACGGATTTGACTCAAATAAAGGGGTTATTATTATGGGTGCCACAAATCGTCCAGAGATGCTGGATCCGGCCCTTTTACGCCCGGGCAGATTTGACCGCCAGGTGGTTGTCGACAGACCTGATTTACACGGCCGGGAAGCCATACTAAAAGTGCACGCCAAAGAGGTAAAGGTAGAAAACGAAGTTAATCTCCATTCAGTTGCCGCCATGACACCGGGGTTTGCCGGCGCAGACCTTGCCAACCTTGTTAACGAAGCAGCCCTATTAGCTGCGCGAAGAAACAAGAAGGCCGCAGGAATGCCGGAATTTGAAGAAGCAATCGACCGTATTATGACAGGACTTGAAAAGAAGAAGCGATTGATGAATAAGAAGGAAAAGGAGATTGTTGCTTATCATGAATCAGGCCACGCACTTATGGCATGCTCAGTCCCGCACGCAGATCCAGTCCGAAAAATATCAATGATTCCCCGGGGTATCGGGGCACTAGGATACACACTGCAGAAACCTACGGAAGACCGATACCTGATGACAAAGGCAGAGTTGCTCGACCGGATAGCGATTCTCCTTGGAGGAAGAATTGCAGAAGAAATTATTTTCAAAGAAATATCAACGGGTGCTCAAAATGATTTAAAAAAGGCTACAGAGATTGCACGACTGATGGTAAAGGAGTACGGAATGAGCGATACCATAGGGATGATAACTTTTGATCAGGACAGCAGGCCGCTCTTTCTGAATGGAAGCTTTACCACAAACAAAGAATACAGTGAAGAAACAGCACGGGAAATAGACCTGGAAATTAAAAAAATTATCGATGACTCTTCCCGTCGTGTAAAAGCACTCTTAACCGGAAAAAAAGAGATATTAGAATGTATGGCAAAAAAACTCATGGAACAAGAGGTAATTGAGGGAGAGGAGTTAAAAAAACTCTTGGAAGAACTACATAAATCCAATGGGAAAGAACATGATCTTAAAAACATTTATCCATAAATATACTTATTGTGCCGTTGGTGCTCTCATTGCTGTAAATTGTGCTGTTGTAAGTATTTTTAAACTAGAAGGTATCTACTTCGGATTCGTTGTCTTCGCCTTCTGTTGTACTCTCCAGTTTCTCATAAAGGAAGAAGAGCAGAATAAACCGGATGATAAGAAACTCATTGTTATCCCCGAGGACTTATTCCATAAGATTATGAATATCATCCCTGAAACTGTATATATTTCCCGATTTGACGGCTCCGTAAAATATATCAGCGATGGAGTAGAAAAGATGATAGGGTATAGGCCTGATGAGATTTACAGAACACGAAACTTCTTGCTTCAACTGGTACATCCGGATGACAGAGAAAAGATAGTACAACAACTCCGGAAATTGCAGAGTGGAAGTGAGGCAACGATAGAATACCGGTTATTACGAAAAGATGGAACATATACCTGGGTCTCTGATTCTTTGAAAAGTATAAAGAATGAATGGGGCAATACGACCCACTATAATGGCGTCCTCGTTAACATTGATGAAAAGAAAATACATGACAAAGATTTGCAGACATTAAACGCGAGAGTCTATCAGTTGAACGATATGGTAAATCATCATGCAGTGCGTGATAGCCTGACGAATGTTTATAACAAACGGTATTTACTCGTAATTCTTCAAAATGAATTTAACCGGGCACGTGTACAGAAGAAACCATTATCATGCCTCCTTATAGATATTGATTACCTTGAAGCTATTGATCATACCTATGGATATTTTATTGGTGATCGTATCCTCGTGGAAGTCGCAAAGTGCTTACAGAAAAACCTGAATCCATCCGGTATCGTTTCCCGGTTTGGAGATGATGAGTTTTTGGTTGTATTACCAGAAGTTGGTAAGGAAGAATTAGTAAAGATATCCGACACCTTAGTTAGGGAAATTGAGAATTGTACGATAAAAGATGAGGAGAAAAATATAACCATTTCTTTTCATGTAACAGCGGGAGGAAGTACGGTTACCGAGAAGACCAAAAACATTACCGACCTCATTGAACAGGCAAGTAAAAATCTTTTTGCCGCCAAAGGGATATAGAAAGGTATTGAGGGGTAATTAAGAGGGCAAATGAACGTGGCGAAAAAGAAGAAATTCTCTTTCTACAGAAGAGATACTATAGTGCTTCCGGAAATTATTACTATCATTCCTTTAAGGGATGATGTTGTTTTTCCCCATGTAATTCATCCCTTGTCGGTGGCTGGAGAAGAAATGATAACAGCAGTAAACGATGCAGCATCCAGGAACAAGCTTATCGGCATCGTCACCCTGAGATATGATGTTGAATCGCCGAAACCAGCCGACTTCTATGATATTGGTACCGCTACAACAATACTCCAGGTAACCGAATCCACCTTTGATGCGATGCATGTTCTAGTAGAAGGTGAGGTGCGAATTAAAATAATAGAATTTGTACAAACAGAACCTTACTACAGGGCACGGGTAGAAGAGCTTCGGGAGTTTTCTGAAAGAACCGAGACCATTGATGTGCTTATGCAAAGCGTAAAAACACTTTTTAAAATGAGCGCAATGCTCGGTAAAGCCCTGCCAAAAGATATTTATCCGATGATCGATGAAATACACAGTCCCTCAGTATTAGCTGATCTGGTAGCTGTTTATTTAGATCTGTCTTTCGATGAAAAGCAGAAGTTATTAGAGATGATCGATCCGCAAAAACGGCTGCGGGTTACATTCCATTATTTGAATAAGGAAGTCCAGCAGAGAGAGATTCGGGGAAAGATCGATGAAGAGGTTGCAAAGGAAATGAGCAAAACCCAGCGGGAATACTTCTTAAGGGAACAATTAAAAGCGATTCAAAAGGAGTTAGGAAGAGAAGACCCGCACATTGAAGAAGTTCATAAGCTGGAAGAAAAGATTAAAGAAGCAAACATGCCAAAGGAGGTAGAAGAAATAGCTCTGAAAGAGTTAGAGAGGCTACGGGATATTAACCCTGCATCGGCTGAATACCCGGTATCCCGTACCTACCTGGACTATCTTATCACTATCCCCTGGAACAAAAAAACTATTGATAATTTAGATATTCATCAGGCAGCAAAGGTTCTTGATGAGGATCACTATGATCTCGAAAAGGTTAAAGAACGTATCCTGGAATTTTTAGCTGTCCGTAAAATAAAAGAAAAGACCAGAGGGCCTATCCTCTGTTTCTGTGGCCCTCCCGGAACGGGGAAAACATCATTAGGAAAATCCATTGCACGTTCCCTCGGCAGAAAGTTTATCCGCATCTCTCTGGGTGGTATTCGTGATGAAGCCGAGATCCGCGGGCACAGAAGAACGTATGTGGGTGCGTTGCCTGGGCGTATTATGCAGGAAATTTGCCGTGCCGGATACAGTAATCCGGTATTCATGCTTGATGAGGTTGATAAGATCGGTACAGATTTTCGGGGGGACCCTGCCTCTGCTTTATTAGAAGTGCTGGACCCTGAACAAAACTTCAGTTTTGTTGATCACTATCTCGATATCCCCTTCGATCTTTCCCACGTCCTGTTTATTACGACGGCCAATATACTTGATACCATTCACCCTGCATTGAGGGATAGAATGGAAGTTATCTATCTTCCCGGCTATAGTGACGAAGAAAAGTTAATGATAGCGCATCAGTTTTTAATTCCAAAGCAGGTTGTGGAAAACGGACTGGAAAATTACCCGGTAGAGTTTCAGGATGATGCCCTTCATAAGATTATCCGGGAATATACGAGAGAAGCAGGACTGAGAAACTTAGAACGGGAAATAGCATCCATCTGCAGAAAGATTGCAAAAGAAATTGCAGCCGGTAAACAGATAACAAAAATCATAACCCCGGAAATCGTTGAAAGGTTTCTGGGTCCGCGGAGGTTTTTTTATCAGGTAACCGATGAGGAAGACCGGATAGGAGTAGTTACCGGGCTTGCCTGGACAGAAACAGGTGGAGATATTATTTTTATAGAAGCTTCCCGGATGAAAGGAGAAAAGGAATTAACCCTTACCGGCCAGCTTGGTGATATTATGCAAGAATCTGCCATTGCATCATTAAGCTATGTTCGCAGTAATGCACAACGGTTTGGTATTGATGAAAATTTTTACGATACTTCAGAAATTCATATTCACGTCCCTTCAGGTGCTATACCAAAAGATGGTCCTTCTGCCGGCCTTGCAATGTGTATGGCGTTGATTTCACTCTTATCAGGAAAATACGCGCGGAGAGAAATAGCAATCACCGGTGAGATTACCTTAACCGGAAATGTATTACCCGTCGGAGGGGTAAAAGAAAAAGTACTGGCAGCTATAAGGGCCGGTGTAAAGACAATCGTTCTCCCGCTAAAGAACAGAGAAGATTTTGAGGAAATCCCAAAAGAGATTCGTGATATGATTAAACCTGTTTACGTTCAAAGGGTTTATGATGTTGCAGACACTGTATTGATTCCAAAGCAATACCAGAATAAGGAGAAAGGCACGTGATCAGTATAAAAAATATCCTTTGCCCGATAGATTACTCCATTTACTCAGAAAAGGCATTAGATTACGCAATAGAGATTGCCGAAAGATATCAATCAAAACTCATCCTGATGCATGTACTCGATATCCGTGTTTACGATATCCATGAATCAGAACTATATGGTGTTGGTGTTATGGATAACGATACCATCGAGAGGTTAAAAGATAAAATGCTTAACTATGTAAAAGAGGATATCGGAAGTAGAATACCTATCGAAGCCGTTGTTGTGCAAGGAATTCCATTTATCGAAATCGTTAAAGCAGCAGAGGAATATCAGATAGACCTGATTGTAATGGGTACTCATGGCAGAACAGGTATATCCCATGCCCTCATGGGGAGTATTGCAGAAAAAGTGGTACGCAAGTCCCCCTGCCCGGTACTTACTGTCAAACGCACCGAACATGACTCCCTTACGCCGTAAGCCGCTTCAGGTTTTTAAGAAAAAATCATCAATGGAGGGCACGGGTTATATTTGACCTATAGTGCCTGTTAAGCCCCAAGTTCATTTGCGGCTGTATATATATTTTTAAAACGGTATTTTGTCTATGAAAGATACAGAAAATAGATGCCTATCGCTGTCGTATACCGAAAGAAGATAAGCGGTTTTTTAAAAAAAGAATCATGAAGATCAGACATAAACTTGTCATTATCCTGGCCACCTTACTTGTCATATTGAACGGTACGATTGCCTTCTTTATCTATAAACGAATACGCTACGAATTCATTACAGAGTATCGTGAAAAGGCGAAGTTAGTCGCCATGGAACTCGAGACCACACGGAATTATCTTGCTTCATCACTGCAAAAATCGGGTATTGAAATTAACGAAAAAACAAAACATTTTATTCCCGCTGTTTCTGGTCATACTATTGGTAAAGAGTTTGAAGAAAAAACAGGCTATATCGTTAAACAAACAAGTCTGCAATTCCGAAACGTGGAAAACAGGCCCGATCCCTTCGAAGAAAAAGTACTCCGGAAAATGAAAGAAAACCCTGGTCTTTTAGAATATTGGTCAGAAGACATCGTACGTGGGGGAAGGGCTGAGCGATATATGTATGCCCTCTATGTAAAAGAGGACTGTCTTCTCTGCCACGGCTCACAGGAAAAAGCGCCAGAGTTTGTAAAGAAAAATTATGATATTGGATATAATTATAAGGTTGGAGAAGTACGGGGTGCGATTAGTGTCGTTATTCCCAGGGAAATAGCGGAACAAAGATTTGCTGCGAATGTCATTTTCTTTATTACCTTGAGTTCTGTCAGTGTTGTATTGGTTGTTGCTATTATCTTCCTTACAACAAGAAGGTTTGTACGCCCAATAGAACAACTAACCGATACGGTTACCAGGATTATAAAAACCGGTGACTTTACAACGATGGTAGATATCTCCTCTAAAGATGAAGTCGGTATACTGAGCAGGGCATTTAATGAGTTATCCGAAAAATGTCACTATACGTATGCTACGCTTGAACAGAAGATAGCGGAAAAAACAGCACATTTGCAAAAAGCCAATGTAGCGTTAGAGCGAGCAAACAAAATGAAATCGGAGTTCCTGGCTACTATGTCTCATGAGTTACGAACCCCACTCAATGCCATAATCGGCTTTGCTGAGGTGTTGAGGGATAAAATTTGCGGTGAACTGACGGAAGAACAAACGGAATTTGTTAAAGATATTCACAGCAGTGGTCTGCATCTCTTGCAGATGATCAATGATATACTGGACTTATCCAAGATCGAGGCTGGTAAGATGGAGCTTCAGTATGAGATTTTTCCTGTACCAGAGGCAATACAAGAGGTGTATACTATTTTGAAAGGACTTGCAAACAAAAAAGAACAGCGCTTAACGATAACCATTCAACCGGATGTGAATACCATAGAGGCAGACCGCGTGAAATTTAAGCAAATCCTGTACAATCTCCTGTCAAATGCTATAAAATTTACACCGCAGAATGGCAGTATTACTTTAGAAGCTCAGGTTAAGGATGATAGATTACAGGTTTCTGTGGCAGACACAGGAATTGGAATGAAACCGGAAGAGCAAGAAAAGGTATTTAAAGAATTCTGGCAGGCAGACAGTTCTTTTGCCCGAAGGTATGAAGGGACTGGATTAGGTTTGGCCTTAAGCAAAAAGATTATTGAAATGCATGGTGGAAAAATCTGGTTCGAGAGCGAATATGGGAAAGGAAGCACGTTTTACTTCTCACTACCATTACATGTCCGGTATCAAGCAGCACAAGCCAGGGAATCAGAGACAAAAACACATCATCCTGAAACAATACCAGATAAAGGGGCAAACACCATTCTGGTTGTAGAAGATGACCATACAGCCGCTCATCTTCTTACCGTATACCTGACAAGTGCAGGCTACAATGTAATTGTCGCAGCGGACGGCGAGGACGCAATTAAAAAGGCGAAAGCGTCTCATCCATTTCTCATCACCCTCGATATTATGATACCAAAAATAGATGGATGGGATGTTCTTTCTGAATTGAAAAATTATCCGGAAACAGCAGATATCCCTGTAATTATTGTATCGATAGTGGATAACCAGGAACTAGGGTACAGCCTGGGTGCCTCTGAGTACCTGATAAAACCCATAGGGAGGGAAAGGCTTATCGCTGCGGTAAATACCTGCATTTCTCCAAAAAAGAAAAAAGATAAATCTCTCAGGATTTTAGTTGTAGATGATGATGTTAAGGCGGTGAAATATATGAGCACGATTCTTGAGAATGAAGGGTTTGAAGTGTTTAAGGCATACAACGGCAGCGCAGGAATCAATTTAGCAATACAGAGTGAACCGGACCTTATGATTCTCGATCTCATGATGCCTGAGGTCAGCGGTTTTGACGTGGTTGAAAAATTACGGGTTCATCCGACAGCAAAGGAAATTCCTATTATTATCTGCACAGCAAAAGATGTCACACCACGGGAGAAAGATGAGTTAAATGGCAATATTCTTACTATTGTACAGAAGGGAAGCCATACGAAAGAAGACCTTCTTTCAGCAGTAAAGAAAATAGAACAACAGCGTGCCCAAAGACAATAACAATGAAAGAAAACACTATTTTTATTCCCTGGAGTATTTTTTGAAATTGGCTTACCTGTACTATACTTAATTTTCCAAACGT
Source organism: Candidatus Loosdrechtia aerotolerans (assembly GCA_021646405.1). GTDB lineage: Bacteria > Planctomycetota > Brocadiia > Brocadiales > Brocadiaceae > Loosdrechtia > Loosdrechtia aerotolerans. The sequence continues at coordinate 59,382 of SOER01000005.1, forward strand.
ATTTGTACTCTATATTATAAATTTTATTATCTGTAAGAGAAAGATTGTATGTCTGATAAAAATGTAATGGTAGTTGAGGATAATGAAAAGAACAGAAAACTCATGCGTGTAATTCTCAAGGCAAACGGATACAACGTAATCGAGGCAACTACTGGTGAGGAGGCATTAAATTTACTAAAAGACCAAAAACCTGATATTATTCTTATGGATATTCAACTCCCGGGTATAGACGGCATTACCCTGGTAAAACATATCAAGGCAGATGCAACCACAAATGACATTCCCATTGTTGCCGTAACTGCATATGCGATGAAGGGTGATGAACAAAAGATCCTTGATGCAGGCTGCAATGCATATATCAGCAAGCCCATTAATACCCAAGAACTGCCACGTATCGTAGAGAAATATATAAAAAAATTATAACCACGGCGAAAGGCTCTTACCGGCCAACACGAACAGGATATACTGAAAAGAATATCTTGTATATAAAATATTTGTTCAATACAATACATTTCTTATGATTCGTGTTACTTTACATTGGTTATTATTTATTATGCAAAAAAGATCATGAACAGGGCTAAGATATTAGTGGCAGATGATATTAAACAGAACGTAAAATTACTTCGGGTAATTCTCACGGCATCAGACTATAATGTGATAGAGGCATATGACGGCGAAGAGGCACTGGATAAAGCAAGTTCGGAAAACCCGGATCTCATACTCCTGGATATCATGATGCCAAAGATCACGGGGTATGAGGTGTGTCAAAAGCTGCGTGAAGATGAGAAAACAAAAAACATACCAATCATAATAATTACAGCCCTCCATGAGATGGACGACCGAATTAAGGGAATTGAAGCAGGTGCCGATGATTTTATCAGTAAACCATTCAATAAAGCAGAACTCCTCGCCAGGGTAAGGTCACTACTGCGAATGAGACAAATAACTACAAAAAAGGATGATGTGCAAGTCCTGGAATCGATCTTATCTGAATTAGCAGAAGGCGTAATTATCACCGACGGCAAGTGGAAAATCAGGAACATAAATCAGACAGCGCGCGAGTTATTGAATATTCGCGAGGCAGATATAAGAAATATTGATCTTCTTTCATACTTGTCAAATCAGAAACTGTCCCTCCCTCTTGATACCATTACAAATACACGGGAAAAAAATACCAACTTTCAGGTCTCTTCCTCAAACGCCCAACCCACTTTCCATCTAAACGCCCGAATGACAAAATTGTTTGACGAACAAGAAAATATGATTGGCGCTACCCTGGTTTTACGGAAGGAAAAATAACCCCGCGGATATCAGGGCTAAAAGCCATGCCTGATTGCATGAAAGCTCTATTTCTGCATGGGTAATCATACCTTTGGCAATTTTATTTTTTTCCGATTGCAAAATATGAGGGCATTTGTATAATCAAATAAAAAATATCCTTCGTAGTAGACAACCATTGCAAAAATCCTAGTATACCGTGTATTTATGGAGTCCAAACTTATGTCCGGGAGAAAAAACATGCTACTCAAATATGGGTGAGCACACATATTAAGATGGCGGTGCCATTCCCTGGTCAGGCGGATAAGATATGGACTCTGCGCAATCCGTTAGTAACGCAATTCTTCACGTTACATGAATGTTTTTACTTCGCAATCCATATAGTATTCATTAAGACCTACCCTTATCCATTTCAATACCTCTCCAGAGAGAAAAGCATCGTCCTTTTCCAATAGTTAATTGGATTTCTTTCTATTTCTATAGAGAAACAAAAGGAGGTGCCTATGCAAATGAAATCTGATATTTTAGACACATTAGCCCGGGCTGTAATCGATATGGATATAGCCCTTGTTCAGAAAACGGCTACTGAGGTAATACACCATAAGGTCGACCCATATGAGGCAATAATGGATGGTCTTGCAAAGGGAATGGATACGGTTAATGAATTATTTGAAAATGAAGAGTATTTCGTTCCGGAAATACTCCTCTGTGCCGATGCCATGTATGCAGGAATTGAGATACTTAAGCCTTACCTGCCTAAGGAATCTACCTGGAATAAGAGAAAGGCAGTCATTGGTGTTGTGAAAGGTGACACGCATGATATTGGGAAGAATCTGGTAAAAATCATGTTGGACAATGCTGGATTTGAAATGTGTGACCTGGGCAGAAATGTACCGTATTCAAAGTTCATTGATATGGCTGGAGAATTGAAAGCTGATCTGGTCTGTCTTTCCACCCTTATGACGACGACCATGGATGGCATGCAAGTAATTATTGAAGATCTTAAGAAAGCCGGTATAAACTCCAGGGTTATGGTTGGTGGCGGACCGATCTCTCCGGGATTTGCGAAAAATATAGGAGCAGATGGATATGCAAAGAATGCAGCTGAAGCGGTTAAAGTTGCCAAAGGTCTATTGAATAATACGCCTCTCGATCTCCTGCCATTTTCAATACCCAAGCTTGTCTATATAAAAAGAGAAAAAGGGGGATGTATACAATGAGCTATGCAGACGAAATGACACCAAAGGAAAGGATGCAGGCAATTATACAGGGAAAAGAGGTCGACAGACTGATCGTAAGCCCCCTGATTCTTAATTTTGCATCCAGGAGCTTAAATTTAACGGTTAGGGAGTTCTGTACAAATGGCAAAAATATGGGGAATGCCAATATTGCATGCTTTAAAAAGTACCGGCATGATATCGTGTATATCTTCTCTACCACGTCTACTTTAGCAGAAGCCATGGGCACCAGGATGTACTTCCCTGAAGATGATGCACCGCAAGTAGAAACCCCGTTTATACAAACAAGAGAAGATCTTAAGAATCTTCAACCAGTAACTCCTGAAAAGGATGGCAGGATCCCTGTGTACATCGAAGCAGTAAAACGCTGTATGGAAGCTATCGGAGATGATGTTTTTATCGTCCCTGTCATAGGAGCGCCATTCACAACATCTGCAGCTTTAAGAGGAACTGAGGTATTTATAAAAGAACTTTATACGGATCCCGAGCTGGTTCATACCCTTATGAAGATCGCTACCCAATCAGTTAAAAACCTTATTGATGCCTATGTAAAAGAAGGTGGCGTGCCTGCAACGGTTGAACCAGTGGCCACAGGGTCCATGATCAGTGAGAAACATTTCAGGGAATTTGTTCTGCCGTATTTAAAGGAAGTATATGCACATATCCATTCTCATAACCTTCCCGGCGTGCTTCACATCTGCGGAAAAACAAAAAGAGTGATACAGTGTATGGCTGAGAGTGGTGCCGATATCCTGAGCATTGATAATATTAATCTCCAGGAAGCCAGAGAATTGGTGGGAGAGAAGGTTTGCCTCATGGGAAATATAAGTCCGGCAGATGGCATGTTAAAAGGAGATCCGGAAATCATAACTACCATGATCAGGGATTGTATAGCAAAGGCATCGAATAATCCAAAGGGATATATTGTAGCAACGGGATGCGAGGTCCCTATAAAAACACCTCATGAGAATTTAGTAGCATTTCTTGAGGCAGGGAGAAGGTTTGCACAGCTTCCTATTAATTTATCCTGTTAATTTAAAATAAAAACGTTTCCGAAAAAAGGTATTCATCCGATTAAGAGAGTTGTAACTCAAGATTTTCATCCTGGAAAAGAGATTCTCAAACCGAAGGTTTCGATTACAGAATGAATATTATGACAGAAAAAGAAAGACTTTTTAAAGTTCTTCGTGGTGAAAGTGTTGACAGAACCCCCGTTATCTGTCCCGGTGGCATGATGACCATGGCAAGCAGGGAAGTTATGGTACAAACAGGTTGCTATTGGCCGGCAGTCCATAGGGATGCAGAGAAAATGGCAACACTCTCGGTTGCTATGCGGGAAAAGACAGGGGTTGAAAACATTGGTATTCCTTTCTGTATGACCGTTGAAGCTGAGGCCTTAGGCGGAGAAGTGGAAGACGGTGATGAAACGACTATACCTGGTATAGTAAATTACCCCCTCCAATCTGTTGAACAGTGGAGAGATTTAAAGAGACTAAACCCTTACAAAGACGGCCGTCTTCCAACAATTCTCAAATGCACCTCGATACTAAAACAAAAAGTCCCGGATACTCCTGTAGTAGGCAATTTAGTTGGCCCGTTAAGCCTTGCTACCTCTCTTATCGATGCAGCAATACTTTATAAGGCAATTAAGCAATATCCGAAAGATGTCCACAACTTGCTCAAATTTTTAACGGACAACAGCATCGAGTATGGTAAAGCACTCGTCAGGAACGGTACAGACCTTATTGTGATAGCCGACCCTTCTGCAACCGGTGAAATACTTGGACCTGTATTATTTAAAGAGTTTGCACTTCCGTATCTGAACGATATAACAACAAGTATGCATATGCTGGGTAAACCAGTTATTGTCCATATATGCGGAGATATACGTTCTATCTGCAAGCCTCTCAGAGAACTCTCTTCTGAATGCATCAGTATTGATTCTTTAGTAAACATAAAAAAGATGCGAAATGCTATTCCAGAAAAAAAACTTATGGGTAATGTGAGTACCATCCTCCTGCAAAATGGCCCTATAAGCAAAATACAAGTAGTTTCAAAGAACCTCTTGACATCGGGTATTGACATCCTTGCCCCTGCATGCGGCTTAAGCGCCAGAACACCGGTTAAACATATAAAGGCAATGTCAGAAATAGTAAAGGTATATACTACATGATTGCTCAATACGCAAAGATAATTTTCTATCCTTTAAAGATTGAAGGAGTAGTACCAAAAGGTATCACTATTTTAGGAGCTGCCAGGAGGCTTGGCATTACTATGGAAGGCCCATGCAGCGGTACCGGTAAGTGTGGAAAAGACCTGGTACAGATAAGAATAAACAGGACCCTCAATACCGTGCTCGCCTGTAAAACCATTATAGAAACTGATATAGAGGTTTTTATACCTTATAATGAAAAGAGAATTTTAAAAATTATTGAAGGATTTTACACACAGGATAAAAAGAAATATACTGTCAATCCATCTATAAAAAAGGTATTTAACAAGCATCATAATCTTTCTTCCACGGGTGTATATAGTAATGATAAACTCCTTTCTTTTGAAGAAGGTGATACAAGATCTCAAACATATGGAATCGCTTTAGATATTGGTACAACAACACTCGTAGCATCCCTGGTTGATCTTACGACCGGTAAGATCATGGGTAATTCCTCAACACTGAACCCTTTGGTATACTACGGTCATGACGTTATGTCACGGATAAAGTACTCTTCATCCCATGAGAACGGCCTTATGAGGATGCATAAAGAACTTATATCTGCCATTAATCTTCTCACGAATACCCTGTCAACTGAAAATGGTATAAAGGCAGAAAATGTCTATCAGGTCATAGCAGCAGGTAATACTACTATGCAACATATACTGCTCAATAAAGAGATCAGGGAAATAGGTGAATATCCGTACAGGGCTGAAATACTCGATACCTTTTCAACTACAGCAAAAGAACTTGCCATTGATATACCTAGCTATGCCCCAATAACAGTCCTTCCCTGTATTTCAGCCTATGTTGGAGGAGATATAGTTGCTGGTCTTCTGGCTATTGAGCCTAAAACCGGAGAAGTACCGACTCTTTTTCTGGATATAGGCACCAACGGTGAGTTGGTCCTCCTCCTGCATGATAGAATAGTGGCAACATCGACTGCTGCAGGTCCATGTTTTGAAGGTATGACAATAAGTTCGGGTATGAGGGCATGTGAAGGTGCAATCGAACATGTCAGTGCCGGAGAAGAAGGATTATCAATGGAGGTTATTGGTAACGGTCCACCAAGGGGCATTTGTGGAAGCGGGTTGCTGGATATAGTCTCAGAACTCATCAGGATAGGTTTTATAAATTCAAGGGGGCGTTTACAGAACAGGAATGGTGAAAAATCCCTTGTACATTATCAAAACCATTTATTTGAGAAGGATGGGAAACGTTATTTTTCTCTTGCCAGCGATACATCAATTTCCCAGGAGGATATACGACAGGTTCAACTGGCAAAGGCCGCTATCAGGGCAGGGGTTGAAGTTTTGCTTACTACCTGCAATATAAGAGCAGATGATCTGAAAACGGTCGTAATAGCCGGGGCATTTGGTTATCATCTGAATAAGGAAAGTCTCTTTCGTATTGGCCTTTTACCAAGACTTGCCGGGGTCGACTTCTCTTTTATAGGCAACTCAAGCCTTGAAGGTGCCGTAAGGATACTCTTAGATAAAGAGCTGTTAAACCGTGCAGCCCTGATAGCCAACACTGCTCAGGTTACAGAACTCTCTCAGGTTCCTGAATTTGAATCTATCTATATCAGGGAAATGCATTTTTAACTGATCCGTGTGCTAATTTTCCCTAATATCTTTTTCACTAACCGGATATTCATGTCTCATTACAAGAGTTCTAAAACCCATGTTCATCATTACAACATTATGGGGTATCAGGACATATTTCCAGGGTTTTCCTCCATTTTGAGTAGTATATTCTGTCGCATACTTACAATATTGAAAAGCTGCTTGAGCTTTTTCTTTAATATCCGTTAATTCGATGTCACCTTCTTTTTTTGTTTCCACCATATAAATGGTATCAACAGTCTCCACAACAAAATCGGGAATATATTGTTTTGAATTATGCCTCCAGTATACCATAAATTGATTAGGAGCCAGCCTCATCCACTTAAGGACAGACGTATCTTGCTCCAAGATAGAGGCAAAGTCCTTCTCTGTTTTAGAATCAAATTTATACAAACTATGACAAGCCTTTCTAAAACCACTAAATACTTTACCAGGAATGGCACTTGTTGGAGTAATTGTTTCTGCAAAATGATGAATGCTGTCTTTTGTATATTTTGAAAAGTTATGTTCTTCAATCCTTGTAAATGGCTTTACAACAGGTTTTTCATAGCCCGGTGCTTCATAGTAAAAATATTGCATTAACTGTGAATGAATATACTTTCCAATTTCTTTTTTATGATACTGGATAACGTTCATATACATATTATCATCAAGATACGTTTTGAATTTCCCAACAGCCTGTTGTGCTAATTTAAATAACAAATCCGCTTGTGTATCATAATCTATTTCCGGATAATTTATAAGCTCATTCACTATGAGATTCTCAGGGTTATCAATAATAATTCTCCCTTTATCTATACCATTGAGAATCTCAAGGCTGTTCTCTTGTTCGCGAAGTTTCCTTATTAATATTTCCTCCGATATTGGCTGATAATTAAGACTTTTTGTGTCCAGGTCAAAATCCCTGAAGCCAGACCTTATTTCAGTATTTGGTTGGATAGTAATCCGTGGAATTTCTATAATATTTCTTACGAATTCATGTACTACTGTTTCATATGCAGCTTCAACTTCCTTTATCATCTCTGCAGCAAATAGATTTTTTTGCGGAGAACCATAAATCTTTTGTTTTATCTTCTCTAATGCGATTTGTTTAATTTCAGACCTCGTTAATTCATGAACATTTTTAACTGCACTATTCATTTCCGGAAGGGTTGAAAGGATCGTCTTTTGAAGATCCAGATTGATCAGTGCTTTTTACCTGCTTTCCGGTTCAGTAAGATTAGTTATCCTTTCTTGTTCATCTTCAAACTTCTGTTCAATGTTTGAAACAGAGGTAATAACTTCTTTTTGCTCATTTAATTCTTGTGTATCAATTACAATAATATTTTGCCGATTAATGACAGAATCAGGTTTATTTGCTTCATCTATTATTTCCTGGAATTTATCATGAGCTACAATCGTCAATTTATCTACTTTGCCGTTTCCCGTCCTTTTCCCGTAAGACAATCGTAGTCCTCTGCCAATAGTTTGTTCTCGTAAGGTCAGTGATGTCGCTGTCCGCAGGGGGATGATTGTGTAAAGATTCGTTACATCCCAGCCCTCTTTTAACATGTTAACATGAATTACAATTTCTATTTTGTTTTCAGGATTTTCTAAAGAAATTAACTTCTCGATAATTTTCATCTTTTTCTTCCCCGGACTGATTCGAATGAATCTCCATTACCTTATCTGCATAATCACCATGAAAGAATGAATTCGAAATTATTAACTTTTTCAGGTCACTTGCATGTTCTGTATGCTGAGCAACAACCAATACAAACGGCTTGATCCGTTTTTCCTTATTATTCCTTGCGTAAATATCCAACGCTACTTTCGTATCTTCGTGAATTCGTATGCCATCTTCCAGTTTTATTCTATCCAACTCTTCATTGGAGTACTGTACAGGATTGAAATCCTTTCTGGTAGCTACTGCAGGCTCTTTTACAAATCCATCCTGAATAGCTTTAGCTAATGAATATTCATAAACAAAAAAGTTTCTCATGCCTTTTGACAAATACAGGTAAACTATAAATACCCCCATAAGCCGGGTCTTGCCAACCCGGTAGCCAGCGAAAAACAGATTGACGGGAAATTTCTCTCAAAATCGGTACAAGTAGGATAGGCGTTTTTAACTATCTCCAGTTCTTGCTGAAGGAAAGAACCCACCCCTAAATCCCCTCCCGAGAGGGGACTTTCTTTATTCCCCTCTTGGGAGGGGTTAGGGGTGGGTTCTTTCCCCTTTCGATAGAGGTAAGGGGTGTGTTTCCTCAAAGTCAATTTATCAGTCAACTCCGCCAGTATATTCAGGCTATCTGCCTGTGGTGTGCGAAGACTTAAGCGGTTTTTAATTGCCATGGCTATGCGGTTCATTTTTTGTCCTTGCTCAGTTTTATTTCCATTTCGATCAATTCCTTTTCGCGCAAAATTTCAACCCTCAATTCTTCTTCTGTAGCCGGTAATGTGTCCAGCTTAATTCGTGACGCAGTGCGTCACGAATTGGGAAAACCATATAAAATTTTCTTATATAACGCAGGTTGCTCTCATCGAAACCCTTGCCGAAATCTTTAGTCAGTCTTTTTGCAAGATTTATTAAAAGATATTCACCATACTCAGCTTTAATTTTCCCCTTCTGTTCTTGTTCAACAATAATACGGCCAATGCTCCAATAAGCCCGTACCATAATTGTATTGACAGCTTTGAAAGATTTGGACCGTGCCTTCTCTAAAACTATCTTTATGCTTTTATACGTCTGTTCAATTGTGGATACAGGGCTATTTTTTCATATGTTTCTTTCTCTGGAAAAAAGCTTTTTTGTCCTCTCATTTCCCTTATGTGCCTATTACCATCCTTTAGTAAAGAGGGGATGGGGGAATTTGATTGCTTAGGTTCTTCATCCTTCTCCTTGGAAAAATGCTTCTTCAAACTCTCCTCCTTGGAGGGGTCAGGGGTGGATTCATTCGTCTTTATCCACTCCTCAATTGTAGTAACAACCCCTTGTATATTCCCTTTAACGTCTGAATCATAAAATCTTAGAAACCTTACTCCAAGAGATTCCAATCTTGATTGTCTTATTCTATCTTCTTCACCCTTGTTTTCATGACTGACACCATCAATTTCAATTGCCAACATCAATTCATTACAGAAAAAATCTACAATATAATTATCAATAGGTTTTTGACGATCAAAATCATATCCCAGCACTTGCTTCCCTTTTAAATATCTCCATAACAGTACCTCGGATAAAGTGCCACTTTTTCTCAAACGTCGTGCAACTTCTTTTAACTTTGGACTATACGGTAAAATAACTTTTCGTTTCATTCGAATAGTTTTCTCTGTTTATTATGGCCTTTGGAGTTATTATCTTTTTCAGGCTTTTTTCTTTTGCCTGAACCCACCCCTAAGTCCCCTCCCAGGAGGGGACTTTTATGGTTTCCTCCCAAGAGGGGACTTTCTACATTCCCCTCCCCGGAGGCATCTTTTTCTACATTCCCCTCCTGGGAGGGGTCAGGGGTGGGTTCAGGCAAATTGACAATATTCAGGCTATAATCTTCCTTCCCAAATTCACACCTGCCAAGCAACATATTGGGAATTTTTTTTATGGTAATAGTAGCGTAACGATTTTCGCAAGCTTCCTGGAAAGATTTACAGCAGATCAGAAGACTTTCGTCCGGTTTCATTTCTTCATGGATCTTATCTAAAAACTGCACCGTAACGAATTGCGTTGTGGTAAATATATAATCCTTTTCAGTTGAACGGCCATGTTTCCAGTAAATATGTTCGTCCGGACAATATCTAAAGCCTTCATGTTTTGCCATAGCTGTTGCGAGCATATCGGCATTATAACGTTCATCTATTATCCAGTTGTCATGTTTATCCTTTTTCAGCAAACTTGGGGCTAAGTAGTAATACTTAAAACCACCGCCGCCTTGCCAACCCACCCCTAAATCCCCTCCGGGGAGGGAACTTTCTTTATTCCCCTCCTGGGAGGGGTTAGGGGTGGGTATAATTTTTGATATTCCACCCTGATCCGTGCCGTCAATAACTTTTCTCAATCGCGGCAGACAGTGGGTATGGCAATGCTCGCCTAGTTCTATCCCTATCCACCTGCGGTTCATCTTATGAGCAACAGCGGCGGTTGTACCCGAGCCAAGGAAAGAATCAAGAACAAAATCACCTTCTATTGTAGACATTTCCAGAATACGTTGAATAAGTTTTTCATTTTTTTCTCCACTTGGGAAATTCCATTTAAATGATGAAGCAGTAATATCTATCCATAAGGTATCACAAATATCTTCTGTGCCAGAAGGAATTCTATATTGTGGTTTACCCGTTCTTGGATTTGAACGAAGGTCTCCACTATCTATTAGTGTCTTTGCACGATTTTTGTCATAAAGCCAATGTCTTCCTGCTGGAGGACGATGCCCAAAAAGTTCATACTCCATAGTTGGTCTTATCCCCGGTGCATCAAAGGCATGCCATCTTTCCCTTCTCTCAACAGATTTTGTTGGAGGAAGAACAAAACAATCGTCACTTTTTGCATAAAACACTATAACATCATGAGCATAATTTAAGGCCTTTACCTTTTCCCGTTCCCTAATATTCTTTTTTATACGAGATATAATTATCGTATTTCTAAAATTCTTGCGTCCAAAAATTTCATCCATAATAACCCTTAAATCTGTACTATTGCTGCCAAGATTGATAGCGCAATGGGAATTGCTACCGTGGACAGCGTTTGCAAAGTCAACAGTTTTTTTGACTGCGAATAGATATATCGTTGAGCTACCAGACGGCCAAGTTGTTGCTGTGTATTTTGATCTTCAACAATTCTGTTGTCCATCATATTATCCATATGTAGGAAAGTAATCTCCGAAAATAAGCCGCCACTTGTCATAGGCTTCCCATGGTTTGTTTTCTCGTGCAAGTTTCTCAGCTTCCACCGCTCTGTTATAAGCAGTCTCCAGGCGGCTAACAACATCTTGAACCTTAGCCGCCGTATCCAAGTATGCCCCTACATTCCCTCCATAGCCAGACGGGTCTAACACAGTATACATGTTCCTCAAGATTTAGGGTTTTTTTGCTTCTGTTTTACGGCATTTTAGCTCTTTATTTAATTTTTTCAATTCAATTTCCATACTGCCTTTCACATCTTCTGCCCATTTATCTAATTCTTCCATATCATTATCGAAGAAAGCCGCATTACGTTCTATAATTATAGGACTTACGCGATTGGCCTATGGCCAATCTTTAAAAAGCATAATTTTATGCGATAATATAAAGAAAGAGAAAGTATTTTGTAATCAATTTCAGGATCATAAAATTATGCGAAAACAAAAATGTTCTTTACAATTATATACCAATTTCTTGATTGCTAATCAGAACCGATATTCTGGAGTAGAACTTTCAAAGGTAGCACCTTTTAAAGACATCAGTCATGACTCAATCTCTCGCTTCTTAGCCAATTCACACTTTACTCCTTCAGAGTTATGGAATCAGGTTAAATCCTTAGTTGATAAAACAACAGGATATTTAATCTGTGACGATAGTCTGCTCGATAAACGGTATTCAAAGGTCAATGAACTAGCGAAAAAACAGTACAGTGGAAAAGAGCATAGGGTTCTTAATGGTATTTCTCTGGTAAATTTACTCTGGACAAAGGGTGATGAATTCATTCCGATTGATTATCGAGTATACCAGAAAGAAAATGACGATAAGACCAAGAATGATCATTTTCACGATATGCTCCAAAGAGCCAAACAAAGAGGATTTACTCCTCAGTATGTTCTGATGGATGCCTGGTATTCCAGCATAAGCAATCTGAAACTTGTTACCAAGAAACTGAATTGGAACTTTATCTGTAACCTAAAATCGAATCGACAGGTTAGCGTGAGCCAAGGAACCTATATTCCGATAGCTGATTTGGATCTTACTGAAAAACAAGTAAGAAAAGTCTGGCTTAAGGAATATGGGTTTATCTTAGTCTGTAAGATAGTCCACAAAAACGGAGACATTACCTATTTGGCAACCAATGATTTAACCTTAACCGATTATGATACATTTACTGATCATTCCCATCAGAGATGGAAAATAGAGGAGTTTCATCGAGGCATTAAACAAACAACGGGAATAGAGAAGTGCTATTCCACTCGAGCAACTTCTCAGTTAACCCATATATTTGCTTCTTTTCTTGCCTTTGTAAAATTGGAAACAAGAAGAATCAAAGAACGAATTCCCTGGTATGAGCAAAAAGCTTCTCTTACCAGGTCTGCTGTTACTCATTATTTATTAGCAAATGCGTAAGTCCTAATTAAATTAAGCTGAATACGAAGTGTTTAATGAATAGAGTGAAAATGTGGTTGTGTGACATGTCACAAAGGTGTGTCAGTGTACAGGTAGACACGTCACATTCTCTTTTTAACTACAAGATTATCTGAAAAGTTTAGAGAGTGTCTGTTAGAATAATTCTTCCACTTCAGATTTTGGAGTGCGCATCATGAGATTGCTTACTGCTTCATCAGGACTTTTATTGGTAAAAAGGACGTTATAGATTTCCTGTGTAATAGGCATTTCTACGTTGAACTTATTTGAGAGTGCCATAACAGATTTTGTTGTCCAAACACCCTCTGCAATTTGCTCCGTATCTTTTAAAACTTCTTGCAGTGTTCTTCCCCTTCCGATTTGTTCGCCAACATGGCGGTTTCTGCCGTAAGGGCTAATACAAGTCGTTATTAAATCTCCCAGCCCGGTAAGTCCGGAGAAGGTGCTTCTCTGTGCTCCCATAGCAACACCAAGGCGACTAATTTCTGCAATACCGCGGGTAATAAGGGCAGCTTTTGAGTTATCACCAAATTTTAAACCATCACAAATACCCGATGCTATTGCAATTACATTTTTCATTGCAGCACCTAATTCAACACCAATGACATCAGGGTTTGTATAGACCCTGAACCGGTCGGTAGTAAAAATATCCTGCACAAGTTGTGCTAAATGTATATCGTTTGATGATGCGACGACGGTTGTTGGTAGTTCACGCGCAACCTCTTCTGCATGGCTTGGGCCGAGGAGTAGGGTAATTGGCCGCTCTCCCAGGGTGTTTGTAATCACCTCACTTGGTCTCATGAGGGTATCATTCTCAACACCCTTTGTAACACTAACAATTGGTATCCCGGGTATAAAGAAGTTGTCTTTTAGTTTTGTAAGTACAGAACGCAAATAGGGGGTTGGTGTAGCGGAGATGATGAGGTGCGTGTTAAGGAGATTATGAGAAATATCAGACGTAATATGTATCCCGGGAGGGATAGGAATGCCTTTTAAAAATTTAACATTTTCTCTTTTCTCTTTTAGATAATCTACGTATGATGGATTGGCGCCCCAGAGTGTAACTTCGTAATCCTTTTTGTGCAAAAGTATTGCAAGAGTGGTTCCCCATCCTCCGTTGCCAATAATGGTAATTTTTCTGATAGATGATTCTGAGATCATTTTCGATGGAAGGTATAAAACCGGGCCGGATTTCTCCGGCCCTTTTACCGATGTTCTTAGAAAATTTTAACAGGAAATTATTATTATTATTCTACAGACTGATATGCTTCTTTCTTGTAGAGTGGAAATTGAACACAAATATCCCGGACTGTTTTTCGAATCTCTTCCTTTATCCGAAAATCATTCGGTTGTGAAAGGACCTTGTCAATACACTCTGCTATTTTCGTAACTTCAGTTTCTTTCATACCCCTTGAAGTTATGGTAGGTGTTCCTATACGAATACCACTTGGTTCGTTTGCACCTCTTTCATCAAAAGGAATCGTATTCCTGTTTAAAATAATATCAACTGACTCAAGCAATAATTGAGCATCTTTTCCTGTCATGCCTTTATTATGCAAATCGATCAAAAAGAGATGATTGTCCGTTCCACCCGATACAAGGTTGTAGCCTCTTTTAATAAATTCCTGTGCCATCGCTTTTGCGTTTCTTACGGTTTGTTGCTGGCATTCTTTGTACCCTTCTGTCATTGCTTCTTTGAAAGCAACTGCTTTTGCTGCGATTATGTGCATGAAGGGTCCGCCCTGGATTCCGGGGAAGATGATCGAATCAATTTGTTTTGCGTATTTTTCTTTACAAAGAATCAATCCGCCTCTCGGTCCCTTGAGCGTTTTATGTGTTGTTGTGGTAACGAAGTCAGCGTAAGGGATTGGGCTGGGATGTACACCACCAACAACAAGTCCAGCGATATGGGCAATATCAGCCATAAAATAGGCACCAACTTCATCTGCAATTTTTTTGAATCTTTCAAAATCAAGTATTCTCGGATAGGCACTTGCACCAGCTATGATAAGCTGGGGCTTCGTGTTTTTTGCGATAGTCCGTACCTTATCATAATCAATATATCCGGTCTCTTTTTCCACACCGTAGTGAACAATATCGTAGAACATACCTGAAAAGTTCTTTTTGAATCCATGTGTGAGATGCCCACCGTGAGACAGATCCATTCCTAATATCCGGTCTCCTGGTTTAAGTACAGCAAAACAGACGGCCATATTAGCCTGAGAACCTGCGTGGGGTTGTACATTCGCATGCTCAGCTCCAAAGATCTGTTTTGCCCTTTTAATTGCCAAACTCTCTACGGTATCTACATTTCCACAACCTGCATACCACCGTTTTGAAGGGTATCCCTCTGCATATTTATTAGTCATCAATGACCCTTGTGCTTCCTGTACTGCAGGGCTGCACACATTTTCCGATGCAATTAAATCAATCGTGTTTTGTTGCCTTTCCACTTCGTTCTGTATAGCATGCCATACTTCTGGATCATCATTTTTTAATGTAATCATAATCCTTTCATTTATCCTTTATATTTAGTTAGTTTTTGATACCTTCCACTTTAGATACTTTTCCATGAACTCATCAATTTCTCCATCCAACACAGCCTGTATATTCCCTGTTTCCTTGCCAGTACGAAGGTCTTTAACAAGGGAATAGGGATGTAAAACGTATGATCGGATTTGATGACCCCATGCAATCTCTCCCTTTTCATCATATGCTGCCGAGAATTCTTTTTCTTTCTCTTTTTCTTTCATTTGATAGAGTTTTGCTTTCAACATGCTTAATGCCATTCGTCTATTCTGATGTTGTGAACGCTCACTCTGGCACTGGATAATAATTCCGGTAGGCAAATGGGTAATGCGAACGGCAGATGATGTCTTATTAACATGCTGACCACCGGCCCCGGATGCCCGATACGTGTCTAACCGTATTTCACTTTCATTAATTTCAATTTCTTCTTCCTCTTCAATTTCCGGTAACACATCGACTGCAGCAAACGATGTGTGGCGCCGTGCATTTGCATCGAAAGGGGAGATTCTTACCAAACGGTGCACACCAATCTCAGATTTTAAATATCCGTAGGCATAGTCACCCTTAATGAGTATTGTAATCCGCTTAATTCCCGCTTCTTCACCCGGGAGAACGTCAATGAGGGAAAACTGGTATCCGCTCTTTTCAATCCACCGGTTGTACATACGAAACAACATAGATACCCAGTCACAAGCCTCTGTTCCACCTGCCCCTGCATAAATGCTTAAATATGCATTACAGTAGTCATGGGGTTCGCCAAGCATGGTTCGCAATTCAACCTTTTCAAGCTTTTGGGCAAATGCTTTAATATCCTGGGCTACCTCTGATCCTACCTGCTCATCATCTTCTTCCTCTGCAAGCATGAATAAACATTCAATATCATCAAGTTTTCTCTGCAGTTCGTGAAGGGGAGAAATAATTCCTTTCAGTGATTTTAACTTTCTAATAGTTTGCTGAGCCATGTTCTTATTTTCCCAGAAATGAGGAGAAGAGAGTTGCTTTTCCAGAAGAGATAACTCTTTCTCTTTGTTTACGAGGTCAAAGAGAGTCTCTAAGGTGTACGAGTCGTTCACGAAGGGGTGCCAGTTCTTTCTCGATATTACTGCTAACCATAGTATATATACCCTTAAAATTTCTATACCGATAGGCATAGTTTCTGAGGAATAATTAATGAGGTAAAATTATAAATAATAAAGTATAAATATGTCAATATGGAATTTGGAATTGACTTAAAGAAAAAATACCCTTATCATTTTTTAATTAAATCCTTTATCAATACTATAGCAAAAACTCAACGGAATTGGAATATAATCAAAGAAAAGAGATTTGCAAAAAGGAAGTAAATGATAAGAGATGTAAGATATTGGCTCTTATTTTACCGTTAAAGGGTTGTGGAGTACCATGAGGGTAATTGCAGGTAGTGCACGAGGTATATCTCTTTCTTCTGTGAGAGGGGAAAAGACAAGACCGATCCTGGATAGGGTAAAAGGTTCTCTCTTTAATATACTTTCGGGAGTTGTTCCCGGGTGTCGGGCTCTTGATATGTTTGCGGGGACAGGTGCAATCGGAATAGAGGCACTGAGCAGGGGAGCTGAATCATGTGTTTTTATAGAAAAAGACAGGTCTGCAATTCAGGTTATCAAAAAAAATCTTGAAGCAACCAGGCTTCAGAACAGGGGATTGATTCTGCAGTATGATGTATTTGAAGTCTCCGGATATCTTGAGAAGAACAATGTAAAAGCCGACGTGGTTTTTGCTAGCCCGCCATACCCTCTTGTTGAACAACATCCCTATATGGAAAGGCTTTTAACCCTGTTTTCGGTTTTATGCGATAAACATATAATAGAACCGGAGGGGATAATAGTGTTACAACACAGGGCAAAAAAATTTGAAATTCCATCTGATGCTTTTTATTTGGAAATATTTGATACCCGGATATATGGCGATACACAGCTTTCATTCTTTAAAAACAAGGATAATTTTCGATGAAAATTAGGGAAGAACAAGGGAAGGTACACGTTGCGGCACCGGCAAAGATTAATATATTTCTCGAAATATTAGGTAAACGGCCAGATGGTTATCATGAGATTGAAACGGTTGTACAGGAGGTTAGTTTATACGATTATCTTTCAATAGAGAAGAGCAGAGGAGATAATACCATTGAGTTTACCTGTTCATATCCTAACCTTACTACCGGTGAAGATAATCTTGTTTTGAAAGCGGTACGGTTATTTCAGGAGGAATCAGGGGTTCTGAATGGAGTGAAAATACATTTAGATAAAAAAATACCGGTTGGGGCTGGACTCGGTGGAGGAAGCAGCGATGCTGCGGCTACTTTAGCCGGACTAAATAAATTATGGCAGACCGGGTATGATATCAAAAAACTTGCATCGCTTGCTGCAAAATTGGGTTCGGATACTGCATTTTTTATTTATGGGAATACTGCGATATGTAGAGGAAGGGGTGAGGTTGTTACACCTTATCCTCTATTGTCAAAGTATAACTATATAATACTTTACCCAAGATTTGAGGTAAGTACTGCACTTATCTATAAAAATTTTAAATTTGACTTGACAAAAAAAATAAAAGATGTTAGCTTTACCTTACAGACACTTTTAGCAGGCGATCCGGAAAAATTAGGTGCGTATTTGTACAATCGCTTAGAAGAAGTGGCTTTTAGGATCTATCCCAGACTCGATGAGATAAAGAAAACGCTAGAAACGTTAGGTTTTTGTGGTACGCTTTTATCAGGAAGTGGATCTGCTTTGTATGCTTTATATAAAGGAGAAAAGGATCAGGAAAAAATCGAACAAAAGATAAAAGACCTTAATATAGGTGATGTGTTTATGGTAACCAGCGATTTCGATGATACTGCTAAGTGATCAGGAAGGGGGAAGACAGTGAATATTACTGAAGTCAGGGTAAAGTTAACGGAAGCTAAGAAGAATAGATTACAGGCCTTTTGTAGCATTACGATAGACAATGATTTTGTCGTAAGGGATCTAAAGGTTATCGAAGGACACAAAGGGGCATTTGTTGCCATGCCAAGCAGAAAACTTACGGATAGATGTCCTAACTGTAGCGGAAAAAACCATTTAATGGCAAAGTATTGTAATGATTGCGGTGCAAAGCTCGATGAGAAACGTGCAACGAAGGGTGTGGGCAGGCTAAAATTACATGCAGATACAGCACATCCAATAAATTCAAGATGCAGGGAAGAGATTCAGGAAAAGGTCCTCAGGGCATACAGAGAAGAGGTCGAAAAATCTAAGCAGCCGGGATATAAACCTCCAAAATATGAAGATATGGAAGACCTTGATTACGAAGATATAGAAGATATAGAAGAGAAACCCAGAGAAAAGACTGAATAATAGCTATATCAGCTTTATTATCAAATTTACCTATCAATATCCATGCCAGATTATAGATTATAATAGGTTCACTCTTTGTTCGATCATGTTTTAACGCTTCCCCATCAAATCTTGAAATATTTAAAAGCGATACGTATAAAACGATCGCTTTTTTTGTTTACTTTTAGTGCACTGTATATTGGTGACTAAACTATTTTATGTTATTTAAAAGCCAATGATTAAAACAGGTTCAGAAATTTTACTTAACGCATTAATTCGAGAAGGGGTTGAATACATTTTTGGAATTCCCGGTGGTGCTGTCTTACCACTGTTTGATGTACTCTATGATTCTCCTATAAAATTTATTTTAACCAGGCATGAACAAGCGGCGGGGCATGCCGCTGATGGCTATGCCAGGGCCACTGGTAAAGTAGGTGTCTGCCTTGCTACATCAGGGCCTGGTGCTACAAACCTGGCTACGGCTATTGCAACGGCATATATGGATTCCGTTCCAATAGTAGCTATAACAGGACAGGTTAAGACTTTCCTTATTGGGAATGATGCCTTTCAAGAAGCGGATATTATTGGTATTACCCGTTCAATAACAAAACATAGTTATCTGGTGAAGGATATTCGGGATCTCGAAAGGGTTGTAAAGGAGGCATTTTACATTGCTGGTACAGGACGTCAGGGCCCTGTCGTAATTGATTTACCCGTTGATATTACCATGGAGAAATATGAAGAAGTAGTATCAGGAGGGGTCCATTTGCCAGGATATAAGCCCAGATATGAAGGAAATATCCGCCAAATTAAAGTAGCTGCCGAAGCTATAAATAAAGCACAACGGCCTGTTATCTATACAGGAGGTGGAATTATTGCCTCTGATTGTTCAAATGAGCTGTTGGAGCTGGCAAAAAAGGGAAACCTCCCGGCATGCACAACACTTATGGGTCTTGGTGGTTTTCCCGAAGATCATCATTTGTCTCTCGGGATGCTGGGAATGCATGGTACTGCTTATGCTAATTTTGCAGTGACTGAGTCTGATGTCCTGGTAGCAATAGGTGCGAGGTTTGATGATCGTATTACCGGAAAGATTGATGAATTTGCTCCCCATGCAAAGATTATCCATATCGATATCGATCCTTCATCGATTAGTAAGAGCATTGGGGTGGACATCCCTGTTGTAGGTGATGCAAAAAAAATCCTGCAAGAGCTTGTTAATTATGTGCTTTTTGTTGAGAGAAGAGAGTGGTTTGATAAGATCAAACATTGGAAAGAGAAACATCCCTTATTGTATGATAACAATGGAAATGTTATTAAACCACAGTATGTGATTGAACAGCTATGTGACATAGCCCGGGGCAATGCTATTATTACAACAGAAGTAGGGCAAAATCAGATGTGGGCAGCTCAGTATTTTACCTATACAAAGCCGCGTACTTTTCTTTCCTCCGGCGGATTGGGAACTATGGGCTATGGCTTTCCTGCCGCAATAGGGGCACAGTTAGGATGCCCGGATAAGATTGTAGTGGATATTGCAGGTGATGGCAGTATTCAGATGAATATTCAGGAGTTGAGTACTGTTGCCCGTTTAAATATTCCCGTAAAGATTGCCATTCTGAACAATGGTTATCTTGGTATGGTGCGGCAATGGCAGGAGCTATTCTATAACAAACGGTATTCCGGTGTCCTTTTAGACGGTAACCCTGATTTTGTTAAATTAGCAGAGGCGTATGGTGTAAAAGGGTTCTTGATTGAAAAAAAGGAAGATGTCCGGCCTGCTATAGAAAAGGCATTTTCAATCGATGGGCCGGTTATTATGGATTTTAAAATAGACCCTGGTGAGAATGTTTTCCCTATGGTGCCTGCGGGACAAGCAATTCACAGGATGATTGGAACTATGGCGTAATTACTATTGTTAAAGATATATACAATACTTTACTATGAGGGCATTATGGAGTTACACGAAAATGGAAAATGAACATCATTATTCCTATTGTTTCTATACTCCTCCGCGTTTTCGCAATAACGGAATGAATCTTGGAGAAATAAAATGGATTTTATTTTAGGTGCTACAATAACATTAGGTATCCTGGGTATGATTTTTGGTATTGGGCTGGCAATAGCATCAGATACCTTTGCTGTTAAAGTTGATCCGCGTATTGATAGTATTAATGAAATTCTCCCCGGTGCAAATTGTGGTGCCTGCAACCAGCCTGGTTGTAATGGTTTCGCACAGGCTGTTGTAGAGGGGAAGGCACTGGTAAGCGATTGTTCTGTAGGACAAGCGACCGTGGCACAACGTATAGCAAATATTATGGGGGTTACATTTGAGAAAAGGGAACGTAGTATTTCTGTTGTGATGTGCCATGCAAGGGGTGTTAAGGATAAATTTACGTATGATGGAATTAAGGACTGCCGCGCTGCAAATATTATTGGTGGTGGTTTTTTAGGCTGTGATTACGGTTGCCTGGGGTTTGGTACATGTGTTGAGGCCTGTAAATTCGAGGCTATGTATATGGGAAAGGATGGTCTTCCCAAAGTTATTGAGGATCGCTGTACGGGTTGCGGAAAATGTGCTGTCGTCTGTCCAAGGAATATTATCAGTATGGTGCCGGAATCTAAGAGGGTACATGTCCGGTGCAAGTCTCTTGATAAGGGTGCAGTTGCCAGAAAGACTTGCCAGGACTCCTGCATAGCATGCAAACAATGCGAAAAGAAATGTCCCTATGATGCTATCCATGTGCAGAATAACCTTGCTGTGATCGATTATAACAAATGTACCTCATGTGGAAAATGTGTGGAGGTTTGTCCGAATCATACCATAATCAATTTTGCCAGGGAAAAAAGCCGTTCCATGAGTACCATATTAGCTTAAGAACTTTTACTTCGGGGATACAGAGAATAAACACTGATTTTTGGAATAGAAAACTAACGGTAAAACGCTTATCTGCAAAAATCTGTATCCTGTATAAATAGCATACATGCATCAAAATCGTTTTTATATACCAGAAGCTCCTGCAACCCGGGAAATATGGATTGAAGGCAGGGAGGCCCATCATATCCTGCATGTCAAACGGGCAAAACCGGGAAGTGAAATTATATTATTTGATGGGAAAGGAATTGAATATCTTGCACGTGTTGCTGAGATTACCGACAGTAAATTAAAGGTATCCATTGAGCAGTCGAAGGATATCGACAGGGAACCGAACATCAATATTACTATTGCATTTTCTATCCCAAAAGGAAAACTCGTAGGTTTTTTAATCCAGAAGTGTGTTGAATTAGGGGTAAAAACATTAATCCCTGTCCATTGCGAACGAAGTGTCGTCAATATTCGGGACAGACATGATATGAAACTGGAAAGATGGAACAGGATTGTGGTTGAGGCTTCCAAACAATGTAAACGAAATTCTATTACGAAGGTAGAGAAGGTAATACCGCTAAATGCCCTGATAAAAACTGCCAGTAACTATGATCTTTCTCTCATTGCAAGTACTGAACTCAATGCCAGAACCTTAAAGAGTGTATTAGGAGAGCACCCTCTGATAAAAAAGATTATTTGTCTTGTCGGTCCTGAAGGCGGTTTTGTCAGGCATGAAATTGAAATAGCAATAGAGGCAGGTTTCATCCCCGTTAGTATCGGGGATTCAACACTAAGGATTGAAACAGCAGCTATCGCAATCTCTTCTATGTTCCTCTATGCATATTCTGGTTAGAATTGTGTATCTGTTATGATTGAGGTCTTCAATCCACCTTTTCTAAATGAAGGCAAATATCCTTGTTTATTTTAGGATACTTGCCCTCATCCACATCAGTCTTACATAGCTTTGACTGTGATTTGTTTTGGTCTCATTGCTTCTTTCTTTTCCATCATAATTTCCAGCACACCGTTCTTACATTCTGCTGTTATCCTATCAGGATCAACAGAGCTCGGTAAATCAATTGAACGTGAGAAGTTCCCGTAGCGTCTTTCCATGCGATAAAAATTCCTTCCCTTCTCTTCTCTTTCTTCTTTCTTCTCTCCTGTCAATAAAAGGGTATTATTTCGTATGGAAATGTTTATATCGTTCGGATTAACGCCTGGTATTTCTGCCTTTACCATAACTCTGTCTGCCGTTTCTGCCAGATCAATGGGGGGCATCCATCCCGTTATTTCAGCGGTAGGTTCTTCCCAGCCTCTGAAGAAACGGTCGAACACCCGGCTTAACTCGTCGTGCAGTGAGGTAATGGCTGGCAACCGTGACCATTTCGTAAGTTCTCTTGGCATGTTGTATCTCCTTTCGAACAAAAAACTAGAAGAAAAAACTCATACTATCATCATAAATAGCCTTCAAATGATATACTAGATTGATTATCAATAGAGTATTCAGGTACAAAGACCATTCAATTCTCTATTCGCATCAGCCAGGTCTCTACTCGGTCTTTATTGGTATCTGTTTTGGTCTTGCTGCCTCTTTCTTTTCCATGGTAATTTCAAGTACGCCATTTCTATATTCTGCATTTACCCTGTCTGGATTCACTGAACTCGGAAGATCAATGGTACGTGAGAATTTTCCATAGCGCCTTTCTATGCAATAATAGTTTTTTCCTTTTTCTTCTTTTTCCTCTTTCTTCTCACCATTGAGCATGAGTGTATTTCCCTGGACTGAGATATTTATATCATGCGGATCAATCCCCGGCAGTTCTGCCTTTACAAAGATCTTATCATCTGACTCTGACAAGTCTACCGGAGGAGCCCATGTGCCAGCTTCTATAGCACCAGGTTCCATATCCCATTCCCTGAAGAAACGATCAATCATCCGGTTCATTTCATCCTGAAGCGAAGAAATGGTTGGTAAACGTGACCACCTAGCAAGTTGTCGTGCCATGTGTATCTCCTTTCAAAGTAAAAAGTACAACGCAAATATTCAATAGAACACAACTTATGTTATGGAAATTTCTTGTAAGACTGATATATCATACTATTAAAGTTACCATGGGGTATGGTACAGAGAAATCTCCTTTTCCCTCCCCCTTACTCCCATATGCATCAAGCTAAGCTTTAGTAACTTACTCGCCTGTTGCTGGCCTGTTCCCAAACCATGCGCTGGGCCTGCCTCTTCCTCTTGTTCCCAAACTCTGTTTGGGAACACAATGGGCATCGAAACTCTGTTTCGAGGATGAAACACGAAACAGAGTTTCGCTAAAGGTGTTCCCAAACAGAGTTTGGGAACAAGCCGGTAGTAGCCCAACAAGCCAGTGGCAGGCCAAGCAGAGACGCAAGATTTTGCGTTTCTACTAAGACTTAGCTTGATGCATATGCCCTTACTCTCCCTCCAGAGGGGGACAGCCTCCTTGCGGATGCGATAAGTTCGCTGATTTTTGTCATCATAGGGGAAAGCATTTACTCAGGGCAATCAGAGAAAAAGCCTTTTGGGCTTTGGGAAAAATACAATAAGGTATCTTCAGCCCCATGCATGCACCTGTCCCCTCTGGCTCATCCTTGCCCACATATTTTCAACCCGATAACTGGATATGAAGCACGAAATCCGAAACAAATTCCAAAATACAAAATTCCAATGGAAAAAACCGTGTTTTGAACATTTGAAAATTGAAATTGAGAATTTGTTTCGTATTTCGTGTTTAGCATTTCGGATTTCACTATCGAAGGGGGAGGGATCTTTTCTCTTTATCTCCTCTCCCACGTATGAGATTGTCTCAACAACTGCATTCTTTACAAGAAATTCCACAACCTGGCAGGGAACTTCAAATACAACTTCCGAATCTTCAAAATATCTTTATATATGGTTAATCGTCTTCTGAAATTGCTCGCGGATCTCGTTTAAGATTTTCATACCGCCATTTTCCAGCATTCTCTGGGCAAGCTCATCCCCTGTCTTTTCAGCTTGACTGACAGAGCCACTCTGTCTATCCCGTACAGCCTTTACACCGTCCACAGAACAGATAATTGCCTCAAGATGTACATCATCCCCCTGTATGTGGGCATAAGCCCCTATGGGAACCTGACAACCACCTTCAAGCCTTGCTAATAAGGCCCGTTCTGCTTCTACGGCAATTCTTGTCTGTGGATCATTCATACCTGAGATAATTTTCTCAATTCGGGGATCATTTTTCCGTATTTCAATACACAACGAACCCTGCCCTACGGCGGGCAGCATTATATCAGAAGGTATGACTTGACTGATTTGACCCGGATAATTCATTCTCAGCAATCCGGCATGGGCCAGGATAATGCCCTCCATATCTGCAGTCTCGAGCTTTCTCAGCCGGGTATCCAGATTGCCGCGCAGATCAAGGATCCTGAGATCCGGTCTAAATGCCATCAACTGCGCCCTTCTCCGGAGACTGCTGGTACCAATCCGTGCGCCATGCGGTAAGTTTTCCAGAGTAGCATTGTTGCTACTAATAAGTACGTCGCGGGGATCTTCACGCCTGGGCGTTGCACCGATGATTAACTCCTCATGAATCTCCGTTGGCACATCTTTGGCGCTATGAACAGCAATATCGATCTTCTTGTCAATGAGGGCAACTTCCAATTCCTTGGTGAACAGACCGACTCCACCTAAACGTGATAAGGGGGCATCAGTGAT
The DNA here is from genome assembly GCA_021646405.1 of Candidatus Loosdrechtia aerotolerans. Classification (GTDB taxonomy): domain Bacteria; phylum Planctomycetota; class Brocadiia; order Brocadiales; family Brocadiaceae; genus Loosdrechtia; species Loosdrechtia aerotolerans. The sequence goes on from SOER01000005.1 coordinate 84,504, forward strand.
TTTATCACCTTTTGTCGTTATTTTTTCAACACGAAATTCATATCCAGGATTTAATCGTTTTAGTTCAGATATAACCCAATTCGTCTGGATTAAAGCGAGTTTACTCCCTCTGGAACCAACGACGATCTGTTTTTCATTTACCAATGCTTGTCCTCTCCAATTTTATAATATTATTACATACTTATAAATCTATTCAAATAAAGTTTTTTATCATAACACAATCTATAAAATGTGTCAAACTAAATGAAACTATTGAAATTTTAAATATTCCACTAGGTTTATGGCAGGTTTTTATGGTAAGATTTTCAGTAAGAATTGATTTTCATTATTTCTCATACTATCGGTTTTATTTTCCCTGGAATAAAAATTTGACAGGAGAATATCTTCTATGAAAATAAGCTGTTGTCTCAGAACATATATTCTTACTGCCTTCATACTACTTTTATTCCCATTCCTGGCATTCGGAGAAACCTCTCTTTTTACCTTACGTGTAACGAGCTTAAAAGACCACATTTCTGCCGGTGATACTCTGCCCATTATTGTTACTATCACCATTCCTCCGGAACATTATATTTATAAAGACCAGATTACGGTAGAGAGCGGGGATCCTGCACAATTTACCGTGATATCGACGGAGCTTCCTCCTGAGAAGGTCAAGCATGATCCATTCCTGGAAGAAGAAGTGGCAATTTACGAAGAGCGTGTGGAGATAAAATCGCTCCTTCAAACATCACAGTACCTTCCTGCTGACATCTACAATCTGGAGATTAAGGTACATTACCAGGGGTGTTCAAAGGTAATTTGTTATGCCCCTAAAACTGAAACCCTTGCAGTTCCGGTACGCATAGGACCACCCGTAAAAGGGGAACCACCGGCAAGAGAAGAATCTGCCCCATTGGGAGAAAAGCCAGGCCCAATTCCGGTACCTGAAAAATCAGAGGAAGCAAGCACCTTCCAAAAAACACTTGAGACGAAAGGCATCCTTATCACAATAATCCTTATCTTCCTGGCAGGTGTTGGTTTAAGCTTTACTCCGTGCATATACCCCATGATACCCATTACTATAGCAGTAATTGGCGGACAAGCGGCAGGGGATCAGGTCAGAAGGCCATTTACCGCATTCCTCCTCTCATTAGTTTATGTCCTTGGTATTTCTATCGTTTATTCAACCCTGGGTGTCATTGCGGCCTCTACAGGAGAATTATTTGGCTCTGCATTACAAAACCCATGGGTCATAGGATTTATCGCAGCAATATTTATAGCACTTGCCCTCAGTATGTTTGGCGTATATACCCTGCAAGTTCCGTCCTTTATTTCTGACCGGCTGGGAGCAAAGAGGGGGAAAGGGTTCATGGGGATATTTATTATGGGATTAATTTCAGGAATCATTGCCTCCCCCTGTATCGGTCCTGTCCTTGCCAGTTTGTTGGTCTATATTGCTACTACAGGAAACAGGTTTCTGGGGTTCTGGATGCTTTTTATCTTTGCATGGGGACTTGGCATGCCCCTGCTCATTTTAGGAACCTTCTCCGGCGCCATAAAGGCCTTACCAAAGTCAGGAAAGTGGATGGTAACAGTCGAAAGGATATTTGGATTCCTCTTAATTGGAGCTGCCCTTTACTACTTAAGGATTATCATACCAAAAGATGTTTTTGTTGTTCTCCTGGGAATATTCCTGATTGTCATTGCGGTATTCTCAGGTGGTTTCGATATCCTGACTCACAGGAGTTCTTACTTCCAGCGCGCAAAGAAGGCCTTCGGCATTACAGCATTCATCTTCGGTGCCTATTTCCTCGTGGGACATCTTATGATCAAAGGATTGATTTTGCCAGCATTCTCACCCACACCTCCTTCATCGGCTGTATCACCACAGGAAGATATCCGTTGGATAACAGACAAGGAAGAGGGCATGAGAAAGGCCAGGGCTGAAAATAAGGTAGCAATGATCGATTTTTGGGCGGAGTGGTGTGCAGCATGTATTGAAATGGATAAGATTACCTATAAAGACTCGGCGGTTATTCAGGAACTACAGAGGTTTGTGAATATCAAGATTGACTGTACCAATCTCAATGACCCCGGAATCAAACAATTATGGGCTACCTACGGTGTTGTCGGTTTACCTACCGTTGTGTTTATCAACAGAGATGGAACAATTGCAGAGGACAAGACAGTCACAGGGTTTATGAATCCCAGGAAATTTTTGACTATCCTCCGGAGTTTTGAGTAGTACCCTATGATCCTACTTTATTTTCTGTACCATTTATTATTCTCTTAATATTTGTTTTATGACGAACAACAAGAAGGACAGAAATGAACATGGAAAATAACGTTAAGTAAAGCCCGTTACCGAAAGGATCTTTACTCAATGTTATTAAACATACAACTAACGATACTGAGGCAAGCATAGAGCCCAGGGATATATAACGGGAAAGAGCAACTGTCAATACCCATACTCCTGCAGAGATAAAGAGCGATAAAGGGGCTAACCATAAAAATACACCACAACCGGTTGCGGCAGCTTTTCCCCCCTTAAAACGGAGGAAGACGGGAAATGTATGACCGCATATTGCTCCTAACCCGCACAATATCAACAACAGATTATGTCCATACCCGGAAACTAGCCGGTCAAAAAGAAAGACCGGCAGAAAACCCTTTACCATATCCAGGATAAATACAATAATACCATAGGGCCTGCCAACTACCCTTCCAACATTTGTTGCACCCGGATTACCACTGCCATGCTGTCTGATATCAATACCTTTTACCCCTTTGGCTATCAGGAATCCAAAGGGAATACTACCAATACAATACGAAATAATTGGCCCAATAATATTCTGTATTATCACAGTTACCCCTTCTTTCAGAAAATACCGAAGATCCGCCACCAGAATTTATGAAAAGAATAGTACGACTGATACTGCCGAAGAAATCGCTTCCAATCTCTATGAACCACGGTATCACATGTCATATAATACTTAAGAAACCTGATCCTGTCAGCCTTAGATATCAGACTAACTTTTCGGCTAAAAGAACTATTATATGACGATCTTGAGAGCCAGAATACCTTTTCAATGAAACGATCAAGACGCTGTAAATTTTTCATCCTTTGACGGAGTGTCAAACTCTCTGAAACAACTGATTTATCCAGGTCTATAATATAGGCATCGAATTCTCCGTTTTCACCCTCTTTTATAAGGATATTCTTTAGGTGTAAGTCCGCATGGTAAATACCAATATCATGCATCTTTCTTATCAGTTTTATTAAAGCAAAAATAATAACTTTTTTCTGTTTTTGTATCTTTTCAAAAGGAGATTCCTTAAGGAATTGCATTATGTCAACAGCACCGGATATCTCTTTTGATATAAAATTTGCCCGGTAAAATACGCCCAGAAACATTCTTTTTGTAACAGCAATAACTTCAGCAGTGGGTACCCCTTTCTGAGAAGCAACCTCGTTTATACCTATATCAATTAAAGGCCGGTCTCCGTTCAAAAAAACACCGCCAAACAGTTTTCCAAACAGTCCGCCATGCCGGTAATTCTTAATAATCAACCGTTCTGCATGGTTTTCCTTTAGAGGAACAGAGATGTAATTTCCTCTTCCGGACTTCATACCAGCGTTATCTCCGTATCTCTTATAAAGAGATTCTGTATCGCATAGTATGTGTTGTATACATTCCTGATACCCTTCTTTTACCAATACGGTTAGCTTACCTCTTTTAACTACCGAAAAAGATACTGGTATTTTTTGTTGATACAACATAATACTACCCTGTTATTAATAATATCCAATCAATACTTGGTCCTTCATTATATATAAGGAGACAGATCATTACAAACTTAATCAGAAATGTTATTGAAAACGGACTTCATACGGGTTATAGTATTATCTTAAGTCTTTAGAATAAACTCTGTTAAAGAATATTCCATTGAAAAAGCACTTCAGTAATCCCAAAAACATCCTTGTTGTTCGTTTAGGCGCAATGGGTGACGTCGTCCATGTTATCCCCGCCGTAAAAAATTTGAGGGCGGCATTTCCCTGCGCATATATTGCATGGCTCATAGAGGATAAACTAAAAGACCTGGCAGAAAGCATTCCGGAGATAGACGAGGTTATTGTCTTTCCCAGAAAGCAATGGCAGAACGATCTCAAACACCCCCGAAAATATGGTAAAATACTATCAGAACTACGGGTATTTTTACAAAAATTACGGTATAAAAGGTACGACATCACACTGGATTTCCATGGTAATTTTAAAAGCGGATTATTGACGTTTTTAAGTAATGCAAAAACAAAGGTTGGCTTTTCAAAAGAATACTGTAAGGAATTTAACTTTATTTTTAGTAACAAACATATAACCCCACGTCAAAAAAAAATACACAGGGTTCATAAATATCAGAGCCTTGTACACGGCCTGGGAATTACCACATCTGATCAAAAACCCTCCTTTTCTATTCCGGATAGCGATCATCTGTACATCAATAATTTTATACAGCAGAACAACCTTCATGAAAAGCCCATTGCAATAATCCATCCGGGCACAAGTGTATTTGGGAAATTTAAGCGCTGGCAATCTAAAAATTATGCCATTCTTGCAGACCAATTAATACAGAAACTTCAATACTCAGTTATTTTTACATGGGGTCCTTCAGAATATACTATCGTAGAAGAAATTATGTCCCTTATGCACCAAAGGGCAACGATCGCATGCAGAACATCATCGGCAAAGCAATTGATTGCATTATTACAACGGGCAGACCTTTTTATTGGCTGTGATACCGGCCCTACCCACATTGCCTCGTGTATGGGAATTCCAACGATTGCTCTTTTTGGTCCCAAGGACCCTGTGATTTATGCCCCCTATGGTGAAAATACGATAACTGTAAGGAAGGATATATCATGCAGCCCGTGCGAGAGACGAACATGCAGCCATGTTACCTGTATAAATTCCATAATACCGGAAGATATATTTCGTGAGATTAGTAATTTACATTTAACTAGAAAAGAAATTTGACTTTTTCTCTATCGCTTGATATTATAACGCCTTATTATCTATACCAATATTTCAAGAAGGAGACTGTTAATTGTGGAAACTGTGGGTATATTCGGCTCAATTAAAGAATATATGGATGAGGTTGAGGCCCGATTCTATCAAGAACTGCAACCTGAAAACAATTCATTAGCAGAACTTATCTCACATATCAGCAAATATAAAGGGAAAAGGCTGCGTCCTGCTCTGGTTCTCTTATCAGGGAAATGTATCGGTGAAATACTACCTCAGCATATAGATCTTGCCGTTGTGGTAGAAATGGTACATACTGCTACCCTTGTCCATGATGATATTATTGATGAGGCCACGATGAGGAGGCATGTTGAAAGTGTTAATTCAAGGTGGGGAAGAGAGATATCTATCTTATTTGGTGATTATTTATTTTCCAGAGGATTTACGATACTTTCAGCACTCGATTCTCAGGTTGCAACCCTCCTGCTTTCACAAACCGTCAATGTGATGAGTGAAGGAGAAATAATCCAACTTCAAAGGCGATATGATATTGAGTTGAGCGAGAACGATTATTTTGATATCATTGAAAGGAAAACAGCCTCCCTCTGTGCTACGAGCTGTCGTTTGGGAGCGACGTTTGCGGGGGCAAACCGAAAGGTATCAGACCTGTTATACGCGTATGGTTTAAAGATCGGAATTGCCTTTCAAATTGTAGATGATTGCCTTGATGTAATGGGGACAGAGGAAGAAATAGGAAAATCATTAAATACTGATATCCTGAAGGGAAAACTCACCCTGCCCCTGATCCGACTTGTTAATCAACTTTCCAAAAACAAGCTTGAAAATGCGCGTGATTTGATTTTTCAGCATGATGTGAAGGAAACGAAGAGTGCTATTATTGAATTATTAACCGAACACGATGCAGTTGAATATGCCCTCAATACAGCGAGGGGTTACGTAAAGCAGGCACAGGAAGAGATAGCACCCCTTCCTGCCTCAAAATATAAAACCGCTCTCATGGATTTAGCTGATTGTATCGTTACAAGACGTAAATAAAAGATAGGAGTATGAATATATGTTTTCTATGCCTGGTGGTTGGGAATGGATCATAATCGGTGGTATTGTTTTCATTGTATTTGGGAAAAGACTACCGAACGTAATGAGATCGGTAGGAAAGAGTGTGGCAAGTTTTAAACAGGGTTTTAAGGGTGTCGAAGAAGAGATCAAAGAGGTGAAAGAAATAAAAAGTGATATCGATAGTATCACAAAAATAAAATTAAGTTAAAATGCCCATTTTCTTTTAACTTTTAATGTCTAATAAGTTAAACTTCATACCATCGCTGGCAGCAATGATTTTTAATCCGGTCTCTTTTGATAGCTCGTCAGCAATCACGTGTGGATGTGCTTTGACCATAGTCATACCAAAATGATTGAGAATTGTTACCCTGGGCTTCAGAGACATTACAATCTCCTTCACGTCCCGAATACTCAAATGATATAACCATTTTTGCGTATCCTTATCTACCGTATAACGAACTACATTAACAACCAAAACATCCCCTTTATAATATTTCAATAAATCCGGGAAATAACGAGTATCAACAATGACTGAAATGGTATACTTTGGAGTGAAAAAATTTATGCCATACGTCTCACTTGGGTGCTGGTGTCTCAAAGGGGTTTTAAAAGAAACAGTATCCGACAGACTATACATTCCCCCTTCTTTCATAATTTCTATCCCTGCAATGTAGTCTCTTACATACTTAAATACAACCGGATCCTCTGTGAGCGCATCTTCAGGGGTGTAAAGAACCCCTCGTTTTTTATATCCTCCTTCAGTCATAGCTTCAATCATCACATTCACATCTGCAGCATGATCAAGGTGTCTGTGGGTAAGAATAATGGCATCCAGTTTCATAGGGTCCATTTTTGGCCTGCTGGAAATGCACCGGACTAAACAACCGGGACCAGGATCCACCAGGACATTAAAACCATCTAAAGAAAACCACATCCCTCCTGAGGCACGCAGTTGTTTCGACACAACAATCCGGGCCCCGGCCGTGCCGAGGAACTTTATAAAATCAGTTTCTGTAGTATTCTTCATGCAAAAGATAATACCATGAATTTTTCAAACAGAGAAACAGAAAAACAGGATATTGATTATTTTTTCAACATATTTGCCTTTACAAGCGACTTGATTAACTGTATATATGTAATTTTAAAATTCCTTAATATCGATGTTAAGTTCCGGAAGAGCAGTATATGCGGTACATAAGGTATGGGACGAAGTTAACATATCGCGCTCCTCCGGAGTTCTGTTCTCATATTTCGTTTTCACGATTGTAGTTTACCCCTACGGGGTTATTTTTCAAAAACCCTTTAAACAATAAAGAAAGGACCTATGAATTTCAAAGGACACATTACCGGTGGAATCGTCAGTGGAACGATCCTTGCATCTGCAACATTTCTCCTGAAAGACTTTTTTGGGGGGGCTGACCCTCTTCAATCCGTATTATCAATCTTCGGGATAACCGTTTTTTTCAGCCTTTTTCCAGATGTTGATATAGGTTCGGTACTGCAACGGTGGTTTTATAGGGCAATATTCATCATCTTATTATATCTTGGATACCAAAAACAGTATGAACTTGCAACCCTCATAGCAATTATCGCCCTTACTCCGATATTGCATCATCATCGGGGATGGACGCATAGTTATATCGCGGCGTTTTTCGTGCCTGTATCTTTAGCATGTCTGTACGAGTATATTCTTATAAAAGATCACCAATCATATACCTGGTCAACAAGACAAATTTACGGGTATATGCAGGATCACATGTGGGTGATCATTGCCTGTATTTTTGGCTGGTGTACCCATTTACTTCTGGACTCCCAAATACCATTCTTTAAAAATGACAGAGGACACCAGTAGGAAAATCAAAAAATACTTGACGCTGCTTCCCTCATGCTATTATTATAAAGAAAGTAACACAAGGAAGAAAGGAATACTATGTCAGATTTGGTAAGATTTGGTATCTCTCTGGAAAAGGAATTGCTCGAGAGGTTTGACAGGCATATTAAAGGAAAAAAATACACCAACCGGTCTGAGGCTATACGTGACCTGATTCGGGATGATCTGGTTAAAAGAGAGTGGCTCGAGGATAAAGAGGTTACAGGATCAATTACCCTCGTGTACAATCATCACAAAAGAGAGCTAACCAATTTCCTTATCGATATCCAGCATGATTATCATACTATCATCCTTTCTACTCAACACATTCATTTAGATGAAGATAATTGTCTGGAGATAATTGTAATAAAGGGCAAACCCCAGGAGATTGAAGGGTTATACAGCAAGCTAAAATCGGCAAAAGGTGTAAAACATGGTGGACTTGCAATGACAACGACAGGGAAAGAGATTGTTTAATGCATGCCTCTTTCAAGAGAAAAAGATGCTTAATATATTTTTTCTATAAGTAGCACGAATATAATTATTATAACATGCAGCGATATTATAATTTTCAACATGATAAAGCTGAACATCGCTAAGACAGGTAAATACAAAAAGGAAAAAATTTCACCATTTACATTGAAAAGGAGTTATCTATGATAAAAAGTATTATTATAAAGTGCGGTATATTTCTCCTGCTTTTCTCCTGCTGTTACACGCATGGCATCTCTGCCCATGAGAGTCATAGTCATTCCCATGATACCCTAATAACCATTGGTAAAAAAACGTTTATTCACCTTAAATCGGCCTTATCTGTTTATCAGGATATCTATGATCAATTAGTAAAAAAAGATTTCAACAGAATAACGGACTTAGCTGAAGGATTATCTGAGGCCGCACAGCAGGCTATTCGAACCGAACCTGAGGGTCCTGGCCGTCACATGATGGAACATGTCCTTGACGGGGCAACAGGTTTACAGAAAGCAAAGGGCATGCAAGAAGCACAAGAGGCCTTTGCCTCAGTTACCGATGCTCTTTCCCCTTTTTTTACATCATGGCCTAACCAGTTAAAACGGAACAAATTGAAATTATGCCGCTGCAAGAATAAACACTGCTGGCTCCAGCCGCAGTATAGTCCCCTGGTATGCCCCTACTCTTCGGCCCAATCATCGGCCTGTTTAGATATAGAAGTGAAACACGAATAGAAAATTTTCTTCCTTAGAGCGTGTTATTCACTTTGAAATACCACCTCAGCAAATCTTCTGAGCATGAGTATGGCGAAAGCAGGGAAATGAAGGCCAGATGTAACTTTATCTCTTCGATTTTCCAAAGGGGAGTATCTGTTAAAAGTTATACCCTACACTTCCAATAAAAGTCCTGTCTTCTTTCTCATTTCCCTCAGCCGGCGTGTTGTCATACTGGTCGAGGAATTCCAGACTCAATGCAATGGCATTTGTTAAATTGTGTCTGATACCCAAGCCAGAATCCACACGCCAGTCATCACTATTTTCAACGCTTTGTGTATATTCTGATTTAGCATAGAGCTTTGTATCACTCCGTATGACCCAATCCACATATTGACCAACCCTTACGCCGAAATAGTCATCCGTTATTCCACCATGGAATCTCTCATACGTATATGCAGGTCCGGCTTCTGCTCTGTATCTTAACCACTCTTTATCGATAACCCGATAACCAGCGCCTGGTGATGAGATAAACCGATAATTTAAATCTTCGATCTCGTCATGCTCAAAGTACTGGTTAAAAAATGAGTAAAATCTGGGGGTATGTTTGTATTCATATTTTCCGGTAGCTTTTTGCTCATTGATCGTCTCCACGTCTTCATCAGTAACTTTGTCTGTTACGGTCTCATATAAAGCAATCGCGTCAAAGTATATATTATCCGTCGCTCTTTCGTTAGCATAGCTTCCCTTTAGATGGACTGTTGTTGACTCTGTGTTTCCATCTTTCACGCTGATACCTGCATCAAAATTTCCTCTCCATGCCTTTAGTAATGCAGCCTCTGTTTCTTCCCCGGCCTGAGCAATTTCTTCAACATTGGCAGTTGTTGCCTGCGCTGTACTACTTTCTGCTTCCGGTGTGTTAACCTCTAAAGGCTGAACCTCTTCCTTGCTGATAACAGACGGTGCATTATCGGGAACCGTCTGCTGTACCACCACTGCTTCTTCAGCAGCGATTTTCGTTGTTTCAATCCCCATATCAAATAAAGTTAATGTATCCGTCTTAGTATGAACGGCTTCTTTTATAGAAAAATTTTCTGGCTTAGGTATCCTGAGAAAAGAAACTTTCTTCCCACCTTCGTGGTCTACAATAATAATCTCTTTTCCTCCGGAAATAAGGTTTACATCGTCTAACAGAATATCACTTACCGTATCATCTGTTTTCCGAAAAGAAATGAATTCTCCGTTAACATTCACTATCTCTCCCTCAAAGACGGTACCATCAATCATTCTTATCTCATCTGCATATGCCGTCCCTATAAGATATACCCACGTTGCTAAAAAGGCCATTAGCGACACTATACAAAAACTTTTTTTGGAATAAATCTTTAAACTTTTACCCTTTGGTTTTCGTAAACGGTAAACATTTTGCCTACTACTTACTATACAATACATCCTGTTCATCAATGTTTCCTTTCTCATCTAATGTAACATAAAATAGATCAGCGCGGTCTCTTCCCGGACTGCAAAAGCAGGTATTCTCTTAGCGCAACCGCCTGATTATATTCCACATCACGGGCTGAGAATAACAGCGTCAGCCGTCCTTTCGCCGCTTCATCAAGGAGCTTCTTCATAATCTGTGGCTTAGCGTCGAGTTCCAAAAAGTAACGACTCTTGAATACCTCCCATTTTGACTTGTCGTGACCAAACCACTTTCGCAAGGCTGTACTCGGTGCCACATCCTTCAACCACAAATCGGCCTGTACACGCTCCTTTGTCATTCCACGAGGCCACACCCGGTCCACAAGAACACGAAAACCATCGTGCGGATTGGCCGGTTCATAAACGCGTTTCGCATGAATATCCAGCATAATGTATTTTTGTTTGAATGGGTAATCCTCCTTCGCTGTATGACTTTAGAGCCTGCTCAAAGGCTAGCCGTATAAATGTCCTGTATTTTCTCTGTTCCTATTATAGCGAATTCTCAATTCTCTTTCACTTTAAATCTTCAGCAACAGAAAGAACCCATGACAAGACTTTTACGTGAGGAATACTCCGGTGTGTATTATTATATTTATGTTATTAACCGGGAAAATGGCCAGTTAAAAAACATATTTTATATTTGTAAGGAAGTTATGAAAGGAAGTATCCTATGATTCAATTGAATCCAAAATGAGGAGAAACAGGATATATGAGATATCTGTCTTGCTTATCCCATCTACCCTGTTTCACAAAAGATTACGGCGCAGAAAGGTTGCGATCAAGCTTTGAGATAAAGGCATTAGCATCACCATTCAAAGAGGTATCAAAGGCATCTTCCGTTGTAGGAAAGTCTGATGACAAAGTAATACCAGTCACATAGACATTCTTATCGCCATCCAGGGCTATAGAATAACCATGATCGTGACCATTTCCTCCCAAAAAGGTAGATGCACGTAGTTTTGTTAAATACTTATTGAGTTTTGATACAAAGGCATCAGAATCACCATTCAAAGAGGTATCAAAAGCGCCTTCCGTTGTGGGAAAGTCTGATGACCGAGTCCTGCCAGTTACATAAACATTCTTATCGCTGTCCAGGGCTATAGAAACCTGATCTTCAATTTCTCCCAAAAAGGTAGATGCACGTAGTTTTGTCAAATACTTGTTGAGTTTTGATACGAAGGCATCTCCGCCATTAAAAGAGGTATCAAAGGCACCTTCTGTTGTGGGAAAGTCTGATGACTGAGTCCTGCCAGTCACATAGACATTCTTATCGCTACCCAGGGCTAGAGACTGACCATAATCATCGCTTTCTCCTCCCAAAAAGGTAGATCCCCGTAGTTTTGTTAAATACTTGTTGAGCTTTAATACGAAGACATCAGAACCACCATTAAAAGAGGTATCAAAGGCATCTTCCGTTGTAGGAAAGTCTGATGACTGAGTCCTGCCAGTCACATAGACATTCTTATCGCCATCCAGGGCTATAGAATAACCATGGTCGTAATCATTTCCTCCCAAAAAGGTAGATGCACGTAGTTTTGTCAAATCTCTTTTTAACTTTGATACGAAGGCATCATAAAGACCGCCATTAAAAGAGGTATCAAAAGCGCCTTCCGTTGTAGGAAAGTCTGATGACCGAGTCTCGCCAATCACATAGACATTCCTATCGCCATCCAGGGCTATAGAATAACCAAGATCGTAATCATTTCCTCCCAAAAAGGTAGATGCACGTAGTTTTGTTAAATCACTATTGAGCTTTGACACGAAAGCATCAGAACGACTATTCAAAGAGGTATCAAAAGCGCCTTTCGTTGTGGGAAAGTCTGATGACGAAGTATGACCAGTCACATAGACATTCCCATCGCGATCCAGAGCCAGAGAATAGCCCCTATCAAAGCTTCCTCCCCCCAAATAGGTAGATGCACGAAGTTTTGTCAAATCACTGTTGAGTTTCGATACAAAGATATCAGAGATATCATCATCATCTCCAAAATTATAAGAGGTATCAAAGGCACCCTCTGTTGTGGGAAAATCGAGTGACTCAGTAGAACCAGTCACATAGACATTCCCATCGCGATCCAGAGCCAGAGAATAGCCCCTATCATAGCTTCCTCCTCCCAGATAGGTAGATGCAAAGAGTGGGTCTATAACGAGTTCCCGTGCTTTATCATAACTTGCGACCTTGAAACCATAAACGAGTTGAGGAGTTCCGGGTTTGAAGTCGGAAGTCTTTGATTTTGAATTTCGGATCTCAGATTTCGGAATTGAGAAGCTCTGTTCTGTGTTCTGACTTCTGTCTTCCGTCTCCTGAATCCGGTATTCAACAGCTACTTCCACCTTCTTTCCATCTATTTCCTGATAGGCTACAGGTTTTGTGAAGGTAACGGTTCCTAAAACCGTTTCTGCCTCTAGCTGTCCTTCTTTATTCACTCGTAAAGCATTTGCACCGCTGAGCTTTACCTGTATTATCCCCGGATCTGTATCAGGGCTGATGTAAAAGAGCTTCTCCACGTTGTTTCCATACGCCTTTAATTTTAGGTCTATACCCTTATAGATCTCTCCAAGGTTAACAATCTCATACGTCAGGATAGTGCTCTTCCACTGTGACGGGTCGTTCCCTTTAAAGTAATTTACCTCGGTTACCGACTTCTCTTCCCCTTCTATTGTATTAATCCTTCCCTGTACGATCTCCTCTTTCAGCACCACCCTCTTTGCCCGTATCTCATGCTGTGCATTATTCTTTCCTAAAAGAGGTACTACGGTATTGCCCAGTACCAGAGAAGGGGTATATGTCTCCGGATTCCCCTGTATTATATATCTTTTTAAATAGAGGTTTACAGGACTGTTAACGGTATGAAAATCTTTTATGGAAGCACATAAGTGTTCGCCCCTGCCTTTTCCATTGTCAATCTTTGGCAGGGAATAGACAATCTCCCCGTCTTTCGTTACAAAGACCTTCCCTCCAAAGGTGTTGGCGTAGAATTTTACCCTTTCATCCACCTGACCTTCGTTGCTTATGAAAGGCATCTGGAGTTTCTGTATCTTCCCGGATATCTCTGTCTTTGATGGTTTGCCTATACCCTCCGTATCGGCCAGAAGCGATTTGGATAAAGACATGGTTGACAAAAGAACTGCTGGTATTACAAAAGCCCTTTTCATCTTTACATCCCTCCCTTTCTGCATTTGCCTTGCTGCAAAACGATAATTTTTGAAAAAATATCTTCTGCATAAGGCTATCTTGCTCCTGAAGTGTCAATTATACGTGTCAGTGTCAGTTATATGTGTCAGTGTCTGCTACTTATACTGATACTGTCCATTGTTACAAGGCCCTGCACTTTACGTCCCAACATCGCTAAGGATTTGCCTTTATCGTTCTGTTTTTGTATCGTTATCTTGAATGGAGAAATTACGTAGTTTACTATATGGCAAAACAAATACCAGTAAATATGAGAATGAAAAATCCTGGCAAGACCTTTCCATGTGGAATATTCCGGTGCATATTATTGTGTTATTAATCGGAAAGAATGGCCGGTTTTGAAAAAAACCTGAAAAGCTCCGTTAGGAGCGGTATGTTAATAGAAAAACAATTTGTACCATTATCAAGCTCCGGAGGAGCGGCATAGAAGGCAGGCAATTCATATGCCGCACCTCTGGAGCTTATCCTCATATTTTCGTTTTATCTATTAATATTTCACCCCTACGGAGTTATTTTTCAAAAACGAAAGCAACATTGCCCCCTATCCTCTTATGACGAGGCGAAAGATGAGTTCAAGGCCAAAGATAGTTGCCAATAAGACTGTGCACAGTATTGCATACTCCAGCAACCTCTTATCTCTTTTTTTCCTGAAGCGGGAGGTATAAACCAAGGCCATAATTGCAAGGATCGTTGAAAACACCTCAACGGTAGCAGATTCAACAGTACCTCCAATTCTCGCATACCGTCTGGCCAGTATCTCTAATAAGTCAAAGCCAAGACAAACATACAGGGCTATTACAGCAGGCTTAACGGACTTGTCAGGCCTTGCCTTCAGAAGCAATACAAGGGCCACACAGGCTGCCGTGAACGCGAATAACTCAAAAATCGATTCCATGTTATATTTCCTTTTTGTGTAGGAATTTTCTCAAAGTGTGCAATCGAACCCTCAAGTAAGTTCATGGATAAAAACCCCTGCTTTCGCCTCAAGCCCGTCTGCCAGCTCAATAACCCGGCTGTGGTGAGTGAAAAGTAATACCTGGGTACTGAACGCCAGCTCCGCGAGGATATCGAGGCAGACCCTTGTACGGTTGTCATCAAAGCCTACGAGGATATCGTCGACGATAAAGGGCATGGGCTCTCCCTTGCTCAGATGTTGCTCAAGGGTAGCGAGACGAAGCGACAGGTAAAGCTGATCCCGGGTTCCGTCACTCATTCCATCGACGGTTACCTCAACATCGTTTGGACGAACACCAAGCAGGATGGGTTTGCCACTTTCATCCAATTCATCCCGAAGATTCGCATAAGATCCCAGGGTGAGTTTGGAAAAAAGCTCGCCAGCCCTGGCCAGAACCGGGGCCTGGTTTTTCTTCCGATAATCCTCTATTCGCTGTTCGAGAATAAGCGCAGCAATTTGCAAACGTAGATACTGTTCAACACCAGAAACCATGGTGGCAAGATGCTGCTCTGCCTCCTCCGATGCATTTGCGGCTACGGCACTGCCATCCCTGGCCCTGATCTCGTTTTGAAGCGTTTGTCGTTGGTCCCGTAGCGTGTCCCGGTTTGCCTGCAGCTCTTTCAGTTCCGTGGATATCCTCTCCAGTTCGCCCTCGGTAGCATCGATATCGGACTCGCTGGCCTCTTTCTCCAATTCCTGAATGCTCAAACCATCCCCATTGCGTGTGAGCTCTTGTCCAAGCGTATCAAGCTTCTGCTGCAGTTCGTGCTTTTTTCTCGAGTTTTCACCGGCCGATTCCAGCTCATCGTCGGTCTCAACACCTGCCTGTTCCCTCAACAAAGCAAGCTGTTCGTGCGCCGTCCGAATCTTTATGCCGGCGTCTTCGATCTCTTCCTGTATCTCTTTTATCTGAACCTCTATCTTTTTGAGGCTTACCCGCGCTTCACGCGCCTCATTCAGGTTCCGGTTAAGCTGAGCAGCAATAGTGCTCGCCTCCTGCCCTTCCCTTTTGAACCCAATACCATCGGCGAACTCAAACACCTTTTTTTCAAATTCCGCTGCAACCTGGTCCATTCCGAAAATTCGTCTACGCAATTCTTCTGATTTGTTATATTTTTCAAAGAACTTCACCAGTTGATCGAATATCTCAATTGCATGCTCCGGATGAACATCAGATTTCAATCCCAAACCGTCAATAGCCTGACCCCATTCCTGTATCCAGTTGGATTGATCATATCCGATTGACTTGAGTTCTTCACGCGTTCTATTGATGTGAATCCCTGTTTTATCCAGCAAATGCTCGAGTTGACGCTTCCGCCCGAGAACAGCTTCCTCTTGTTCGACTCGCTGTTCACAGAGATTTATCATGGCCTCAAGACTCATCTCTCGCAGGTCTGTTGTATCGTCGAATTTGGATATGTGAAGCGAAATAGATTCCTTTAGTGCTTTACAGTTCCCGGCAAGTTTTTTCGCATCACCATCAACAGTATTCGCCGACCGAACGTTCTCCAGAAGCTTTTCTACTTTGAGAAGCCACTGCTTCATCTCCCGGGGTGTTCCGGGATCGACTCCCAGCGGCTTCCAAGTATCATTCCATTCCTTCTGAAGGGCTTCCCTGGCCTCATTTGCCTTTCCGGTTTCTTCTATGATGTCGCTCTGACGCAATTTCAGGTCTTCAATCTTCGCCTCGAGACCTGCGCGTTTCACCACCTGGTCTGCGGCCAAACGAAGCCGGTCCGATACGTGATCTGCGGCATCAACCTTTTGTTCATAGAAACTAAGAAGATCGGAATCAGGCGCAAACTCCCTGATATCCTTTTCGACGTTATTCTTTTCGATATACTTGCGTTTTATAAGATTCCATCCGGTATTCCGTATTGTTCGCGATTCTTCCAGCTCCTGGATTGTTGGCACATCGCTTGTTAACAACAGCGCTTTTAGATCCTGTTCTGCCTGTTTCTGTTCCTTTTTGAGTTCCTTTTGTTTCCGGTTATAATCCCTGATATTACTGGATAGTTCTTCAAACTGTTTCTCGAACGTATCCAGGGTCTCGGACACAGGCATGGCCACTTTTGCAAGCGCTTCGATTGTCCCGGAAAATCTTCCGAGCCTGGAAAACTCACTCTCACAGGCTGCTCTTTCATCGGAGGCACGTTTTTGCGAATCGGCCAGTCGCTGCTCAAGATCACCGGCCTTACGGGCCGCTGCAATCGCTGCCTTCAATTCGCTGAGATCCAAATTCGACTGAGCCTGTTCACTCAGCTCTTTCCTGATTGTCTCCTGTTCGTCTTCGCTATCTCGCAGTGTGGCCTCGGCCTTCTCCTTCTTTTGATTCAGGAGACCATGCTTCTGTGCCAAACCGGAAATCCACTTTTTGTTGTTGATCAGCGGTCGTAGCTGGTCGGCATCATCGAGACTGATATCAGGACGCACGCCTTTTAACAGTTGCTCTGCCTCATTGCGCAGCAAACGCCGTTTTCCATCCTGTTGCGGGCGGTCTTTAATTGTTTTTTCAACAGCACCCAATTCTTTCTGAATGGCCAGGATTGTTTCTTCGTTATCCAGCAAGTCATTACGGACATTCAATGATTCTGATTCTTCTTTCAGACGAGACAGCCTGGTCTCGGCCCTTGCTTTCGCTTCACTGGCCGTTTGCAGGTTGTCACTGGCGGTCTTGCGTTTTTCTCCGAAATCTTCCGGCAGAAGCAATACTTCTCTCAATCCTTCAATTCTAACCATTACGTCCCGGCGCTCAGCCAATGCAACTTTCACACGATTAAGCCGGTCCAGACGACTTTTCTCTCTGCTTTTCTCAATGATAGTATCCTCGACCTGCTTAATAGCAGAAAGGGTATCAGCGAGTTCTTTTTGCAACCTTTTCCATTCAGCAACAGGAAGACTCGCATTCCTGATTCGCTTTTGTGCTTCCTTGAAATTGAGTATCGCATGGTTCAAAAGCTTTGTAGAAGCCCGGGGCTTGAAAAGTTCTTCAGCTTCACTTTGCAGCTCTGACAATATTTCGCGGAGACTTGCAGTACCGACCGCTGCACTAAAGAGTGCTTGTCCGAGATCGCCGGATTGATTCAGCAGTTCCTGACCACCTGCTACCAATCTGCCATGATCTATTCCATGCAATTTTGTAAACAGGTTCTCATCAATGCCACCTGGCAAAAATCGCAATAAAATCGAATCATCCAGGGCTGCATCGGTGCCGGGTTCTAAAAGGGTATTTTTCGTCCCCTTCCTCCGTACAAATTCTATTTCTTCGCCGCCTGAAAGACTGAGCTTACCGCCGATCCGAAGTTGAGAATTCGAGTGAAGATGATTGTCGTTCGTGCGGGCTGGAATTCCAAACAACCACGCAATGAGCGCTCTCAGTGAAGTACTCTTACCCGCTTCATTGTCACCGTATATCAAGTGTAGTCCTGAGGTCCCGTCAGATAGATTCAATGATTTGCCGGTGAAAGGACCATATGCAATCAGATCGAGGCGGTCGATTCTCATTTGGCGTCTCCTACCGTCAGCAACCTGCCAACCAGCATATGTTTGGCCTCCTCAATCAAACGTTCGACCGTTTGATCTTCATCAAGGTTCAGGATGGAGTCAGCGCCAAAGGCCTCTGGTGGAATCTTCTGTCTGAGATCGGCAATCACATCCTTGAGGCCATTGATTTCGTCCGGATTGTTTGGTGTAGCTAATATGTCCCTGAGCAGTTTTCCGAATGCACTGTCTCCGGACAACAGAGAATCCAAATCGAGCTTGCCAGCCGCTGCATTTTCAACCCTCTCTATCCATACATCATCACCGGCGATTTCCGCACCAAATGCCCTGATTTGCTGTTCAAACCGTTCCGGATATGCTGCAAGCTTATCCGACATTGAGGTTGCCCCTTCAAAACGGATGCGCATTGCGATGGGTCGTCCGTCTGCTGATATTCGTTCGTTTTCAATAACTATTCGGGTACGTTCCAGCACCTCTCGCATTTCAGCAGCATCTGTCAGATCGACGCTGCGTTCGGCCCAACGCAAAACATCCAATGAGCACTTTTCAACTGCGCTCACAGCGCCGTCTTCGACGGTAATGAGCACACACCCCCTGGCACCGGTCTCCCGGATATGGCGGCCCTGAATACAGCCGGGAAACACAATCCATGGGTCTTCGGACACAAATTCCTGTTTGTGAACATGACCCAGCGCCCAGTATTGGTAGCCTTTGGACCGAAGCTCATCTATTGAGCAAGGGGCATAAATCGCATGACCTTCCCGGCCATCGAGGCTGGTATGGAGAAGACCGACATTGAACAAACCTTTTTCTGCTGCAGGAAATCCCGCTGCGAGATTCTCATCAACATGCTGTGTTCCAAAGCTCCGCCCATGAATCACAACCGCCAAATTATCGAGCCTTATCGTTTCAACATTACGGGGCGACAAAATCGTCATATTAGCGGGGCCATCCAGGGCTTTTGTCATACGATTGGCGGCATCGTGGTTTCCGGCAACGGTAAAAACCGGTATATTGTGCTGGCCAAGGCGGCCCATTTGCTGGCTGAGGAAAATACCGGTACTGTAGTCCTTCCAGTCACCATCGTAGAGATCGCCTGCCAGCAAAACGAATGAGACCTTCTCTTCAATGGCAAGTTCTACAAGATTTTCGAAGGCCTTTCGGCACGCATTGCGAATGGATTCTGCAGGTGCAGATTCATAGCGAGATAAGCCGCGCAATGGGCTATCCAGGTGAATATCTGCTGCGTGAATGAATTTAAACATTGTCACCTCATCATTGATAAAAAATGCCAAGAGACTGTCAGAAAAGTCCAAAATAAAATTGGGGAAAAAGACCCTTCCTATAACTGCATCCCTTTAAGGTACGCACACCCACGATCAAACTCCAAAAAAGCACAGCACTGTTCCATATTCTGTAATTTGGTGCTTTCGTAGAAATTCCAAATTCCAAAACCCAAAATAGGACGCAGACTTGTCGTGAGCACAGCCGAATGATCTATGCAGATACCATAAATATTCTCTAAAAATCATATGAACCACGGATGGACACGGATAAAAACAGATAAAAAATTTTCTCTATCCGTACTACAATCCATCAACTTCTTATTTTTTCTGCTCGTTTTTCAAAATACACAACCGTAAGGCATTAATTCCGGCGGATTCAGGTTTGTAACCTGAACCCATGGGTTTATAGAGATGATGGGGTTGTGAGTAATCAATTACGAAATTAACAACATAAAATATAGGGTTCAAGTTAGGCCTTCGGCGACTTTTGTCTGTTGTAAAGATGCAGGGCAAGGCTTTAGCCTTGCTTTCCCGCCAGAATACCTGTACGGGGAGGCAACCCTAAAGGGTCGCCCTACTTTGAAATCCCTAAGCATGTACTTAACCCCGAAGGGGTGACATTATGAAGCTGTCAGTTCGACAAGCTCACTACAAGGTTTTGGTGCATCCATTCCGGGTTAGCTGTTATTTTCATTTTTTATTTACAAGTATGTCACCCCTTCGGGGTTTACAATTCTTCTTAGGTCTTTTGCTATAATCATGGCATCCCTTCGGGATGAAAAACAATTCAACATAAAGAATCACTGTTGCATCATAGTAACATCTTTAACCTTATAACAACACCTTCCCGTAAACCCGCTTACATAAAATGAAAATTCCTATACATTCAAGTTACAAACTTGAACCAGCTCGAAACGGGAAAATTATTATCTGTTTTTATCCGTGTCCATCCGTGGTTCGCTTTACCTTCCCTTCTCCAAACCATACTGTTTGGAATTTAGGATTTGTTTTTTGGAATCGGAAAAGGAATTTGACAGGTTTTTCATACAACGGCATGGTTGATTCCTTTTTTCATATATAAAAACCAAGCTCACTGGCGGGGATGGAACGTAGTGGAATCCCCGCCCAGTACAGCGCACTGTTAAGTCATTTCTTTTACAAGTCTGACCCTTTCATTTTTTGCTTTGTATTTTTCTATGCGTTCACACTCCTCAAGAACGCTAACGCTCTGCATGACCCGCCTTTCAAACTCCACCCGGGGATTTCCACGTGTCAATACTCCCAATTCTTTGAGCACACGGGATGTCAATGAATGCAGCGTGCAAGACTGATTCGGACACTTCGACAGAGCCTGAAGGATAGCAACCTGTATTTCTTCTGCGGATATTTCCTTTGCCCGACGCCCTGACGGGCTGAGGCCATCCTTTGGACCATTTACTGAGGAGTCCTCATTGTTGTCAACGCTGTCGTCATCTTTGGTAACGTCACAATCGAATTCGCCGCAATCCTCTTTCCGTATATCGGCTTCGGGGATTACATCCACGCACCGTGACATGGGAAAGATCTCCCGTGCCTTCAGCACCTGCCAAAGTCCTTCCAGCGCATCATCTCTGTTAGAGTAAAAGGCCGATTCCCTCACACGGAAGAATTCCCAACCGCACCGCTCGAGTTGTCTTTGTCGCTTCATATCAGCTTCGTACCGGTCAGCCCCATGCCAATTGTCACCATCGCATTCTACCGCCAGACGCGCAATCCCGCCTTCAATTACAAGATCAATATGATATGTATCGACCGGAAATTGAGGAATCAAGTGATATCCCTTGCGACGAATTTCAAGAGCAACATCGACTTCAAACCAGGAACCATTGACCACTCCTGGCTGATGAAAAGGCCTGGGAGGCTTTTCCAGCGAACGGTTGGCACGAAGCGCCTGATTCTCTATATAGCTCCAATCTACCGGATCATTAATGGGCGAGGTTCCTTGCCTCTCGAAGAATGCAAGTAACTTCCGCCGAAGGCAAGAAGCACTGAGGTCATCGCAAGTGACAGAGTGGAATAGAATCATCTGATCCCGGGCGCGGCTTGCTGCAACATTGAAGCGCCGTTCGTCGGCCGCCTTCGTGAGAGAACCGATTCTTTCGTTGTTGGCCGTAACAAGCGAAAGCAGCATAATATCGCGTTCGTCACCCTGAAAACTGTAAGGATTGCCGCAGACCAGGCGCCGCCGTTCCATTTCCCCGGCACCCAGACGTTCAAGCAGATGGTTCTCAATCAAAGCCGCTTGTGCTTCACCCTGAAGAACAACCACGCCAATCGATTTATTATCATATCGGCTGTCGCCACACAGTTCGACAATCCTCTCAACAATAGCTTTGGCCTCCGGGCGATTGATTGTATGATTGTTTGAACCTTCGCGATACCCTCCACTTACAAAGACATGCTCAAGAGGAATCAATCGGTTCGGCCCGTATTGCCTCAAGGGAATCAGTGACGTTTCGGAATAGCAAAGGTCATTGCTGAAACGAATGATTTCCGGCATACAGCGGAAGTGCTCGCGCAGGGTAATTCGCCGGGTTCCGTAGCGAAGTTTTCCGTGGTCGAACAGACTGCTCTCAATATCGAATGACGATTTGAAGTGGAAATCGTAGAGAAATTCTTCCATCAGGCGATGCACGGCATCGCGAGGCAACCCCACGGCATCCGGACTGATCTGCTTATCGTCACCAACAATCAATATCTTCTTGCCCAGATAGAACAGTGGAAGCGCCTCGACCCCACATTGCGAAGCCTCGTCAACAATGATGACGTCGAACATACCGGGCACAGGGTCCACCGTGTCCCAAACACGGTGTAACGGCATGACCCATGCCGGAACCGCATCACGGCATTGATTGAGGTGTCGTTGTGCCTCACGCCTGTGGCGTGATGCGTGCTTTCCTGTTCCTTTGCCAAGCCGCCGCATGGATTGCTGCCAGGCTTCCATGTGACGGCGATGCCGATCTTCAATCCGTCCTGGAGAATCAGGTGAGAAACAGAACGACCAGGCATGAAGCGAAGCTAATGTTGCGATAATGGCGTTGATCTCATCCTCAATCTGTTTAGTACGCCTGGTGAGAGCCGGTACATCCTCCCGCCGGACGTATTCCTCAATCCAATATCGTGCCTGTGCCCAATGCCAGGCGTCCCCGATATGTTGAAATCGTTCGTCCCAAAATGATTCAGTGCAAGTTCGCTTCAATTCATTCGTGAGCTTTGGGAGCAGACAGCGCAATTGCAAAAGGTATTCATCCATCCACTGAAGACGCTGACGCTCCTTTTCCAATTCCTGAATCTTAATCGTGGCATTCACGAACCCATCTGCATTTCGGCAACGAATCGCGTGCAGCAATTCATTCGTCATCGGATGTGCGTCTTTCATGGCGGCAGTGGACGATACCGGGGCCTCAATGCTTTGTATTTCTTCAGTGATAAGCCGCTTGCGTTGACGGACCTGTGCAAGGCGGCACGATGCGATCATTCTTTCAATCTGAGATTCGTCAGCCCAGACGGGTTCGGTTACATCCGGACACTGCCGTATAGTCTCACGGCATTTTTCAATAAGCGTTTCAAGCGACAGGGCGTTTTCAAGAGCATCGTGCAGTGATTTAAGCGTGGTCAGTTGCAGGGCGTAAGGACCCTGAGTTATATCGGATCGACCCGCCCAAAACCCCCACGCCTTCTCACATTCGATCCGGACATGCAATGCATCGGAAAGATCTGAGAAATGCCTGGCAGTGGAACAGGGAAGCCCGCCAATGCGCACGGTCTTGATCACATAAAGCCGCTCTTTCACCACTTTCGGACGAAATGGTCCCCAACCCAGTTTCCCGCCATTCTTCATGTGCTCTTTCAGTTTGCAGACGTCTTTATACAGCGCCCTGATATTGGTACTATCCGGAAACTCAACTCCGGTATCGTCCGCGACGGTAACCAGCGTTTCGATTGCAGCGACAGTGTCTCCCGTGACTCGGGAGAGTTCTCGCCATAAGGATGAATTGCCTCCCAAAACATCACAAAGCGCATCGCGCATCCACCCGTACGGGGATGCCATCAGATTTCTATGCATGCCTTGAAAACCCAAAAGTGCTTTACGAATTTCTTCAATGGTTGCGGCATTGCTTTTTGATAACAACTCAGCGATATGTTCATCAGCCCCGCTTGCTGAGATATGCTCCTCCTCAGTCGACCTTGTCTCGTTCTGTACGAGATTGGTAAAATGCTCGGAGGACGGTAAGGTTTTGGGCCAAACAAGGCTCAATTCTCCGCGTTTTTCCGGTATGAAATATCGAAGGGCCGTAAGAACACTATGCATGTCGCTTACGGATATCTGACAGATCTTATCCAGGGGGATGGTATCTGTAAACCATCCGTAGACACTTCGGTCACGGTTGACGGCTTCCGCGATTCGGGCTGCGGTGCCTCGATAGGTATCCTCTGCAATGGAATGGAAATGGGTTTCAGATTCCCGGATATCGAGGAGTCGCCGGTCGACCCTGGCTCTTTCCTCCCGGAGCTTTCGGAGGCGCTCTTCAAGTTCTGTGCGCTGTCGTTTGGCATGCTCTTCGTTCCATTCCTCATTCTTGCGGAGAATACCGCCAACACTGGATTCCAGAGAGCGACGCTCTTCAAGACCGCTGCCAAGTAGGTTGATGCAAAGGGGGTGCAATTCAGACGGTACGAGACCTTCAAGAACCTGAAGCGCCCGCGGCGTCTTAGCTGTGATAAGCGTTCGTTGTCCCGTGGCAAGCAAGTGGCAAATCAGATTCGCAATCGTATGCGATTTTCCCGTGCCGGGCGGCCCCTGCACAAGAACACCGCCTGACGCCCGAATCTTGTCAACAATACGGCGTTGCTCTTCGTTCGATGGCTTTGGGAAAAAGATCTCTCCATCGAATGTACTGTTTGGATTTCCCGGGCCATCACCTGTTTCGCGATCACCCTTCAGACGAATCTCGGCAAGGTCTGCGAATTCGCCGGGAATACCTTCACCTTTTTCTATCCGCTCCCTGATCCGCTTCAATGTTTCGGTAAGGCCTTTGGTGGATCGCTTTCGCAAGATCAAAGCGGGGGCATATTCGACAATTGGCTTCTCTGAGGCACAGACGTCTTTCGCTTCCAGTGAGTCGTCATAATCGCCCCGCGAGTTAATCGAATGAACCAGGGCCTGAAGTACGCCTTCAATGCATCTCTTTTCCCACGGGTCGTCTTCGGCTCCGGTCAGCGAAGACTTTGCTGCCTCTTCGGCACGCGCTGGTTGGTCCCCGATATCCAACATATCGAGTTCGGGCCGTAGTTTGGTACCTTCGGTGTGCGGCCGGACGGTAAATTTACCCAAACGGGCTTCAAACTCGAGGATGGCGTCCGCGACAATCAAGTGGCGCCGGATATGTTGTCCGGTGGGCGTCTGCCAGGTTAGCAGGCCCATACCAAGCACGAGTTCGTATTCTTCGCCAAGCCGGAGTTGCTCTTGATGTATTGCAAAGAGTACGGAATATACTTGGTGGACCTTTTCCCACGCATTATGCTCTTCCGTCCACGGCAACCATTTATCTTTAATGTACCGATCCCATACCCGCTGAGTTTCAGGATGTTCTTCGAGGCGTTCGGTACGCTGTATACTTTCCGGCTGATCCGATTCTTCGTGCCAGTCGGGATTTTGAACTTGACGGATAATTTCCGGGAGGAGTACGGGCAAATCGCCCTTGTTGCCGAGCGCCGATTGGTTCACCCAGTCTTTGCATTGAGCGGGAACGTCGGGTAATTCCGGCTCGCGCCGGTTTTGCACTTCCAGCCATTCGTCAGGCTCATGTTCCTCATCGCGCCCCCATGCCTGTGTGAAGCATCCCCGCTCGTGCGGAATGCTTGATATCCAAAGGACCTTCTCGTATTCGGCAATATCGCGGATCAGCTTAGTGCGCAGTGAAGCAAGCCGTGTCAAATAGTTGACAAGCCGAACGGCTTTCTGTACTTCAGGGCTATCTGTCTGTTGATCGCTCAAGGGTTTCCTTGTCTCCATAATTTTTCTAAAACTTTCACTAAATAATAATCACGTTGTTTTAATTCCGTGTTTTTTGCCTCTCATTCTTAATTTAAGACTTGCCTTTTCCCAAGGTATAGACAGACAAACTACGAAATTATTTGAGGCATACTACCACCTTCTTTTATCCACTTCAATCTTTTTTTGTTTGTTGATGCTTATTCAGATATGCTTATTTAGGTGTGATATTGACAGTCTCCTGGAGGAATTATTCAGGTTCATGGTTCAGGGTTAGGGGCATATGCATCAAGCTAAGTCTTAGTAGCCTGCTGGCCTGCCACAGGCTTGTTGGCTTGTTTCCTCTTGTTCCCAAACTCTGTTTGGGAACACAATGGTCATCGAAACTCTGTTTCGATGACGAAACACGAAACAGAGTTTGGGAACAAGCCAACCCTGAACCCTGAACCTGAGTAGTTACGTTGTTTCCTCTTAGGATTACATGATGGGGATATCCTGTCACTGCCAATCTTGCTATTCGAGGCATGTCTCACTTTATATCGTCTCGCTATCCATCTTACCAAGAATAAATGGGATGTGTCCCTACTATTAATTAATGAGCACAAAAAATATAAGCGGAAGGTGCGGTCGCCAATGCCTTGTGCCTTGGAGATGAACCAATACGTTGAGTCTGGAAACACGCTATGGAACTCCTACCGGCCGGGAGGAAACGATCCACTTCCCAACCATGCCAATCGGTTGAGTACGAACCCACGAACCATCTCCATCCTGAGAGGTGTCCCGGCAGAAGCCATACGCTAGGTACTCCCCAGCTATAAATTCAATCGCCGCCACGTGGAAGTTGTTGCCCGTGCCTCCCAGCCTCGCCTGTATTAGAGATGCCGCTGACTGGATAGTCTTTCCAAACAAGCCGCCTGGCCACCACGGTAGGTTGGGCGCGTTGTTGTCGCGCCAGTAATGGTGCAATTGCATGCCCTCACGGACCACCACCTCGAAGTTGCCGTGCGGAGCGCCGAAACTGCTCTGGATCAGGGCTGGCGCGGAAGCAACATGATCACCAAAGAGCGGGCCCTGGCGCCATGGCAGGTTTGGAAGATCGTTGTCGCGCCAGTAATGCCGCAGCGATGCCGTCTCCCATAGCACGACTTCAAAGTTACTGCTTGTCCCAAAGTCACTCTGTATCAACGCTGGACGAGCCCGACCGGAAGGAGGGGTAATGACATCCGGAACTTCCTTCGGCGCTACAACAACCTTGAGTAATCCGTGCTCAACAGTTTGCCGCTCAACCCTGCCGGGACGCCCCAATGCGTCATATAGTCGTACCTCCGACTCGAGTGCCCATGTATAAGTGCCGGGGTCGCGAAAGACTATGTCCACGCTTGTTTCGTTACCCGGAACGTTGATGACTCTGCCATCACTAATCTTGACCCAGCTTGTTGGCTCGGTGAAACGTACGCCTGTGCCCAATCGATTCGCCCACCAACCCTTCAGAAACATCAGCATTTGCCTCCCCTTCCATATTTCCACCGGCCCATCCCGTTTAGTGGTGAGAGGTCGGCAGCAGCTATCTAGGCGCAGGCCGTTCCCGCGTTTGTATAGTCTTCCCTGCAACAGATACTCATCTATCGTCTTCTTTTTGATTTCCTGGATTATCTCCCAGTCCTCTTTGGTGATGTCGAAATCCTCTCTGAGAGCGTCTATCTCATCTCGTGCCTTAAGAAGACCCTTCACCAAGGAGTCTTCCGCCTCCTCTACCGTTTTTCCGGCAACCAAGGCATCGACGTATGCCCACAGTCCGCGCCTTATCTTCGAATAGACCACACTGTTGTCAGCGGACAATACCCTCTTATCCGCTTGGATGAAATCCGTGAACCCATACCACGAACAGCACCCACCTCGTTCAACAGCTTCACGCCCCAAACCATACTCTGTGCATGTAGCTAGGTAATCCTCGTCCTGAATGTCTTCGTTTGAACAGGGATAACCAGTAAAACACGAGAACATGAAGACATGAAGGTCCTTGGTGAGAGTTCTGTGATTGTACTTAGTAATCGTTTCCTTCTCATCCGTATCCATAACGGAAAGTGTACTTCCATGGCCGAAGAACACGACAAGTTTTCGAACAGAATCTGGACTCCAATCGGAAAGATACGTCTCAATGTTCCACCGTGTTGCCCGCTTCTCCGGACTTTCTTCGATGGGGCCCAACTCCATGACCTTCCTGCCTTTACTTCGCAGGTACTCACACAGACCTTCGCCCCACCAGGAGAAAGGCCAAGCAGCGCGGATAATGATGATCTCTGGTTGAGTAAACTGCTGTATCATGACACTAGCTCCTCCATAGTATATCGTTAATATGATTTATAACGATAGATTGTTTTGTAAACTCTTTTACAAATAGAAACTAAGACAAAAAATACCAAGAGCAATAAAGTTGACAATGTAATAATTCGTCTTCGGTAATTCTTAAAACGTCTTATAGCCTTCGCAAAAGCCGTACCATATGAAGCAACCTTCGGACAACGGGAGCACGAGCCAAATACAGCGGTTGTGACACAGCAGGGGGGAGCAAGACGTTTATCTGTGGGTATCTATGGTGTCTCACCGACAAGTAGGCGTGGACCCACCTTCATGCAAACAACACCATCAAACACCCAACGATCAAAGAAAGAGCCTAGAATAATTGGGGGACACATCCCATTTATTCTTCCTTTTTCTTTATTGGTCTGCCCTTTGGTCTGAATAGTAATCTTCTGGCCTAATTTTTCCGACAGACAGGCCATGAAATCTTCTCCACCAAGCGGTTTTCCCAGGCGGGTTTTTGCTCTGATCTCTTCAAGTGCATCTTCTCTTTCTTTGCTCTTCAAGTGTAACTTGTAGTCGGCCATCTCCATTTTATCAAATAGCGGCTCTTTAAGAAGGTTGTTGGCTTCACCGGTAATGCGAGACCTGGCGCTGGAATATGGGTAATCTTCCTGGTTATTTACCATCTTTTGCCCTTACAACAAATGGGATGTGTCCCCAATTACACGGATGAGTGACTGGTGCGGATTTATAATCCGTAACTAAAAAACCTGAAAATACGGGTGCAGTACCTGGGATGAATGCTTATTGGATAGTATAGTTATTTCATTTAATAAGGCAAAAAATCTGTGATTTTTTGCTAATGAAATATATTGAGAAATTTCCTTTTCTCCCATGTCTTTCGGATGGCGTTTTTGTGAAACAAGATATATCGTCTAACCCAGTCTACCTATGCCTGTTCGGTACGTATTGAATAATGTTTTCCGAATAACGTCATGAATCTGATCAAGCAATTTCATACAAACTCCATGTGCAGTATTTTTGTTTTTCAGTATAATAATAGCGTTGATACAATATATTGAATATGGTAAGATCTGCAACATAAAATATCAAGAATACTGTATTATACTACTGCAATTAGGCAGTATAATCTATGTTAGGCGGATTGGCGCAGCGCACCGATTAAGGCGAATGACATGAATCGAAGCACGGAGAACAGTGGAGTCGAAGCAGCCCGAGCGAGATGGCTTGAGGCGAGCCACGCAGCTTCAAAGCTCGCCGCTGAGCTCTTTCAACCGGGTAGCGGCTACGGAGACCCGGATGCTCGGGCGTCGGATGAACATCGGCTTGAGTCCGCGCGCCTGGACGCGGAACGCCTCTTCCGTGAGTATCACGACCTTGACCGGCGCGAGATGGAACTGAAGATGCTCGAACTTCAGCGCTCTCAGCGCTTGGCGACTTGGGCGTCGTTCGCGGTCGCTGCCGTCGTTGGATTGGCAACGGTGGTTAGCACGTTGGTGGCGTTGTTCAAGTGAAGGCCGGTCGAGCACGAACACCGCCTAACAACAGCATGCAGCGGACGGCGCTTCGCGCCGCCGCTGATGCTGATCGTTAGCTTCACATCACGGGAGGCCATAATCTGTGCTCTTTGCAATTGATCCTGTCGGCAAGAAAGCCACCGCGGTCGAGACTGCCTCGCTCGCGGATCTCGGTCTGCGGGAAAGACACGATCTTCAGGAATGGGTGTTATCTAATCCGACAATCCTCGGCGAGGACCTCTTCATCATTACCGATGAGTTCTCGCGGTTCGATCGGACCCGTGAACGTCTTGACCTCCTCGCTCTAGATCGACAGGGGAAAGTCGTAATCGTGGAGCTCAAGAGATCCGCCGTTGGCTCTCACGCGGAACTTCAAGCAATCCGGTACGCCGCATATTGCTCAACTATGACGCTTCAAGACCTCGCGGAAATCCATGCCGAGTTTCGAGCGCGGCGGAACGTGGCGATCACGGCCGAAGCTGCAGCAGAGGCGATGCGGGAATTCGTGGAGGACCCAGACTTCGTCGAAGTGGACAGCAAGCCACGAATCGTGTTGGGAGCCGAGACATTTCCGGCGGAGATCACGGCGTCCGTCCTGTGGCTGCGGGAGTGTGATATCGACATCAAATGCATCCGACTCCGTCCGCACCGTGTTGGCGAACATCTACTGCTCGACGCATCAATCCTCATCCCTCTTCCAGAGGCGGAATCATTCATCATCCGCCGTGAGAAGAAAGAAGCGAAGCTCGAACGCCAAGCTCGCGAGGCAGCCAATTCTGAGGAAATTCAAGACCTCTACGGAAAGATAATCGAGCAGGCAGCCAATCATCCGGCCTTTCGCAGAAAGGCGCCACCGAAGTCATCCGCCCTCTATTACAGGAACATCGGCCGCCGAAGCTATTTGGCCGCCATTCGTCGAGCCGGCGAAATGCGCATCGAATTGTACATCGACGAAGCCGAGAAGGAGTTCAATCGCAATCTCTTGGCGGCGCTAGAAGAGCAACGGTCCAAAATCGAAATTGATCTTGGCGTGAACCTGGTGTGGGACGGATCGGGAAATACTCGGAAGTGTGCAATCTTACTTTCGAGAGAGCCGCAGGCTGATGATACGATCGAGGATGTGGCAGCTTGGGCAGCAACCTGGCTCACGCGTTTTTACGATGTCTTCGCCCCACTTTACGAAAGAGCCATCCGGCGCGCCCGCGAGATTGCAGGTGAAGAACTGGGCCCCGAATCCGGGCTGGCGTCACTGAGCTAACAAACGCTTGCAGGAGACCGGCGGCCGGCCATCCGAGCATCTTGCTGACGGCGGTGAGGCCGCCGGCTCCTGAAGCTTGACGTTAGGCTTTAAATCAGCAATGGCAGAGACATATTGCTTTCCAGATGATGTGGCTGACCTTAAAGATAGGGTGCTGAAAGCTATATCTCCTATTGCACCGATTACTGACGAGACGAAAACAGAAGACAAATTCCTGTTTAACGCACAAAGAACAGATGCGGGTCGTTCATTGCCAGAGTATTACCTTTGCTATTTCTTGTTGGTAGAGCTGCTCGGTTTTAAGAATCTTGGCCAATTTGAAAAAATATCGTGGTCAGTGCCAATTGATTTCAACGGTGTGGCATTTCTCATTGAGCATAGAAAATTCGGTGTTGGTGTGTTTGCGCATGATGCCAAGAGTCAAGAAGGTGAAGCAAAGGAGATTGTTAAGAGGATCCACAAGGGAGTGAAATTGGCAAGACCGGAGAACAAAACAGGGTCACCCATTAGAAGGCTTTTGTCAAGCGAAAAAAATAAGGTGGAAACTCAATGAAACTTAATAGCCAGATGCCGAAATACCATGAACTCATGAATCCACTACTTAAAGCTCTTCATGAGTTAGGCGGCTCTGGGTCTATTGAAGAGATCGCACAAAAAGTATCAGAATTGTCAGGCTTACCAGAAGATATATTGAATCTTCCACATAACCCGGAAAAAAGCAGTCAGACTGAAATTGAATATCGTTTGGCATGGGCACGCACCTATCTAAAAAAATATGGTTTATTGGAAAATTCAGATAGAGGTATTTGGCTAATTGTTCCAGAAAAACGCAATGTAAAATCGGTTGATCCTCAAGTTGTTGTAAAAACAGTACGAGATGAACACAAAAAACAGAAACAAGCCATCGAAAAGGAAAAATTACCTGAAGCAGATGCAGATACAGATATTGAAATCCCAGATGAGGCTGAGTCTTGGCGTAGTACCCTCCATCAAATCCTCATACATGAAATATCTCCAGATGCTTTTGAAAGGTTGGCAAAAAGAATCCTAAGGGAATCTGGTTTTGTACAAGTTGAAGTAACCGGTCGTTCTGGGGATGGTGGAATCGACGGTAAAGGTATAATGCGGTTAAGTGGCTTGCTGAGTTTTCACGTAATTTTTCAGTGCAAGAAATATAAGGGAACTGTTACTGCCTCAGAGATACGTGACTTCAGAGGTGCAATGATAGGGCGAGCTGACAAGGGCCTGTTTATTACAACAGGCACTTTTACTCGTGACGCTATCCGAGAAGCTACAAGAGATGGTGCACCACCAATTGATCTTGTTGATGGGGACCAACTCGCCGACAAGTTAAAGGAATTGGGCCTCGGAATAAAAAAAGAAATGGTGGAAAAAATTTCAGTTGATACCGAGTGGTTCAAATCAACATAATAACAATCAAAGATATTATCATCTTCGCTTTATGATGCCTCAGGTTATTTATCTTACTATTTGAATAATTAGGGACACATCCCGTTTATTCTTCCTTTTTCTTTATCGGTCTGCCCTCTGGTCTGAATAGTAATCTTCTGGCCTAATTTTTCCGACAGACAGGACATGGAATCTTCTCCACCAAGCGGTTTTCCCACCATAAATACCTGACTTTATCTATCATGCATGAGTGATATCTGCATTCCCATAGACGACCTGTTCCAAAGTATTTGAAGTCTTCCTTTTCGTAAAACCTCCACTTTATCTCAAAGGAGACATCGAAACGATATTCCTGCTTGACGTTATTATCGTTAACCGTTATTATGGTACTGTGATAGTATCATTCAAATGCATAGAAACTGAGAAAATATGGAACCAGGAACATTCCCTGAGATTTCCAGTTTCTATTCAGCGTATCGCTTTAAGAAAACTTTTTATGCTTCACAGGGCAAAGGAACTGCAGGATTTAAGAATACCACCTGCAAATCGCCTGGAAAAACTCAAAGGTAACAGAACCGGGCAATACAGCATACGAATAAACGATCAATGGAGAATTTGCTTTATCTGGAATGAAGCAAATGCATCCGATGTTGAAATTGTTGATTATCATTAAGAAAGGAATTTAGAATGAAAAAGATTTCTAATATACACCCAGGAGAAATTCTTGAAGAAGAATTTCTCAAAGTATTTTGTATTTCTGCATACAGACTTGCAAAAGAAACCAAAATGCCACCTACAAGGGTTTCTGAAATAATAAAAGGAAAAAGGAGAATAACAGCAGATACGGCTCTGCGTCTTTCAAAGTTCTTTGGCACAACGCCGGATTTCTGGCTTGGCCTTCAAATGGAGTATGATTTAAGAGAAGAAAAATCTGTAAAAGCAAAAGAAATTGATTCGATAAAAAGGTTAAAGTCACTTCCTGTAGTTGGTTGAGTCATTGGGGTCTTGATTCTTGTTCTCAAGCATTTCCTGTTAAAATATTGTGTATAGCAAAGAGGAATGCCCTGCATCATCTTGTAAAGCGCGGTTTCTTTAAGGGTTTTACAAGCAGGTGCACGTGATTTGTCATAAGGCAGTAAGCCAGTATTGACGTTTCTTTTTCGGATGAGTATCTTTCAAGCAGGGATATATATACCTTTGAAAATCTTCTCTGTTCAGAAAGACCTTTTCCTTGCTGTTTCCTCTTAGGATTACATGATGGGGATATCCTGTCACTACCAATCTTGCTATTCGAGGCATGTCTCACTTTATCTCATCTCGCTATCCATCTTGTCAAGAATTGGGATGTGTCCCTATTATTCCCCCTATTATTCCCCCTATTATTCCCCCTATTATTCCCAATGAACATAAGCCTCTTCTGTCCTCATGCTGTAGTGCTTTACCCTGATTTCATCACGCACCTGATCCAGCAGTTTCGGTTTAGACATAATGATTGCTTTTTGCTTCAAGAAAAAATATTGAAATGTTTTGGTAGTTTAAGGTATATTACCAGCAAAATGTTCGTGAACATTATTATATACCCAAATAACCGTATATCAAGTTATCAGTAAACGTATTATATGTACTAATAGCCGTAAAATAAGACAGATGTTAGTCGAAACTTCTACGCCGCCATCAATGAACGTGAAAGGTTGAAACAATTTCTCGGCTTTTTCCTATTCGTCGAAAGGTATACCCACATCACCTATAAGACATTGAGCTACGAAAGCCACGCACATACAGCATTCAACATGCCTGCACGAATCGAAGAACCAATGAGGAAATTCTTTGAGCAGCGCTTCTTTCATGATTCAAAGAATCTTTCACAGCAGTTCCATTGGTGCGCGATGTTTGCATGGCCAAGCTTGGACGCTAAGAATATGGATGTGTTTCTGGAGATTAAGAGAGTGCGGGATCTGCTGACACATGGCGAACACATTGAAGAGTCTGCGCTACCTGTCGAAAAAACAAAAACCCTCGCTCTGAAACTGTTTAGAACAAGAGGCCGCGAAGTCGTCTCGTAGCGAAGGAGCAAGTCGGCATAGATAAAGATGCAGCTAACATCCGCATGTAGGCGGACACACCAAAATGTCACGCATTTGCTGGGACAAAATGCGCGCCATTTCAGCGTGCCGCTGATGCGGGCGTTATTCATAATAAAATAATCAAATAACCATTAATTTCTGGTAAAATATAGCAATGGGTAAGCATGAGAAACTTTTACTTAAAATTCTTAGTGGAACATCCGATGCGAGTATTCAATTTGAAGACTTATGTAACCTGCTAAAACACTTAGGTTTCGAGATGAGAATTAAAGGTAGCCATCACATATTCAGAAAAGAAGGGGTTATAGAAAAGATTAATCTTCAGCATGAGGGTAACATGGTAAAACCTTATCAGGTTAAACAAGTAAGAAATGTTATAGTGAAGTATAAACTCGGAGGGAATATTGATGTATAAATACGAAATTATTATTTACTGGAGCAACGAGGATAATACCTTTGTAGCAGAAGTTCCTGAACTTCCTGGGTGTACAGCACATGGTAGCACTCAAGAAGACGCATTAAAAAATGCTAAAGAGGCAATTCAATTATGGATTGACACAGCTAAGGAATTTAGCGATCCTATACCTGAACCTAAGGGAGGAAGATTGATATTTGCTTAAAATAAAACCGGCATGCCTAAAAAATCCAGCGGACGGCAAAAGGCGCCGCCGCTGGATTTTTATCGTGTGTGCCGTGCATGTTACAATGCATGGGAGTGGAAGTCTCCTGTCCGGGCAGATGAGGCCGAAGGACAAACGAAACCCCAAGGGCATCATCGTGAGGTGATGTCTGGAGATAATGGATAGTTGGGGACACATCCCATTTATTCTTCCTTTTTCTTTATCGGTCTGCCCTTTGGTCTGAATAGCAATCTTCTGCCTAATTTTTCCGACAGACATGCCATGAAATCTTCTCCACCAGGCGGTTTTCCCAGGCGGGTTTTTGCTCTGATCTCTTCAAGTGCAACTTGTAGTCGGCCATCTCCATTTTATCAAATAACGGTTCTTTAAGAAAGTTGTTGGCTTCACCGTTAATGCGAGACCTGGCGCTGGAATATGGGTAATCTTCCGGGTCATTTACCATCTTTTGCCCTTACAACAAATGGGATGTGCCCCCAATTACAAAAAACTCAAGAACCGCGTAATCCTGATAATATGCATGGATGTGCGGAGGGTTATGTTCTTTTGGAGAACAATACATCCTGATAATGATGAGGTCTTCCGGTTCGCCCGAATAATTAAGTATGGTGTCCCTGGAATACAAGGGTGTTACAATCAGGTGTACGTGATTTGTCATAAGGCAGTAAGCCAGTATTAACGTTTCTTTTTCGGATGAGTATCTTTCAAGCAGGGATATATACCTTTAAAAATCTTCTCTGTCCAGAAAGACCTTTTCCTTGTTGTTTCCTCTTAGGATTACATGATGAGGATATCCTGTCACTACCAATCTTGCTATTCGAGGCATGTCTCACTTTATATCGTCTTGCTATCCATCTTGTCAAGAATTGGGATGTGTCCCTATTATTCCAATTCTTCATTATTTCTATTATTCCTCTATTATTTAAAAGCCATTATATAGGGATAATTGACAAGAAATCAAAAATATCTTTATCGAGATTTCATTTTCTTGCCTTGTCATTTTGAAAGATTTGACCCCTTTGACCCACACAACATATGTTATATGTACAGGCAGCAATTGCATTCTCGGATAGCCTGGCAAGGCATAACCACATTTGACAAAAACCCGAAAACACTCTTTAGTCCCGATTGGCTTCAGCGGTGGTTAGGTCTCTTGATAAAACATATGCATTTCTACCATTTATTTTTATAATATCAACAATACCACAATCCTTTAAAGCATTTGACAAATCATAATACGTTTTGGATTTGTATCCTATTCTTTTCATATGACCAACTACATCATTCATAAACACTGGTTTAGATGATTGCTTCAAAAAACTTATTAGATGGTTTGCTTGGCTACAAACCCTGCCGCTTTTTAACCTCTTGGCCATATTTTGTCTAGCTAAGTTTCGTTCGCTTTGTATTGCTGTTTGCGGCATCGACTCAAAGATCACTTTTTTATCATCTTTAATATCTACCTGTAAGTCTTCATTAAGAATATTATTTATAAGTTTTTTATCGTTCTTCTTTTTTAAGTATTCAAGCAAATAATCCGATGCTAACTCTATATATTCAATGCCAAAATATTCAAAAGAACGTTTAAAATTTTCAGGGATTCTATTTGCAGCTAGTACTACCCTAATAGGTATTTTTTCCCCTTCCAATATATGCCCAGCATAATCCAGTAACTGGGCAATATCTTTTCGCGTTGCCACTAATTTAACTTCAACAACTAGTTTTTGGCCATTGATATCTTCAAATAAAATGTCCAGCTTCTTTCCTTTAAGATAAACCTGGTTCCCAATAAATTTAATATCCTTTTCAATTAAATCAGGATACTTAATCAGAATTTTCTCTAATGTCTTTTCGTCCATAAAACACCTTCTCCCAAGAGACCCAACGGCCAAGCATTACCTGCGGCTGCGAAGCAGAGCGGAACAGCCGTCAGGTGCATGCCTTTGTTGGCCACGCTATTGTTTGGAAACAAATTGCAGAAATTCCCGGACTTTATCCTTCTCCTTGAACGCTCCTTCGACACGGTCACCGTTTGAAAATGTGACGAGGATTTCATACTTTCGGAATTCACCAGATCCCTCGTAAATCCGATGTTCATCGAGAAATCTAATCGCATCGTTGATAGTCACAAACTCGTTTGATCTGCCATAAAGAGGAATGATGACAATCCTCTCGACCATGCGATTCAGTCGATCACTGAGTGCGACCATGAATTTATCGAGTCCTCCCTGATTGGCAACCACAAGATGTCTCTTTATCCTCTCTGTCATGCACTGGGGAGCCGCCTCGATCTTCTTGACACATTTCTGAAAGGCTGCATCTGGGGTTGTTTCATCAAAGGCAATATCAATCCCTTCTGCAGCAAAAGCGGCAACTAACGTTTTATATGGGAAGTAGAGCACTTGAAAACCAAGCGAACGAGCTGTTCAAGAGATCCTTCAGTGAAGACACCAGACAGAACAGCACCGAGAAATGGATTGGACCACTGGAATTTTTCAGCCAGAGGTAAAATCGCTCCTTGAATCTCCTGCGCCTTATTCCGTGAGTGCTTAGTGTATCGACGCCAAGCAACTTCAATAAACGCAACGGGGATGCCTGTTATTGTGTCGTTACCATCTCTTTCCAAAACATAGTCAAGATCGTGAACATTGCCATAAGGGTCTTCCCATGTAACCTTCTTCCCTTTCCTCGACTTGCGTGATTTCTTTTGATGATCGAGGTACAGATTCTTCTCCCTTGCGAAGTTCGATAGAAACGGCTCAATGACAGCCTCGAGGAGATTGCCAATGATTTGTCCGAATTTGTGAGACGGGGATTCAGCCACGTGTGTTTACCCTTCGATCCAAAGCCTGCCCTCCTTCAAGGGGACTCTGTGTTTTCTATTCTTCCACTTGATGTTCCGATCCCGAATCTTCTCAAAAGAATAAGATCTAAAACCTGCGGCAAGAGCCAACTCCCCCAGCCATGTGTCAACATTCAGATAGACACCATAAGGTGCAGAATCGCCGATAACGAAACACACGAACGTCCAGGCCGGCAAATTTGTCTCAATGACTTGAAAACGAGACCGAGATCCCTGAAGTACGCCGCTGCCATCGTATGATAGCTCTTTCTTCCCCCCTTAGTCTCCCGGACTTCCGCTAATGTATGACAAGCGGTTGAAAGGTCTCTCCTGATTGGATCTAACACAGGTTCTGCGAGCAGCTCATCAAGTAACAGTTTCTCTGCAGCGGCATGCTGAGAGCATGAGCGGATAAGATGCTGGCGAACAGCATTTTGTAGGTCTCCCCATCCATTGATTTCACCCCAGAAAGTCATTTCCAGGCGTGTGGCGTCAGCATAGTCGTAGTTGTTCGGATAGGGAGGAGATGTCACAACCGCATCAACTTGAAGTTGTGAACAGCCCTCCGGGGCACGTGCATCAGTCATCAGGATGTGGCTATCTGAGCACCAACCGTTACGCTGGATGTACTCCACATCCTGCAATATCTCAGTAGCCTTGAACTGAAACGCCGCTAACGGTGTTTGGACGCTTGCCTTATTCTTATTTGGCAATACGTACTGCCACTGAGCAGTTCCTACTCCGCTACAGGGTCGAAGAATTGCAGTCAGAAGAAGCCAGAGCAGTTCTGATTCGGGTGTTTTTTTATCAAACTCAGCCAAGAACACGTCTCGCATCACAAATAGCGGAGACAGGACTTCTGGTGTGTAACATTTGGTTAGGAGGGATGAAGCCTCTTTCAACTCGATGGACAACTTCTCAGGAATGGAGTCTGCAAAACGCTGGAAGAGTGAACTGAGAGTTGATGAATCAACCTGGATGCCACGGAGTTTTGCATTGGCAATCCGGTAAACGAATGGATGTGTTTCAAACCCCCAACTCTGAACGTGTTCGGCATCACAGGCAAGCAGGGTAGTGCCCACGCCGGAAAAAGGATCCAGGACAACGAATGATGGCGATCCGTCGCGACGCTCACGAATCAACGATCGGACCCAATCGGCGGAAAACCCAGCAGAGTACCGAAACCAACGGTGAACCGGGAGCGCCATATTATCGACAAAGGCACCAGAACGCCCATTGACGCTGGCGTCTGTGACCGGTACCGTAGCTTCCATATCAAAAAGGCTGCGTTGGTATGAAAGAGATATCTTCATATTTCAATAAGTTTCTGTATGCCTCATATAATCCTCATCTCAGAAGAATGTCTGCAAACGTTGATTTCCTCGCTGAGTAATATGATGTGACACTTCCGGTACAACCACACGTGCAATCCTTGACATAGGCTTATCTTAATTATTTTAATAACAAAGTCAATAATTAAGTATGGTGTCCCAAAAAATCCCAGAATTCAAACATATTACGAAGAAGTTGATGGCATCAAATCTTTATTTTTTTGACAAATTTACCATTTTGAAACA
The DNA here is from genome assembly GCA_021646405.1 of Candidatus Loosdrechtia aerotolerans. Taxonomy (GTDB): domain Bacteria; phylum Planctomycetota; class Brocadiia; order Brocadiales; family Brocadiaceae; genus Loosdrechtia; species Loosdrechtia aerotolerans. Next base: position 123,737 of record SOER01000005.1, read on the forward strand.
GGCTGTCCGAGAATTCACTTTTTCGCGGTCTCCCAAGTCATATGTCCTTGTAAATCAATATCTGAAATTTCATGAATTTGCATTCTCGGACAGCCTGTCAAGGTCTGACCCCTATCCGATAGCAGAAAGCGATCAGGTGAAGCGACTTGTTATGCCTTGGTTAACTTATCGTACGGTTCTGGTTCAACATCAGGCACTTTTTTTAATATAGCTTCAAAATCTTTTCTTCTTTAGCAATTTTCTTAATTTTTTTGTGTAACGATTCCGGTAATCTTATACTCAAAGTACTCATAATAAGTCTCCTTGCAATCCAATAAATTCTTTAGGCGTTATTGGTTCCGGTTTAAATTGTTCCAAGCCTTTAAAATGTTTACTATTGTAAGTAACAATGTAATCACAATTACCTGCTACTGCTAATTCCAAAATCATATCATCTTTTTGGTCTTTTAAAACTGGCCTCCATAAATAAAAAATCTCTTGATGGATACAAATTTTACAAAAATAGTAATTACTCAGGTTCAGGGTTGGCTTGTTCCCAAACAGACAGGCTGGGTCAAATGGATTCCTTTGTCTTAAAAGTGGGGAATAACCCTTAAAAATTATCCATTTTATCTTAAATTTATAGCTCTTAATCCTTAAAGTGGGGAAGAAACGCCTCAAAATGTACGAAAATTGTTTATTTGACCCAGCCTGTCTGTTTGGGAACAAGCCTGTGGCAGGCCAAGTAGAGACGCAAGATTTTGCGTCTCTACTAAGGCTCAGCTTGATGCATATGCCCCTAACCCTGAACCATGAACCTGAATAATTACGAATAGATTGGTACTCAAACAAATCACGCGGATTACGCAAGAAGCAGGATACCTTTACCACTGGTAATCAAACGACAGATGCTGCAGATGAGGCTATCGAAATAATCGACGTATCTGCACACCAACCACGACGCATCCCTTCAAAGCAATGGCGCTATTGTATCAAACTAAAAAAGCAATTTCCTATCATCGCAGATGAAACTTTTTTTCTCCTCACCCATTCCGCTACCTCTTCCGTGCAATAACCCAAACCGCATGAATAATCCCGGGAATATAGCCGAACAGAGTGAGCAGGATATTCAGCCAGAAATGAAGTCCTATGCCGACCTGCAGAAAAACACCCAGCGGGGGCAGCAATATGGCAAAAAGAAGTCTAATTGGATCCATTCACGTACTCCTTTCTATTGTATCAAGAAAATCTATGAGGTAGGTCCCCTGTGCTGTCCAAACTGCAGCGGGGAAATGAAGATTATCAGTTTTATCACTGACCAACAGGTAATACGCCAGATACTCAAACACCTCGGTCTTTGGACGCCTTCCAGAGACCCCCTGACACCGTACCTCCCCTAAAAACCATGAACTGGTCTATGAGCTTTTTGATGACCTGTCTGCATTCAACAGAGTGGCAGATGATGAATCCTGTATTATGCCAAACTGAACTATTTGGTTTATGCCATTTATTACAGGAGACAGGGATAGTCTGTTTATCCCACGGCAATACCATACTAAAAATCAGGTAATGTGCAGCAAATTACCCATCCACAGATAATACTTCTACCGTCGCTTTTTGGATCCGCTGGGGCGACTTGTTAGGCGATTGGTCGTTCGTGTTAATTCAAGCAATGACCGCAACGCATCATTTACTGCAGCTGAATCAACAAATGCCTTAGCCACATCAGGCTCAAGCATAACAACATTAGCACCTTCCTCTAAAATACGTTTGTAATACTTACCACGAACAGCTTTTGAATAGTCAAAATCGTATTCGGGGCGTAATTCATTACTGGTTTTCTTTTCTTTAGCTTTCATGTCGTTTCCTTTCACGTGTGGTTGCAGATCGTGCGCTGATAATACGTATTGTTTTCCCTCTCTCGGTATGTGATACCACAAGCAGGTGGCCATGAGAGGAGTAGCCTATAGTTTGGTCTGAATAGTAATCTTCTGTAATCAATAGCTAAACAAACAATATAAAACATGAGGTTCAGATACAAACTTGGACTTGCCTGGGGTAAACTGAAAAATGCCGCAGTTGAGGTCGGGTGCAATGGGTTATTGGGCGGCATCCTGGGGTATGGTTTATGCAACTTTTATCACTAATTCAAGTTTTCAACTCTGGCCCGTTCGTCGTCGTTGCAGCCATCGCTCAAATGAAGCCTGGCTCTCGCTCGACTTCTTACCGAGCAATATTCCTTCAACCCCAATATCTTCATCTAAATCAGGCCAATGAATTCCATATCCTGCCCCACTAATTTGGAAGTTAGCTCGTTCTGCCGGGGTTCCATAAGCTAAACGAGGATACCAACCAATCGGAATCGCAATGGTACGACCATCTTCCAAATCAACCGAGAGTGTATCATCCGTAACAGTCACGTTGATAATTCTACTAAGGGTTAGCGTTACAGAATGCATCCCATTCATTTCTTAACAACTCCAAATTCTCGTGCATAATCCGCTCAATATCCCGTAATTCTTTTCGATTAAAACCATAGTTGGCAGCCAATGCTACATCAGGGTCAAGCCAGAATTTAGCACTCATCCTTTCCCGGTCAACATGCATATGGCGCGATTCGCCGCAGTCATAGGAATAGAAGTAAAAACGATAAGGCCCGATCCTTAATGTCGTTGGCATTTTCTTCGCATTTCAGGGGATAGTCAGAGAATTTATAACATCTGTTATAAACTCAATTCCCTTAAAACAAATGAATAATTTTAGCTTACCACGATTTTAGACGTTTTGCAATAGCTTCTTTCAGTTTCCAAAATCTAGACACCTAACAGCAGGGCTCAGCCACCAGGCCGCACATTCAGCCTTGAGCTTCGGGGCAAAGCACAACCTGCGGTACGGTCGGCTGCAGCACTCGGATCGTCTTTGACGTCACTAACCTGGAGGACGATCGTCGATGTATCAGCGGGCACATCCCGTTTATTCTTCCTTAATCAAAAAACTATCGAATCAAACTTGACTGTTACTGAGTTAAATAAAGACATATCTTTTAATTCTGCAAATTTACCTATGTCAAAATATGGTGATACATCAAAAATTCTTTCTTCCTCATTCTCGAATTTAATCAAAAGCTTGTACCCATCTAATGGCTTTACGCTTATTACTGAAAAATACATTTCTTTCCTCCTTATCTCAAAGGTTCGATTGGGAAGGGAAGTTCACCTTTTGATGCCAATTCCCAATCAGCTAAAAGTTCTTCTTTATGAATTTCAGCCCATGCTAAAGCAAGTTTCGTTTGTTTTGGAGGCAACTTGCCTTCTGATATCTCACATGCACGAATATCGATTATAGCCTTGTAATCCTGATAATATGCATGGATGTGCGGAGGGTTATGTTCTTTTGGAGAACAATACAGCCTGATAATGATAATGAATCCAAAGCCGGTAGAACGCGAGGTGCTTGCTATTAAAAAAGAACAATTGCAGCGAAGAATGCTTGGTACAATCCTTGATTTCTCAAGCCTTTTTTACCTTAACTGCGAAACTTGGGTTAATGTCTTTTTAAATTACAATACCTATGCATCAAGTGCAAGTATGGTGTCCCTGGAATTTCCAACTGCACTCCGTCGTTGGTATCAATTATTATTGACTATAGGTATATTTGAGGTATAATAATTATACTGTGGAGTTTGAATTCGACCCAAAGAAAAGTGACATCAATAAATCGAAGCATGGAATTGATTTCTCTGAAGCACAAACTCTCTGGGATGACCCTGATTTGATTGAGATTCCTTTAAAAACAAGCGATGAGCCAAGATTTTTGGTGATCGGAAAAATATTGGTCTGGAATTATAACTTACAGGAGCAGTAAGACAAGGACTATTTCAGTGCGCTGTTCGAGAAAAGAGGAGGTTGATATATATGAAGGCTATAAAGGCTAAAGAAATTGAAAAGAAATTTGATGAAGGCAAGGATATTTCCAAATATCTTGATTTGTCAAAGGCAAGAAGACCTGAGCAGGAACAGAAAAGGGTAAATGTGGATTTCCCTTTGTGGATGATCCATTTATTGGATAAAGAAGCAAGACGTTTAGGTGTACCCCGACAATCCATTATCAAAGTTTGGATAGCGGAACGTCTTGAAAAGATATCTTTGTGAATAGAGAGGAATATAGGAATATAGGGACACTTCCCATATTTCATCTATGCCCCCATCTTTGTCTTTGGCATTCCGGTTTTCTTTGGTAAATGATTCTCAACGGCCTCCCAGACAATCATTATGTGTTATCTTGAGAATTTATCCATGTATTAAGGACTGCTTCTTCCCTTGTTCGCGACATCTCAAACATTGTTTTTCTGTATTTTAAAAGGAGATGAAACGGATAAATTACATAGTAAAAGTAGAGCATCTTAGCAGTTAGGGGAATTGAATATTTTTTAGAAATAATTTCTGGGTTAGGGAATGTACCTCTCAGCAAGATCTTTATCTTTTCTTGAAACGTATGAGCTACCCGTGATCGAATTAATGTGTTAGGAATAATAGTAAGAGCATCTTCTTTGTTAAGGAGTCTCTTTTTAATAAGCTGTACTAATTCATGGTCTAAATCCTCTGATCTAAATCTCCAAAGGATGTTATGAAAAATGTCATCGTGCTCACCCATAATTTCCTTTACAATAAAAAGAGTAGTATACATAAGGGTATCTATACCGTATTGTTCTGCCTTACCCTTAAGCCTTACCCAATCGATCTCATGTCTATAGTATTTGAGGGTTTGAAAAATATCGCACATCTGTATAAGCGCACCCTTGCTCGTAAAACCTCTATTTTGACTTATAAAACGGTGTTTAAAGAAATGGAGGCAAAGGTGAATTATCAAGTCGTCCGGGCAGAGTATAAACGCTTTATTACTACAGAATTCTAAGGTCTTAACACCTTCCCACCACTCTTCAATGATATCAGTATCAACAATACGGATTCGGGACATATGTGTCTTCTTTGCTATGTGCCAGTGAATTTCAACCGGGATATTTGTTTCCGGATGAATATAACTTATATGCTGGTGATTCTCCCGATACCATTCTGGTGGCATATTACCGTGGAAATAGTAACCTAATCCGGACATTATTTTTTCTGCATGAGAGAGGTCTTCTTGTTTAACCAGGAGGTCAATGTCACTCATTTGCCGTAAGCCAATATCATCATAAACAATTTTAGCTAAAGCTGCGCCCTTTAGAACGATAACTTTCACGCCTTTATCATAAAATGCCTCTAAACTCCTCTTTAGTTCCGCATAAAGGTACATATTTCTCGCTAAATTTCCCTGATAGGCGGTTCTCAACTGAGCCATGACCTCTTGAGGAACATAATAATTCTTACTGATATGCTTTAAGTTATGATACAGTAATGGTGCGATACCATGCCAAAAAGCAGACGCTAGAACCTCTTCCCAGTTCAATGAAAGGCTCATGATATCTTTGACCTCATTCAGTGTGTCCTCAGGCATCCCGTTCTGAGCACAATATAACAAAAGCCTATTTTCATGAGAAATATCCATCATAAACCCTCAAAATGATCAAAATTTAACCACAGAGTATTTCTCTGTGTACTCAGCGATTCTCTATTTCTGTAAATGGTTTCTTATGAGCCACGGGCTCATTCATGTTCAGATGGAAAGCAATATGTCATCTGGTATATCTTTGTCATTTTTGTATTCTTTTCCAAAAAAATATTTCTGTCGTAAAGGAGCCATGCATGGCCATCAAGCTTCTTTTGCGCCTCACTATCAGATAACGTATTGTATTTCACTCCCAAACATATCTGCACATCCATCCCTATTTTACGCAAAAAATGATAGAGAACCAAGGTGCGTTTGAGGCAGATATTTTTGCTTGTCAATGAATTACGGTTCAGGATATAGTCCGTAAACTTCACTATCTTATCTTTTAAATTCTCCCGTTCCATGTGCTGGTAAATCTTCAAATCCCGTGGTGTTAACATTCTCATGAGCCTGGGAATGGAGAAGAGTCTGAACATAATAGGTAACGAGATAATCATGAGAAAAATTTGAGCGAAAAGCAAAAACTCCTTAAAGGAACGAAAATTTGCCCTAAATTTTTTTAGCATGTGGGTCTGATTACCTATCTTCAACCTTCACTAATTTTTCAAGAATAAGTTCATTCACAAGAGTGAGTACGCTCTCTTTGGCTTTTTCAGGTGTAATATCGAATTCTCCTGAGATTCTATTGCTTATCTCTTCAGGTGTAAGGCCGTCGTTCAGCATCTGCCAGATATACAGTCCTGTTTCATTCAAAGTGAAGTACATCTTCGTCCCCAGATGCAGAAGGACTGCCTCTTTGCCTTCTAACTCCGTAATAACTACTTCATGGTCAGGTGTTACATGCTGGTTTAACTGGATCATCGGTTTCCTCCACTCATTTACAGTTTCGTAATCTCAAACAATTAGTCCCTTCTCCTCGAGAGGACTTATCATTACCCACATCTTTAAAATACCATGAGACAGAGTTCAGGCCGCTTCTAAAGGAAGCGTTCAAACCGTTCAAACCGACTGACAAACTGTGTTTGTCAGTGTTTTCTCTTCCCTATCCTTGTGTGCATTCAACATTTTACAGTCCACAATCTATACTTTACAACACAGAGTTATCTCTACCAGACAAGGCTTGACCACGGATTTTCAGGGTAATTGCTGAGCCAGGCTACTTTCCTGAAATAATTTAAGCAATACCAGCATGGAAAGTAATCAGAATCTTTAAAGTTGCCCTTGTCGTGTAGCGCACATTTATCTTTTTGAAACTTCCTGTTAATATGAATCAGACGACCATAAGCCTCAGAAAAACTCATCTCACTCAAATTGCCTGCTATATCATCGTTTCCTACATCTTCTCCATGTCCTGATAAATTACAGCACATGGTAATATTACCCCTCCAATTGATGTTAATTTCCTGCATTTTTAACGGGGCACAGGGAAAGAGTTCGGTTGTATAATACCCCGGGGCCATACTTACAGGAATGGAAAAGGTTTTCTGAAGCTGACAGGTGATAATTTCTGTCTGCCTTCTGTCTACCGGCGAAATATCCATATTTTCAAATACAATCCGGGGGGTTGAAATAAGATGACCAAACCTTATTCCCCGACTTCCCAGTTTCATTGCGAGCCCTGCTATTTCATATAATTCACCCCGGTTGTGAGATGTAATGGCCGTATTGAAGGTGAAGGGAATACCTTTTATCACACAAATGCTTACGGCTTGCATCACCCTCCGGTACGAATCTCTGCCGCGAAGCCTGTCATGTGTCCCTTCTCTGGCACCATCCAGGCTAAAGGTAATCCCTGTAAGCTTATTACTGTGAGGGAGCAACTTCTCATAAATTCTGGTAAAATTCCAGCCGTTCGTAACAAAACCAAAGTCATATCCAGCTTCGGATACCATCGTGAGCAACTCTGTAAATCGGGGATGCAACGTTGGTTCTCCGCCGGTAAAAGAAATGTGATCAAAACCATGCTCTCTGGCATTCTGGAGAATCCTTTCGAAAATTTCTATGTTCAGGTCTCCGTCACCACTATGCCTCCTATCAAGGCAGTGATGACAGCTTAAATTACAGCGATTCGTAAGTTCTATTAACATTTCCCTGTGGTTCATTCTTGCTTTGTCTTCATAACGATTTTGATATTGCCCAATAGAAAATCTGAAATTTTCTCAGGTCTTTCATACAAATCACGCCCTGCAAGGAGTCCATAACTATATGATTGAGATACAAGCCGCTTCATAGCCTCCAAATGTACATCCACCGCCTGGCTTTTAAAAAATAGCGATGCACTTTGTCTCATCAATTTGATGATGGCAGTTGTTTTATCTACGGGTATTAACCTACTCTCAGGTTGAGGAACTATTTGGGTGTAAATCAATACCTTTGGAATACAGCTCGACCGAAATCGGCCCGGGTAGACGGACTCTACATCTAAAAATCGTTTGGTATGGTCTCCCGCTGCCGATTTCTTAAGATGAGGAGCTATTTCCGGAAATTGATGGATCAAGACAGGATCAAGATAAAAATGCCTCCGAAAGGACAGGACTTCTATCCCGTCTGCTGATGGTTTGACTAAAAGGGCATCGTCTGAGACGTAGTGCCAGCCCTGATGGACCAAACCAAGGGCAGTACTGGATTTGCCACTGCCTGATTCTCCCGGGAAAAGGTATCCTATCCCATCCCTGATAAGTGCGGCAGCATGAAGGTCATAGAAACCTAAGGGAGAAAGGAGATGGATAAGACCGATAAGGAAGAAGTTATGCTTTGCTAAAAGCGATTTTCCTTTAAAAGAATAATGAAGGGTTACAATCCCTATTCCCGCCTGGGGCTGTAGCTGGAAAAGGGATGATCCGTCAGTGAGGTAAACAGAACCATTGGCCTCATAGATTGATAAGTCATAGCAGGAGAAAGGCCCCGATGCCGAATGCAGGATATCCAGGGGTGTATCACTCGTGGTAAATTTCAACTCAATATGAATGGAATCAGCTATACCGCTTTGTTTAACAAAGGGCAAAGAAGAAAAGAGTGAATCAATTTCCTCCTCAACCCCTTGCCCTTTCCATCGGACATTAATGATTATTTCGTAGAAAGAATAGAAATTAGTCTCAGCTTTAATCATCTCATCTTCCCATCCTCTTTTTTTATGAGTTCCCTTGTTATAACTACTTTAAAAGGTACCAAAGAATGAACCGGTAATCTTTGTTGCATCCCCGTGCTTCGTAAGCTTTGGCTCAATAAAGGTTAATTTGGGCTCTGCAAAAGGTTTTTTGGTTTGAGAAGTATCTAAGCCTTTACCTGTATGCTCTATTTGTTCTGCTGAAATTTTTTCTAACATTTTTCATTCCCCTTTCATCGTCTTTTAGTCATTTCAGGACCAACCACAGGGTACGCAGGGTATTTCCCTGCGCACCTTATGGCTTTATATAATCTGTGTTCATCGGTGTCCAAAACATATTTCAACTAAGGACGGAACCTGCCGAAGAAACTTCTTTTGTTAGTAATCCTGGATTTGGGTGTTGTTACGAGTTCTAGATCTTGAGAAGACAAGCTCGCCACTGTTTCAACTTTTTGCCCTGTTTCCTTAACCCCTAACACATCCACAACGAACCGAAACGACTTTTTCTTATTTAAGCAAATAATGAACTGAACATCTACGGATTCCCCCGGGCTCAGTACGCCATCGACATAATTATCCTTCTGTGGAACCGTCAACGATGCACCTACGCCGCCCGCTCCGCCATCGGCATTTTCTAACAAGTTTCCATTGGTCAATTCTAGAACCTTAATCACCAAATCAGAAAGTAAAAATGTGCTGTCGCTTTTGTTTGTCAGTTTTGCATCGAGAATGAACTTCCCCCCTCCACAACCGAAGGTATCAGAAGTAGTCTCATGGTTTAATTCGTTAAAGGTAACGAGATCATTAATAATTTCCGGTCTTGGAGTCGGTGCTTCTCCAAGGACAATTTCTCCCAACGCCGACGTATCCTTATAATTATCTCCCGTTCCCTGCCAGACTACCAGCGCCTCACGGGGCCCCCCATTGTCATCGTCATTATAGCCCACGCTAAAGCCGATGGTTTTATCGGGCGCGGGAGTGATTCCCAGATTAGTCCATGGTATGGCTATTTCTATACTGTACCCACCAGGAATTGTCGCCCAGCCATGCAACACCCCTCTTTTCAAATCTCTTATTATTTTAGTGCCAGTGGCATCGAGGCCATTATTATTCCACCCCTTGAGAAAATAGCGGTCGTGACTATCGTAGGTCGTCCCGCGATTATGGTCCCCATCAATAACAATCTCGACACTATCATCGTCATACAACGGACCAATCTTCTTTGATCGCGAGTCGTTGGAGAGGTTGTTATCCAGCGCCTTTACGCCCACATACAAGTAATAACTGTCCCAGAGTATCCCGAATTTTGCGGTGTTGTCTGTCGCCCCCAATACTATCCTGCTTATATCGGTTACAATACCCCAGGCTGATTCGTCTAACTCCCCATCCACGGTCATTGGCGCACTGACATAAGGTACTGTATATTCCGGCGGATTAACAATAGCGGTCATGGTATCACCGAAAGTAGAGATATCAGTAATTGAAATATCCGTAGGGTTGCCATTTTTCAGTCTGGAATCAGGTGTGGTGGTATCAGTAAAACGGTCATTATTTCCTGAAAAAAAGAACATATTTGTATTCGCCTCAGATTCATTAGTATCCAACATACTGTATCTTAAGCTTCCTTCATTGGCCTCTTCTACATCCACACCTTTGTCATTTTCATCTGCATTAACGATATTAAAATTTGGCCATAGACTTGTTCTTCGCCTATCTATGTGATAAATCACCAGTCCACCATGTCCATAGTTGCCGGTGTATCCTAAAAAGCCCATATCATAACCACTAAACTGTCTATTCTCCAAAAGAAAATATTGATTTGCATCTGATGTGTTAATCCGAAAAACGGAGGCACTATTGCCATCTGATTTAGGAAAAGAAACCTGGCCTTGAAAGGAGATAGTATTTACTGTCCCCCATGAAAGATATTCTTTACTCCACGCAGATAACTGAGTTGGCGAGGACCCACTGTCTGCATCGGGTCGAGCACCCCACGAACCAGTACCCATTAAATCAAATGCTCCTACACCCATCGAGTCTCCGTTGCTAAGGTCAGTGTCGTACAAATCCGGTAATGTAAACATCAGATGTCCCAGTTCATGTGCCATGACGCCAAAAGTAGCCAGATGGTTTCCATGCTTTTCACCGAACTGGGCATATAACTCTATAGTTTCGCCATCGACAACAGGAAATCCGACATTCCTCATATTCCATCTGTGTGCCCATATCGATGGTAAAATAGGCCCTTCGTACGCTGCCTCATATCCGGCCACAATAATTATGATTGAAAGTTCTGTTGGTTCAACAATATTGTTTCCATTTTCATCATATTGAGCATAATCGATATAGGGATCAGCAGCAAGGATAGCGTCTTTTGCGATCTGTTGATTCCTACTATCTGTATTGCCACCTGTATTTGGGTGCTTGCCATCTAATCGCAACCATCCAATAAAGCCATCGTTTGATGTGCCGTGAGATTCTATTGCAGGAGCAATTGTCACTGCTGAATAAGATGTTTTATTATAATAATCAGAGACGCTATCACTACTTCCAAAAAATCGTGGCTGTATTTCGTTTGCTGTATACGTAGCAGGTTCATTGGCATAGTCAACCCCTATGACCAGGAGATGCATAGTACCACTTACCGCCTGTAAACTTTTTAATCCTCTTTCTGGCCCCTGTTGCAAACCTTCCAGGGAAAATTCGGTTCCGTTAGCTGAAGTTCTGGGTGGCCGCAGCCCCTTTGGAATATTAAGAGAAGCGGGGTCTGTCTCTCCCACAACCGCAGGGGAAATGCCATGTAAAGAAGAAGGACCATTCGTCCTTACTTTGGCTGCATGATTGGAGGATAGATAATATTCCCAATTGCCCGTTGCTGCATTCTTGTGAATTCCATATCCATCCCTTGTTTCAACCCAGTTATGCCATTCATCCCCACGCTGCCTTGCTTCAAAGGATAACCCTGAAGTTTGTTTTAGCTCAAAAAGACGATCACATGCTGGAACGGCATATGCCGCTAATGGACAAAGAATCGAGGAAAGCATAACAAATACGATGCAGCACCACAGTGATTTGAGACTAATTTTTTGACTCATTGTCAATTTCCTCCACAAAAAATAAATACTGCCCCCATTCATCTCCCGAAACACGAAGTACCACAGATACCTTCACTCCTACCTGAAAAAAAGAAGGAATGCCAATTTCCGAAAACACTTCAACCTCCTTTCCCAAATATCCAGGACCAAAGTTTCGATAATCTTTAAACGGTTCTGTCTTCTTTATTTGCATACTAAATTTTTGAATGCCTTTTTGAGCACACTTAATATCAGTAATTATTCCATGCGCAATAAATCGATTGTCAACTACCGCTACAACCGACTTAATGCCTTTATTGTTGGAAATCGGTTTCTTTCTACTAGCATTTTTAACATCAACAAAACTAGTAAACATAGTCCGTCGTTGCCAGTTTTGTCCTGACAATTGAAATTCATACCTCTGCAATGTCTTCGTTTCGGCTAGGCAAACATGACTGATCTGCTGAATAGCAACAAACAACAGAAAAGCCCTGATGTAAAAGATTCGCCTGTCCATAAAGTTAATCATGGGTAACTATCTCCTCTGATATACGAAAACCGGCATTTTCTAACAAGTTTCCATTGGTCAATTCTAGAACCTTAACCACCAAACCAGAAAGTGAAAATGCGTTGACGCTGTTATTTCTTAGTCTTGCATCGAGAATAAACTTCTCCACTCCACAACCGGAAGTATCAGAAGTAGTCTCATGGTTTAATTCGTTAAAGGTAACGAGGTCATTAATAATTTCCGGTCTTGGAGTTGGTGCATCTCCAGGGATAATCACATCCAATGCCGATGTATCCTTACAATTATTTCCTGTCCCCTCCCAGACTTATCAGCGCCTCACGTTTATCTCCATTGTCATCGTCATTATAGCCTACGCTAAAGCCGATGGTTTTATCGGGCGACGGCTCTTTAATTTTCAAATATTCAAAATACGATTTTTCCATTGGAATTTTGTATCTTGTAATTTGTTTTGTATTTTCGTGTTTCGAATTTCGCGTGTTACCATAACGTAAAGAGACGTATTGCAATACATCCCTTCTGTCTCCACTTAAATATCCTACACATCTTGGGCCTCCTCACCATGGAGGGTTTGTCTTTATCGTGCTGTTTTTATCGTGGTTTTGGAATTGAAGAAAATAGATAAGCAAATGAGGGATTCTCAAATTATATGCCAGTTGATACGAAAATCATAAAATACTTTTCAGCCCATTGACTATAAGTTGTTATAACCTAAGAATTTAAAATAGCTTAACGGTATTTTCGCAGTAAAAATAAATTTACTCATATGGTGGAATAAGGGAAAAACATTCAAATGAAATCCGGAAATTCCGGGGACACCATGCTTAATTTTAGAGATTCTTATTTTTCTTTTGAATCACCTTGGGGCCAGGTTTCTGCTTATGGAATATTCTCCCAAGTAAATTTTGTACTTAACCCCGAAGGGGTGAAATGATTATAGCAAAAGAATAAACCACAGACTAATAACCCCGAAGGGGTGACATTATGAAGCTGTGTTTTGACACCACCATTCCGGGTTAGCTGTTATTTTCATTTTTTATTTACAAGTATGTCACCCCTTCGGGGTTTACAATTCTTCTGAGGTCTTTTGCTATAATCATGGCATCCCTTCGGGATTAAAAACAATTCAACATAAAGAATCACTGTTGCATCAAGGATATGCAAAAACAGATTTAATAGCTATGAATCACTGCACTGCACCTGTCACAGATCATTGGATGTTCTTTGTCTTCTCCTACACTTTCTCTGAAGTTCCAGCATCTTTCACATTTCCGGTGCTGTGATACGCTACACTCAATCCAGAGATCGGGTAGTAATTCTCCCTTTACTGCTTTCGGTGGAACATCCTTACCTAATTTTACTTCGGATACAATGAATATTGCGGGAAGGTCTTTCTCGTAATCCTTCAGAAATTGGTAGAAATCCTCATTTTTTGTATAAAGATTTACCGATGCCTCTAAAGAATTACCTATCACCTTGGCTGCACGCATTTTTTCAAGTTCTCTCGCTACATCAGCCCTGATATTGATTAGCTTTTGCCATCTTTCATTTAAAGAATTATCAATCCAGTCCGGGTTATATTCCGGAAATGTTGCGAGATGAATGCTCGGAACATCTTCGTCTTTATAAGGGGTTACCGACCATACCTCTTCTGCTGTATGAACAATTATTGGTGCAGATAGTTTCACCAGGCCGAGGAGTAGGGAGTATAGTACGGTCTGTGCAGCACGGCGCTCTTTTGAATCTTTCGCAAAGGTATACAACCTGTCCTTCAGGATGTCTAAATAAAAAGCGCTCATTTCTACCGAACAAAAGTTGTAAAGGGTATGAAAAATCCGGTGGAATTGCAGGGATTCATAGTCCCGGGTAATGCCTTTGATCAATTCCTGGAGTTTATGCAATGCCCAGCGGTCTATTTCCAATAGTTCTTTATAGGGAATTGTATGCGCCCCAGGATCAAAATCGTAGAGGTTACTGAGTAAATACCGGAAAGTATTCCTGATACGCCTGTACGCATCGGCGCATCTGTGAATGAGATTATAGGATACACTCATATCATGCTGATAATCCAAAGATGATGTCCATAACCTGAGGACATCTGCGCCAAACTCCCGTAAGGCATCTTCAACGGATATGAAGTTTCCGAGGGATTTAGACATCTTCTCACCCTTCTCATCAACAACAAATCCGTGCGTTAACACCGATTTAAAAGGTGCCTTATCCCATGCGCATACAGACGGAAGCAATGAAAGCTGGAACCACCCACGGTACTGGTCGGTTCCCTCGAGATAAAGATGGGCCGGATATGCTAATTCCCTGCGCTTCTGTAAAACGGCATAATGGCTTGATCCTGATTCAAACCACACATCAAAAATATCCATTTCTTTTTCAAACCGTGTACTCCCACACTGCAAACACTTAGTATCTGACGGTAAGAAGTAGGATACATCCTTATAAAACCACGTATCAGCACCCTCTAACTCAAATTTATCCCTGACGAAATTTATTACCTCCTTGCTTACCAGTACTTCATTACAGTCGACACAATAAAAGGCAGGAATCGGCACCCCCCATGACCGCTGACGGGAGATACACCAGTCCGGGCGCTCTGATACCATCTTTGCCATTCGGTTCTCCCCCCAGGAGGGTATCCATGCAGTCCGCTGTATCTCTTCTAATACCCTTCGGCGCAAATTGTTATGGTCGAGGCCAACAAACCACTGTTCTGTTGCCCTGAAGATAACCGGATTCTTACAACGCCAGCAATGGGGATATGAATGAGTATAATCTGTCTTATAGAGAAGCGATCCTGTATCCTCTAATTTCTTTGTTATCGTGGCGTTTCCTTCCCTGATATTCTGCCCGGCAAATTCTCCTGCTTCATCGGTAAACACACCGACGGCATTAACAGGACTTATCACAGGAAGATGGTATTTAATACCAGTAAGATAGTCCTCCTGACCGTGTCCCGGTGCTATATGAACACAGCCTGTACCATCCGATAAGGTTACATAATGCGCCATGACAACAGGCCCCGTTCGGTCCATAAACGGGTGTTTGTACTTTATACCCTCCAGTGCCCGTCCGTACACTTTACCGATATATTCGTATTCCTTAATGCCTATCGCAGACATAACGATATCCACCCTTTTCTCTGCAAGGATGGTAATTTCTTTCTTTTGCGTCTTCGGATGTGTATAACGAATAGCGGCATATTCATAATCCGGGTGAAGTGCTATCGCAAGATTTGCCGGAAGCGTCCACGGGGTAGTGGTCCATATCATTACCGATACCGTATCGCTGCCAACGCTTTCAAACAGACCCCCAACGGCATCAATAGTCTTAAAGTTTACGTAAACAGACGGGCTTGTCTCATTATGATATTCGAGTTCCGCCTCTGCCAGGGCCGTCTGGCACCGCATACACCAATGAATCGGTTTCCGGCTTCTGTATATATATCCTTTTTCCACAAGCCGCCCGAACACTTCAATAATACCCGCCTCATAACCGGGTTTAAACGTCAGGTAGGGATCTTCCCAATCCCCCATTACACCCAGTGCTTTAAATTGTATTTTCTGAAGCTTCACAAATTTTTCTGCATATTTTTTACACTTCTTTCGTATTTCCGGTTTGGTCAGATGTTTAATCTCCTCGCCGACTTCCTGCATTACCCGGTGTTCAATCGGAAGACCGTGGCAATCCCAACCGGGAATATACGGTGCGTCGTATCCTTTCATCGTGTGGAAGCGGATAACAAAATCTTTTAATATCTTATTTAACCCGGTTCCGATATGTATTTCCCCGGTAGGGTAAGGGGGACCATCATGGAGAATATATTTTTCTTTACCTGCACGTGCTTTCCGTATCTGATTATACAGTTGTTCTCTTTCCCAGTTCTTCTGGATCGCAGGCTCTTTCTCATGTAAATTCGCCTTCATGGGAAATTTTGTCGTAGGTAAATTAAGCGTTTTTTTATAGTCCATACCAGTAGTGTCCGGTTAGAGTTTGCATGTACTTAAACGGGAATCTTTTGTCCGTGCCTTATCTCATCTGCAAAACCGGAAATATTAACATCTATCTTTCCGGTCGAGTAGGGATTCTAAATCATCAGGTGTTATTCCCTGAATCATGATACGTTTATCACGGGAAGATTCACCTGAAATGATATGAATAGAAGATTCATGAATATGGAGTGTATCTGCCAGCAGCTCAATTACGGCCTTGTTCGCCTTTCCCTTTTCAGCCGCAGCGGTAACAGCTAATTTCAGGCGCCCCCCGTAGTTGCCGATAATACGATTTTTGCTTGAACAGGGCTGAGTCCGGATGGATACAATAACACCCGACTCAGTGGTAACGATATCGAGCATGCTAATAAATTATCGAAAAGTCATCAAATTCCCCGGTATGCTCCTCCCAATGTATATCCATATCTTCAACAATAGCCCCGGACGGACCTTTTTTGCACCAGTCGAGGATTTTCTCTACTGCATCTTTTTTACCTTCAAATACCGCTTCGACACTTCCATCCCCGCGATTCTTTATCCATCCTTTAATACCCAGTGTCAATGCCCTCTCCCTGGCAGAAGAACGAAAAAACACGCCCTGAACCACCCCGCGCACAGAAACATGTACTCTTGATACAGGCATGTTCTATCCTCTCCGGTAATCATTCCCTCCCCGGGTAACTATTGGGATCCATAAATATGTTCACTATCGGCTGCAGACGGCAAATAGTTTAACCCCATAAAGGTAAAATTCACAATTCCAAAAGAGATCAGCAGCCAGATTGATAACACAACTGACATTTTCGATTTACTGACACTCATTTTCGGTAAAACAAGAGGCGTATGCAAATATACTAAATATGCAAACCAGGTAATTAAGGACCATGTTTCTTTTGGGTCCCATGACCAGTAATCACCCCATGCCTTTTTTGCCCAAATCGCACCGGTAACCATACCTAAAGTAAGGAAGGGAAACCCGAATGCAACGATCTTGTAACTCAGCTTATCAAAATTCCGCGGTGATATCTCTGCTCCCTCATTGCCGGCATTTTCTTTCCTTTTCTTGGTAAACGGTTTGATTACCAAATAGATAATACTGGTGACAAACGAGATACCAAAGGCCGCATAACCAAGCATATAGGTAATAACATGAATAAGCATCCAGTTACTCTTTAATGCCGGCATAATGGGTCTGATAGTATCGTCCTGAAGCGTCGCATAAAAGAGTATCAGCATCGCTAAAATAGATGCCAGTGCCCCTACTACTCTGAAGTTATAAACAAATTCGAAAATGATATATACAAAGGACGTACAACATGCATAAAATACCAGTGATTCATAGAGATTCGAAAAAGGCGGATGACCGGCTACGATAGAACGATGTATAACCAGTCCTAGATTAAAACAGAAAGCCAAAATAAGTAGCCCTAAAGACGCCCACCGCGTACCGGACGACATCCAGATCTCCCTTATTACATATGCAATGGATGCTACTATATAAACAATTAAGGTAATATTTATCAAACTCATGTACTTTTATACCTCCGCCTCTCTTTTTTGTCTTTTTCGTAGAAATGGCTTTACATAAAATATGAATACAACGCCAACACATAGCGCTCCAAAGCCAGCATACGCTATCGGAATACCGGGATCCTTAACAATTTGCAACCCGGAATACTTTCCCCCTTCCGGGTCATAACTCGACTGGTATATAACATAACCTTTATACTGTAACGGGTCATTCACCCGGATTGTTTTTTTCATAACTGTTTGGCCATCTTCCAGGATTCTCAATTTACTGGTAAAGTGCTTAATCGAATCACCCGTAGATTCATAGAGAAGGGCAAAATTATTATCGGGATACCAGGTGGCATACTGGTTACTGGCAAACAGCCATTCCTCCTTCTTTCCACGCGGTCCGTCAATCTCGACGAGAATAGCAGGTACCCCGACCTCGTCTGATTTTTTTATGACTTCTTGTGTAAAATCGAAGGACGGAAAATATTCGGATACCATAATCTGGTTATTTGCATCCCCGACAGGGTATCTTTTTCTTAATTCCCATGGTGTGGTTTCTGTAACACGTCTGTCCTTTATATCAACGATTACCTGTTTTTCCGGCGATTGCAGTACCATCACCGTATTCTTCGCCATATAGGCACCTGCAATCCCGTCGCACGCGAGCTTCACATTTGAATATTTTGCAGGGTGCATTTTGTCCCAATCGGGAAATTTTTCGAATACCCACCGGGTTTCAGTACCATCAGGACCACTAATCTCAACCTGGGCTGCGGGATTATCAGGCGGCTGCTCATTCAGGGGTCTTCGGTCCCCATAGTTCAGTACATACTGTAAAACCCTTACCGTGTGATTGGTCCCTTCAGGTTTAAATACCCTGTTCACCTCCAGCGGATACTCCTGGATTTGTCCGGATATTGCAATGGTTAACTTCGGGTGTGCAGACCCAACAGAGCTAATAAACGTATCCAGTTCCTCCTGTGAGGGCAGCCAAACATATTCAATACGCAAATTTTGTTTTCTGTCATCGTATGAATTACGCTCATTCGCCAATAGCCATCCTTCAGCTACGGCATCTTCAGAACCGAACAGGCTTACAAAAATAGCAGGATTATCCGGATTATCAGATGCATTTACCGGTTCCTGCTTTAATTCGGCATCCGGAACGTAGTCCTTAATCGTTACCCGATAATCTGACCCTGGGATCCGGTGCCTTTTTCCGGGACGTACGTCTAATGCCTTCTGACGATCCTTGTCTTTGACGTACGATACTAATTGAAACTTCGGTTCATTTTTCTCGAGGATAAAGTCATCCAGGGCAATGCTAAACGGCAAACTCTTCTTTACGTAATCTATATTTCCCTGCCGGTTAATTACTTCTGTAAGGTAATAATCTACTGACCTTCCCTCATAAACATTAACACCGCCTTTTACCCCTAATTGGAATTTTACAACACCACCTATCAATATTAAAATAAGGCTGAGGTGGGTAAGAATAAATCCAGTCTGGAGAATAGTATTTCTCCACCGTTTAATGGTACAGCAGATAAGATTGGCGCAGAGTAACAGTAACAGAAATGAAAACCAGTGCGAGTAGAATACATTATTTAACTGCGTTATCCTGAAGAAGGTGGCAAGCCCATACCCATACCTCGCAGTATACTCGTCGAACGTCCTTCCCTGGAGGATCACCGTTCCCAGGACACAGGCCACAACCATTATCAAGATAATTACTACCGCAAGTTTTACTGAACAAAGAAATTGCCAGACTTTATTTGATTCCTGAGTCCTGCGCTGGTTTACCGCCAGTCCTTTTCCCGTCTTACCTCTATCATTTTTAGATTCTACTTGCGTTGTAGGTTGATTTTTTACGCTTTCCACGTTAACAAAACCTGTAATAAAAAATAGTTAATATAATACACAATAATTAAGATTTACAAACCATGAATAATCTAAGTGTCCTTGAAGTGATGGAATCTCTGGACGATTTTGGGTTGTTATAATCTGGTCTGAGAATTGTGGGTAAAGCAGATCAGCCGTATCAAATTTTCTTACACGTATAATTTACTAACCAAAGCCTCTCTCTAACAATCTCACACAAAGAAACACTACTCATTACCTGCTATCAATTACATCAACGACCCCTGGAAAAATAATTACCACAACCAGCTTAAAATAAGCTATTTCCCCCCACTCTCTTCTAGTTCATAAAGTATATCTTCTCTATTCTCACCGTACGTCGTGTTGTAAGATGTTTCTTCCGGAAAAACCTCTTCAGTTGATAAAACATCCTTTGGCGGTAATGAAGCCATAGAGGATACTATAAGGAATTCCACCCTCCTGTTCTGTTTTTTCCCTGCCGCCGTATTATTAGGTGCTATAGGACGGTTCGGACCAAAACCAGCGATATGAATCCTTTTCTCCGTTAAATGCTCATTCTTTGTTAAAAAGTGAAATACACTAAGCGCCCGTGCCGCTGATAAATGGTGATTAGAATTCCATAAATGCTTCGTTTTTCTGATAGGGTCGGCATCCGTATGACCATCAATCCTAATGGAGGTCGATGGATTCTCGTCAAGGAATTCAGCAACTTTTCTTAAGGCAGTTTCACCCTGAGGCTTTACTGTTGCCATCCCGGAATCAAATAATATCGTTTCCGGGAAAAGCAATACCGGTCCTTCTACCGTATCTCTGACACTTACCCCTCCCCCGATTGATGTTGCAAGCGCCCTCAGCTTACTCATTTCTTCTTCACTCGCCCTCAGCTTATGGGAGAGAGAGTTTAATTGCCCTTTTAAGTTTCCAATTTCCTCAGACTGATCCCGTATGGTAATTGCCTGTCTTCTGTTTAAATCCCTTAGCTCGTTCAACTCAGCGCAACCCGATACTCCCATAGATGCTAATAAAACAAAAGGTATGATATATTTCTTATATTTGAACATCTTTTTTCCCCTCCATCGGGTGGCAAAAACAAAATGCAACTGTGATACTATGATACTATACTGAGGTTACTAAAATATTTTATAAAGGTAAACTATAACATATCGTCGTAATTATTTTCAAGCGTTTTTTAGTGAATTTTTATTCCTGGATTTCGCATATCTACACTTTATAAACCTTCTCAGGATCAAATATCCTGTTTTCCGTAATTTGAATACTATCTGTTCCGGGAACATACTCGCGGTAATAACATGTCTTATACCCTGCATGACACGCAGCTACATGCTGCTCTACGAGAAACACAAGGGAGTTCCCCTCACAATCAAAAAATACCTTTTTCACGGTTTGAATATGACCCGAACTTTCTCCTTTTATCATTAATCTATTTTGTGAGCGGCGAAATACGTGCACTTTACCGGTTTCTATTGTTTTTACAACAGCGTCTCTGTTCATATAACAAAGGGTAAGTACCTTCCCGTCCCCTTCATCAACAATTACTGATGGAATAAGCCCCTTTTCATTAAAATGTAATTTCTCTAATAATTGCATTTTTAAAATCTCTCCTGTTTATTATTTTCCATTTTAAATTTCTTCCCTTCTCCTGAATCCTGAACCTGAGGGTTACCAACATGTCACTCCTCTGGAGCTTACTATGGAGGTACATTCTCGTTCTATTAATATACCGCTCCTGACGGAGCCCTTCTCTTATGCCCCGCTTCCGCTATTCATATTTCATCCCTACGGGGTTATTTTCAAAGAACTACAGCGTTATCAATTTTTTTGTCATTTCGATCTTCTGACATATACGCCGGGCGGTATCCTCCGGATCCCCGGCCAGTGTAATACTTGAGATAACAGCAATTCCGTCTGCTCCTTTTGTCATAACGGTTTCCACGTCCTTTTCATGAATTCCGCCCAGAGCAATAATCGGTATCTGTATCTCACTTTTTAACTTTTTAATAATATCAGGACCGGTAGGTTCAAGAAGCCCTGCCTTTGAAGGCGTGGGGAAAATAGGTCCAAAGGTTATATAATCTGCCTGATTATCCCGGGCCTGCAAGGCCTCCCGGCTATTATGGGTAGATACCCCTATAAGCTTCTCACGACCAAGTAATTTCCGCACTACGGGATATGGTAAAGATTGCCATCCCAAATGTACACCATCAGCTTCTACAGCGAGGGCAATATCAACCCTGTCGTTGATAATTAAGTTTGCTTTAAAATCCAGGGTTATCTTTCTTAGTTCACGGGCAAGAGAGTGAAGTGCATCGGTTGTAAGGTCTTTTTCTCTCATCTGAACTGTTTTCACACCGCCTTTTAGTACTGATACCACGGTATCGAAAAGAGATCGTTTACAAAGGTTTCTATCAGTAATGAATGTAAAGAAGAGATTATGTATAGAGTGTTTTTTTGTCATAATGATACAGATCTATAATTTTAATACTTTTCCCTCCCCCTTAATCCCATATGCATCAAGTTAAGCCTTCGGGACTTTTGTCTGTTGTAAAGATGCAGGGCAAGGCTTTAGCCTTGCTTTCCCGCCAGAATACCTGTACGGGGAGGCAACCCTAAAGGGTCGCCCTACTTTGAAATCCCTAAGCATGTACTTAACCCCAAAGGGGTGAAATGATTATAGCAAAAGAATAAACCACAGACTAATAACCCCGAAGGGGTGACATTATGAAGCTGTTAGTTCGACAAGCTTACTACAAGGTTTTGGCACCACCGTTCCGGGTTAGCTGTCATTTTCATTTTTTATTTACAAGTATGTCACCCCTTCGGGGTTTACAATTCTTCTGAGGTCTTTTGCTATAATCATGGCATCCCTTCGGGATTAAAAACAATTGAACATAAAGAATCACTGTTGCATC
>SOER01000060.1 GCA_021646405.1 Candidatus Loosdrechtia aerotolerans
GGAACTGAGAATAAAGATTAACAATGAGGCTCGAAATCTTGATTTTGGAAACTTTTCTCAACACAATTTCAAAGAACATACAAAAAATTATGACCACGCAAATACTTAACCGGACAATGCTGACAATACTATAAACATATTTTGTGTTTTTTAGGTTCCAAACCTTGGAATTGGATCAATAAGAATTAGGATTTTTGTAACTGTTTTTTACTATCGTAATATGCTTCATCACGGTATTCAGGGAGTACAAATTCATGTCTCGGAACTTCACGAAAGGCTTGAAGTACCCGTGCATCGGTAATCCCTGCATTTTTAATGTACTTTTCAATGAGAATTTCTTGTTGTTTTTTTAAATACAGAGGTATTATCCATAGGCAATTTGAATAAATCAGAATTGTTTCCATATGCACCGACAAGCCAGTTTATCCGTGCCACCCCTATCTTAGCTTATAAAACTATCGGTAACAGCCTTCATCCTTTCCACCACCATTTTTACTCTTTCACGGGAAAAATCCCTTTCTTTGCAGAGAAATGTATAAAGTCCGCGTTTATCTAATGCGCTATACTTTAAACTATAGTCTTCGGTAACCTGGGGATGATAAAATATCCTTCTGGTCTCCTGATAATGATTACTCACCCTTGTCCGCACAGATTCCGGCAGGTATTCAATGCTTCCATATTTTTTTATCAGTTTCAAGGCAGTTTTGGGTCCGATTCCCTTGATGCCCAGGTTAAAGTCTGTACCGATAAGTATGGCAATATCAATGAGCTGCTTTAAAGAAATCTGATGGTGATGAAACAGTTCATCTGATTCAATAATCTCTGGCCTGAATGACCGGAATCCCCCTTTTCCCGGAAGAAATCTCCTGCCAGAAAAGGTTATGAATCTTACCAGACGCGGGGCACCGAACAGGAGGGAATCGTAATCCATGCTCCCTACAGCCCATGCATCCTTCCTCTTAACGATAAAAGCTGCTTGTGCTTCTCCTTCACTCGCTGCCTGGACGTATGGGATGCCCAGGAGTTGTAACAGGCGCTTTGCATCTTCTATCATAGGAAATGTCAATCCGGAGGTCATTACCCGCTTCCTCATGGCCCGTTTTATATCCCCTTCAATTACTGCTTCCTGATATTCTTTGGTATATTTTTCTTTTGACCTGCGCCGCTTTTCGATCTCTTCCTTCTTAAGAAGAGGGGGTACTCCATTGAATACAAAAATGAGCCTTATACCAAGATTACTGATTAAACGGGTTGACCGGTAGAGGAGTCCTACAAGATGGGAAGTAATATTACCATGGGAGTCTTTTAACAGAGTTCCGTCAGGCATCCGGATCGAGGATGTAAATTGATAAAGCTCTGCATTTCCGTCTATTACCAATGTCCTTCCCCTGAAATCCTGGAGGTTAATTTCCTTTTTTATAATGATAGGAGTGAGGTTTACACCCATAGAATATCAGTCCCCAATAATAGGACAATTTTTCATGTACTCTTTGTAAATCTTTTCAAATGTCTGAATACTGCTTATCGTAAAGGCGATCATAGTATTTTTATTCTGAAATCTGGCAGATTAAGGGCAAGAACCAGGATACTGCTGTTCAATCTTACAGGTTAAATCGTATTGTTTAAGTGTCTGGACATGAAGCACGAAATCCGAAACACGAAATCCGAAACAAATTCCAAAATACAAAATTCCAATGGAAAAAACCGTGTTTTGAACATTTGAAAATTGAAATTGAGAATTTGTTTCGTATTTCGGATTTAGCATTTCGGATTTCACTATCGAAGGGGGAGGGATCTTTTATTTTTTGTCTTTTTTCTCTCCTCTCCTGCACACTGAATTATCTCAACACCAGTAGATATATTTTTGAGAACCTTTTCATCTGAAAATTTCTTGAATGTCAGATATATGGCATATCCCCATTCTTGACACTCTATCCTCATCATTCTTTGTTCTCTGTGTCTCCGTAACCCGGTGACCAAACTTTGTAGCCAAAAGATCATGCCACTCAGAAATGAGTCCTTCATCCCTCAGGAAGTCGATGATACTGTGTGCCATGGCTATAAGGGAATCGGCACCTTTTTGATAAGCAGAGAAGGTGTGCTTCAGAAAATCTGTTAATTCCTCCCTCGTTATTGTAGGGAAGTTTGCAATTGTTGCAAGGACATGGGGCCTCAACACAAATTCACGATCAAGTTGGGAATCTACTTTCTCAGGTCCCGCAACGATGTAATTTTCCGTGAGGTACTTTTTTCCTTTCTCATTCCTGGCAATAAATATAGCTTCGCCGCATACATCAATGCCCGGTTTCCCTGCCCTTCCGGCTATCTGCCTTATTTCTGTAATTGGGATTGGTTGAATCCCTATGTCTGGTCTGTACCTCCACCAGTCCCGAACGATGACCCTCCGTGACGGGAGGTCCAGTCCCATTGTTAACGTCAGGGTTGCAACGATAAGTTTTATGTGATGCGTTCTAAAAGCATTTCCCACCAGTTTCCTTTTTTTCTCTTGCAAGGGGTCTTGTCGGCACAAGGTATATAACCTTTCCGCCAAATTGAAAAAATATGTTGAGTGCTGCCATCTCGGCTACAAGGGTCTTGCCTGATGCAATAGGTGCTGCTTCATAAAAGAGCCCCGTCCCTGCAGCAGGCCAGCCTCTACCGCCAAAATCTGGGGTGGGTAAAGGTCTTTAATACCTATAACAGTCATTGCTTCTATAAGTTGTTTTGAACCACCATATGCCTCTAGGTCATTTATATTCATAGGGTAATCCACAAATATTATTTTTAATTACAAGAGACAGACAGAATGAACAGGATAAAAATGCCTGCTTATTCCGTGAAACACGTTTATGCTTCACTTTTCACATTATCTTGTCATTGTATTTTAGTCAAGAAGGATATATTATATTTTTGTGAAGACGTAGGAATAAATCGAGGAGAATAGTCCCTGAGAAGAGACTGTTCGGAGGAGAAATAATGAATAATCGTTTTGTTGTTCATGAACATGATGCTACCCACCTCCATTATGATTTTCGGTTAGAGATGGATGGAGTTCTTCGTTCCTGGGCTATCCCCAAGGGCCCTTCCATGAATCCATCTGAAAAGCGTCTTGCTGTGCAGGTGGAGGATCATCCGGTGGGATACATCGATTTTGAAGGCGTTATCCCACAAAGTCAATATGGAGCAGGTGTGGTTGTAATCTGGGATAACGGAACATATAACCTTATTGAAAGAAAAGAGGATAAGATTACTTTTTTCCTTAAAGGGAAACAATTACAGGGGAATTTCAGCCTGGTTCGTTTTAAAGGAAAAAAGGGGAATGAATGGCTTCTGATAAAACAGAAAGATGAATATGCCAGCCAGGACTGGAAACTAAAAACCCGTTTGACATCTGAGAAAAAATCCCAACTAAAGAAAAAATAAAACTGTTATCCGTTATTTTCCCTAAAAATGCAGGATAATAGGTGTAGCGATGAAAAATCATTATTGTGAATAATATGAGATAAAGATAAAATTCCGACTACTAAATAATGTATATAAATATTCGCCATGTCAAAGATGATGATGTAGATGCCTGTTATAGCGTTGAGTCTGCTTGCTATACATCTGACGGCGCAACGAGAGAAAAAATTGAAAAACGTATAAAAGTATTTCCGGAAGGATTTTTGGTTGCAGAATTACATGGTCAAATAATCGGAATGGTTAACAGCGGGTCGACAGATAAGGAAGATATTGCCGATGAAGCGTTAAAAGACATGGTTGGCCATAAGAGAGATGGAAAGAATATTGTTATCTTTTCACTCGCTGTTTTGCCGGAATTCCAGGGAAGAGGAATCTCCGGAAAGCTCATGTCAAGGTTTATCGGTGTATCAAAATATCTGAAAAAGGAGAAGATACTCTTACTCTGTAAAACTGAATTAATTTCATATTATCAGAAGTATGGCTTCCTCTATGGCAGAAAATCAACATCAACCCATGGAGGGTTTGAGTGGCATGAGATGTATTTATCGTTGAGAACTAGTGTGTAAACCTTCAATCACAGAGGGCCTGGCGCGGCCTTTGGCCGCAACCAAAAAGATGGAAAGCTCCGTTAGGAGCGGCCTGTTTCTTCTCTGAGTGCTCCCGCAAATGCATCACCTGCACCAGTTTTATCAACAGGTTTAACCTGTAATTTTCTTTGTTTTTCCTGTACTGTCTTTTTAATGGCATATGGTTTGAGTATAATAATCTCCCAATGCAAGATGCAAGCCGTTCAAAGCATACAGGGATATGGTCTATCCGTGAAAAACAATAGAGTCATAATAAAAGATAAATTACTTCTTGCCATGCTATCATACGAACCGGGGTGTTGAAATTCTATTTTATTAGTATGTCCGTTGATTTAGAAATAGAGAAACATATATGGAGGTTACTATGAAGGAAATATCAAAAAAACTTACTTCACTGGCACAACTCGATATCGATGCATTTTTTGGGTATGAGGAAGCTATAAAAGAGGTAGATGACCCAACCATCCGTGATCAACTTACCCGTTTCCGTGAGGACCACAGGCGGCATGTTGATGAACTCTCTAAAGCAATTGCCTCATTTGGAGACACACCACCAGAGTTTTCCCCGGATTTTAAAGGTTTTATAACTGCAGGTTTTACAGCCATTCGTAGTCAGACAGGGACAATGGGAGCATTAATGGCATTAAAGTCTAATGAGGAATTATCAAATAAAACATATAGCGAAGCTATTTCATGGGATATGCCAGTTGATGTAAAATCTATTGTAGAAAAAAACTATGGTGATGAGCAAAGACATTTAAAATACATACAAGACAGGCTCGAGACCCTTACTACTGTCAGTAGATAGACATAACGTAATTACTCAACATCCTGTTAAAGACACTTCCTTCTGCCCTCCCTCGCAATGATAGGTCTTACGAGAATGGAGCATAAGCGCTCAATTGCCCTGGTACCTTAAAAGTTATTTCTTTTGCGTTTTTTGCCAAGATATTTTATGGAAAAATGGGTGGCGAAGCGAATGAAATTGTATAAAGGGTGCATGTTTTTTTATACAGGGAAGGAGGGTCATATCTCCTTATAAGGTAACTATTAAAAAACACTTAAAGAACTGTGTATGAATAGTATTCACATGATGACCTACCACAATGATAAAAGTATAGGAATGTCATCAGATGCTCATAGTATCATAAGGTATGATGTACTAAAGATTAACGCTATCAAATAATTCTCGAATAATAAATTTTTTTATAAGAAAGCATTTGGCAGGCATGTTGCCGGGTAGGTTTGTTACGGGTGATAGTGCCGGGAATTCAACTATAAGTTCTTCGAAAAAAATGCTGATTTTATAGGGTTTCTTGAGTCTATTTAACGAATTTAATACGTCCGATAAATACAAGAGACTTTATCGGCCGGCCCTGTTTCAGTCGGATACTTTTAATTAAGTGTATCTCTATCTCCCTTACCACTGGTAAAAAACGGTAAGATAATCCGGCAAAATATGCGGCGTGAATTTATTACGGAAGATGAGCTAATGAGTAAACTTCGTGAACAGGGAGTTGAACAATTGGAGAAAGTAAAGATAGCTTATATGGAGGGTGACGGTCGTATAAGTGCAATAGCAAAATAAAAGTGTATTATTCATAAATACAGATTTTGTCCTGGATATGATATCAAAATGGACAGCCGATACCGGTTACTTTCTGTGTCTCATACCTTAATGGTTTATCAGCAATATTTTTAAATTAATAAAATATTCAGAATGAAAGGAGAAGAAAATGTGGAAGAAACTGAGCTACGGTCTTATTGCTGCTGTATTGGTACTGGGTATTACAAATATTATACGCATTAACCCTGCTATGGCACAGAACGGTGGGAATCGTATCATACCGTTTACTGCTCTTTTAACTGGTGGTCAGGAGGTTCCTGAGAATGACAGTAAGGCCTTTGGGGTCGCATTTATGACCTTTGAGGTGGAGACAAGGATGCTTTGTTACTCAATAACCTTTACCGATGATAAATTAACCGGGACAGAAACAGTTGCACATTTTCACGCACCCGCTGCACCAGGAGAGAATGCAGACATTATTTTTGATATTACCCCGGATCCGTCTCCTGTTGGAAGTCCGAAAAATGGATGTGTTGGACCACTTACCAGAAGGCAGGGAAGAGATTTAAACAGAGGATTATTTTATATCAATATCCACAGCGATGCTTTCCCCGGAGGAGAAATTAGAGGACAGGTCTTGCGTGTAGAAGAAATAATTTACAATGAACGGGATGATGATAATGATGATAATGATTAGGAGATTGCCGTAAAATGGTTTTGAAACTGTGACTTATTGTATTCAAAAGATGAAACCGGGCATTACTGGGACAGGGTGGTATGGATAGACCACGTCTCCATTGCCTTGAACGGGGTCCCTCTGCCTGTGCTTACAGGATCAACCCTGATTCATTGTGTTCGGTTTCATTTTTGGATTACGATAAGTCAATGTTCATAGAAAATTTATGCACATGCTGTGTTTGTTGTTTATTAATAATGCATCTAAAAATAGTAAAAAATGGTCTTGATAAACCTTTTCAATTTAACTATGATGAATAGACGAGGGAGAGTAATCTTAATAAAGCTAACCAAAAGGAGAAACATGGGTACCTTAAGAGTGTTTTCTTGTAAAACATCAAAGTCTTCGATAATTGTACCCTTGGATTTCAGGTCGGCTTAAAAAATCCGCTCGTCATTTATGCTATTTTTGTAAAGCTACCTGAGTAGTTACTTTTTTGCTCCGCTAGATCAATGCATTCGTATTCAACCCATAAATGCAATTCAAGATTATCACCCTGGAGCGACAGGTTTATTCGTGATTCTGAGGTATGCCATACATCGCTATATATACCTCTTCCCATTAAAATGGCATCTGCATCACTCACATTTGGATCCAGGCTGCCATTACGAATCCTCCGGCTGGGATCTCCATACCTTTTAATTAACAGTTCCTCGAATTTGTAAAATTTGAACACATACGCCTGACTACCAATTTCCCCGACCTTGATCCGTTCAAGTACCTGGTATAGCTTATCATCGGTAAAAACAAAGATAATATCAGCACTCTCTCCGGCAATTGTATTTGAGAACCACAATAAATCTTCGTCTTTCCGCCAGTGAAATGTTTCGGCAGGAAAACATTCCTTTACCTCTTGTTTTGACATACCCCATTTGGCTCCCTTGTATCCTTCAAGGAAACTTTTATTCTGTGTAAGGTTATTAGGCTCCATTGCTAACTGATACTTACTGCTTTCACTAGTATTCTCTGCCCTCTTATTTGCCGAAGCACACCCAAGAAAGCTCAGGACGAGACAGATACTTACCAGTATTTGTTTCATGAATGTATACCCTTTCATAGAGAATTCCTGGTTATGTAAAGTATAACCGTAAAATTTTCTTTTTTGATATTTCCTGGATCCTGATACTTGCAGGAACAGAAACCCTATGTAATGAAACAGTTTTTTATTAAAACTATCATAACTTTATAGAGATTAAATAACAAAATCAACGATAAAAACCGGATAAGGATGTTTCGCTCTTTTTAGCGCAATTGGGATTAGCGCTTTCTGAACAACCGCCGCCCAAAGTTTACGCATCAGGACAGGTTGGCCTGTAGTGCCGACCTTTTTACATGACCTCTTGATTTTACTGGCTCAACGGCTTGCCTACCCCTTGAATTGCGAAGGTCGGGTTAGACCGGGTGGCATGGACAAATTTGTTTATCCGTGATGGTATAATTAATCCTGGTTCATTTTTGTTTGGTTCTTATTATATTCTGTTCGGTTTCATTTTTGGATTACTATAGCTCAATGTTCGCAGAAAATTTATGCACCTTCTTGCTCACCTGCCTGACTGCTTGTTCCTAAGCATAGTGAAATCCGAAATACTAAATCCGAAATACGGAACAAATTCTCAATTTCAATTTTCAAATGTTCAAAACACGGTTTTTTCCATTGGAATTTTGTATTTTGGAATTTGTTTCGGATTTCGTGCTTCATATCCGGTTATTGGGTTGAAAATATATGGGTAAGGATAAGCTCCTGTGGAGTGGCCTGTTTCTCCCCATCATCATTCAAATACAACATCTTGGTCTTCCTTTTCTCCTCGTTCCAACGCTCTGCGTTGTAACGTACAACCAGACGCTCTGCGTCATGTTTCCATAATAATCAGATCTGTTTCTCAGATGGCAGAGATTTTGCGAGAATGATTGCAGTTATGAAAATGTCTTTGTCTGCCGCTCATTGTTAACTATCCAAAGCAGGACGCAGAGCGTCCCGGGGCGCATTCCAACGCAGAGCGTTGGAACGAGATATAAACGAGATATAAGATGAGAAAAATATGTGAGTAAGGATGAGCTCACAAGGAGGGGAAAGAGGGAGGGTTTTTTCACTGATAAAGAGAAAGGTACAATGACTTATGGTCAGGTACTTAAAATCAGCACAAAAGAAAGAAATTGGGCTGTTGAGAAGTTGTGAATTATCATAATCTCTCAACCTTAACAGCCTTTAAGGGTGGCCCCGGTCGTTCTGCAGACTCCTTCCGTTACTCTTCTGTTGCTTGTTGTTTGTTAATAATGCATTTAAAAAATAGTAAAAAATGGTCTTGATAAACCTTTCCACTTTAATTATATTTATCTGTCGATGAATAAATAAGGAAGAGTAATCTTAATAAAGCTAACCAAAAGGAGAAACATGGGTACCTTAAGCGAAATAGTAAAAGTTTTTATCATTATCTTGCTGTGTTTTCAGATGGTTTCCTGTGGCACGATCCTGTATCCGGAACGAAGAAATCAATCGGCCGGACGCATTGATCTGACAGTGGCGTTAATGGATGGTCTTTGGCTTTTGGTCGGTCTGGTCCCGGGTATTGTTGCCTTTGCTGTGGATTTTGCGACCGGTGCTATTTATCTTCCTAGTTCGAATACGGGTCAGCTTGATGATGATCATATTCGCACGGTACGATTTGATCCTGAAACAACAACACTTGCACAGATTGAAGAGATCATCTGTAAAGAGACCGGTCATGATATTAAACTTTCTGATGAGCGTATAACGTATTCCCGTGTCAAGACTAGTGAAGAACTTCCGGCAATCTTCTCGTTGGCCAGATAATAATATCTCTTTTAAGCAAATCGTTTGGATTTTATAGTCGTTAAACCTAAACATGTCCTCAACAGAGAGCGTTTTCTTGTAAAACATCAAAGTCTTCGATAATTGTACCTCTGGATTTCAGGTCAGCTTAAAAAATCCGCCCGTCATTTATGCTATTTTTGTAAAGTTACCTGAGTAGTTACGACGAATCGATGAATGAATTACCAGGCCCAGAAGGGTAACTCCAGTCACCCTACGGGTTCCTTCCGTTACCCTTCTGGGTCTCCGCAAAAACTCCACCACTTTTCTGCTCTTTACTCATTCTTACGACAAAATCCCATAATGAACTTCCGAGGGTGTTCTCTGTCTAAGCGATTGATGGTATCTCCGATTGTTATAAAAGAAAACAGGACAGGATGCCCTTCGAACGTTACTTAAGGCAGAGCAGGAAAGAATCCCTGATTTTTTAAGACTTGCAAATGCCCTTTCGGCATTGTATCCTAAAGACAGCGAGGAGAAACGCCTTATTGATGCAGTGCTTTTAGCAGCACCAAAATAGCGCATCTTCTGGTTAAAACAATGATATTTCTTAAATTTAAAAGAGGATACATAGGTAATGGTGTTTGATAGAATTACGTTTGACACTAAAATAATGGGTGGCAGGGCTTGTATTCGGGGGATGCGTATTCCAGTTTCCATAATTGTTGGTCAAATAGCTCATGGTGCGACCGTAGAAGAGATCCTTACTGATTATCCGGATCTTGAGGCAGAAGATATCCGCCAAGCACTCGAATATGCCGCATGGCTAACCCAAGAAGAAGTTTTTACAGCATGATTGAATAGAGATGAGATTCCTCGCAGATATGGGAGTGGCGTTGAGGATTGTTCAATGGCTGAGAGAAAACGGTCATGATGCGATACATTTGAGGGAGGAAAATATTCATCGCTTGCCGAATGGTGAAATTTTTGAGAAGGCTTATACAGAGCAGCGAATACTTTTGACCTTCGATCTTGATTTTGGAGAAATCCTTGCCCTTTTAGGTGGAAAACGAGTTAGTGTAAGCTCCATAATACTCGAACACCGCATGTCATAGAGCGCCTTGAGAAGGTCTTGAATGATGCAAGTACTGCTCTGGAAGAGGGAGCTATTGTTGTAGTAGAAAAGAATCACGTCACAGAGTCAGATGCATATTGTAAGGATATTTATGGAACTATAACACCAGAAGAAGCACTGGAAATATATCATGCCGGCCCGGAAGCAATTGTAACCCCTCTCTGTCAAATGCAGAAAATCACTAGGACAAACCGCAACTACCGCAACTACTGTAACTCAACAACAACAAAAGAGCCTTTTTGTAGCTAGTGATTCTTTATGTTGAATTGTTTTTAATCCCGAAGGGATGCCATGATTATAGCAAAAGACCTCAGAAGAATTGTAAACCCCGAAGGGGTGACATACTTGTAAATAAAAAATGAAAATAACAGCTA
>SOER01000061.1 GCA_021646405.1 Candidatus Loosdrechtia aerotolerans
TCTTTTCTTGCCTTTGTAAAATTGGAAACAAGAAGAATCAAAAAACGAATTCCCTGGTATGAGCAAAAAGCTTCTCTTACCAGGTCTGCTGTTACTCATTATTTATTAGCAAATGCGTAAGTCCTAACTCTGATAAAGTGAGCAAAATTTATGCCCAGGTACTTATAGCCGCTTCCGGAATCGTATTTTACAAGAGCAAAACTCATAATAAAAACGCTTGACACCATTTTGTGTAGTTGCTAAGCTTTAGTTTTTAAGAAAATCAATTTATTATGTTACTTTGTTAGAATTACAGAACAAACAACACTTGCCAAAATATAGCAAAGACATTCCTGTTATCTCAATTATCGGTAAGCAAAATGCAGGGAAAACGACACTTATTCAATCCATTGTACCTATCTTAAAGAAAAAAGGATATAGGGTAGGTACCATTAAATATCGTATTCCTCATTTTGAGATCGATTATGAAGGGAAGGATACCTATAAACACTATCAGGCAGGGGCAGACGTTGTTTCCATATCTTCACCGGAAAAATTGGCGGTTATAAAAAGGATTACCCGAAATCACCCTCCCATACAAGATATTGTTAGGCAAAATTATTCTGATGTTGATATTGTACTGGTCGAGGGGTATAAGAAATGCCAGTATCCTTATATTGAAATACATGGGAATCAGGTACAAATGAAATCAATACATAAAGAATATCAGGATCATGTAAAAATTGTAAGTAAAATGCAAACAGGCAGCCCCGTACCTACTTTTCATAAAAAGGACTTGAATAAGATTATAAAGTTTATAGAATTAAACATAGTTGATTGGAGGTGATAAACATCTCAGAAAAATGCCAAAACATTCTTTTTATAGTATTCCGTAATGTTCCTATAGTAACCTTAAATATGTTTTTAGGAGGAAATTTCGTTGAAGTTGAAAAAGTTTTTTCGTTATTATTCAATTCCCATTGTAACGATATGTAGCTTATACCTTGGTTTGTCTACTTCCAGTGTAAACGCCGGAGATGTCAATAAGGTTTATAAAGATACCTGTGAACTCTGTCATGGTGCAGACGGAAAAGGTACCGAAGCCGGAAAACAGTTTGGCGTGCCGGATTTCAGTGACCCTCATTATCAAAGCTCAAGAACCGATGTACAAATGAAAGAATCAATGATCAATGGGACAAAGAATCCAAATTATGTAAAACTCTCAGATCTTGGTGTCGATCCCGCAGATCTTGATCCTCTTATTGGTATCGTACGCGGATTTGGCGGAAAGTAATTTATAATCCACACAGACGGCTATTTAATACTATAATTGAGAAGGGTAGGACATAAAATGTCCTACCCTCCTTTTTTTATACAGAAACAGAAGAGATTTCGTCACAAAGGGTATGGTATGTATTTATTGAAGAAAAAATAACGTGATAAAGCACATGCAAGAGGACAGTATTCAAATCGATGGTTCTTTTGGTGAAGGGGGAGGGCAAATCTTACGAACATCCCTCTCGTTATCAGCTATTACAGGAAAGCCTTTCGAGATATTTAATATCCGTGCCAAACGAAAAACGCCAGGTCTTAGTTATCAACACTTACAAGCAGTTAACGCCGTAGCAAAGATCTGCAATGCAAAAGTAACCGGGAACAATCTCCACTCCACAAACCTTACATTTTATCCCCGTGAGATACAAGCAGGGGATTATTATTTCCCCATCGGCACGGCAGGCTCCGTATCTCTTGTATTACAATCCGTTTTTTATCCCCTTAATCTCATAAATGTATCTTCCTCGGTCACTATTGTTGGAGGAACACATGTTCTGCAAAGCCCCTGCACAGATTATCTTAATCTACAATGGCTGTATTTTCTCAGGAAGATTGGCTTTCAAGCAGAGATACAGATCATGAATGCAGGATTCTATCCTCGTGGTAATGGTAAAATTTTCACCAAGATACATCCGGGAAATCAAAAAAACCCACTGCGAATAGATGATCGAGGGAAACTCATCCACGTACGGGGAGTATCTATGGTAGGCAATCTAAACATAACGATAGCTCACCGTCAGCGGTTACAGGCACAAAAAAGACTTTCAGATTACGGTATATCCCATGAAATATCTGTGGAAGAAGCATCCGCAGTTGGAAAAGGTACCATGCTGCTCCTGCTCGGAAGATTTGAACACAGCCAGTGTTGTTATTTCAGCCTCGGTGCCCCCGGTAAACTTGCAGAAATTGTCGCTGATGAAGCCTGTGACGAGTTTTTTTCCTTCCTGGAAACGAAAGGGGTTATTGACGAGTACCTTGCCGACCAACTTATTATTCCTCTTGCGCTCACCAGGGAAACTTCGCACTTTATTACCCCGAAGATTACGCAGCATTTACTCACAAATAGTGAAGTTGTGAAGTTATTCCTGCCTGTAGCAATTACTATTTCCGGGAAGTTACATGAAGAGGGATCAGTGGAAATAAGCATCAGATAGGGGAAACAACAGAATACGTAAATCTGTCATCATGTCAATTGTATAATTTTTACTTTACAAAGCGTATTATTAGGGATTGTTCACTTTTAAAGAAGTTTTTCAATGAAAAAATACGAAAAGTATGGTAAGAATATGTTTTAATTTCCTGAAGTACTATCAATTGAAGGAGAATACAATTTCTCATGAAAGGTTTTAAAGACAATAGGAAGATTACACACTATGAAAGTAGCTTACAAGACAGACACCGGTAAACAGAGGAAACAGAATGAAGATAGCATTCTCGTTGATGAATCTCTCAATATTTTTCTCGTTGCTGATGGATTGGGGGGACACCAGGCAGGTGAAGTGGCAAGTAATCTGGCGGTAAAAGAATGTTACAAATACCTTAAACAACATCTCGATAAAACCAAAACCCATGAAGACATATCAAGGCTCCTTACCACATCGCTCATGAAGGCACATGATGCTATACGAGAAAAATCAATGACAGACATCAATCTTATGGGTATGGGAACAACGCTTATCCAAATGATCATTCAAGGGCGTAAAGCATACTTATGTCATGTTGGTGATAGCAGGGCATACCTTCTCCGGGAAGGAATAAAGCAGCTTACCAAAAATCATACATTTGAGAGCTATATTCTTGAAGAAGAAATAATGAGACGAGAATACTTTCCAATACATAAACTGCACATCCTTACTCAGGCTGTTGGTGAATCTGAAAAAATAGTTCCGGAGTTAAAACAGGTGGAACTTGAAACAGAAGATGCCCTTCTTCTCTGTACAGATGGCCTTACAGATATGCTTTCAGACAGGGAAATAGAATTAATTATCCGGCAGCATGAAGATGACCTGAATACAGCGGTAGATGATCTGATAAAAGAGGCAAACAATAAAGGTGGAATAGACAATATTTCTGTAATTATAGTAAAATATGAATAAAAAGCTCTTACACCCCTACAGAAAGTAAAAGAGGTTTATACGATGATTAATTTAAGACCCGTGAGAAAAATATTATCTTTTATCTGTTTTATGGTAATACTTACCATATCATTCCATACAAGTGCAGACGAAATTCATAAAAATAAGATAATAAATCACATCATAGAGATTGAACTGTATCCAAAAGAGCACATGTTAAGGGCCACCGATCATGTAAGTGTGCAATGCAGAGGTGCAGAGACGGTCTCCTTTTCTCTCCATCGATCACTACAAATCCTGTCGGTACATGCTTTAAATAAAGAGCTGGAATTTATCACAAGAAGCATGTTTAAAGACATACAGCAGATAGAGATCTTTATACCTCCAGACTTAAGAGAATTTAATGAGCTGATCTTTGATATTGTATACGAAGGATCGCTCACAGCAGCACCAAGCTCGTTAGAAAAAGAAGATGTTGGTGAAACAACAGGTATTATTAGTGAGAGAGGGGTCTACTTAAGCCCTGCATCTCTTTGGTATCCTGATATACCTCTTACCCTGTCAACTTTCAAGGTTACAACTATTACCCCTGTAGGATATGAGACGATTATACAAGGTACTCTCACGAGCAAAAAATCAATTGACGATAAGGTATATACTACATGGGAAGAAAAAAATGTTGCTGAAGGATGTCATCTCGTATCGGGGAAATACCAAGTAACGAATGTAACTTATAATAATATTGAAATTTATGCCTATTTTTTCCCTGAAGAACAAGGATTGGCAAAAACATATCTCGATGCTACAATACGATATTTAGACATGTATCAGGAACTCCTGGGGGATTATCCTTACGAAAAATTCGCTATTGTCGAAAATTTCTTCCAAACGGGATATGGCATGCCATCATTTACCCTTCTGGGGAGCGCCGTTGTTAAATTACCATTCATTGTAGAGACTTCACTCGGCCATGAAATTCTGCACAACTGGTGGGGTAACTCGGTCTTTGTTGATGAATCACAGGGAAACTGGTGCGAAGGACTGACGACCTATATGGCAGATTATTATTATAAAGAACTAAGCAATGCCGCTGATGCCGAGGCCTACCGGAAAGATATTTGTAGAAAATACACCAATTATGTAACCAAACGGAATGATTTTCCTTTAGCAAAATTTCTCGGAAGGACAGACCGGGCGACCCAGGCTATTGGATACGGGAAAACAGCAATGGTATTCCACATGCTGAGGCAAATGATCGGAGACGAGAAATTTTATCAGGCTCTAAAAAGATTGTATAAAGAAAAAATTTGGCAGCAGGCTAGCTGGAAAGATATTCAATATATATTTGAGGACACATGCAAAATAGACCTATCCTGGTTCTTTCATCAATGGGTTAATCAGACAGGCGCACCTTTTATTGAGCTGGGCAAGACAGAGGTAGAAAAAAACCAGGATGGCTGGTTAACGAAGATGGAAATCTCCCAGAACGATAAACCATATCGTATCTCTCTCCCAATATATCTGGAGTTAGATAACGGGGACTTTTCCACAGCAGTAGAAGTACAAGAAAAGTTTCAGACTATTTCCATACAAACAAAGTCTCAACCGAGATATATTGCTATAGATCCTCACTATGATATATTTCGTCGTCTGTCAATAGAAGAAATACCCCCTACAATAGATTTAGTACTCGGGGATGAGGATAAGATCATTGTGTACCCTACCGGAGGAGAGGGATCCTTACAAGCCGCTTATAAAAGATTTGCACAGTTTCTCAGGGATAACGAAACGATTATAAAAGCCGATACAGAAGTTACAGAATCAGAGATTACCCAGAAAAGCATTTTTATTCTCGGCGGGCCGCACGAGAATGCTTTAACAAAGATATTTTTAGAAACCCTGCCCGGAAACTTTTTGCTGAAAGAAGATATTTTTGCGGTAAATGACATTACTTACAGTGATAAAGATAATGCCCTCCTTGTTACCTTAAAAAACCCCAGGAATAAGGAAAAGGGCATTGCCCTCTTTTCAGGCTTCAGCCCTGCTGCCATTGAGAAACTAGGGGCAAAGATTCCTCACTATGGAAAATACAGTTATCTTATCTTTGCGAACGGTAAAAACATAGAAAAAGGAATCTTTCCTATAACAAATACCCCTTTACAAAGATACCTGAAAAAATAAATTTACCCTTTCAGTAACATGAGACTTATATTTAGCAAATGAAATGATATTGTGAAAACGTCATTTCATTTGTGAAATTAACCCCTTTACCATATATGGTAAAAGACAAGTTTTTGTTAATATTTAAGTATCACTGAAATTTACTACTTAGATGATATTTTAACTTTTTTTTGTTTTTACTATCGGGTGGGTACGTTTTTTGACATCAATACACCGGTATTAACATTCTCGTATTTAAATATTTAAGCGAATTTAATGAGACGATTACTTTTAGTTAGTGTCCTGCTTGGTTTCTTTAGTTGCAATAGCATCTTATCAAAAGATATAGTAGCGGGAGAGAACTATACCGAAATAGAAGTTACAGACGGTGGTACCATTGTTGGAGAGGTAAAATACATGGGTGATCCAGCAGTGTTATCATTAAACCTGCCAGGTGCCTGGGAGCTTCCGGGCATCTCAAAAACTGTTTCAGAAAAGCTCGTTGTAAATAAGATCAACAAAGGCCTTAGGTATACCGTTGTATCCATTACCGGTATTACAAAAGGTAAGAAAAGGGAAATACCATTTATCCATCCAATAATAGATCAACAACGAAACACCTATATTCCCCGTGTAACTGCAATTTCAGCAGGCACAACTGTTGATATTTTAAATGGGGATGAAGAGCTGCACACTATTCATACCCGGTCAGTGAGAAACCAGCCATTCAACCACGGTATGGCTTACAAACAGAGAATACCGAAGAGATTTGATTATCCTGAAACGATAAAACTCTTCTGTGATATTCATAAAGATTCTTATGCATGGATCATTATTCTCGAACACCCTTATTTTGCAGTAACAGATAATCATGGATATTTTCAAATTTGTGATATCCCACCGGGAGTATATACGATAAAAACGTGGCATGAAGAGTTAGGAAATTTAGAGAAGGAGGTAACGGTAAAACCGAAAGAGATCACACATGTAGAATTTACTTATTCTCAAGATTAAAAAGTAACGAAGAGGTATGTTTGTAAGAATAGTTTAATGTATAGATTAGGTTTATAAAATGCAATCGAAAGGAGGATAGGCAGATATGAAACCTAAGGTCATATTGGATAAAGTTGGCTTATGGGGGACTACAGCGGTAGCGGGTATGGCACTAATATTGAGTATGGCTCCAACTACTGCGAAAGCAGTTACCATACCAACAGAGGTCACCGAGTTGGGTAAAAACACCTATGAAAAATATTGTAGCGCCTGTCATGGTGAGGAAGGGGACGGGAATGGACCTGTTGCAAGGTCAATGCTTCCTAAACCGCGCAATTTTACAAGGGGTGCCTATAAATTCAGAACAACCCCGAGTGGTTCACTCCCTACGGATGAGGATATCTTCAGGACAATCTCCTATGGAATACCAAATTCAACAATGATCCCCTGGGATATTTTATCAGAGGAAGAACGTGCATCAGTTATTCCGGTACTGAAGAGTTTTTCTGAGGCATTTGAATACAGAGACCCTGAGCCTCCTGTAGCAGTAGGATTGGAGGTTAGGCCAACAGAAAGAACTATTGCAGAGGGAAAGAAGATTTACGAAGAAAAGCTGGAATGCTGGAAGTGCCATGGTGTTGAAGGACGTGGTAACGGGCCGAGTGCAGACGAGCAGGAAGATGATTTTGGGTTCCCTATAAAACCTTTTGATTTTACTACGGGAAAGTTCAAAGGTGGGAATTCATCGACGGATATTTATCTCAGGTTTACAACAGGACTAAATGGTACTCCTATGCCATCTTTTGCAAAAGAACTCACCGATGAAGAAAGGTGGTATTTAACCCACTATGTAATGTCACTCGTTCAACCAGAGGAAAGTAAGAAAAATAAAGAATGTAAATAACGTTTACTATGTTGACCATAGGGAGGTAAAGAGATGCAAAAATTAGGGTTAAGGTTAGGCTTATGTTTATCTGCAGCGATGGTGTTTACTTCTCTGGCGTGGGCTAATGACCAGGCTCTCAAGAAGGAACCGCCACCAGACCTGTACGAAGGAATGCCTGATTGGTATCGGGCTGTTTATAAGGATAACGTTGGTTTGAGCGAGGGTGCAGGTCCTTTTAAAGACTATTTCAAGCCACAAATGCTGGATATGTACTGGCAGCCCAACAGACATTATGAACCAATGAAGAACCTTGATCATTCAGTCTTCATTGAAAAAGGGAGAAGGGATTTATGCGTAACATGCCATGAGGAAGCAACGCCGGGTATTGTGCAAGACTGGAGAGAATCAGCGCATAAATTTCCAAAAAGGACCCCGTATCTTTCAAGCAGAACTTCAGAAATTGAAAAACACACAGGCAGGGTTTTAGATGAGGTTCACTGCTTTGATTGCCATGCCGATACGGAGAAGAAGCAAATCAGGATGCCCACCGGAGAGGTATGCGGAGAATGCCATAGGAAGCAATTTGAAGACTTCCTGAGAGAACGGGAGATGGGTCGTCCAAACCACATTCAATCGTGGGAAGCAAATACCATTGTGCCATGGTATGCAGAAGCTGCACGGAGGGGCTATTTATACGGACAGCACGGTTGCGATATGTGCCATTCCGGCGCAGAAAAATGCGATGTATGCCATACACGACATAAATTCAGCGCTGCAGAAGGGAGACAGCCAGAGGCCTGTATAACCTGCCACATGGGTCCTGATCATCCGGATGCAGAATCATATGGCGAATCAAAGCATGGCGTAATTTATAAACAACAAGAAGAGCATTATGATTTTACAAAACCTTTAGCAGAGGTGAGGCCCGGCAAAGATTATCGTACGCCAACATGCCAGTACTGCCATATGTATGAGAAGCATGGAAGGTTTATCCATAATCCAGTCATGAAGGGTATATGGCGTATGGGTACGATACCACCAAAGAACCTGGAATACACGTCTTCTTTAAAGGATTACCCATATGGAATTAAGATCATCGGCGACAAAATTGATATTTATTCAGAGGAAAATATTGCCAAGAGATCTTATTGGTTAGAGGTTTGCGCAAAGTGCCACAGCGACCGTTTTGCCGATACGTATTTAAAATCTTTGGATGAGTTTATGTTCCAGGCACATACCCTGGCCGATCAGGCACAAAAGATCGTAGAGGATTTAATCGCTGACGGTGTCTTATATCCCGATGCCTCAAATCGGGATCCCTATCCGTTAAGTGACGGAATTGAGAAAATGCTCAGCGCGGATTTCCTTGGCGAACCTGTTTACAATGCCTTTAAGACTCTCAAAGGGAAGTTCCCTGTAGTTGGTCCTATCCTCGGTGTCTATGGTATGTTCTTACAAATGCAGGACAACCCATCTGCCATCGAGAATATGTATAACAGGTTGTGGTTCTGGTACAAGCTTCAGGGTTATAAGGGGACTGCACACGCCCAGCAGGATGTCTCCTGGTGGTGGGGTCAGGCACCTATGATGATGGAGTTTACCAGAATACAGGCGGAGGCTGCCCGGTTACGCAGGGAGGCAGGAATCGAACAGGCTGCTGTAGAACAAGCTGCCATGAAATAGTGGTTTCTATAAAAACGTTATGTTATGCCGGTAAACAAAAGCCCGTGATGGAATCACCATCACGGGTTTTTCATTTTCCATCCCTGCTTCGTCATTACTAAGGATTTTAATACTTTTTAAAGGAGGATTGATTTGAAAAAATTTATACTTCTGCTCATAACTGCACTCCTGTTTTTTTCACAATCGGCCATTGCTAACTCATCAAACCCTCGTGTTCGGATGGAAACTACGCAAGGGGTAATTATCCTGGAGCTCAATCCGCAAGCAGCTCCCAAAACAGTGGAGAACTTTCTTCAATACGTTCAGGATGGGTTCTACAACGGCACCAATTTTCACCGGGTTATTAAGGGATTCATGATTCAGGGTGGAGGTTTTACCGCTGAGATGCAAAAAAAGTCTACACGGGCACCGGTCATGAATGAGGCCGACAACGGGCTCAAAAATCATCGGGGTACAATTGCAATGGCACGCACGATGGACCCACACTCTGCCACCGCCCAGTTTTTCATAAATACGGTGGATAATGCATTT
The DNA here is from genome assembly GCA_021646405.1 of Candidatus Loosdrechtia aerotolerans. Lineage (GTDB taxonomy): Bacteria > Planctomycetota > Brocadiia > Brocadiales > Brocadiaceae > Loosdrechtia > Loosdrechtia aerotolerans. The sequence goes on from SOER01000061.1 coordinate 9,643, forward strand.
CTTGATCATCAGGGGAAGACATCGAGGGGCTGGGGGTACTGTGTATTTGGTAAAGTCGTAAAAGGAATGAATGTAGTAGATGCTATAGAGAATTCACCAACTACAACCAAACAAGGTTATGAAGACGTTCCCGTTTCTCCTATAATTATCAAACAGGCTGTGGTAGAAAAATAAGGAAAAAATCCCAGAGGGACAACTGATCGATATAGTATCAACGATATTCTTTAGGATTGTAAACCCCGAAGGGGTGACATACTTGTAAATAAAAAATGAAAATAACAGCTAACCCGGAATGGATGCATCAAAACCTTGTAGTGAGCTTGTCGAACTAACAGCTTCATAATGTCACCCCTTCGGGGTTATTAGTCTGTAGTTTATTCTTTTGCTATAATCATTTCACCCCTTCGGGGTTAAGTACATGCATATGCCCTTCATCCCCCTCCGGAGGGAGACAGCCTCCTTGCGGAGGCGATAGTTCGCTGCTTTTCGTCATCTCAAAGCAAAATATTTACCCCGGGCAATCAGAGAAAAGCCCTTTGGGCTTGAAAAAAATACGGCAAGGCACCCTCCGCCCGGTGCATGCGTC
>SOER01000006.1 GCA_021646405.1 Candidatus Loosdrechtia aerotolerans
TGAGATTGATTGGGGATGTCTTGAAATATTCTCCCAATAACTCTTTTTCTTCTTCTGTTAAAACAATTTTTTCCATCCTTTATATTTTAACAGAAATATGACATTTTGTTTTTACAGAACTATATTACAGGTTACCTGGCGAAAGATATTGATGAATTTGTTAAAAAAGTATCCTATTTACTGGAGCATAGAGAAGAACGGCAGGAAATGGGAAAACGAGGACATGAGTTCATACGGGAAAATTTCCTTGTTCCGCGCTTAGTGAGAGAAGAGATTGGATTATATCGTGAACTTGCATAAAAAAAATGATGTTCAATGAATTAATTTAAAAAGTGTCTATTGAGAGATATTGTAATCCTTAAAGAATGGATCTCGTGCTAGCTTTTCTTTATAAGAAGTGTTTTGTTGTATAAGATTGGATAAGATACTTGAGACTTTTTCCCTGTTTCCAAGAAAAACATAGGTACAGGCCATATTATAAAGGACATCAAAATAATCTGACTTTATCATAAGTGCGATCTCGTAGGCCTCTATTGCTTCATCATACCTGTGGAGTTTGCATAAAGCTATACCTTTAATATTTAATATCTCATAATGTTCAGGCCTTAGGATAAGTGCATTATCAAAACTTTTCACTGCATCATCATACTTTTCCAGAAAATATTGGGATAATCCTTTATTATACCATGCCTCAGACACATTCGGATTAATCTTAATTGCTGCATCAAATGCCTTTACCGCTTCATCGTACCTTTTGAGTTGGGCAAGTACTTCTCCTCTATTGATCCATGCCTTTATGTAATCAGGCTGTAATGCAATAGCCCTGTCCAACGCATCAAGTGCCGCATCATACCGTTGCAATCCGTTAAGTGCCAAAGCCTTATTTGTCCAGGCAGGAAAAAAGTCTGGAGATATTTGTATGGATTTTTCGAGGGAAACGATTGCACTCTCGTATTCTTTGATCAATATCTGGCAAAGTCCCTTATTACTCCAGACCAAATATGCTATGGGATTTAGTTCTAATGCTTTATCAAAAGCATTAATAGCTTCACTATATCTCCCCTGCTGCGTCAGAGAAAGTCCTTTCACATTCCAACCTTCCACAAAATCTGGCTTGATTTTCAGGGCAGCATTAAACGCCTCGATAGCTTCTTTACCCTTGCCAATGTCATCCAGAGACATACCTTTATCTATTAATGCAACATAATGGCCCGGATTCAGTTTCAACACATGATCAAATACTGAAATAGCCTTTTCATGTTGGTTTAACCGAAGCAACATAAGCCCTTTTCGGTATAGCAGCTCGTCATTCAGAGGCATAAGCTCCACGGCCCTCTCATATACTTTAAGCGCCTCCTCAAATTGTCTCATCTGTGCAAGCGTAAGCCCTTTTAAATCAAGTGCATCTATGAAATCGGGCTTGAATTTAAGGGCCTTATCAAAGGCAGTAATAGCATCATGAATCTTTCCTATTTCAAGGAAAACGAGTCCAATATTATAGCACACTTCATGCGAATCATGCCTGATCTTTATTGCATGGCTAAATGCTTCAATGGCTTCCGGATATCTTCTCAGCCGAAGCAATAAAATACCTTTATTATTCCATCCTTCAAATTTTTTGGGATTAACATCTGTTGCCTTACCAAATGCCTCTACAGCCTCCTGAAAATTGCCAAGATTAAGGAAAGAATTACCAATTGCAATCCAACCATAATAATACTCAGGATTCATTTCCGTTACCTTTTTAAAGGTATATAAAGCCGCTTCATAATCTCCCTTCCCATACGAGGTCATACCTTCTTCCATCAAAGAGGACTTTGTATCACAAGAAAAAAGATCCTTTGCTGAAATATCAGGAAAAGAGCATTCACCTTCTCTTTCAAATAAATTTTGTGTACAAGCAGCCTTATTACTGTAAAAAACTGATATGGATATTATGAGGATTAAAATGATTTTAAAACACCATATATCTTTTTCCCACATAATCTATCTTCCTTACACATTATTGGTGATAAATGGATATAATCGTTATAAATAACGTTATTCTTATACGTATGCAAATTGAACGCCGGAAAAAAACAGGAAACAGAGAATAAGATATAAGCATATATTATTATTCAACCTATAAAATTTAAACTGTGAGAAATAGATGTCCCCACTATCTAAATAAGGAATTGATTGTCTAAATTCAGGCATTAACGATGCCAGATAATGGGCAGGTAGTAACTAAAAGCTGAAAAACACTTGATTTACTACCATTTGTCGGTACTATGAAGTTTGTTAAATCCACCTGTCCAACTTCTGAATAGTATTCCTACTATCTTTTCCTAGGAGGAATGACAATGGCGGTATGGATAATAACAATTGTTTTCTATTTGACACTATTAACGGGGTGTGCTGTCCAAACACCTCAGTTACTATTATCTACCAACGATCCTGCAAATCCAAACGCCCCGGAATCTCCGTTTTCTCCACGGCCAGATTTACTCCAATCCGGGATACCTGACACAGAAGAACAACCACCTGCTGAATTGTTATCTCCTACCCATCTACCTACAACCTATACCTGCCCGATGCATCCAGAAATAATACAGTCAAATCCGGGTAAGTGCCCTGCATGTGGAATGAAATTAGTTCCACCAGAACCTTCCAAAACTGATTCGAAGTGCAAACAATGAATTACAAGCCAGTAGGTATATTTGTAACGCTCATGGGCATTGGGGGGCTTACTGGATGTGCATCAGTTCCAAAAGAGGCAGGATTTCCGGATGTTCAGAAGGCCATTGAGCAGCGCACGAATCAACGTATACACTGGAATCAGGGTACGCCAGAAGATGCTGCGGTGGCCGAACTCGCCCGGTCCATGTTACGCCGGGAATTAACCATAGATAATGCCGTGCATATTGCATTGCTTAACAATCGGTCATTGCAGGCAATATATGAAGAGCTAGGTATTGCTCAGGCTGATGTGGTTCAGGCCGGCCTGCTGCGGAACCCCACCTTTTTTGCTAGCTTTAGATTCATGGATAGAGCTATAGAAGGGCATCGGGAGGTTAACACCGAGTTTTCGGCAGACCAGGACTTTCTCGATTTGCTTATGCTTCCTTTGAGAAAAAAGGTAGCTGTAGCGCAATTTGAACAGGCAAAGCAGCGTGTTAGTAACGCAGTTTTGGATCTTGCAAGAGAGGTACGGGTTGCTTATTACACCTTACAAGCTGATGAACAAACACTGGAAATGCGCCGGACTGTGGCCCATGCTACGGAAGCAGCAGCCGAACTTGCTAGCCGGCAGTTCGAGGCCGGGACTTTAAAACAGCTTGACGTGGATAATCAACAAGGATTCTACTATCAGGCAAGACTCGATATGGCCCGTACCGATGTCCAAATTATTGCCGATCGTGAACATTTAAACCGTCTGATGGGGATTTGGGGAACAGATACAATGTGGAAGTTTCCTGGCCGGTTACCTGCATTACCAGAGTCTGAGATCCCGCTGGAACATCTGGAGTCACTGGCTGTGGCACAACGTATGGACCTTGCTGCTGCACGGCATACCGTACAGGCGGTAACTTTATCCCTATCATTAACGAAAAAATTCCGGTATTTTTCTGTATTTGAATTTGGCGTAGATACGGAACATGATGCCACTGAACGGGTAAACCTTACGGGACCGCATCTGTTAATTGGATTACCGATCTTCGACCAACGGCAGGCTGCAATTGCCCGATTAGAAGCTCAATTACGGCAGAGTCAACAACAGCTTTCCGCTCTGGCCATTGATATACGTTCGGAGGTCCGTGAGATGCGCGACCGGCTTTTAGCTGTCCGCAATATTGTTAAATACTATCAAGATGTTATACTTCCCCTTCGACAGAGGATTGTAGACGAATCACAACTTTATTATAACGGTATGCTCATTGGGGTGTATGAGTTGCTTTTGGCTAAGCAAAATCAAATCAACGCTGGCCGTGAATACATTGATGCATTACGTAACTACTGGGTCACAAGATCAGATTTAGAACATGCCGTTGGGGGTCGCCTGATAGTTACCGGAGAGACCACCCGGCCATCTTCACAACCGATGGAACAGCCAGCTACTCAACCATCCGAACCTTCTCAACATATTCATCATTAAGGAGATTCATTATGATTACCCGACGTAAAATGCTATTTTCCAGCGCAGCGGCACTGCTAACGGGCGGTTTTTCTATGTTACTGGGCCGCAGTCAACCAGAGGCTGTAGATACTCAAACAACACAACCCTCTCCAATCAAACCATCCACGAATGGTCTATCTTATATACCTGTGGTCACACCCAACGGAAGCACACTCCCCTGGGAGTGGGACAACGGTGTGAAAGTTTTTCACTTGATCGCAGAGCCGGTAAAGCGGGAATTTGCATCCGGAATGACCGTTAACTGCTGGGGCTATAACGGACAAACACCCGGTCCAACGATTGAGGCAGTGGAAGGTGACCGTGTACGTATCTTAGTTACCAATAAGCTTGCCGAACATACTTCAATTCACTGGCACGGTGTACTCCTGCCCAACGGAATGGACGGTGTTGGAGGATTAACTCAAAAACAAATAAAACCAGGTGAGACCTATGCCTATGAATTTACCCTTCGTCAGCACGGTACTCAAATGTACCATCCACATGCTGATGAGATGTTGCAGATGGCAATGGGAATGGAAGGTTTTTTTATCATACATCCTAAAGAACCGGAACGAACGCGTGTTGATCGTGATTTTTGCATTTTTCTGCAAGAATGGTTTATAGAACCTGGTACGAGTACTCCAAATCCTGCTATCATGACAGATTTTAACATCTTCACATTTAATAGCCGTGCATTTCCAGGTACTGCGCCACTCGTAGCCCGTCTGGGAGACCGCGTCCGTATCAGGATTGCCAACTTGAGTATGGACTCCCATCCGATCCATTTGCATGGCTACAGCTTTACAATTACTGGTACAGATGGTGGTCCAATTTCTCCCTCAGCTCAGTGGCCTGAGACCTCAGTTAACGTTCCACCGGGCACCACACGGGACATCGAGTTTATGGCCAATGCTCCGGGAGACTGGGCATTCCATTGCCACAAGAACCACCATGTCATGAACGCCATGAGCCATGATATACCAAACATGTTGGGGGTAAAACAAAAAGGGGTAGAACAAAAGGTACAAAACCTGCTGCCGGATTATATGGCCATGGGTGAGAGCGGCATGTCCGAAATGGCAACAATGAAGATGCCCCTACCACGAAATACCCTTCCCATGATGACCGGAGAGGGACCGTTTGGTCCACTGGAGATGGGTGGTATGTTTACCGTATTAAAGGTACGTGAGGATATAACAACCTATGATGACCCTGGGTGGTATCAACCCCCCAAGGGTACTGTAGCATGGTTAGTAACCGATTAAACAACTGCACTGATAAATTATCTTTTGCACTGGTTCCCAATCGTTTTCTTTGCATAATTTACAAGGCTGTTCTTTTCCTTCCTGTTTGTCTACAACATTTCCGCAGTTTTTGCATGCAAGGTGTTGTGTATTCGCAATAAATGAGCTCGCCAGTTTCTCATCCTTTACAAGCAAGGCCACGTTTCCCTCCGCAAGGGATTGTATTCTTTTACTTCTAAATGACAGCTTACTGGAAAGCCTCTGGAGACCCAATACGCAAAACAAGATTACTATGCCTGGCAACAGACCTGTTTTAGGCTCTTGTATGGGTTGGGCAACGATAGCACCGATAAACAAGATATTGGGAGGACACCATATTCGAGGTTTCTTATTCATTATTCTCTGGAGTGATCCACCTTGAGAAAAAGTGGGAAACGTAGGCTAAGGGAATTGATTACTACCAGGACAGAAGAAAATATCATTGCTAACTCCACATATTCTGATTTCAGGCTCATACCAAAAACCGGATACAAGGCCCCTGTCGCAATGGGAATGCCTAATGCATTAAATAAAAAGGCCCAAAAAACATTCTGCTTTATTTTCGACACTGTTCTGCGTCCCAGTTGTACCGCCTTTACCATATCTAGCAGATCATTTTTTACCAGGATAATGTCACCATACCTCTTTGGGATATTCATTCCCGTACCAAGTATAATCCCCGCGTCGGATTGTGTTAGTAGGGAAACATCGGAGCCGCTGTTATTAACTACGCCAACTCTCATACCCTGCCGCTGAAACCTCTCTATAATCTCTTTTTTTTCATTCGACGATATCCTGTTATAGTATTCATCGGCACCTCTCCCTGATTGTTCTGCAAACTTTGTCATCTGTTCACGATCCTCTGCTATGACAACAACCTTCATATTCATTCTTTTCAAATGCACAATAGCATCTTGTTCTTCTTGTTTTAACCCGTGTATATCAAATATAATCACATGTAACCGTGCAATCTTTTCAAATGCAGCGGAGTGTTTGACAATAATAGAATGCTTCAGCCCTTTTCTACTGGCAACCAGAGTGGCTGCTGGCGTAACCCAGCAGAGGGAGCACGGACACGCAATTACGAGCACTGCGATTGACATCTTCAATGCCCACAAAAAGGGATGTTCCCCGGCAAGGTGGTAAAAGAAAAAGTACCAGCAGACAAAGGTTACAAAAGATAAACCAATTGCTATGAGAACCGATATGTGAGATATCTTGTCTATAAGCATCCGGAAATGCCCGTGATCCATGTACTCTTTCTCCTCTGTCAGTACCGGAGACCTGTCAGTCTTTAACTTCATGGAATTTCGGAGTGCCAGATCTGCCCTTTTCCTTACCCGTTCATCCATATATTCTCCAATATGACTAAAAGTAACGAGCATTACTGACGTCATAAAAAAGGCATGATCCGGTATAGCAAAGATACCCTGAGCTGCCAGGTTACCATACACATATGCAGCCAGGATTCCTAAGGAAATGAGTACACACATATTAACAATGCGGTTCTTAATAGATTCATATGCACAGGCAAAAAACAGTATTCCCGGACCCAGTACTGTCATAGTCGCAATAACCATCATGATATGTGGCATAACGGTATGAGTTACACCTGACAGAGGGATATACATTAGTGCCATCATGATACTACAAGCGATAATACTGGAGATAAGCCATCCCATTTGAAAAACGAGCAGAAAAAACAAGAAGTTGACGGATTGTAGTACAGATTTTATAATGCAGAATTTAGTAAAGTACGGAGATTCAAAGGGGATTAATCTGAGTCGTTTATTACTATAAACTCATTCTGGTTTTACAAACACCCAGAATGTATAGCCAAAAGCGCCTGCTTTTCGAAACTTTTGGGATGTTTTCTTGCAATTGTTATTCACAATCTCGAAAATTTGTTTCCTTGACTATAAGGTCCTACTTACACACGTTGGGTTGCCATATCGGCCATTTTCCGGCAGGAATCTGCACAACGCCTGCAAACATCTGCGCACTTCTTCATCTGTTCGTCATCAAAACTATCACAATCAGTTGCACATTTCATACAAATTTCTGCACAAATAGAGCATGCTTGTCCCGACCAGTCAGAGTTCCTTAGCATAAAGCTGGTGCTGCCTATGCAGGCATCTATGCAATCCTTCAGCAGTTTAATGTGACCTGCCTCTGCATGTTTTCCTCCCTTCTCTAAACAATATGATGCTGTTTGCATGCAAATTTTGTAACAATCCAGGCAATCATTAATACACTGCTCCATTTCTTTTGACATCTGTGTTGTTGCTGTAATAGCCATAACAATCTCCTTTCTTCTTCCTTTGGAAGAATGAATATCTGTCTGTTATACATCAACCGACAAAGCTAATCCCCTTTGAAAAAAGATAACTACCAATAATTAATAGAACCTTACGTAAACCTTCAAACAGCATGCCAATTAGCAGAATCAAACACTATTGCCTATTGATATCTTAACTCATATAATTACAAACAGTTGTTGTGTTTCTCCTGTGTGTACTACAGCATACAATGCTTCTGTAATTACATACATTCCATACAAATATATTTTTTACATTCTATGAAAAATCAAAACAGAGGGTTGATTGTAAGGGTATAGGGCCTTATATTTTGAAAATACTTCTTTCCTGCTACCTTCCCTGTGGCATTCATATTGCGAAAATTCCATTTTGAGAGTGTTGAAGCCCCACGGATTCTCGCACTTATTACTTATCCTAAGAATCCCCTGGGAGATACCAATAATGAGCCATGCTGATATGTTAAGAGATTTTAAAATACGTTTTTGGGTATCTCTTGACGTAACAATACCAATTTTAGTCCTTTCACCTCTTATTCAATCGTTCTTCGGTTTCCCTATTGGAAGGAGAGGTATTTTTCTGGGAGCTTGTTACCTTGATTGATATCCGGCAGTGGGTGCCATTATTATGTCAGTAAGTACGATTATTGTTGCTATTAATGCACGAATGATTTCTTATAAGAAATGAGAGGAGGTTATCATGAACCGTATTTTATGTACTATTTTAACATGTTCTTTTGCAGTTGGTTTCACTCATGTATGTTTTAGCAGAGTTATGTGGGCATATGAGAAAGATTATGGAATGAAGAATGAACGCAGCCGTGAATCAACCGGGCATATAGCTCAAATAAAGGCAGAAGAGAAAGGTAAAAAGGCTGAGGTCGCAGAAGACCCTGTATGCGGTATGGAGGTTCGTACTACAGAAAAGGCATTATCAGAAGAGTACCAGGGAAAGACTTACTATTTCTGCTCAGAGTACTGCCATAAAGCCTTTAAAAAAACTCCTCAGGCCTACACCACCCCTTCTAAGATTCCTGGATACGGGAAAGAAAGGGACACATATTATTAAATATAGGATAAAAGTCAAAGGGTTCGACTTAAAAAACCAGAACACACGAAGATCAAATGTAAATATCTTCTCACTACTCATAATTTTATCATTTGATAATTTATTTCCTGTATGTCACAGTTCTGACTTACACACTTACGTGCCATGTCACACCCGATGTATACCATTAATAACGTGTGTGGCATGGATACGTCTGTGTTCTCGTACAATCGCCATGCAAACAAAGAGTTTGAGAAGAGAGTAATAGCGTGTATAGGAAAGGAAGAGAAAAGTATTTTTACAAGCTCTTCATATATCCAATATCTTAGACAAACTTTTCAGCTTTTTTAGACGTGCTTTCAATCTTTGGGTTTTTTAACCCTTTTCGTCAGGAGTGAAAAAATCGTTTTTCCAATTTTTATGGAGATGTATAATAATTTTATTTTGCAGATAAATTATTTTGTATTTTCGGCACATTATATGCGATAAAGTAGCCTGCATTTCTTATAGAAACTACATTTAAAATTATACTAACTGATTTAGCCGTTTATCCAACATTCAAGAGGTTTTTTATATCCCTTGTAATTTCAAAGGCTTATAAAACTGATATTTTATTGCTTAATTAATTAAGCCATTAAATAACAATAACTTAAAAAATTGGACCTCTTGAATGTCGGGTTTATCTTAATATTCATCTCACTTTATAAAAGGAGGAGAAAAATGACAAGCCGAAGGTTTATGGGGATAGTTTCATCTGCGGTTATAGCTGTTAGTGTGTTATTGTTGGGAAGTAATTATGTTTACGCGGAGAAAGAAGCAAAAAGGAAATTAGGAAAGGTAGCAGTAGAGCCCGGGAAAAAGACAGTGACAGGTAGATGTCCAAAATGTAAATTGGAACGTGAAAGGCCAATAAAGGGAAAAGCATATCAACCGGTACAATGGAAAATGAAATGCCCGGAATGCGGGACTGAAATGAATGAAACCCTTGTTATATACTGCGATGAATGTGGAGCAGAATTCTTAGAATGTCCAGTCTGCAGGGGACAACATATGAGAGAGGCTGAAGAAGAGGGCTTTGAATAGATATAAGTAGACAGGATATTGTTTATCCATTACCAGAATAGTAATTATATAAACAATGAAAACATAAGCAGGGGCTGTCCAAATCCTGGAATACATAAAAATAGAATTTTGGACAGCTCCTGCTTTGTTTATCAAGGATCTGTAGCAGCAAAGTTCATGAAAAATCGAATTCAAATACTTTTAACCTTACATTAAATACGAGTAATCCTTCCGGCGTACATTATTTATTATTGAAACAACTTTAAATCCTTCACACCTTCTGTCTCTAACCAGCCATAAAATTTCTCTGTACTGAATCTTGACTAATCCTTTAATAATATCTACTATAGATATATAACTGGAATAACAAAGAATGAACTTAGGAAGGATACATGAACTATGTCATTTGACTTTGATTGTAAATTATTTAACAAAATACTGGTAATGGTCTTGGCTGGAGGGCAAGGGGAGCGGCTGTATCCGTTGACAAAAGACAGAGCGAAACCAGCGGTACCTTTTGGTGGTACATATCGGATTATTGATTTTACCTTAAGTAACTGTATCAATTCAGGGTTGCGAAAGATATGCGTCCTGACTCAGTATAAATCGTATTCTTTAGACAGACATATGAGGGTTGGATGGAATATATTTAATAATGAATTGGGTGAGTTTATCGAAAATATTCATCCACAAAAAAGAATAAGTGATATGTGGTACCAGGGAACTGCTGATGCCGTCTTTCAAAATATTTATGTGCTAGAGAGAGAGCGCCCTGAAATGGTTTTAATACTTGCCGGTGATCATGTCTATAAGATGGACTACCGGGAGTTGATAAATTTCCATATATCTCAAAAAGCAGATCTTACAGTACCATGCGTTGAAGTTCCTATAGGCGAGGCAAGTAGATTTGGAATTGTAAGTATTGATAATGCACAACGAATTATCAATTTTAATGAAAAACCGGCTCATCCGGAACCAACACCAGCAAATCCGGAAGTAGCGCTCGTATCCATGGGCATCTATCTCTTTAATACAGAGCTGTTGGTGAAACGAATAATCGATGATACAAAAAAAGATACGGAGCATGATTTTGGAAGAAGTATTATTCCATCAATGATTGACAAAGACAGATTATTTGCGTATATTTTTACTGATAAGGATAACAGGACAACCAGGTACTGGAGAGATATTGGCACGCTTGACGCATACTGGGAAGCCCATATGGATCTTGTCAAGGCGGAACCTGTTTTTAATCTTTACGATAAAAGCTGGCCCATACGTACTTACCACCCACAATTTCCACCCGCAAGGGCTAATATTTCAGCAACAGTTCCAGGGGAGAAATGCGGCATGATCCTTGATTCTCTTATTTCGAATGGTTGCATTATTAGTGGTGCCCAGATAAAGAGATCTGTTATCTCGCCTGATGTACTGATTGACTGTCACTCTGAAATCTATGATTCGATTATTATGGAGGGGGTAAGGATTGGTAAAAATGTCAAGATCCGAAAGGCCATTATTGATAAATTTGTGGTAGTCCCGGACGGAAAATACATTGGTTATAACGGAAAAGAAGATACAAAACAATTTACCGTTACTCAAAAAGGTGTTGTTGCTGTACATAAAGAGATGCCTCTGCTTTAAATAATATTCCGTACATTACAATATAACGTAAATGGAAAATGAGGTGTACTATGAAAACAATTCTTGTAGTAGAAGATGATAAAAATCAACTCTTGCTCTATAAACAAGAACTCACATTAGAGGGTTATAACGTTATTACTGCTCAAGATGGCTGTGAAGCTGTTGAAAAGGCAAAGGAACAGATCCCGGACTTGGTTGTAATGGATATAAATATACCGAAGATGAATGGTATTGAGGCAATGGGGAAAATTCTCAGCGAACGAAGGAAGGTACCTATTATTATTAATACGGCTTATAGCAGTTACAAAGACAATTTCATGTCATGGCTGGCAGATGCTTATGTCATTAAATCCTCGGACTTGAAGGAATTAAAAAACAAAATAAAGGAATTACTGAAAAAAACCGAACAGAATGTATAAATAAAATGGAATAGGCTTACCTTGTGAAAAATATTTACGATACCTGACGCCCATTATTCTCACCTCCCTTCTCCAATAAAAAAGACAACAGGTCATGAGAGGTCAGGTCTCACAACCGTTACCCTGTTACCCGGGTTCCCCCAGGTATATATCCAATAGCGCCCCGACCACGCCTGCTTATCAGCACGAATCCCATCTATACCGCTTATCATATTGAACAATGTAAATATTGAAATTTGATAACGATTGTTTTATCATATTCTTTCTTTTTATCTTTCTGAGTCAACAATCTCTACCTGTTTCAGGGATTGCATGAGTATGATAAACAGTAAAAAAAACGAAAGTAAAATTTTTGTATGGGCTCGGCTAGGAATCCTCATCTTTATCGCGGGAGGGGTAACACTTATATTCTATAAGACTGGATTAATCCATTTTTTTATTAATCAAAAGAAAATAACCCAATTTCTGCATTCTCTTGGTGCTGCGAAACCTGCCGGATTTATACTTTTACAAATTTTTCAGGTTATTGTAGCGCCTATTCCGGGAGAGCTTACCATATTTCTGGGAGGGTATTTATTTGGACATCTTGGGGGAATTATTTTATCCACTATCGGGTTAACCCTAGGCTCCTATATCGCATTTATTCTGGCAAGGATTTTAGGAAGGCCTTTTGTAGAAAGTTTCGTACCAAAGGCAATAATCGACCGGTTCGATTATTTCCTCCATCGAAAGGGTGCCTTCCTTGCCTTTATACTCTTTACCATCCCCGGTTTTCCCAAAGATTATTTCTGTTATATCTTAGGATTCGGACACCTTACCACCTTAGAGTTTTTTTTAATTTCCGGAACAGGAAGATTACTCAGCACTATTTTCCTGGCCCTGGGAGGAAGCTATTTGAGGAATCAGCAGTACAGAAGTTTTTCCATTTTTATAGGAGTTGTCATAATAATCGTCTTTTCAGTATTGTCCGGATAAGTATTTGCGTAGTCATAATTTTTTGTATGTTCTTTGAAATTGTGTTGAGAAAAGTTTCCAAAATCGAGATTTCGAGCCTCATTGTTAATCTTTATTCTCAGTTCCCTGACTCGTTTAATAGAAACTTTCTCTTTGAAATTATTATGACAGTAGATCGCTAACAATAAATAGGTTATTAACCCTGCAAGTATTTGTACCATGAGCCCATATTGCGATCTTGCTATAAGGTGATAGACTTTAAGATGGCGTTTCCACCATCCAAAGAATATCTCGATATCCCAACGAAGCTTATAAATATACGCAACCTCTTCAGCGGTGATGTCGTATCGATCTGTAGCGACCCAATATTCTTTACCATCAACACGGTATCCGATAAGTCGAACCGGTTTTTTTGTTTGATTTACATTAGGTGTTCCAAGGAGAACAGTGGCATCATAGAAGACAATAGAATCAGGGTTTACAGGATTAGTCTCTATAACCGTTTTATGGGTTTTTCTTTTGATGCGGCATACAAAGTGTTTTTCTTCAGTTTGCCATAAGTCAAAATCCTTATGGCATTGATAATAACGATCCATAACACCTGTCTGACCGGCAGAGAGTATCTTGTTTACAAAGGGACGTTCATCACCTTTACCGTCTGTGAGAAATATTTTTGTGGGGATAGAATGGTTAATATCAAAGCCAAGATGTGCCTTTGCTTTTTTTGAACCATCTCTATAGTCTGCCCAATGCATGGAAAGGACGGCATCTATTAATGATCCGTCAATAGAAACGATATCTCCAAGGGATTCATGTTGTTTTGGTAATATTTGAGCAGCATCAGCCTGAAGCCTTTGAAAAATATAGAGTAATTGCTCCAGCCCTCTGTGGTTTATGGCTTCGAAAAAGCTGCTTTTTTTAATACCATCAGGAGGAGCTATGTTTGTTTTTGCAAAATCATCTTTTTCGAGTACCTCAAGGAGGTGTCTTCCAGAGGAGTGTTCCTCAAGATGATAAAAAATGAGCGCTCTGAGTTGTTGTTCAAAATTCATTTGCAAAGACCTGTTTCCTTTTGACTGGAGAATAGGCACATGGTTAATAATGTTATCAATAGGGACTAAGAGTTCATGAAATGAAGGTATCTTTTGCTTTTTACTTAACGGTTCAATCGTATATGGCATTTTTATAACTCCTTTATAATTAAAGTGTTATAAAAATTTTGCCATGGGTATTTATTTTAAAAAGTCAAGCAAAAAATTACCTCCATACAAAAAAATTTTGTTGATTATTTGCTTCGCAAATACTTAACCGGACAACGCTGGCAAAAAACAAAAGTGTTACCCGGAAAAAAGTATAGCACCGTTTCTTAGTTTGATACATATGGGGTGCAAGGGGAAGGATCTCTTGTCTATCCTCTCCCGCACATTGAATCATCTCAACACCTGAAGGGATATACGATTATGAGATTTTTGTACGAAGTTATGCCTTAACGAACCTTTTTCCCGAAAGCTGCCTTACCAGTTTCTTTATCTCGAGAATCATAAGGGTACTTGATACAACAGAAGTGGGGAGTCCGGTTGCCTGTATAATTTCATCGATGTCCTTTGGGTTGCTTGATAGGAGCGAGAATATCTTTCTTTCCTGTGAATTAAGTGACAAACTTCTTGGGTCATTGGTGATTGCAGCATCTGGAGAATCTAATATTTCTGCGACTGGCCCCAGCTCTTGTATGATATCGGCAACATCCTCAACGAGCTTAGCGCCCTCCTTGATTAATCTATGCGTACCCTTGCTGTACGCGTTGTCAATATTTCCCGGAATAGCAAAGACCTCCTTGCCCTGTTCGAGCGCCCATCGTGCAGTTATTAAAGAACCGCTGTTTAAGGCCGATTCAACTACAAGAACGCCGAGCGAGAGGCCGCTGATTAATCTGTTTCTCGGTGGAAAATTACGAGGATCAGGTGGTGTATTCATGGGAAGTTCAGATACAAGGGCACCATGCCGGGCAATTTGTCCCGCCAACTCCATATTCTCCCGCGGGTATATCACGCCAAGGCCACAACCGAGGATTGCGATAGTACGTCCATCGGAATGTATAGCGCCACGATGAGCAGCGGCATCTATCCCGCGTGCCATCCCGCTGATGATACAGAACCCCTTTTGAGCAAGCAACCTGCTAAAGCGTTCTGCCTGGGATAACCCGTAATAACTGCAATATCGCGCCCCTACGATCGCCATAGATAAAATATCTGTTTTCCGGATACTTCCCTTAATATAAAGGACGAGTGGCGGATCATATAAAGTCCTGAGTTGCTGCGGATAAGCATCACTTATATAGGGAATAATCTGAACATCTTTCTTTTCTGCTAAATCGATTTCTGTCTCAATATCAATGTTTCTGGAGATCTCACGAATTGCAGCGGAGAGTTTTGGTCCTACACCTTGTACCGTTTCTAGTTCTTGTTTGGATGCATCAAGAATTGCTTCCGAAGAGCCGAATTTTTCCAGGAGCGCTTTATGCGTTCTTGCTCCAATCCCTTTTGTCATACTTAGCCGCAGTATTGCTTCAAACTCTTTCAATGTTTGGCCTCCGGTATTTTCATTCCGTAAGCATTTATAGGGGCTTATGTAATACGCGGTGCAGGATTTCTTCTGTTACTTTGTCAGATATAACAACCTCGCCAATACTTACCGGAAGGATAAAGCGCAGCCTGCCATCTAAAGCCTTCTTGTCGAGGTAGAGGGTTCTTATAATATCTTCTGGCCTTAAACCTGAATGGAGTGACAAACCTAATTGCCTGATCAGTAAAAGCTGCCGTTCAAATACATCATTATCACACATTCCCAACTCGATGGCTATTTGTGATGCATACAGCATACCGATAGCCACCGCTTCTCCATGTCTGAATTCCTTATAGTGTGTAAGTGATTCGATGGCATGACCTATGGTATGTCCGTAGTTTAATACCGCACGGAGATTTTTTTCTGTCTCGTCTTTCTCTACTATATCCGCTTTGATTTGACAGGATGCTTCCACAATTCTTTCAAGGGCGCTGGTGGCTAAATGCAGTATGTCGGGCAGAAAGTTTTCCAAATACTCAAACAGCTCCCTGTCTCTGATGACCCCATACTTAATTACTTCTGCCAGGCCTGCTATAAGCTCTTCTTTTGGCAGGGTAGAGAGCGTGTCGATATCGATAAAAACGGCCTTCGGCTGGTAAAAGTTTCCTATCATATTTTTGCCTTTCGGGTGGTTTACTGCAACCTTGCCACCTACACTACTATCTACCTGTGCGAGCAGCGTGGTAGGTACTTGCACAAAGGGTATACCACGCATGAATGTAGCTGCTACAAAACCGCTTATATCTCCAATGACCCCACCACCGAGTGCAACAATCAATGAACCTCTGTCAAGTTTATGTTCAAAACAGGCATCATAAAAGGTTGATGCTGTTTTGAGGGTTTTCTGTCCTTCCCCCGGGTCTATGGATACTACCCTTACATCAAAATTGTGCCGCAGGAGGCTGTCGGTTACAACGTCGCCGAAGATACCACCTGCATTCCTGTCGGTAATTATGAGCGCCCTGCACGGTTTTACTTTTACCTCTTTCGAAAGTATCTCCCCAATTCTTGAGAGGAAGTCCCTGTCTATGAAAATATTATACCCGTTAACGGGTAAATTAACTCGCACAGTCTTCATGCACTTTTAAAAAATCTCATATATTTATAATTTAAAAGGAATATGGATAACGTACATACAATATTAACGAGCGTTAAAGCGTGTGCTAACAGGACTGGTTAATAATAAATATTATACTCTATTATAAAGTATCCGTAAATATAATATATTATGAATAAAAACTGAGAATGTACTCTAAAGGATGCACTCAATGGAAGGATGTAATAATGCGATATAAGCAGGAGGATGTCTTTACCGATGGAGAAGAGAAGAAGGAATTATACATAACAGCTCTACAATTTGTTGAGAATAATGCTTGCATTATGCCCACCGAAGCCAAATGAATTGGAGAGAACTTTTCTTATCTCTTTTTTACGGGCAGTATTAGGAGTAAAGTCTAATTCCGAGTATTCAGGATCAGGTGTTTCATGGTTAGTGGTTGGGGGGACAACTCCCTCTTTTATTGCCAGGGCGCAGATTATAACCTCAACACTGCCTGCAGCTCCTAATTGATGGCCCAACATGGATTTTGTAGAACTTATCGGAATCTTAGGGGCATTTTGACCAAAAACATTTTTGATAGCCATCATTTCGATACTATCACCAACAGGGGTAGACGTAGCATGAGCATTGATATAATCGATCTCTTCCGGGTTACATTTGGCATCTCTTAAGGCGTTCATCATACATTGAGTAGCACCGCTGCCATTCTGTTCCGGCGCCGCGATGTGGTATGCATCAGAATTAAGCCCGTATCCTGCTATTTCTGCATAGATGGGTGCACCTCTTTTCTTTGCCAAATCGAGATCTTCAATAACAATAACACCTGCCCCTTCCGAGAGGACAAAACCGTCGCGATTTTTATCAAATGGCCGGCTGGCCTTTTGTGGCGCATCATTTCGCATAGAGAGGGCCTTCATAGCGCTAAAACCACCGAGGGCTAATGGGGTAATTACAGCCTCAGAGCTTCCCGTAATCATAATATCAGCATCCCCCCTCTGAATAATACGCATAGCCTCGCCTATAGCATTCAGGCCTGTTGTACATGCAGTAACCAAGGCATAATTGGGCCCTTTTAGTCCAAAACGTATTGCAATCTGGGCAGAAGCAGCGTTAACCATCAGTTTGGGAATCATAAAGGGGGATACCCGTGAAGGGCCTTTCTTAAGAAGAACAGTATGTTGAACCTCAAGTTCCTGCAAACCACCCATGCCTGAGCCAATTACAACTCCCACTCTCGTACTGTCGCAACGGTCAAGTTTTAACCCGGCGTCCTCTATAGCATAGATAGCAGCAACTACAGCGAACTGGGTAAAACGTTCTAACCTGCGTATTTCTTTAACATCAAACCATTTGCCTGGATCAAAACCGCTAACTTCACCACCAAAATGCACATCAAAATCAGAGGTATCAAAACAGGTAATAGGCTTAACACCGCTTTTCCCTTCACAGAGTGCTGTCCACAACTGATTTTTTTCCAATCCTAAGGGCGTAACCGCACCGAGGCCGGTAATAACAACTCTTCGCCGTTCCTGCATCTCTATTTGTGTTCCTCAATATATTTAATAGCATCCCCCACCGTACGTATCTTCTCTGCATCCTCATCAGGAATATTCATATCAAAGGCATCTTCGAATTCCATAATTAACTCTACCGTATCCAGAGAATCGGCTCCCAGATCATTAATAAAAGATGTTTCCTTTGTGACCTGTTCAGGTTTTACTCCCATTTGTTTTGTTATAATTTCTTTTACTTTATCTTCTATTGCAGCCACGGTTCATTACCTCCTTAATTTGAATTAAACCGATTTCATAAAATATTTAAAGGCCTCTACGGTATCAATACTCATCGTTTTCTGATTAGAATCAATCCTTCGCATAAGTCCCGATAATGATTTTCCCGGACCGATTTCATAAAATTGATTAAATCCATTCTGTATGAGCATACGCATTGATTGGTGCCACCGTACAGGATTATCTAACTGTTTTGCCAGCGACGTTTTTATCTCATGAGATTCGCACATATATTCGGCGTTAACATTTGCCAGAACAGGAACTTTTGATTTTAAAACAGGGGTTAACTCAAGCTCCTGTGAGAGCTTATTACTTGCAATGCTCATCAATTCAGAATGGAACGCACCGTCTACTTTTAAGGGAATAACCATTTTTGCCCCCCGTTCCTTCGCGATGAGGGATGCTTTTTCGAGAACTCCTGTTTCACCTGAAACAACTACCTGCCCCGGACAGTTATAGTTTGCAGCAGAAATTACTCCGAAAGATCTCAACTCCTCACATATCTGTTCCACCTTTCCATCATCCAATCCAATAATAGAAACCATTCCTCCCCGAACCGAATTGCATGCCTCCTGCATAAATGTACCCCGTTTATACACCAACTTTACTGCATCATGAAAAGTCAGCGAGCCAGCGCACACATGGGCTGTGTATTCTCCGAGACTCAACCCGGCAGCGGCAGAACACCCATTGATTTGAATCGGGACATTTCTCTTTACTACCTCCAAAATCGCTAAGCTGGTTGTAAGTATGGCCGGTTGGCATATCGAAGTCATGTTTAACTCTTCTTGTTTCCCTTCAAAGCAGAGCGTAGCGATATCGAATCCCAGGACTTCATTTGCCTGATGAAACACGTCCTGTGCTTCTCTAAACTGTAAATAGAAGTCCTTACCCATCCCCACATATTGCGTACCTTGTCCAGGAAAAAGATATGCTGTCTTCTGCATGGCATTCACCATCTAATAACTGAAGATCCCCATGTTAATCCACCACCAAAAGCCACCAGCATAACAATATCCCCCCTTTTCAAGCGCCCCTCTTTTCGCGCTTCATCGATTGCAATAGGAACAGAGGCCGAAGAAGTATTTCCGTATTTATCGATATTTACAAATGCTTTTTCCATAGGTAAACCAAGCCTTTCCATGGTTGCTTCAATAATTCTCATATTGCTTTGGTGAGGAATGATCAAATCAATATCTTCAAGTTTTAAGCTATTTTTTTCTGCCGTCTCTAAAATCAAATTTGTCATATTATTAATCGCCAGCTTGAATACTTCTTTGCCTTTAAATTGTATATAATGTGCCCGCTGTTGAATTGTTTCGGGGGAAGAGGGATATTTTGATCCTCCTCCCGGCATAATAAGCACATCTGCTTGTGATCCATCAGCTACTAAAGTAGTCGAAAGAATTTCATGTTTTGTAGCACTTTTTTGGATAATAACAGCACCAGCACCATCTCCAAACAGTACACATGTTGAGCGGTCTTTATAATCGGTAATTTTCGATAAACATTCAGCACCAACTACCAAAACGGTTTTTCCAGCCCCGGAGTTTACAAAGCTCTCTCCAATCGCTAATGCATAAATAAATCCGCTGCATGCAGCCAAGATATCAAATGCACCCGCCTTCGGTGTTCCTAATTTATGTTGCAAATAACACGAGGTTGCGGGAAAGATATGATCGGGTGTAATGGTAGAGGTAATAATCATATCTATATCCTGTGCTGATACCCCGGCATCTTCCATTGCCCTTAACGATGCCTGAACACCGAGATCTGATGTTATAACACCATCATCAACGATACGGCGCTCCCGAATACCTGTTCGCTGAACAATCCATTCATTACTGGTATCAATCATCTTTTCCAAATCATAATTTGATAAAATTTTATTTGGCAGATATGAGCCTATGCCTGTGATTGAAGCCCTGTGATTATGTTGCATGTATAATTTTCATTACCTGAGGAGATTAATAGGTAGCAAGTTAATTAAGCCACATTTGCTGAAAGTACACTTGTCTTTTCAACTTCAGAGATAATATGCTCATTGATGTTATTTTTTGCTAACGTAAGCGCAACTTTTATAGCATTTTGGATAGCTTTAGAATCAGATCTGCCATGACATATGATGCATATACCATTAACTCCCAGCAAGGGAACACCACCATATTCCGCAAAATCGACTTTAGCCTTTAATGGTTCAAACGCTGACCTACATAATAGGAGACCCAGTTTTGCCCAAAAACTCTTCTTTGCTTCTGCTTTAATTGTTGACAGGAGACCCATGGAGAGCCCTTCTGCAAACTTCAACAAAATATTTCCAATAAAACCCTCACATATAACTACATCAGCTTTATCATCAAATATTTCACGACCCTCTACATTCCCGATAAAATTTAAATTTGAGCCAGAAAGAAGAATAAAGGCCTCTTTCGCCAGATCGTTTCCTTTTACATCTTCTTCTCCAATGTTGAGAAGCCCGACCTTCGGATTTCCTATACCAAACATGTGCCTGCTAAAAACGGTAGCCATAATCCCGTACTGGAGAAGATGGATGGATTTACAGGCGATGTTTGCGCCAACATCAATAATCAGACATGTCCCGTTTCGCGTAGGAAACGTAGCGATGATACCCGGACGCCGGATACCTTTCAATGTCCGCAAGTACATTGTCGATGCTGCAACCGTTGCACCCGTATGCCCTGCACTCACTATAGCAACGGCCTCTCCCTTTGCTACAAGCTCTGCACTCCGGGTAACAGATGAATTAATTTTTTCACGTATGGAACATGTTGCAGGATCATTCATCTTAACTACTTGAGATGCATGATGGATGGTAATATTTCCCGGGACCACTTTATAATGATCCAGCTCGCGTTGTATAACATTCGCATCGCCAACTAAAATGACACCATCGTCCTGCATTTCCCGGGCTGCCAAAACCGATCCCTTGATAATTTCATAAGGGGCCTTATCTCCCCCCATTGCGTCTACTGCGACTCTCATCAAATTTTTTACCTTTCAACAGTAATAACCTGTTTACCTCGGTAATATCCGCAATTATGACAAACGGTATGCGGTTGATTTACCTGTTTACAATGGGAACAGATATATCGTTTTGAACGTATACCAGCGCCTTTTTCTAGGTTTTCAGCTAGCGGGATAACAGGAGGAGTCAGTTTATCATGTGTGCGTCTTTTACGGGTTCTTGAGTTCGAAAACCTTCTTTTTGGATTTGGCATGTATCACCTCTATAAAAATTACTTATTCAAAAAAAGAAGTATTGGGAAGATGTTCAGGAATAGAGATATTATTAAGAGCTTCCCAATACTTCATCGCAATTCCCAGAGTAAAATTCCCCTGTTTTAGTTGAACTTACCTTTTGAATCAAAAAATTCTATATAGATATACCACTATTGTCAAGGAAAAACTCCGACAATGGTGTGTGTGTCTTCTCTTGAAAACCGGTAAATAGCGCTAACATACATTAGCGTACTTTTCCTGAACTTGCTTGCTCAGCAACTCCTCAGCAAAGGCGAGGGCATCATCTAATTTCTCTACCCGCTGTCCTCCTGCCTGTGACATATCAGGCCTGCCACCTCCTCCGCCACCAATCAACTTTGCCACTTCTTTTGAGATGTTCCCCGCATGAATACCACATTTAACCAAATTGGAGGTTATTGTAGTAATGATGGTAGCCCGTCCATTTTGCGCTGCCCCCAGTACAATTGCCATATCTTTATCTGATTTCATCAACATATCAGCTGTTTTTCGCAAATCGTCTACAGTTACATCTTCCAGTTTTTTTGTGATTATCCTTACACCTGAAACCACTTTGGCATCCTGGATAAGAGAACGTATCTTACTCTGCAGCACGTATTGTTTTAATTTGCCGATCTCTTTCTGGAAATTTTTTAATTCATTGATACTGTCCTGTATTTTCGCAATGAGTTTCTCCTCATTTGTATTCAGGATTTCACAAACGTGTTGAATGATCTCTTCTTTTTCCCTATCCCTCTTCAATGCAGCCATACCGGTAATTGCTTCGATACGTCTAATTCCTGCTGCAATGGAAGATTCGCCCGTAATCCGAAACAACCCAATCGCTCCTGTACTGTTTACGTGAGTTCCGCCGCAGAGCTCTTTACTGAGATCTCCAATGGAGACCATTCTGACAGTCTCACCATACTTTTCTCCGAAAAGAGCTAAAGCACCGGCATTTTTTGCCTGTTGAAGGGTTAATTCTTTTGCTGTTACATGGATATTCTCTAAAATCTTCTCATTCACGAGGTCTTCAATTCGTAGTATTTCTTCTCTTGTTAAACCGGAGAAGTGATGAAAATCAAAGCGTAATCGGTCTGGAGTTACCAGGGAACCGGCCTGTTCTGCATGTTGGCCTACCACTTTTCGCAGGGCATAGTGCAGAATGTGGGTTACGGAATGATTTTTACGGATAGAATTTCTCCGTTCAATATCAATTTTTGCATCGACCAAACTCCCATTCTTTAGCTCCCCCGTTATTACCTTTCCTCTATGCAGGATAAAATCATGATTTTTTTTTGTATCAGAGACATGAAAAAGGTT
Source organism: Candidatus Loosdrechtia aerotolerans (assembly GCA_021646405.1). GTDB lineage: Bacteria > Planctomycetota > Brocadiia > Brocadiales > Brocadiaceae > Loosdrechtia > Loosdrechtia aerotolerans. Next base: position 22,934 of record SOER01000006.1, read on the forward strand.
ACCATTTGATTCTAAAACACCGGTATCACCCACTTGTCCGCCAGACTCACCATAAAAAGGTGTTTTATCCAGAATTACCGTTGCCTCTTCTCCCGTACTGATTCTATCGACAAGCTGGTTATTCTGGACAATGGCAATTATTTTGCCTTCACAGGTATGTTGATCATAGCCGAGAAATATAGAACCTTTGGAGATATCTTTAATTTTACTGAGCGGACCAGTATCAAAGACTTGTCCCCTCATATGAGAAGCCGCCCTTGCTTGTAATCGTTGCTTTTTCAGTTCTTCTTCAAATCCTACGGTATCGACGGCAAACCCTTTCTCGCTGAGAATTGCTTCTGTCATATCCAAAGGGAAGCCATAGGTGTCGTAAAGTTTAAAAGCCTCTCTACCAGAAAGGACACTTTCTCTGTTTTTCTGCAAGGTTTTCATAAACTCTTCCAGTATAAGTGTACCCTGTTCCAGCGTTTCATGAAATTTATCCTCTTCATTTTTTATTATTCGCGCAATGTTTTCTTCCCGCTGTTTCAGATCAGGATAATAATCCTTCATCACATTACTGATAACAGGTATTAATGTATATAAAAAACTATCTTTTACACCCAGTTGTGTGCCATCTCGTATAGCCCGCCTCAATAGTCGCCTTATAACATATCCACGGCCCTCATTACCCGGCAGAACACCATCAGATATGCAAAACACACAGGCTTTTATATGATCTGCAATACGCCGCATGAGGACAGCGTTTCCATTGTTGTGAACACGATAATTTAATTGTGTAATATCCTCTATGCATTTGATAATCGGGATAAAGATATCAATATCGAAATTCGTCTGTACTCCCTGCATAACTCGCGCCATTCTCTCTAATCCCATGCCGGTATCTACATTCCTATGGGGCAACGGTTCCAGCTTACCACCTTCCTTCCGTTCATATTGGGTAAAGACGAGGTTCCATATTTCTACAAATCGATCACAATCACATGCGGGTTCGCATGCCTTTCGCCCGCAACCAACACCCTCCCCCTGATCAAAAAATATCTCAGAGCACGGACCGCAAGGACCATTAGGACCCAACTTTGGGGCATTTGATGGCCAGAAGTTATCTTTTTCACCGTATTGATAAATTCTCGGTTCAGGTATATGAATATATTTTTCCCATATTTCATGCGATTCCTGATCATTTTTGTAGACACTTATACAAAGACGTTCTTCTGAGATCTTTAACTCTTGTACCAGAAATTCCCAGGCCCATTCAATCGTCTCCTTCTTAAAGTAATCACCGAAAGAGAAGTTTCCTAGCATTTCGAAAAACGTGTGATGGGAGGGCGTCTTTCCTACGGTATCAATATCCCCTGTACGGAGACATTTTTGACAGGTAGTAGCCTTTTTAAAACCTAAATTCCCTTTCCCCAGGAACATGTCTTTAAACTGATTCATTCCTGCGCCAGTAAAGAGAAGCGTAGGGTCGTTTTGTGGAACAAGGGAGTCACCAGACCAAATAACGTGGGATTTCTTCTCGAAAAATTTCAGGAATCTCGTGCGAATCTCGTTTGTCTTCATAATTGATAACGAATTATTTTTCCACTATTCTTAAAAGAGGACCTTGCTTGCTTTCTATTCAGAATCTTCTTCAGAATTCTTCTCTGTTCCTATCCCAGGCTTTATCTTTCTCAGAATAGCCTGTTCAATTTCACTCTTTAATTCAGGGTTTTCTTCTAAAAATTGTTTAGAGTTTTCTCTTCCCTGCCCTAATCGTGTTTCACGGTAAGAATACCAGGTACCGGATTTTTCTACAATCTGATGTTCGACACCGAGATCTATGATATCACCTGAGCGGGATATCCCTGTATTGTATATAATGTCAAATTCTGCCTTTTTAAACGGGGCAGCAACCTTGTTTTTTGCAATGGTAGCGCGAACCCGATTTCCAATTATTCCGTCACCATCTTTTATACTGCCAATTTTTCGAATGTCGATACGCACTGAGGAATAAAATTTTAATGCCCTGCCACCGGGTGTTGTCTCAGGATTTCCCCCATACATCATACCAATTTTTTCCCTGATCTGGTTTATAAAGATAATGCTTGTTTGTGATTTTGAAATACAGCCCGCCAGTTTACGTAATGCTTGTGACATAAGCCTTGCTTGCAATCCTATATGTGAATCACCCATTTCTCCCTCAATTTCTGCACGGGGAACGAGGGCTGCAACAGAGTCTATCACAACAACATCTACCGCATTACTTCTTACTAATAATTCCGTGATTTCAAGTGCCTGTTCACCTGTATCCGGCTGGTTAACCATAAGGTTGTCTAAATCTACTCCTAACTTCTTCGCATAGTCAGGATCCAGGGCATGTTCGGCATCAATAAATGCAGCCATACCGCCATCTTTCTGAGCGCTGGCAATAATATGAAGTGTAAGAGTCGTTTTACCCGAAGATTCCGGCCCAAAAATTTCTACAATCCTTCCCCGGGGAATGCCGCCAACACCCAATGCTATATCCAGAGACAACGCACCTGTCGAGATTATGGGGACATCTACCTTTGTATCGCCTCCCAGTCTCATTATCGTCCCTTTTCCATATTGTTTCTCAATATGTGAAATTGCCCTGTCCAAAGCCTGTTGTCGTTTTTCTTTTTCTCCTTCTGTTTTGACCATAGTAAAATACTCTATAAAAAGTTATATGTTGTGTTAAATTAAATGAATACTGTTTAGCCTCATATACAGAGGTCCGCTTCGCGACAAGATGCTTTCCATAAGAGCCACCTGGTTTACCTGTTCCAGCCCAAAATTAAATCCATGATACGCATGTAAGGTTTCTAAAAGTTTTCTTACGTTCCTTCGTGTCTTTATACGCCCTACGGTGAGGTGTGCCTCAAAGGGTCTGTTCTCGTGTTTCACACCTAATGCCATTAATTGACTGTCGAGCCTTTCATGAATTTTTGTTAAAACCCTTTCAGAATCTATGGTATCAACAAAAATAACCCGTGGGTTTTTTTCTGTCGGAAAAACACCTACACCTATATAACTAAGGTCAAACGGGTGTATATCGGTTACAGAATTTTTTATTATACGAACAATAGCATCCACTTTCTCTTTATCAACGGAACCAATAAATTTTAGCGTGATATGAAAATTCTCTGGTGCTACCCAACCGACGTCTATATCTGCACTCTTAAGCCGATCCTGGAACTCTGTGAGTTTCCTCCGGGTGTCCTCTGTAATCTCTACTGCGATAAATAGCCGTACATTCATACCCTTGTGTGCCCGTTAGACTTTTTATTTTGGCAGGAGTTATGGTATAAAAGTACGTTCGCCCTGTTAATCCTGCGAACAAGCTTCTCCCGCTTTTTCTATTTTTATTGCCTTTTGTTTTTCCGAGAGATTTTTTATTGTATAATCAAGCCTTTTGAGGGTTTTCTCTTTTCCCAGGAGTTCCATTGTCTCAAAAAGTCCTGCACTCACGCTTTTTCCAGTAATAGCTACCCTTATCGGCTGGGCAAGTTTTGAGAATCCTACACCCGTTTTTACTGTTAGGGCCCTCAGGGAGTCTTCCAGTTTCTCCTTATTGAAATCCTCTACCGACAGGACAGCTGAATATACCTCTCTTAAGAGATCAGTCATTCCTTCTTTTTGCAGGAATTTTTCTCCTGCAGCCCGGTCATATTCAGGTATATCAACAAAGAAGAATCTTGTCTGGTTCAGCAAATCCTGAAAGGTCTTAAACCGCTCATGATACAATTGTATCAGATTTGTCAGCCATTCTGAAGAAATTCCTGTTATATCAATGTCCGATTTTTCAAAAAACCGCCTAACCTCCGGTGTGAGTTGTTCAACAGGTGTATTTTTAATATATTGACCATTCATCCAATCCAATTTTGTCGTATTGAATTGTGCACTGGTCTTATTTACACGTTTTAGGGTAAACTTCTCAATCATTTCCTGGATTGATAAGATCTCCTGATCGTTTCCCGGCGACCAACCGAGAAGTGCGAGAAAGTTTACTAAGGCTTGAGGTAAATAACCCTTATCCCGGTATTCAGTTACAGAGGTTGCACCATGACGTTTACTTAACCTTGATCCGTCCTCTCCAAGAATCATAGGAATATGAGCAAATTCCGGTATCTTAAATCCAAGGGCATTATAGAGAGCGATTTGTTTCGGGGTATTCGATATATGGTCATCCCCCCGAATAATATGGGTAATCCCCATATCAGCGTCATCTACGGTGCAGGCAAAATTGTACGCCGGAAAACCATCTGCCTTAAGAATTACAAAATCCTCAATGAGGGATGTATCAAAGGTAATCGTGCCGCGGATAAGGTCATTAAGCTCTGTTATCCCATCTTGCATTCTGAAGCGAATAGCCTTACGACCTTCTGTATCAGTATCATAAAACGCTTTCCCCTGAGCCACCAATTTTTCTGCATATTCTTTATAGATCGCTAATCGCCGGCTTTGAAAATATGGACCTTCGTCCCATTGCAACCCTAACCATGTTAAGCTATCAAGGATAGCCCGGGTGGCCTCTTCTGTAGAACGTTGCCGGTCGGTATCCTCTATGCGCAGGAGAAAAATACCTTTATTGTGTCTTGCAAAAAGCCAATTATAGAGTGCCGTTCGTGCCCCTCCGATATGGAGATAGCCTGTCGGACTAGGTGCAAAGCGGACTTTAACAAAAGAGTTCAGTGTTTCTTCCTTTCTGTAAAATACTATGTTTACAAAAAATCGTTGTTTCTATAATTTAAAATACACTTCCTTTTATCTTCAAGAATATGTGAGTAAGGATAGTTATGGAATTTACGAGATTTTACCTGATATTGATTCACTATAAAACCTGATAAGGCACTTACCCTGTAAAATCCCTTGTAAGTTTTCTGGGATGACTGCGTGTTGTGAATTAATGACTTCTTTTATTATTCATAATGGAACTTTTTATTCTGCTTAATTGTAATACTATATCATAACGGATTTAGAATAAAAGTGTCAAGCGTTTTATTAACCATTCAGAATGAAGAAAATGGGTTTTATTTTGTAAAAAAAGGAGATGGGTAAGGAGTACAAACTGAACACAGAAAACCTTCTAAACGTGTGTTATATCAGTGAATTTTTATAAGGGCATTACCGTAAAAAATAGGGGCACGCGTCAACGTGCCCCCGATAAAAATGACCTTCCTGAGAAAAAATCTCTTATTCAGCTATGCACTCTTCGCCATCATGTTTGCAAGCCGTTTTATCAACATCGCCAGGTTTTCTTCTCCACCCAAGGAGTAAATCAGTATATTCGCCATGTTTCCAGAAATCATATGCCTTGTGTTTAATACCTACTTTATCCTCAAGTGCTTTCATCCTTCGTAACCGGCTCGCCTCATCCTTTATTTTAACAAGCCAACGGTCCTGCAAGAAGGCACCTTTTCCGTAGGTAGCACCATACATAGCTCCATGGGCCATAGCCTTATAGATAGCATTTGTGATATAGACCAGCATTTCAAAAGAAAGACGTTCTATATTAGAAACGTTGAACATCCTGGCTTCACCGCCCGGCAACAGGCTAAAAGTATAGTGTCCCGCATAATCCGGAGCCAGATCGCTTGGCATTGGATCGAGCATGCCGTCATTGTAAAGATCAATCACAACCTTCATCACTTCACGCCACTTTGTAAAGCTCACCTTCACGGCCTCATCCATTGCGTTGAGCTGATCTGCTGCGAATCTCGGTGAATGGCATCCTTTACATGTATCAATCCAATCCTCCCTTGACTCTTTGTATCGCGGTGCTCCCCGGTCTACAAGGGATGTACCCATATGGCTATAAATTGTGCTGAATTTTTGAGTATTGTGTTCGCCATTCCTCATATGGCAAAATGCACAGGTGGGAGCTTTATAATTTTCAGGCTTCAGCGGTTTCGACCAATCCCATGAATGCTGATTTGCCTCATAAATCATCCCGTGGTATGATTCCTTGTACATCTCATACTCATAGTGGTCAAGTCCCGTATGGCAGATACCGCAATTGTTTGGCTTTCTTGCCTCTGCGACAGAAAAATCATGCCTTGTATGGCATCCATCGCATCGGTTCTCAGCAATGGCATGACACGTAGCACAGGCAGTTACTTCTTCTGCCGGCTTTTCTATATGCCATGCAGCTTCCAATACGTTTACATGGAATGCCTGGGTATGCGATCCGATACCACCACTGCGGTGACCTGCCTGTTGTTCCGGATGACACTCACCACAATGCCGCCAGGAAGGCATATACAACTGCTGGTGGTCATTTCCATGACATTTGTCACAGCCTACTACCTCTCCTTTTTCATTTGCGGCATGCTTGCTTTGTTTCCATTGTGCAACAATACCAGGTGTTTGTACCGTATGACACATGATACACTGTTCATTTTTAAATTCGCCGGGTACTTTTTGGGTTGGCGTATAATAATGATCCGGGTCATACCATCGTATAACAGGTAAAAAATTGAATAATTTTCCAAACTTACCTTCACCAGGAAACACCTCTTTTGGACCGGTGTAAGTTGCTGTTAGCCCAAAATGATAAAGATCGCCAGAATCATCGGGACCTATCTTTTCCCCGGTTAATTCAGAAACAATCTGCTGGATCGTTCTCTTATCCGGTGAGTAAGATAGTGTTTCTGTTTCTTCTGATGCACAGCAAGCATGTGCTTCATTCTTCGTTTTAGGGGTGGTCTCAGATACCTTAGGTTTTGTTTCGGTCTTTGTTTTGGGGATTATTTCTGACTCTTTAGATTCCGTTTCGGAGGTTGTTTCAGAGGCGGCAAGCTTCGTTTCTGTGCGAGAAGCCACCTTTTTTTCTTCCTCCTTCTGGTGAACAACTGGCTGAATAGCAACTACTGGCTTTTCATTAATAACTCCTGGGGTAACAGCTTCTGTTGTTCTTAAGCCTGTCTGTTTACAACTAAATTGTACTGAGGTAAACAATACCAGCATCAGTACTATCAGGACAAAAGATTTCGTTGTTTTACCCATAACTTCTTTCTCTCCTCATAATTTTCTTGAACACCGTATACAATGATAAACTGTTTATTTTCCTATTCTGTAATTACACAACACTATGCCTCCTGATATAAACCATAATTGTTTTTCACCTTTTTGTTATTTCAACTTTCCAGACATCAGGCCCTTGTTCGATATATTTCCAGTCCATTTGTCCTTTCCGCTCAGCATCTAATTGGTACTTTAAGGGTTTTGGATCATGGTCGTTTATCAGGACCATTATCTCCCCTGTCTTCAGGGCGTCAAATGTATTAAAAATCTTTGGGTGTCTCTCTCTTGGTACAATGTTTCTGACATCAAGTATAATAGGTGAAGCATCACTCATTCTTACCCCCTCTGTTCGAACGCTTAAAATAGTCTATTTATGGTCGTGGTATGATAGACGCAAGGACAACCATTTGTTCATCCGCTTTTATTCCGTGCGCTTCCATACTTTTACACACTGCTACAGAATCCGGTTTGACCTGATATGTTTTATCCCCAATAAGGAAAGAACCCTTTCCTGAGATTACGAGCATTACAACCTGCGGTTGAGCTGTATGAGGAGGAACCTCCTGTCCCTTTTCCAAACAGAATAAAACCATTCGCATGGCATCACTATCAAACAGGATCTTCGATACATATTTTTCCTTTGAGAATTCTATATGTTCGCTTAAATTAATCTTTCCCATTTTTTACCCTGCACTTATAGCCAAAACAACCATCCGTTCCACACACCTCATTCCCCTTGAAGAACCTTCCGGGGCAATGATTACCGAGCCTTTTTCCATATCAATTTTCTGCTCATCGAGCGTAAAAACCCCTTTACCTTCCTTCACGTAGAACACCCCAATATTCTGCCCTGCATGAGGAGGTATTTCCTGTCCCGGCTCCATACAAATAAGGGGCATTTTTATCTGCGGCGATGCGTACAAAATGTTCGGGATAAAATGTTCCTTATGAAATTTTATTTTTTCTTCTAAATAAATTGGCTCCACGTTTATTCGCAAACCTCCACATTCTCACAGAATCATTCAATAAATACATCGTATTTCCGGTATTCCATCTGCCATAAATCACAACTATTTATTTTACCACTGTTTATGCTGATATACCACTCCTCTCCCAGCCTGGAATTCTGTATATGAATGAAAGTTACATACTATTGAGAGGTTTTGTTAAGCTCTTGTTTCACCACATCATTCAACTCTTTAACAAATTTATCAACATCGGTATTATGCATCATACAAGCAAGGTTTATATCCTCGGTACCGAAGGAAGGACAATCGAAACATCCTTTCCCAAAATACTTTGCGAATACTGCTTTTGTTGCGGGATATTTCTTTACAACCTCTCCGGTGCTCATTTTTTTTGTTATGAGTAAATTATCCATCGTAGTTTCCTCCTATTCAATAATAACTGAAAAGGTTTTATAGAAGACAGAGGGAAGATATCCCTCTCCTTTTGCCTTAGTTCACTCCTGCAAGGTTTACCTCCTGAACTGCCGTTTCAACAGGTGCGATATCCTCTATTTTTACTGGCAACATCACATTTGATGGAAGAGGATCAATATATTTTTTCCTGTATGCTTTACTCTGCATACGACATGTAGGATACCTCTTGTTAAAGTCAGGGTGCGATACCATTTTTTTCCATATTTCCTGAATAGGCATTTCACGTACGTTTCCAAAGCTGATTGGATTGAAATCACAAGGATTGATATCACCATACGCCGTCATATAAAACTGGGATTGCGCTCCGTAACAACCAACACCACGGGGAGAATTAATTATTGACATGCAGTTTATTCCCATGGGGTGATCCATCTCATGGTATTTTTTCGTAAGCGCAATTAATTGTTTCCGGTCTTCGGCAGTTAATATTTTTGATGTATCTTTTAAGAACCGGCCTGATGGTATACAATCAAATATCGTTACCTCAGAAAAACCCTGGTCCTGTGCGATTTTCAAGAGCTTTTCTACTTTCCCCGTTTTAATACTTTCGCTGGTTGCATAGGTTGATATACCTGTCAGGATACCTGCCTTTCGGCAACGCTCGGCCCCTTCAAATGCCTTTTGATAGCAACCGGGCACTTTCCTAAATTCATTATGCAATGCAGGTTCACTGCTGTCGATAGAAATATTTAACGAAAACAACCCTGCATGGGCAAGCCTTTGAACATTCTCTTCTGTAAGAAGTAACCCGTTGGTAAATATCATGGTAACGGCTTTTGTTTTATCCACGTGACGAATAAGATCATAAAGATCTTCACGGAGCAATGGTTCTCCGCCTACGTAAATAACAAGGCTCGCACCAAGATCTAATGACCCATCTACAACGGTTTTTATCTCTTCTACGGTAAGCTCTTTTTTGGTGAGATCAGTAAAAGGATCGGCGCTGCAGTGGATGCACTGGCATTGACACTTATGGGTTATAGCAAGATTTGCAGTAACGGGGAACGCCATCTTATACAGCATCATTCTAAGCTTTCTTTCCAGGAATCGCATCCCTGCCTGGCTGGGAAATGGTGGATTATAAAGGTTGTATACATGGTTCCCGTTGACTTTGGCAATCACTTTTAAAGAATTTAGCTTTTCAAAAAATTGGTCCACATATGGCTGCAGCATTTTTCCTAAAGTTCCCCCGGCCCTCCCAACAACCTTTCCTTCAACAACCTCTGAATCGATATGTAAAAAATCAAATGATGTCATAATTAATCCTCCATACTTGACATATGGGCCAATTTAAGGTTTTTCTCTATTTCACATAAAATATCATTTGCAACTTCAATGGCTTTTAGCCCTTCCTCTCCTGAGACGAGAGGGTCGTTATGCTGTATAACACAACTCACAAATGATTCGAGTTCGCACTTGAGTGGTTCATAATCATCCATTTTGATATGCTCAATCTTTAACAGGTCTCCAAAAACATAACCTCTTAAATCGGCAATAGTGGAGACATCCATTTCGGAGACGTTCAACGACTTCAGGGTCAGCGCCGGCGATTTTCTATATATTAACGCATCCTTTTTCTGATAATCAATGGAAATATACGAATCTTCAGAGAATAAGCGTATCTTTCTCATCGGTGTAAGAGATACACGACTTGCCGTGATATTTGCAACGCAACCATTGTTAAACTGAATGCGAACGTTTGCGATATCTTCTTTATCGGAGATGACATTTACTCCTACGGCATCCAGTTTCTTCACCCTTGAACCCGTTATATGAAGAATAATATCAATATCGTGTATCATTAAATCCAATACGACACCAATATCAGCAGAACGAAATGTAAAAGGACTTAAACGATGACATTCAATAAACCTTGGGTTAATAGCAAATTTTTTTATGGCCACTATTGCAGGATTAAACCGTTCAATATATCCAGCCTGCAGTATTACCCCTCTTGTTTTACTGATATTTATCAGATCGCGGGCCTCAGATGTGGTACCTGTCATGGGTTTTTCAACGATTACATGAACCCCGTTTTGAAGAAATTCCTTCGCAATAGCGTAATGGAGTGTTGTAGGCACAGCTATGCTTACGGCTTCTACTTTATTCAGTATATCTTTATAGTTCAGGTAATAGGGGACGTTGTAGAGCCGGGCAATTTTCTCTGCCTGTTCCGGATGGGTATCAACTACTCCAACCAGCTCTACTTCGGGTAGTTTTGTATATACCCGCGCGTGTTCTTTTCCTAAATGTCCCACACCAATTACTGCAACTTTTAGTCTTCGCATTCCAATCTCACCCAGATACTCTTATAAAGCATATATTCTCTATTTTGATAAACGATATTGTTTATCCGACAGATACCGGCGAGTACCGAAATGCCTCGCGGTATCTTCCAAATTTACCCTTATCAACATTTCTTAAAAAATTTATCAGATAACTCACTTCAGGGAAAATATCCTTTTGTTTCTCTAATTCCTCTAAGCTTTTCTTTCTATTCAATGTATTCTTGCGGAATAGTATTCGAAATGCCTTTTTGATCTCTTCAATCTTCTCCTTTGAGAATCCTTCCCTTTCCAGTCCAATGGTATTTACCTGACGTATTTTTGCCGGATGTCCTTCAATTATTACATATGGCGGTACATCCTGAACGATCCGGCTATGACCTCCTACATAAGCATATTGCCCAATAGTAACAAACGGCTGTATACCAACGAGGCCCATCAACTTTGCACATCTTTCAATAGTGACATGCCCGCCTAACAATACTCCATTAGCTAAAAGGACATTATTTTCTATAACACAGTCATGCGCAATATGTGCATAGGCCATAAAAAAGTTAGCATTCCCTATTATTGTCTTACCTCCGCCACATGCTGTACCTATATTAATCGTTACGCCTTCCCGAATTACATTGCTGTCCCCCAGGAGCAGGGAGGTGCTTTCGCCATGGTATTTAAGGTCTTGCGGTTCAGCACCCAATACTGCATTAGGATAAACAATGTTATTCTTTCCTAATGTTGTATTACCGGTAATCGTCACATGGTTTCTAATGATTGTTCCGTCTCCAACCGTGACGTTTTCACCCAGAATCGAAAAAGGCCCAACCTCAACATTATCACCCAGGACGGCATCGGGATGTACAATTGCGGTTTTATGAATTTTTATCCCCATTTTTTCCTTTTCTTTAATATACTCCCCGTTTTATTTTATGGCATCGTGTATGTGCCTTAATTTTCTCTATCGTTTGCCCTTGCAATCTTTTCGGCCAGCAATACATTTAAGGAATGACCAGACCTGTTTGCAATAATGCGGCCCTGAATTACTACATTAGCCAGATAGAGATCTCCCACAAGATCCAAAATCTTATGTCTGACAAACTCATTTTGAAAACGCAGTATTGCAGGTTCCATAGAGATGGGTCTTGTTACTTTTCCATTTTTGTGAATAATAAGACTGTTGAAATCAGTAATCCCTTTTCCCAGACCGAGCCTCTTAAATTCCTCAATATTAGTACTTAAGCCAAAGGTCCTTGCAGGTGCAATTTCTTTACAAAAATTCTCCTCAGTAAATTCAATATCAAACGTCTGCTGTTCTAGAAAGGAACCATCAAAATCAAGGGTGTATGACAGTGCCATTCCTTTTTCATAAGGCGCTGCCATAATACTTGCATTACCGTTACTTACGAAAATGGGAGATGTGACGGTGAAAACTCTTTTTTTGCCGTCTAACTCAACAATGCCAGCCTCCTTAAGAATCTCTAAAAACACCTGAGCGCTTCCGTCACCCGAGGGAATTTCCCGGCCATCGACCTCAATCTCTATATTATCGATACCCAATCCTGCCAGTGCTGCCATGAGATGTTCTACACATTCAACTTCAGCCTTTTCTTTTTTTAAAAATATACGCCTTTCATTACCCGATAAGGCATATACGTGGGCAGATATCCTCGGCTGATGCGGAAGATCCACACGGACAAAATATATTCCAGAATTTAAAGGCAATGGTTTAAAGCGAAGCTTTGTACACTCACCCCAAAACATTCCTCTGCTGGAAAATTCAATTTCTTGTCCAATCGTCTTCTGTGCAGTATTCACAAATTACTTTCCTTTGTTTGCTTCTGCATAATTCTTGTTTAAGGCAGCAACCACCTTACTGGTAATATCAACACCTTCAGAATTATAGAGAACTGTTTTTATCCCTACCTTAAATTGCAGTTCAGAAATTCCTCCGCTCTGCAATTCCGGCTCTTCTTTCTTAATAATAAGATCGTAGTTTTCACGTTTACCTATATTCTCTACTTCCCTACACACTTCTGAATACAGGTTTTCAAAATAATCCTTATATTTTTTTACCAGACTCTTTTCTGCATACTTTGCATACGATTCCAATTCAATATTCTTTTTTTCAAAAGCCTCTTCATTTTTTATTCGTGCTTCACTTCCTAAATCGAGGAGTTGTATCTTTTCTTTTAAATTAACGAGCTCTTTCTTTTTATCGTTAATAATCTTCTGATAGTGCTTTTCCTGTTCTTTCAATTGGGCATCAAGGGTTTTTCTTTTTTCATACTTTTCAAACACTGCGTTTAAATCAATAACCCCTATTTTTATGTTTTGCGATGGTGAAGCAATTGCATTTTGGTCTTTTCCTTGTATGGTCTGCAATAAAAATAAAAACACATACAAACAAGCGAATGTTGTTACCATGAACGTGAGACTTTTTGCTCTTCTCTTCTTATAAATCTTATAAAATGGAATATTTAATTTCATAATCAGAAACTACTCCCCCCTCCAAAATTAAAGGAAAATGATTCGGTATCGTCCTCGTCCTCTTTTATAATAGGAATACCATAATCAATGGATATGGTAGAACGTCCGAGGAAAGGTATGCTTAGTCTCAGCCCAACACCTGCTGATACCCTAAAACGATCAAAATTAATATCACGAACAGCCCTGTCCACCTTCCCGCTATCTACAAAAACTGCTGCACGAACGACATCTTGATATATAGGAATAAGATATTCGGTATTTATCAACATTAAAATATTGCCGCCAATCTGATCACCAGTTCCCCTATCAACAGGAGATACCCCTCTAAAATCAAACCCCCGGAGAGAGCCGTAACCACCCGCAAAAAATCTTTCAAATATAGGAACATCTTCTCCGGTAAGTGATTCAACTATCCCAAGTGTTCCGCCGTAAGCAAGGACATGCTTGCCCCACCTTGGCACTTCAAAAAGTGTACGGAATTTGGTTAACTGGAATTTGTATTTTACAATATCAACATCCAGTCCTGCAAACTCTAATGAGCTTTCTCCCTCATAACCTTCTGCCGGTGCGAATATATTATCAGTTCTGTTTATCATTGCTGACAAGGTAATACCGGCCTTTAAATGACTCCCCTCTGCATCCAGTACTGCTTGAGGGGTATCCTCCCTTTCGTCATCCCGCCGATCGATATCAATAACGTTAAATTCCGGAATCAATCTTACAAAAAAATCTTTGGAAATCTCTCTTCCTACAGAAACCCTGGAACCAATTGTCTGTTGTTCATATTCTGTATACCACCTTAAATAATTAAAGAGACTCAGACCTACACTATACGGAGAATCAAATATGAACGGGTCCGTGAGGGATGCCAGGATCTCTGTCCTTTCAAAACCAGGGCTAAAACGTAATGTTAATATTTGTCCAGCGCCCCGAAAGGCATTTCCCTGCAAAAAATCATTCCAGCTTTTTGGTAAATCAGAAATATCAAAGTTTCTGTCTGTGTACGAGATATCACCAAATGCTCCGATATTTGCACCGTAACCACCACCAAACCGCAGCATTCCTGTTCTTCCCTCTTTTACTTCAACAATAATATTCTGGTTATATGGTTCGGTACCAGGCTCAAAATTAATACCTACCGGCATACCAGATTCCATATCAAAATATCCGGTATTGGTAAGTCGTCTCTGGCTATCACGTATCTTTTCTGTATCTAATTTTTCTCCGGGATAAAAGGTAAGTTGCCTCCGGATGACATTATCCCTTGTCTTATCATTACCAACAACCTTGATCTTTTCGATATAATATCTCTCTTTTTCATCGATCGTGAACGTGATATACACCTCCGCACCTTCAGAACCAAATGTATGCTTCTCCTCTACGCGTGTACCAATATATCCCTGTTCACCATAGAGCAGGCGTATCTGATAGGTATCTTTTTCAAGTGCATCTAAAAAGAATGGCCCCCCTTCTAGAAGCTTTAATTTCTCCTTTATTTCCTCTTCTGTAAAAAGCTGCGCCCCCCTTATCTCTAAATCTTTTACATAATACCGTTCACCTTCATTTACATGAATGGTAATGTGCATCCTATTCTCGTCTTCATATGAGATTTCCCAGCCAACATCAACGTCTAGCCACCCATTATTCATGTAAAATTCTTTTAATTTCACTATGTCTGACTCAAATTCTTCTTCATTAAATCTACCGGGAAATATGAATGTCGGGAAACGCTTTTGCCGGGTCTCCATCTGCTTCAGAAGTTTTCTTCGCTTGAAATTTTTATTCCCTACAAACCGGATCTTTGCAATACGGATTCTTGGGCCTTCAAGGATATTGAAGATAACAATATTTTTTCCGTCAACAGTCTTACTTTCTGCACGTACTTCTATTTTCGGATAATTTTTTTTGATATAGAACTCTCTAATTTTGTCTTCGTCTAATTTGAGGAGGTAACGTTTTAGATAATCACCCTCTTTCAATTCAATGAGGTCTTTGAGTTTTTTTGTTTTTATTTTTTCATTGCCAAGAAACCGTATTTCATCGATTATTTCTCGTTCTGAGACGAAAAATATAAGCTTTAGCCCTCCTGCTATCTCTTCCAGCTCTACCTCGATATTATCAAAGAACCCCATTGACCATATTGCGTCGACATCCTGGTTAATCAACTTCGGATCGTAAAGATCGCCCTCCTTCACACGAATACTACTGCGAATTGCGGCAGTGCTAATCCGTTGATTCCCTTTGATTTCAATCTGTTTAATGACCTGGGATATTTTTTCCGCCGTTTCAGCACAGAGAAATTTTACATAGACAAAACAGCAAGTCATCGCTAGCAAGAGAAATACGCTTGTTCCCAGTAACAAGGTCCTGTATTTCATCATTATGTACTACCTGCTGAAGCTAAACTCTCAAATCGCATAATATTGGAACGGAATACGAGCTTCACTGCCCCGGTAGGTCCGTTCCGTTGTTTCGCGATAATAAGTTCTGCAATATTATCTTTTTCAGAATCGTAGTAATTATCCCTGTGTAAAAGAATAATTACATCTGCGTCTTGCTCAATAGAACCGGATTCACGCAAATCAGACATTCTTGGTTTGTGCCCTTCTCTTGCTTCAACAGATCTATTTAATTGTGATACAGAAATTACAGGAACAGATAGCTCCCTCGCAAGTGATTTTAGGCCTCTGGATATGATGGAAATTTCCTGCTGGCGACTCTCAGCCCGTGACGATTCCATCAATTGCAAATAGTCTACCACAATTAATTGAATATCATATTGTGCTTTTAATCTGCGCGATTTTGCACGCACTTCCAATATGGTGAGACCGGGTGTATCATCAATAAATATCGGGGCTTCAGAAAGTGATCCTAATCCAAAAGAAAGATTACTCCACTGTCTGTCATCTAAAAAACCCATACGCAGTTTGTGGGCATCTACCTGCGCATGGGAACAGAGCATGTTTTGAGCTACCTGTTGTGCGGACATTTCCAGGGAGAATAGCACTGCAGCTTTTTTCTCAACAACACCTATATGCTCGAGAATATTTAAGGCAAGACTTGTTTTGCCCATACTTGGCCTTGCAGCAATGATAATAAGCTCGGAAGGTTGTAATCCGCAGGTAAGGTCGTCTAAGTCGTAAAAACCTGTGGATAACCCGGTTAATCTGTTCTGTCTGTCATTCAGATTTTCAATGCGGCTAAAGGTTAATTTGAGGACATCGTGTAATTTCGTTGATGCGGTAGTAAATTTTTTTTGCGTAATATCGAAGATTGCTCTTTCAGATGAATCGAGCAAGGTGTCGGTATCCAGGGCCTCATTAAAGGATTCTTTTTGAATATGTGCTGCAACTTCGATTAAATTCCTTTTAATTGCTTTTTCACGTACTATATGAGCATAATATTCTACATTTCCAATAGTAGGAACAGCCTCTTCCAGCTCTACGAGATATTCTATTCCTCCAACTTTTTCCAGCAAAGAACGTTTTTTAAGTTCTTCTCGGAGAATAACCAAATCGACCCTTTGCCCTTTATCATAGAGATCCAAAATGACTTGAAATAGCTCCTGATGTGCTGTTTTATAAAAACTCTGTTTATTAAGAATAGGAATGATTAAGCTAACTACCTCATTATCCAGAAGCATTGCACCCAACACACTCATTTCAGCTTCGACACTCTGAGGTAATGTACGTTCAAGTATAGGCTCAGCAGCCATTATCGTACTTCCTCAAAAAGTTATTAAATTTCTTCTGGCTGAGTAGTTTCCTCTCTTACTACCAACACCTTACATGTTGTTTGCATCTCCGCGTTTATAGCAACAACAATGCTGTATTCACCACACATTTTAATTGGATTATCTAATCTAATCATTTCCTTACTTATCGGATATCCTTCTTTCGCTAAAGCCTCTGCAATAAGAGCGGGAGTCACAGAACCAAAAAGCCTGCCTTCTTCATTTGCTCTAACAGGTATTGTACATGAAGCAGCAGAGAGCTTCTCAAGCGTATCTCTCAAGCGCTCGTTTTCTTCTTTCAACTGCAAGGCCATTTTTATCTTTTCTTTTTCTATGAGTTTCAGATTAGCCGGGGAAACATACGTCGCAAACCCTTTTGGTAATAAATAGTTCCTTGCATACCCCTTGCTTACATTTACTACATCGCCAATTCTGCCTAGCTTATCTATATTTTTCTTTAACAGCAATTCCATAATTTTTATTCCTCCTCGGTCAAATTTATCATGCATACCAGCTACAGAAGGCATAATAAATTTTTATACGGTAATTATTATTTCTTTTCTTATCATATAACAGTAATAATTCAGGCCACATAAGGAAGCAGAGCCATAAATCTTGCCCTTTTAATAGAGGCCTTTACTATATGTTGATGATAAGCACAATTCCCGGAGCGTTTTCTTGAGAAGAGTTTTCCCTGATTTGTTGTAAGCTTTTGCAAGTTATGAGTATCCTTGTAATCTACCTCATCAATTCCCTGCCTACAAAACCTGCACTTACTCGTCTTGCTAAACCTTTTTTTACTCATAAAATCTTATCCTTTTTACCTATAAAAATTTTCAAAAAATTCTAGAATGGTATTTCTTCGCTATTAATATCCAGATTTATATCCTCGGGTATCTCTCCCATGGATTTCCCTTCTTTGGTTGATGTGCTGATACCATCTGAGCGTTTTGTGCCCCCCCCGATGAATTCAAAATTGTCTGCAATAACGCGAAGCGTGTTACGTTTCTGACCGTCTTTTGTTTCCCACTGCTCATATTTAAGGCGTCCTTCTATAAAAATGGGGTTTCCTTTACTGAAATATTCGCCGATAACTTCTGCTCTCCGCCCAAAAATGCTGATATCAACGAAACATACTTCTTCTTTTTTCTCTCCGTTTTTGGCAGTCCTGACACTATTTACTGCAATCCCGAAACTAGCGACGGCCAAACCTGCCGGGGTGTATCGTAACTCAGGGTCCCGGGTAAGATTCCCCATAAGAAAAACTTTATTAAGACTTGCCATACTTTTACTCCTTTAAAAAATCTCTATAAATACACTTTTATAAGATTTGCTCTACAAACCCTAAGTACGGCTGTGTCCTGGCATATTATAGTTGTACATCATTGGAAGTATTGATTGCCATATCGGCCTCTTCCAGCAATTCTTCAGTTGCAGGTTCCGGTATTCTGTTTATATCTTTCGCTGCTTCAGGTTCCGTTATACCAATCTGAGATACATCTTCAATCTTGCTATCTTTAACAATTAAAAAACGAATAATGGAATCAGAAAGTTGAAGATCCCTTCTAATAGCCGCAACAGCCATACTCTTTGCATTAAAATGGATAAGAAAATACGTCCCGCGTTTGTGCCCATTGACCTTATACGCTAATTTTTTCTCACCCCAGTTTTCTGATTTTAGAATTTCTGCACCGTTCTTTTGCAAAATATCATGGATATGTTTGACAACAGTGTCCAGTTCAGTGTTTGCATACGCATTATCGATTAAAAACAGACCTTCATACAATCTCAAAATTCTCACCTCCTAATTTATTATTTTACAACAAAATATAATCCTAATCATATTTTTTTCAATGTCAAAAAAATCAGTTAAATTTATTCATGCAGACATCAATTCCCTCAAGAATCCACATATGTAATGCCTGGCAAGCTTTTTCGAGTACCTCTGCCAGAGCAACCTCTTCCTCTTTTGAAAAGGGAGAAAGAACATAATCACGTGGGTTACCTGCAGAGGGTCTTCCTATTCCAACCCGTAAGCGAGGAAAATCTGCAGATCCTAAATGGGTTGCAATAGAGACTAAGCCCCGATGTCCACCGCTTCCGCCACCACGCTTAATACGTATTTTACCTAAGGGGAGGTCCAGATCATCACAAATAACCATAAGGTCCTGCAATACGCATTTATACATTCCGATAGCTTCCTTAACGGCAACTCCGCTTACATTCATAAATGTTTGTGGTTTTAATAAAGCAACACCTTCGCTTTCCAACATTCCCTTACTGAAAAGGGATTGAAATTTTCTCGTGTTACATACCGTACCAAGGCGGGAAGCGAATTGGTCAACCACCATAAAACCAATATTATGCCTCGTTTTAATATACCTCTCCCCCGGATTCCCCAAACCAATAATCATCTTCATACATCCAGGTTTGTGCTATATCCCTCCAGCTTCTTCCTCTTTTGGCTTCTTGGTAATTACCTCGGGTTCAGCCAAGAGCTCCTCTTCAGGCACTTCTTTTTCCCCTGCAGCCTGGTGCACGGACACAACAACCAAATCACCGTTTGATATGTACCGAACGCCCTCCAGCGATGGTAATTCCCTAACATGAATTGACTTGCCCAAGCCGAGTTCTGATATATTTATCTTTATTTTTTCAGGTATCGCAGTTGGGAGGCACTCTATTTCTACATCCTTCATTACATGAGCCAACATCCCTCCCTCTTTTACCCCGGCAGCCTCCCCTATTAATTCAACGGGTACCCACAACGTAACGCTTTCGTTGAGGTCAATGCGCGAGAAATCTACATGGAGTATACAGTCCTCAAGGGTATCATATTGAACGTCCTTTACCAGTGCAGATTCTTTCTTATTATCAAAGCTTAAACGAATCATTCTTGCTCCAGTACGAAGTACCTTCGAAAGTTGATCTTCCCGCAGGGAAAGCATGACATTATCGAGGTTATGACCATATAATATCGCCGGGATGTTTCCTTCCTTTCTCAATTTTTTAACAGCTCTACTGCCTTTTGTTGTTCTTTTTTCTGCTATCAAATCTAAGATTTCCATCTGTATTTACTCCTAAACAAAATAATTAAACGAAAAGAGAACTCACAGATTTATGCCGGTGAATTCTCATAATAGCTTCTCCCAGTAGTTCAGAAATCGATAATACCTTAATTTTATTATTGATGCTTTTTACCTTTTCGTTCAATGGTATCGTATCGGTTACTATAATTTCTTTAATTGGTGCGTTATATAATTTTTCAACCGCTGCCCCACAAAATACAGGATGGGTAGCACCTACATAAATATCTTTTGCACCCTTTTCCTTCAGCACATTTGCGGCCTCTGCAATCGATCCCCCGGTAGCAATCAGGTCGTCCATCAGTATCACATTTTTATCATATACATCCCCGATTACGAAACCAATGTGCGTTTCTTCAGGGCCCACCCTTCGTTTATCAACAACAGCCAGTTTTATTCCTAATTTTTTAGAGTAATTTCTTGCCAGTTTTATACCCCCGACATCAGGTGACACCACCACCCAGTCATCAGACCGTAACCCTTCAAAATGCTTTGAAAGTACGGGAAAAGCAAGCAAATGGTCAACCGGAATATCAAAAAACCCCTGTATTTGAGCTGCGTGCAGATCAACAGTAAGCACCCGATCAGCACCAGCCTCTGTGATGATATTTGCTACTAATTTTGCTGTTATTGGTACGCGTCCCTCATCTTTCCTATCTTTTCTTGCATATCCATAATACGGCAATACTGCAGTAATACGTGCAGCCGATGCCCGTCTTAGACAATCTATGAATATCAAAAGCTCGGTTAAATTTTCATTGACAGGAGGACACGTTGGCTGTATCAGGAATATATCAGCTCCGCGAACATCCTCATTTACTTTTATATCTATTTCACCGTCGGGGAAACGTCCCACATATGCATTTCCTAACTGGATTGATAAATAATCACAGATCTTCTTTGCCAGTTCAGGATTAGCATTTCCCGTAAAGATCTTTAAATGATCTATTTCTTCGAGCCTTCTTTTCTTGTCCATTTTACCCTTCTGTAAAAAAAGCCCAACGTTCTCTATTCAATTTCTCACCTGTGCACTATCCTCTCTATACGTGCCGGCATCTACATAAACAAAAGGTCCAATACAACAATGCTTACCTATAACTACATTTCTACAAATACTAAGTAAAGGAATATACCCTTTTATATATACTATGGAAATCCCGGGAAATACGTCCATAACCCTGCAGTTTATCCAAATATGCCGTTAATAATGTTATATCGGCTCATATTCTCTATTTACAGCAATAAGCTTTTTTACTGTTTGTGGCTTAATGAGAGGAGTATCGCCATTGAGTATTAAGACAGTGTCGGTCGTACTTGGAAGAAGGTGTTTGGCAGATGTAACGGCATGTGCAGTTCCCAGCTGCTCACGCTGTACTGCAACTTCGACTGGAATTCCTTTAAGACTATCTCTTACTTCTTCTTTCTTGTCTCCTATAACAATGATTATCTTAGAAATCTCAGCCATTCGTACAGCGTTAATAACACACTCCAAAAGGGTTACACCGCATACCTCGTACAAGACCTTAGGTCCCGAAGTCCGCATACGTGTACCCCTGCCTGCGGCAAGAATAATCGCTGTGGTATTTTTCATCCCTCTTCATCCAGTGCAAGAAATTTAAAAGGCTGTTTCACTTGTTCTCTTCTATAAAATAGAATGGCTACCCGGGGAGGATTCGAACCTCCAATAAGAGAGCCAAAATCTCTAGTGTTACCGTTACACTACCGGGTAGCAATAATTTTAGAAAAAAGATCTTACTAAGAAGCCTTTTCTATTCCGCAATCAACACAGCCCCTTTATCCGCAGATGTTACACATCTTGCATACCGGGCTAATAAACCATGCGTTATCTTTGGCCCGGGAGGTTTCCATTCTGCCCGACGCTTCATGAGGACCTCTTCTGCAACATGTAAATCTATTCTCCGGTGAGGAATATCTATAGTTATTTCATCGCCATCCTCTACGAATGCAATAGGTCCGCCTGCCATTGCCTCTGGAGATACATGTCCAATGCACGGCCCCTGGGTGCCACCTGAAAAACGTCCATCGGTAATAAGCGCTACAGATTCGTCCAGCCCCATGCCTACAATTGCAGCTGTAGGTGCTAGCATTTCCCGCATTCCTGGTCCACCACGAGGTCCCTCATACCGTATTACGATTACCGTACCCTTCCCTATTTGGGAACCCATTATGGCCTTCATAGCTGCTTCTTCACTATCAAATACCTTCGCCAAACCGGTAAAATTCATCATCTTTTCGGATATAGCGCTCTGCTTTACTACAGACCCGTCCGGCGATAAATTTCCATATAAAACAGCAATACCGCCCTCTTTATGATAAGCATTCTCTTTTGAATGGATAATTTCTTCGTCATAAACCTCCGCTGTTTCTGCAATTTCTTTTGTCGTTAAGCCACAGACGGTCAGACAATCGTGCAAATTGTCGTGCAGGCGATTCATAACGGCCGGAATACCACCGGCATAGTATAAATCCTCGAGCAAGTATTCTCCACCCGGCTGTAAACTCGTTATATGAGGAGTCCTTGCGCTGATTGTATCAAATAATTTTAAATCGATCTCAACACCTGCTTCCTTTGCGATAGCGGGAATATGCAAACAGGTGTTCGTAGAACCACCAAGTGCCATATCAACCATAATGGCATTCTCAAATGCCTTTTGGGTCATGATTTTTCTTGCAGTAATGCCCTTCTTAACAAGTTCTACAATCTGTTTTCCACTCTTGTATGCAATTCGTTCCTTCTCGGAGGAAATCGCTAGTGAGGCAGCACATCGCGGAAGTGAAATCCCTAACGCCTCAGATACACATGCCATCGTATTCGCAGTATAGAGTCCTTGACAAGAACCGGGACCCGGGCATGCATCCATCTCCAGGCAGGATAATTGTTCATCATTAATCTCACCTTTTCTCCTTCTCCCTACTGCCTCAAAAGTATCCTTCACCAGGGATAGCCGTTGTTTTCCATGCCGGCCGGAAACCATTGGACCCGCTGTTACTACAATTCCCGGTATATCCAGCCTCGCTACACCCATCAACATGCCAGGGGTAATTTTATCGCAGTTTGTCAGCAGTATCAATCCGTCCAGACAGTGGGCACTAGCTACACATTCAACGATATCTGCTATAAGATCTCTTGAGGCAAGAGAGTAGTGCATCCCTTTATGCCCCATAGCGATCCCATCGCAAACACCCGGCACACCGAAAACAAAACTGATCCCGCCGCCAGCATGGATTCCTTTTTCAATAGCCCTCTCCAGGGCCCGCATATGGATATGACCAGGAATGAGGTCGGTAAAGCTACTCGCAATTCCAATAAATGGTTTTCCCAAATCCTCTTTACCTAAGCCTGTTGCATAAAGTAAAGCCCGGGCCGGTACACGTTCGAGCCCCTTTGTAATGGTATCGCTTCGCAAAATGTTTACATACCTTTCTCATGTATAGATTACCGTAATTATATACTACTAAGCCTTTTTATTATAGCGAAAAGCTTTCCAATGTCAAATTAAAACTCTTCTCTTCTAACCATTGCCGGAATACTTACTGAAATTCTTCTTGACTTTCAGATGGCATTTTGATGAAATGCCGAATAGAGCAAATTCAGTTACCTTCCTTGAATTATCTGCATTTTGCCACGATGATTTTCGTCAGCGCATATCTTTATAAAAATTGATGGTGGCAAGCAGTCTCAATACCATGTCCATTTTCGATTGAAAGGAGTTCCTGTGAGCCCTATAGAACAAACAGAACTTGTCCGGGTGAAAAAGGCAGGTTTACACAGAAGACTGTATGAATGGGTATTACATTGGGCGCATACCCCTTATGGAACTATTGCCCTTTTTGCACTTGCATTTTGCGAATCATCCTTTTTCCCGATCCCTCCTGATGTGCTTTTAATGGCACTTGCATTTTCAATTCCTAAAAAATCTATTAAATACGCAGCTGTCTGTTCTGCAGGTTCTGTTTTGGGCGGTTGTTTTGGTTATTTTATTGGTTATCAATTTTTCGAATATGTAGGAATACCTATCCTGAATTTTTACGGGATAATGGAACAGTTTCATTTTGTCAGAGAGAAATATCATGCAAATGCATTTGCCGCTGTCGCTGTCGCTGGATTTACGCCTATTCCTTATAAAGTTTTTACCATTGCAGCAGGTGTTTGCAAAATTAATATGTGGACGTTTATCATGGCATCGGCACTGAGCCGCACGGGAAGGTTTTTTATTATAGCAGTACTTGTTTATCTCTATGGGCCAAAAATTAAAAATTTTATCGATAAGTACTTTAATAGTATTTCCATTGCCTTTGTCGTGATACTTATCGCAGGTTTCTTCATTGTTAAATTATTTAAATAAGGGAAAATACGTATGGGGCGATTCCTTTTTTTTATTACATTTTTTGTAATTGTCATATCAAAAACCACATTCACAACCGATATCTTATCGGCTCAAACAAGAAGCGCGACCGTTCAAGTATCTCAACAGGAGGTCTGGGATTCTCAGGCAGCAGGTCGTTTTTATCCTGGCGATGAAAATGCCCTGAAAGACCAGATACATACTTTCCTTAAGAATGTTACACCACCGTCCCGAAAAGGTAAACCAATGGCTATTGTCTCTCCACATTCAGGCTATCAATACTCAGGTCAGGTAGCCGCTTATGGATATAACGCCATCAAGGATCACGATTTTAACAGGGTTATTATCCTGTCTGCAAGTCATTTTATGAGTGGCAAGCGATTTCGCGGTGTATCGATTCTTAATGTAAAAGCCGTTAAAACCCCTTTAGGCCTGATTCCTGTAGATCAGGAAGCATGCAATACCCTGCTGAACACCAGCAGAAATGTAACAAAAAACCTTTCTTCAAGGGAAATAGCGCTCTTTGGATCATATGACGATGCTTATCAGGGAGAGCATTCCCTGGAAACACAATTGCCTTTTCTGCAAATGACCCTTGGTGACTTTAAATTGATTCCTATTCTGGTAGGTATACTTATTGGCAATGACTTCGACCAAATTGCACACGCCCTTCAACCGTTCATCGATGATAAAACACTTATTGTTGTGAGTTCGGATTTTACTCACTATGGTAATGGATTTGGTTATGTGCCATTTAAAAATGATGTGGAAAAAAATATTAAACACCTTGATTATGGAGCATTTGAGAAGATACTTTCAAAAGATTTTGAAGGACTAAAAATGTACAGAAAAACGACCGGGATAAATGCTTGCGGGATAATCCCCATTGCACTGCTTTTAAAATTGCTCCCTCAGGATGCTCAGGGAGAGGTTTTAAACTACGATACTTCTGGTCATAAAATGAAGAATTTTTCCTTCTCTGTAAGTTATGCATCTATTTTATTTACAAAACCAACGGAAACTCAATGAGGCAACTCTCTCCCTTGGATAAACAAGCAAAAAAAATCCTCCTGGATATTGCCCGAAAGAGTGTTGAGGCAGCCGTAAAACAAAAACCCATTCCGGATATTTCTTGCAATCATCCGGACCTCCAGGGAAGACAGGGGGTTTTTGTCACCCTGAAAATACAGGGAAACCTCCGCGGTTGCATCGGTAGCTTTGTGTCTGATATACCACTTTACCAATTGGTATATGATATGGCCGTCTCGTCGGCAATGGACGACTTTCGGTTTGAATGCAATCGTATTAAATCTTCGGATCTGAAAGACCTGGAGATAGAGATCTCTGTACTATCAGAACTAAGACCAATTAATGATCCCCTGGATTTTGAACTTGGCAAGCACGGTGTGTTCATAAAAAAAGATTTTCAGACAGGATGCTTCTTACCACAGGTTGCATTAGAAACCGGATGGAGCAAAGAAGAGTTCCTTTCTTACTGCTGTTCAAACAAAACAAATTTATCTCCCAATGCCTGGAAAACCGGAGATATAGAAATATTTGTTTTCACCGTGGAAATTATCAATGAAAAAGATGTCACATAGTTTTTCAGAGAAATACTCATTATTTACTTCTGTTTTCAAGAACACGCCCTAAAAAAAACACCGTCACGCCAATGAATAACATAAGGACCTCCATTTTCATAGAATCTTTTACGATTCCGAAATACAGGGCGTATAACGCTGTAATCATGCCAATGATCTGAATAATTCTACCAAAACTCATCCGTTTTACCCTCTCATAGAAAACAGGTCGCATTTATAAAAAGACTCACGTTATAATCGGTTCATTTTTTCTGCAAGCCCTATTGCTTTTAACAGGCCTTTCGCCTTGCTTAATGTTTCTTCGTACTCCCGTTCCGGAATAGAATCCGCTACAATGCCGGCACCAGCCTGGATATAAGCATTATTGCCTTTCAGGATAACCGTGCGAATCGTTATACAGGTATTTATATTCCCAAAAAAATCAAAATAACCTACTGCTCCCCCATACGGACCACGTTTCGTCGGTTCAATCTCATCAATGATTTCCATTGCCCGTATTTTCGGAGCACCAGATAAAGTACCAGCAGGCAGGCATGCCCTGAGCGAGTCAAATGCGTTTTTATCATTCTGTAATTCACCGCATACGCTGGAAGTTATATGCATTACATGGGAATATCTTTCAATTATCATCTTTTCATCGATACGAACACTTCCATACTGCGATACCCTTCCCACATCATTCCTTCCCAAATCTAACAGCATGATGTGTTCGGCGCGCTCTTTTGGATCAGCAATAAGTTCTTTTTCAAATAATGCGTCCTCTTCAACATCTTTTCCCCTTTTTCTTGTACCTGCAATAGGTCTTACCGTAATCTTTCGGTTTTCTACCTTCACCATGACTTCAGGAGAAGACCCAATAAGTTTCAGATCTCCCATTTTCAGGTAAAACATATACGGAGACGGATTAATTATCCGCAGGACCCGATAGATGTTAAAGGGGTCTGCATGCGTTTTTGTTTGCAGGCGTTGTGAAATGACAACTTGAAATATATCACCGGCACAAATATATTCTTTACAACGATCTACTGCCTGAAGAAAATTAGTTTTCTGGAAATTCGAGGTAAACGAAATATCGTTTTCTTCTCCCGGTGTAATGTCATCGCTGAGGGACATAACCGGTGTCCGCAATTTTTCTATAATACGGTCTATTCTCTGTAAAGAATCAAGATACACATTTTCTAAAGAGTCCCCAATAATCTTTGCTGCACATACCACTGTAATGGTTTTTGTTACATGATCAAAGATAATCGTAGAATCATAAAACAGCACATGAATATCCGGAAGTGCGAGATCATCGTGTGGAATTTGTGGTAATCGCTCGAAAAACCGTATGCTATCATAGCCAATGTAACCAACGACACAGCTAAAGAATGTTGGCAGGCCATTCACCTGTACCGGGGTAAAGGCATTCAATTCATTATGCAAAACCTCCAGAGGATCTGCAGCATACAGTATTTTACCATGAGAGACACCCCGTTTTATCTCAACACGGTTACCAAAGGCAGTAAATTCCATGAATGGATGAGAACCTAGGAGGGAATATCGGGCAATCTTTTCCCCGCCGGTGGCACTCTCAAGTAAAAATGCGTGTTCCGAATCAGCAATCTTCTGGAAGGCGGAAACAGGAGTGAGGGTATCTGCAAACAGCTGTCGATAAACCGGTATAAGATTACCTTTTGCAGCTAACTGTTTGAATTCATCGAACGTTGGATAGCAACTCGTATTCATGCAACCCGTCAATGCATTACCTATTACCGAGAGGTATTTCAAAAACTTTATATATATACAGAGTAAATTGTCTTTCAAAAAAAATGGGTGTTGCCTAAGCAACACCCATTATACTGAATAAAAAACCACAACGCAATTACTACCATAACAAAAAATACGTCAACACTTAAAATTAAAAGGTAACGGTAGTCTGTATATATCCCCAGTGGGTATCAAAATCTTCAAAACCGCCGCCACCGGCGCTGGTAATCCAATCCTCAGAATTGAAGAAGGAATATCCTGCAAGGAGCTTTACATTCCTGTATAAATCATAACTTATTGTCAGATCTATTTCTTGTGCAAGATTATCATCGTTTGTTGTAAAACCACCGGCCGGACGACCTGCAGCTAAAAGTCCTGAAGCAAAGTACCAGCCGTCCTCTTCTTCATCCAGCAAGAAGTAATGATAATCAAACTGCACGGTAAGTTTGCTCGTAGGCACAACCTTTATGTTGGCTCTGAAGTCATGCATGTTTCTCCACCCAACCAGATCAATAAAACCGTAGTTGCCCTGCCAGTGGTTGGTTGGATAAAGATTATCAAAGGTCTCATGAGTACTATCATCTACATCGCTGTCACCCGATGCAAAATCGTATTCAAACCCAAAACGAGGTGTCCATGGCATCTCTCTCATGGTATAACCAACCCTACCGGCAAACGCCCATGCCCGGTGAGTCTGATCGCCATAATCACCAAACTGACCATGGGCCTCCAGTGTATAGTCTATTGCCTCGAAATTAGGCACCTTACCATCGAGCCGCGCTCCAATATCATGAACAACAACATTTCCATCGCCTGCAACAGCAAAACCATCGATAGTGGCGCTATTAACGTTGTTATCCTGATCATTCTTTTGAATGTACATAAGTTCTAAGAGAGCGCCAGGTAAAAGCTTTTTAAATCCCAACATGGCGGCATAGATACTCTCATCTGAGTTCCCGTCGTTATCCTCAGTCGCGTTAAGAAAACCATCCTCATCAACAGTTACAGCAAATACCTCTGCGTGAATGGCATCGGTATCCCACATAAATCTGCCGCCATCAAAAACTCGACCAAGATTTGACCATACGAAATTACCAATAACCCTATGATCGCCCCATATGATCTCCTGACGTCCAACTCTTACAGTTAATGGTAGGTCAAAAAGGTTTCTTACATCAAAGTAACCCTGGTGGATATCCATACGATTGTTTGCACTATCATCAGTAAAACCTACTGTCGTACCTTCCCCACCAAAAACCCTTGCATCTTGTAATTGAATAAATATCCTCAAATGCTCATTTACATCACCGTCGGCCCAGAGCCTTGTCTGATTTAATACATACTCAGCATCTGTACCAGCTGCTGGTCCTCTTGCTGTAGAGCTAGCACCAGCAATCATAGGGTCTATCGCATTATAAAACCCGTTCGCATACTCGGCCCTTGTCCTGATCTGCGCACCCAGTTTTACCCGTTTCGCGAATTCCGAGTATACATTTCCGGTAAGGTCTTCTGCCTTTATTGTTGGTTCGGCCTGGGCAGCGGTTCTCAGTTCTTCCTTGAGTGTACTCACTTCATTTTTTAACGCCTCAACATCCTCTCTCGTTTGTGTATCAGGTGTTGCTGCAGCAGCTGCGAGCTTCTCCTGTTTAACCGTTTCAATCTGCTCAGTTAAATTTAGCACGGCTGCCTTTAAAGCGTTTAACTCCTTTTCCATCTCTTCTATCGACTTCCCTTCTGCCCCAAAAGTCAGGGAACAGATAGCAACGCAGAAGACGGCAGCTGAAAAACTGCCAATCATTGTCTTCCACCAAGCATTTTTCATTATTTTTCCTCCCTTTCAAAAAATTTGTCAAACCCCAATTTCTATTTATCTACCATAATGAAAAACGAATATCACCTCACTATATTAAGTTTTAGATTAGCCGCCTCCTTTCTCCTTTTCGATATGTTACATCCACCCCAGACAATCCATCCACCGTTACGAAAAACAAAGGGGAATCGATATTCTATTTTTAAATTACAAAAGAATCAAGTAATCTTTCATAAATATACGCCTTCTTAAATAGTATTAACATTAGCATGCTCATAAAATATGTTATTATGTCTTACAACAATGCAGTGTTTATAACAGAATACGGAACAAATTTTATTCCAAAAAATATTTTTATCATTAAAAGCCGTCTTAGTACTGAAATAATTGAGAGTTAACACAAATATAGGGAAAAAAGTATTTACCTTTCAGAGGGTGAAATGTTACAGCCCTAATATTTCATAATGAAAGATTTTT
The DNA here is from genome assembly GCA_021646405.1 of Candidatus Loosdrechtia aerotolerans. Taxonomy (GTDB): domain Bacteria; phylum Planctomycetota; class Brocadiia; order Brocadiales; family Brocadiaceae; genus Loosdrechtia; species Loosdrechtia aerotolerans. The sequence goes on from SOER01000006.1 coordinate 52,994, forward strand.
TGCAATCTGAAGAAATAATTCTTATTAAAAAGGCAGAACAACCTTAAAACGAACAAGTAATTATTCTTGGAACATTATGGGATTGATATAGTGTTATACAATTTATATATATTAAATAAATGAATTATTGTTAATCTGAAGTATTTTCCCGTTGTGTTTTTTATATGTGTGGTTTCATTTCTTGTTAACTACAGTTAACATTATTTCGTTAATTTAGGATAATTATTAATTTTCTGTTGACTAATTATGACATGCCTTTATAATTTGCTTGATCCATAATCATTTGCCGATAACAAAATATGCTGAAGCAACGATATAGAATAATTTACTTTATCTCATAACAAAAGGGTCGTTATGGACAAACATTTTAAGCCAAAAAATAAATTCCACCGCCTTTATCGAAACATAATCGTGGCGGTTATTGCACTGTTCATAATTGCAGGGGGGATATACGGCGGCAGGGAACTCAGCTGGAAAGAGATCGCAGCAGATGAAGTTGCTGTAGTTATCAATAATCTTACCGGAAACATAAAACTGGTTAATCGGGCAGGTGCTATACTATACTATCCTTTTATTCAGGATATTTACATACTCGATAAACGTGAACAGATATTAAAGATGACTGCTGCAGAAATAGACGAAAGGCACCCACAGGGCAATCCGCTCATTATTAAAACGATTGATGGTGGAGATGTAATACTGGATCTGCAGATACAATATTTTTTAAACCCTGAATATGCGATGTATATTGTACAGAATACAGGGACGGGAGATGTTTATAAGAGGAAATGGTTATATGACTACTCCCGCACTATATGTTATTACAATTATGGAGAATTAACCCTGGGTGAATTTCCTATTGCGTCAAAACGTGACGAAAAGGCGCAGCAGGCGAAAGAAGAGATCAACGAAATGCTAGATCCACACGGTTTTTACGTCACTTCAATAAACCTTACCGATTATCGCTATTACCGGGAATATGCCGAGAAAATTCAGGAACGAAGGCTGGCTGATAAAGAGGTTGAGGAGCAAAAGACAAGGGCTAGTGCAGCCCGGGAGAATCAGCGAAGGGTGATTGTAGAAGAGACAAAAAAACTGGAGGTGGCTGTAGCACGGTTTCAAGGAGAAGTTGATAAACGAATCATGGATGCAAGGGGTGCTGCAGAAGCAAAAAGGCAAGACGGAGATGCATATTTAATCCAAAAAAAGCTTGAGGGTGATGCTGAATACGAAAGGCTTGCAAGGCAGGCAGAGGCAGTCCTCGCGACAGTAAAATCAGAGGCATTTGGAATTAGGGCGTTGCGTGAAGCGTTAGAGGGAGACGGGGGAAGAAACCTGGTACGACTTGAGTACGCAAAACGCTTAAAGCAGGCAATAATCAGAAGCCAGCCTATTATCAGACAAGGTATAGAGACACCGCAAAGTATACAAAGGTTTAAATATATTGAGGATGCACCAAAAATTGACTATATGTTCCCGGAACCGCCCGATGCAGCACTGGTTAGTCCATTGAAACCTGGCCCGGATAAGTCGCCTTAATACAAATAATGCACAGTAGCGGATGTGTGGAGGTGAAAGAGCACAAGAGGGATGTAGGTTCTTATAGTTTGTCTTGCTCTACACTATGTATACCATCCTGTTTCGAATGTTTTCAAGTACATTAGAAAGTTTTAACTTGTTAGGTAAGAGGGGAAAATGCAGTTAGGAAGATTCACAGCCAAATATATAATCCCGGTGAGTATCCTTATCCTTATAGCCATTTTTGTTATAGGAATAAAGTTCTTTGTGATAAAAGTAGGAGTTGATCAGGTAGGGGTGAGGACGATTATCTGGGGTGTGAAGAGAGGTATCGTCCAAAAGGACTATGGCCCTGGATGGCATAGGGCAATTTCCTCCATCGATCAGTGGGACCTGTATGACGGTACAGTACAAACCCTTGAACTTGCAAAAGAGCCTTCCGGCATTGGTAGTGATGAGCGGAAGGAAGCTGCTGTACGAACAGCTGATGACTACGATGTCTCTGTTGATATGGTTATAAAATATCAAATACAGAAGGGTGAAGCATGGAAAATAAGGCAGGATTTGGGTGCGGGTGAGCGGTATAAAATCATAGTCGAAAACGAGACGCGTGATACGGCACGAAGTGTTTTTGGTAAGATGGTAGAGCGTGATTTATATGATCCTGAGGAAAAGAGAAAAAGGGCAGAAGAATGTAAGCAGCAATTATCAGAAAGGCTTGCTTCCCGCCATCTCAAGGTTATCGATGTACTCATTCTCGAGATGAGATTTGACCCGCAGCTTGAAAGAAAGATTAAGAATATTAAGCTGGCTGAGCTTGATAACGTTTTAAATATATCAAAGGCGCTTGCCGCTGAACAAAGGGGTATCACCCAAACAATTGATGCGGATACAGAGGCTATTGCACAGAAGATTGGTGGTGATAAGGAAAGGGCAATTACCGTCCTTGACGCCGAAACAACGAAAACCACGATTCAACTGCTTGCAGAGGCTGATAAATACTATATTCAAAAGAGAGCAGAAGGGGATCTCTATAAACAAGAACGCATAGCTGAGGGATCGCTTTTGATTGATAAGGCAAAAGCTGAGGGTGAACGGTTGAGACGAGAAGCGCTGTCTGGTACGGGTGGTGATATTATTATCGCTATGGAAGCGGCTCGTAATATGAATCTGGCAGATATTAACCTGTCAAGCCTTGATCTAAACTTGCTTGATATTGACGATATGACTACGCGTTTTGGCGTTTCGGACGAAAAAGGAACAATTCGGGTAGATTCAGAAATCTTCAAAAAGGTACAGGAGATGTTGAAACAGACAGAGGATAAAGAGACTAAAAAACCGTAGTAGCTTTACCAATACATTGTTATTTGGAGCACAAAAATGGTTCAAATGAACCTTTTTGTGCTTCTTCCACATTGACTCAAAAACATTTCTCTTTTCCTTAACCTCGTAGAGAGCGAGTAGCCAATCTTTTAGAGAAGAGACAATTACAGCTTTTCAATAATATGGAACATTTTTTGCTCACCATATATATAAATGAGTAAATTAATTACTTTTACTTAAATAGCTTCCTCATTTACCAAACATCACTATTACTATATTTCTTACGTTTACACTAAATATGAATATATATCGAAAATGGCTTTTTTTCTCTCTTCTGTCCTCTGTCCCTTTTTTTACCAGTTGTGATCGTACAAAACCATCATTGCCCGACCTTTTAGTGGTTAATCAACAAATTGCTACTGCAACGGACCCCGAAGCAACTAATAATGACTGTGATACGCTGGTAATTACCTGCATTGATTATCGTTTTGCTGCTGCAAATCAGGAGTTTATAAATGGCACCTTAGGGTTAAAAGACAATTACGATCATATTTCAATCCCGGGAAGCATCTATAATCTGATAAATCAAGAAACGCGCTCGCTCTTGTTCAGTAAATTTGCCCTTGCCGTACGGCTTCATTTAATAAAACGGGTTATTATTATAGGACACAAAGATTGTGGAGCATACGGCGGTTCTCCGGTTTTTGGGTCAGAGATAGCAGAGTATGAAACCCTTTGTGCAGATTTAATAAAAGCAAGGGAGTTATTAATAGAAAAATATCCTACGCTTGATGTAGACTTGTTTTTAGAGTCATTGAATCATGACGGAGATAAGGCTAAGGTTCTTTTTGAAAAGATATATTAAAAATGAGAAAAGGTGAAAACAGGGTTTCCATCACTCTACTTCACAAAAATCATATGGTAAAGAAACTGCAAAACCGGAAAACATAACCAATCTATGACTGTTTGGAGCATACACTATGAATTACTATACAACAATACGAAAATATTATGTCGTTACCTTTATCGTTTTACTCGGATATATTATAACCAGTACCTTTTTTTCAAATATTTCCCTCGCAGAAGGAGAGAAATCAAATACCCAAAAAGAGGAGAGTACTCATGACAACAGACAAGAAGGAAAACCGGTACAATACTCAAGATTTTTCGATCAAAAGCCCCACTGGTGTGAAGCGTTGATAATTACGTGTAGTGATTTTCGGTTTACTACTGCCACGCAGCAGTTTGTGAATGACAGGCTAGGATTAAAAGGAGACTATGATTACATATCGATCCCCGGTTCAATACGAAACCTTACAGATTCAAAAACCAGGGATATTGTTTTAAACACCTTTGGAGTATCCGTACGTCTGCACCATGTAAAACGTATTATTATCCTGGGACATCAGGATTGTAGTACCGGCTACGGCGGCTCTAAAAGCTTTTCAAAACCACTGGCAGAATATAAAACAATTTGTAAAGATTTAAAGAAGGCCCGAAAAATGATATGCAAAAAGTTTCCACATCTAAAAGTCTACCTGTACTATAGTACTGTTTTATGCCAGGATCACCAGCGTATCTATAATTTTAAACAAATTTTGTAATATTTGAGAGCGAACTATCATGAATATCTATTGGAGATGGATCTTATTTTTTATTTTCTCTTCTATCCCATTTTTTGGTTGTACTTATACAAAAGCACCTTTATCTGATTTAGCAGCAGATAGTCAACATGTAATTACCTCAGAGACCCCGAATGCTGCCAGAAGCGACTGTGATACGCTGGTAATTACCTGCATTGATTATCGTTTTGCTGTTGCAAATCAGGAATTTATCAACAATACTCTGGGATTAAAAGATCATTATGATCACATTTCAATCCCGGGAAGCATCTATAACCTGATAAATCAAGAAACACGCTCACTTTTGTTCAGCAGATTTACCTCTTCCATGCGGCATCATTTAATAAAACGAGTTGTTATTATTGGACATAAAGATTGTGGAGGGTACGGAGGGTCTTCGGCTTTTGGTTCAGAGATAGCAGAGCATGAATATCTGTGTACAGATTTAAGAAGAGCGCGGGCATTAATAATAGAAAAGTATCCTACACTTGACGTAGACCTATTTTTAGAGTCCTTACATCATGAAGCAGATAAGGTAAGGGTTCGTTTCGAGAAAATACTGTAAAATATGAAAGGCGGGACTGTTTAGGAACTTCTTAAGACCAACTTTCGTATACGCAGGAACAGTTGGTAAACTGTCCCTGCGTATACCAGTATCTTTTATGGAGAAAACTTTTAAGCAATCCCTATTACCCAATAATATTTCATATTTATAAATTTATTCCTTAACCGGTTTAACACACCGAAATCCTATTTGCGGACTCTCTGCATGCCAGGGCACCCGGTAACGCGCAGCACACCTCGCATAATGTCCGAAATAGAGGAAACTCCCCCCACGAACAACTTTTTGCGTACCTGATTCAGGGCCTTTGGGATTCTTCAAAGGTGAGGTGTAATAATAGTTTTGGTCATAATAATCGGCACACCACTCCCATGCATTCCCTGCCATATCATAACATCCGTAAGGACTTTTACCCTTTTCATACATACCCACAGGTGTTGTTCCTCTGAATCCGAATACGCGGTAGTCCGTCTCCCATACATTACACTTATCTTTATCAAATGTATTATTGCCCCAGGGCCATAACCGCTTATCTGTTCCCCGCGCTGCCTTTTCCCATTCAGCCTCTGTCGGTAATCGTTTCCCGGCCCAGGTTGCATATGCAACCGCATCTTCCCAGGTAATGCCAACAACCGGCTGGTTATCTTGATTAAAACGTGCATCATTCCAGCAGCGAGGCATACGATAGCCTGTTGCTTCAACAAATTCCCTGTACTGCTTATTGGTTACTTCGTACTTATCTATATAATAGGCGTCCAGGTAAACTGTATGTTCGGGCCCGTCGTAGATGTTGTATGCCAGATCAAATGTCCAATCGTAATACGTGTTTTCACCCATAGTAAATTCGCCTGCTGGTATCAAAACCATATCAGGGTACTTCTCTTCATCATTATTAGCAGCAAAGGATTGCCTGAAAGAGAAACTGGGATAGAGAAGAACACATATTACTATGATAAGCAGTATAAAGATTTTATAACAAGCCAATTCTTAGTATCTCTCCTTGGGAACAATCTCATATCTGGCTATATCTAATGGTGTATAACCACTAATTATTTCATTAAAGGTTCGAACTTCATCCTTCTCAAAGCCCTTAACAGAGAAGTCCTGGCTAAAGAGAAGCATATCGGATGTATTGTAAATCTTAACCGTAAACAATACAATACTTCGGCCGTATTCCGATAAATTTTTTATCTCGCCCTGAATTTGTGAAGAAGACCCGAAAGGAAGGAGTTGCACATCCCGGATATAAAAACCCTCACCAATACCGGTATAACCCTCTTCTTCAGGTGTAGGGACATGTTCTTCTTTCACTGGCACGGTTACTGCCTCCGGAACTTCTGCGGCCTCTGCAACCTTTTCGGTTTCTGCCTCTTCACCAGTAACCTCTCCCCGCGGTGCCTCTGCAGTTACTGTTTCAGTTCCGACGGTAACAGGACCTGCGGTCTCTAATTTTTGTATCTGTTCTTGTAAGCTTACAATTTGCTTCAGCTGTCCCTCCGAGGCTTGTATATGCGTTTTAACATTTTCCTCAGCGGCTTCAAGCCTTCTTGCTTGTTCATCAAATCTCTCTGTCATTGAATCAAATCTCTCTGTCATTGACCTGCTGAGATCATCAATCGCCTTTTTAATGGGTTCCAGCGGCATCTCTGCCTCTTTATATCGTTTTTCGAGTACCGCTGTTTTTACTTCCTGATCCTCAACTCGTTTTGTTAATTCAGATAATAATTTTTTCAAAAGATTCAACGTATCACCGAAAGAGGCTATTGCAGCACTCACCTCTGCAACAGACGCGCTCCGTTCCATTGCTACTACCCTCGAAAGGATTGTTTCGTATCTCCCCTCCAGCCCTTTTATCTCTTTTGCAGCATCTTTTACCGGGGTCAAACTCTCTTTCACCTCTTTTTGTAAGGCATCAAATTTGGTATTCAATGCATCAAAATTCTGCATCCAGCCTGCAAGCGATCTTTGAAAACTCTCCAGATTTTTCAAGACATCCCGCGATTCTTCCTGAGCACTAACATTTTTTGCACCTATGACAAGGGCAAAGGCGACTAATAACATACAGATCACTGAAATTATACGTTTCATTGAATAGAACCCCAATTAATGAAAAAAGTATCACATATAAATGAACGTCATAAATTGTAACAAAAAACTTCGTCTACCGCAAATAGTAACTAAAAAGGGTTAATGAGTTTAAAATTGATTTTGAAATGTAAAATTGTTATTATTTTAAATTAAGGAAAGTTTTTCATAGTAATTTTCATGGCTTATTATTTCAAGAGAGGACAATAATGTTGGTTTTGATAACCGATGAACTCCCTGATGTTTGTGTAGAAATACTGAAAAAGGCAGGCCTTGAGGTTTTAAAAAAACCAGGGGTAAAGACTGATGAGCTGAAAGCCCTTATTGATACCTGTGACGGGATAATACTTCGCAGCGGCACAAAGATTACCGCCACCCTGCTGGAGAACACGAATAGCCATAAACTAAAGGCCATTTGTCGTGCAGGTGTTGGCGTTGATAATGTTGATGTTCCGGCTGCAACGAAAAAAGGTATCGTGGTTATGAATACACCGGAAGGAAATATTACTTCAACGGCCGAGCACACCATTGCCCTGTTATTTTCCCTTTCGCGTTTTATTCCGCAGGCATGTTCATCGATGAAAATGGGCAAGTGGGAACGCAAGCAGTTTACCGGTACGCAGATTGCCGGAAAAACGATAGGTATTATTGGATTAGGCAGGGTAGGAAGGCAGGTAGCAAAACGGGCAGCAGCATTGGAAATGAAGGTTATTGGATACGATCCATTTATTTCTCCAGAGGTTACTTCTCAATACAGTATCCATATTTCTCATGATCTGAAAGAGTTGCTCTCTCAGGCTGATTACATTACTATTCATGTCCCCTTCAATAACGAAACCAAAAATCTTATAAAACAGAGAGAATTTTCCTATATGAAAAAGGGTGTTCGAATCATCAATTGCGCAAGGGGAGGTATAATATCAGAGGAAGACCTGTTTAGCGCCATAAAAAATGGCCACGTTGCAGGGGCTGCGATTGATGTGTTTGAAGTAGAACCGCCCACAGGAAATAAATTGCTTGAGTTAGATCAGGTTGTCGTAACGCCTCATTTAGGTGCATCTACGGAAGAAGCCCAGTATGCTGTTGCTGTCGAAGCGGCCGAACAGATGGCAGAAGCACTTACAGGAAAAGGGTTTAGAAATGCAGTAAACCTTCCACCCCATAATCCCGAGGAGTATGCTATCCTGAAGCCGTATATTACCCTTGCAGAAAAAATGGGATCACTTCTTATTCAGATTGCACGGGGAAACATACAGGCGGTTGATATTATTTATACAGGAGATATTTGCAAGAGGAACATCCGGCTTATTACGGATAATCTCCTGGTAGGATTACTGAAACCTTCTCTTGAAGACGGGGTAAATATTGTCAGTGCACCGATTCTTCTATCGGAACGTGGAATCAAGATCAATGTAACCACAAGCAATCGTACGAGTGATTTTACAAGTCTCATTACTGCCAAAATAACTACCGCAACGGGAGAGATAATAGTTTCAGGGACCGTTTTTGGCAAAAACGAACCAAGAATTGTTGATATTAATGGTTACGGAGTAGAGGCAACGCTTAACGAATATATGCTTATTCTTTTCGGGAAAGACAAGCCCGGATTTATTGGTGATATAGGTTCCGTTCTCGGACAAAAAAAAATAAATATCGCCCAGATGACATTTGGCAGGAAAGAAATCGGGGGAAATGCTATTACTGTTTTAAATGTTGATGCAACAATACCAGCAGAGTGTTTACAGCAAATTGAGCGGTTAGACCATATAAAATCTGTCCATCTCATCAACCTTTAATCTTTTTAAGAGATAGATTCTGTTAAACGTAATGCATTTATTCCTGGTAGGCCGGCTTCATATATTTTCTCCACCGCATGCTTGATATTATATTTAACACGCTTGGTTTTCACGATCTTTTTTTCTGAATCATAAACAACACAACAGGCCCTAAGATCCCAATCTCGGGGCTGGCCTACACTTCCTACATTAATAAGCGCTTTCTCCTTCGCATTTAAATCGATGATAGACCCTCTTTCAACGTATCTGATCCCATTATCAAGAAGAATCGCCAATGGAACATGGGTATGGCCATAGAAACATATAGGTGTTTCCAATAAATCAAGACTCAATTGTGCATCAGGTTCCGTTACTATATAGTAAAAACATTCCGGATGATTAAGAGAACCATGTACAAGAGTAATTTCATCAAGCTCCACAACTAGGGGCAGTTTTTGTAAATAATTTCTATGGATATGAGAGAGTTGTTCTCTCGTCCAAAAAACAGCAGCCCGTGCATCGGCATGGAAATATCCCACAGGAAATTTGTCTACAACGGCATAATCATGATTCCCCGCCACGCTTATACAATTCAACTCGATTAACAATTCGATGCACGCTACCGGCTCAGCAGCATAGCCAACGATATCTCCAACGCATAATATCTTATCAACATTCTCCTGCTGTAACTCATCAATTACCGCAGTAAGCGCATCATAATTACTATGTATATCTCCTATAACTCCGTATATCAATCATAAGCCCTTTCTTAATATTCTATTAAGTAATTATCGAATTATAAACGGATCCATTTATCAGTATTAATGAGAAATGGCATTTTTCCACGAATCAATTACACTCCCTTTTATCGAAAAAATCAAGCGCAAGCGTCAAAACGAGTGTTATATAGAGAATTGCATATACTATTGATAACAGTATGTAAGATAAGCCAATATTTTCAAATGTATTTCCCGCAGAAAGCGTATTAAAATAACCGAGATTTGGGAAAAAAACAAAAAAGAACGATGCGTACCACAGAAGTGCATTTTCGAAAAAAGAGGCAAAATTTCCAACAACAAAGACAAATACACAGAAACTCAGATTAGACACCATTGTAAAAAAAACAGAACCGCTAATAGCAATAGAACAGATAATTGCTACCTGTAAAAAGGCGAAAAGAAGGTCTAAAAGGGTATGACAACCGATATCTACCAATGAGGAAAAGAAGCCATTGTGATATTCAATGAAACCCTTCATACTCAAAGACAGGATTAAAACCCCTCCCATTATAAAAAACACAAAAGAAATAACCCCTAATATCCCCAGGAATTTACCGAAAAGGATAGATCTCTTATCAATGGGTTTGCACAGCAGAGTTATAAAAGTACCCTTCTCTCTTTCCTTCGATATAGCATTCGTTGCACAGAGCGATGCAAGACAGAGACAGCATATCATGATCGTTGATATCCCCATTTCCTTTATCATTCTTAACTCCTCACCAAAGGCAAATAAGGTAAAGGAGAGCGAAAGAAATATAAGTAGGCATCCTCCAATCAAAATAAAAAAGAAAATTGCCTGCCGTGTTATCTCTCTTGCTGTAATGGTAGCAATGGTTATCGGCGTTGATTCACAAAAACCCTTGCAAATTTTAAAAAATCTCATACACTCTAATAAAAAAGAAATGTTTCACGTGAAACATCCTTATGATAAATTTTCAAATATTAGTAAGCTTATCGTTCCATCTTACAGTGGATAATTCTTCATCATATCCCTATAAAAGGCCTGTATATTAGGTTAGATACTAGCATTCCTGTCCTATGATTTCAAATGAAATCATGTACAAAAGGAGTATTTATTATGTCGAAAAAAGAAAAGCTCAGCCGCGGTTTACAGTCATTGCTTGGTGGTGTTATTGGTGTGGAAGAGGAGATACAGCAGGATAAAGAAGTAGAACAGAACGCCATTATAAAACTTAACCCACACGATATTATGCCCAACGATCTTCAGCCGCGCGATACCTTTAACAAGGAAGAAATACACGGTCTTATGGAATCTATTAAAAAACATGGCATTCTGCAACCAGTTATTGTAAGGCCTACTACGGATGGTTACAGGCTTATTGCCGGAGAACGCCGCTGGAGGGCAGCAAAACAGATCGGACTAAACGAGATCCCTGCAGTTATTCGCCATACCGATGATGTAAACAATCTAGAGATTGCCTTAATAGAAAACATCCAGAGAGAAGACCTCAATCCTATTGAAAAAGCACGTGGTTTTCAAAAATTGATCAGCAAGTTTGGTCTTACCCAAGAACAGGTTGCAAAGGCTGTGGGAAAAGACCGGAGCTCTATAACGAATTATATCCGGTTATTGGAGCTGCCTCGGGGGATTCAGGATAATGTTTCACGTGGAACAATATCAATGGGCCATGCAAGGGCACTTTTATCTCTTCAAGATAAAGAGTCGCAGCTGGTTATTTATGAACGGATTATCAATGAAGGTATCTCCGTTAGGGAGGTAGAGGCCTTTGTCTCGGCAGAGAAGAAATCTAAAACGAAACCACGCGCTCCTTCTGAAGAGAAAGTTACCCCACATGTCAATGATTTGGAAGATCACTTTCGAAGGTTTTTTGGGACTAAGGTTACCATAAGGGAAAAAAATGGTAAAGGGAAGATTACCATCGCATTCCATAATAATGAAGAGTTTTGCCGGATTGCGAAGACACTGGGAATCCGTATCTAAGTTGCGGGCTATTGATAAATTTCCCTATGCAACTAGCATATGTCAAGTGAGGCCTTTATAAACTCTTTAAATAATGGATGTGGTCTTGTTGGCTTTGATTTAAACTCGGGGTGGAACTGTACGCAGACAAACCAGGGGTGGTTTTTAAGTTCCATAATTTCCACAAACTGCTCGTCCGGCGAGTGTCCGCTAAAGATCATACCGTCAGCGGTAAATTTCTCTTTATATTTGTTGTTAAATTCATATCTATGCCGATGTCGTTCCGATATTTCTTGTTGCCCATATGTCTTGTAAGCCTTTGTGCCCCCTTGAAGTATACAGGGCTGTGCGCCTAATCTCATGGTTCCACCTTTATGAGATACTGCACGCTGTTCTTCCAGCAGACTAACGACAGGATGTGGGGTATTGACATCAAATTCAGTGCTATTTGCATTCTTTAAACGACAAACATTTCTCGCAAATTCGATAGCTGCACACTGCATCCCCAGGCAAATCCCAAAGTACGGAATCTCATTTTCCCGTGCATATCGTATTGCCTCAATCTTCCCCTCAACACCTCGTTCACCAAATCCACCTGGCACAAGGATACCTTTTACCCCTTCCAGGTGTGTCTTTGCACCATTTTTCTCAATATCTTCTGATTCAATCCTTCGCACCCTTACCCGTGCATTGTTGCCTATCCCACCATGTATCAAAGATTCATATATAGACTCATATGCCGATTGATGGCCCATGTATTTTCCTACAATTGCGATTTCTGTTGCTTGCTTTGGATTTTTCAATATCTCAAGAATTGACAACCACTTACTAATATCATCCCCGTTTGTCTTTAATCTCAGCTTTTGAATAATAAGCTTGTCCAACCCTTGCTCAATAAGGATCAAAGGTATTTCATAGAGATATGGTTTAACATCACGCTCTTCAATAATTGCATTTCTCTCTACATTACAAAAAAGAGATAATTTTTCTTTTACATCAGCACTGATATGTTTCTCCGTTCTGCAAATGATTATATCGGGTTGAATACCCGCCTGTCGCAACATACCTACACTATGCTGCGTTGGCTTTGTTTTTATCTCTTCAGCAGCACTAAGGTACGGAATAAGGGTAAGATGAATATAGAGGACATTCTCCCTTCCCACTCTCTGGCCAAACTGTCTGATAGCCTCAAGAAACGGCTGGTTTTCTATGTCACCAACAATACCACCTATCTCTGATATTACAACATCTGTATCATGCCCGTCCAGTTTTTGCATACATTCGATAATTTCATTGGTAATATGGGGAATAACCTGTACTGTTTTTCCCAAATATTCTCCCTTGCGTTCCTTCATAATGACGGAATAATAGATTGAACCTGTAGTAAAATTGCAGTATCTATTCGTCTCGGCATTTGTAAATCGTTCATAATGCCCAAGATCAAGATCCGTTTCTGCACCATCTTCTGTTACATATACCTCTCCATGTTCATAAGGACTCATTGTCCCGGGATCAATATTAATATACGGATCAAATTTTTGCAGTTTTACCTTTAGCCCCCTGCTTTCTAATAACATCCCTATGGAGGCAGAGTTAAGACCTTTACCAAGTGAAGAAACCACCCCGCCTGTAACAAATATATGTTTAGTCATATCTGTATTTTTCCAAAAACGCTTTCAAATCATCCCACGTATCAATGCCGTTTGATGCATAATCCGTAATTGATACTTTTATTTTATATCCATTGAAGATTACCCTGAGTTGCTCCAACTTCTCAGCGTATTCTAACGGTGAAGCTGGCAACCGTGAATATTCCAGGAGAAAATCTCTTCGATATGCATAAATACCAAGATGCCGTAAGAAGGTAATACCAGGCTCAGAAACCGGGCCTTTCCTATCTCTTACATAAGGAATTTGTGAGCGGGAGAAATAGAGTGCATATCCATAATTATCCAGTACAACCTTTACTACATTTGGATCCGTTAATTCCGAAACATCGGTTATCTTGTTTGCAAGGGTCGCCATTACGGCCTTATCATCTTCTATTAACGTATCCAAAACCTGGTCTACCATAACCCCTCTCACCTCCGGTTCGTCCCCCTGTACATTTATAATAATGCCTGCATCCAATCGACTCGCCACTTCCGCAATTCGGTCTGTACCAGAGGTATGCAACTCCGAGGTCATTTCAACATCCCCGCCAAACGCCTTAACAATATCATATATGCGTTGACTGTCAGTAGCAACTATTACCCTGTTGATTCGCCTTGCTCGCTGCACATTTCGATAGACGTGTTCTATGATATATCTGCCGGTACTGACCTTGGCCTCTGGTAGGATTAATTTCCCAGGAAGTCTTGTAGATGCATATCTTGCAGGAATAACGACAACAACCTTCACATTAATTATTCGTCTAACTGCGGTATTACTTGAATATAACGATAAACATTTATTGTATTGAATAAAGCTATTATATTCAAATGATTTTTGTTAAAACTGGAAAACATATTTTTAAAAAAGGACATTCATTTGTAGGAGTGAGGGTATTCCGAGTATTAGACTGAATTCCCAGACATCCATGCAACGGGCAGAAATGTTATACAGAGAAACAGTATGAAAAAAAACCTAATATTAACTTCTTTTGTATCTTAAACACGCGAGCCAAAAATTCCCGGTCAACTCCGGGAGGGGTATGCTCAGTATGGAATTGGTTTTACCCTGTAAGAGATGCAGTTTAATATCCTGTTAATATCCTGCCCATTGTTTGAGAAATTCACTAATTTCATCCAGTTTTTTTGCTACTTTGTGGTAATCAAGACGCATACCATTTATAGCGTTAATGGTTACTACATGAGCAGGCGTCTTCACATCATGTCGCAGCGGCATTTGTGCACTCGGGGCCCATGCTAGTTTTTTTTCGACCTTCCTGCTCAGGAGGTAATCAATCAGCTTTTTTCCATTTTCCGGATTAAGGCTATTATTTATAAGGCAAACCATATTTGGCATAATAAAGGTACCAATACCTAATTGATCCGGAAACACCATTTTTACCGGCTTTCCTTCCTGAATAGCTACGTTGGCATCATCCGTATCAGTAAGCCCCACTTTAACCTCTCCCCGTGTAACAAGTCGTTTTACCTCGCCGTTCGAGGAGACAATCCTCACTCCGTTTGCCTTCAAATCGTTGAGATATTCCCTGGCCTTTTCATCACCCAGCGTAATAAATAATGCAGCTATGTGTGCCAAAGTAGTACCAAAGAGCGGATTCGCGATGGCTACCTGTCCTTTCCACTTTGGTTTTACAAGGTCAAATATAGACAGTGGTTTCTCATCCATACCTACAAGGTTTGTGTTATAAAGAATAATACGGGCCTGTGCAGAGAATCCGGTCCAATATCCCTCATCATCCTTATAGATTTCCGGAATATCTGAAGCTGATTCCGAAATATATGGAGCTGTTATTCCCTTCATCTCAAGCAAAACGGGGCGTATCGGATCTCCGCTCCAGAATACATCGGCCTGTGGATTCTTCTTTTCTACAATCAAACGGTTCATCAGACCTGTGCTCTTTGTCTCCTCAGTATCATAAATAGCCAGAACCTTTATTCCGGAGGTCTTTTCAAATTTCTGAAGAATGGGTTCCGAAAAAGCCTTATCTTCCGAGGTATAAACAACAACCTGTTCCCCGTAACATATCTTTCCCAGGAATACAAGCACTACAATACATGTTGTTGTAATAAACCTCATACCACACCTCCGCTTTAGAGAGATTTTTTCATTTCCTGAATTACTAAATCGTCAAAGAATGTATATGAGTCTGCTTTTGTCCAGAGTCCTACCGTTCCGCTATCAAAGGTTTCATCCGATACCTCAAAGACCTTTGTATTATCAAGAAAACACCGAATTTTATCCCCTTCACAAACTACTTTGAGCAAATGCCATTCCTGGGGGGTTATCTTTGTGTTTTTACCCTTTATTTGAATTCGCTTTCCATTTATCACCTTATATAAGGTAACATTATTCTCTAAGGCATTTGCCCTTAATACATAATAATTGTTGTTGTCTTTACATCGGAAGACGAGCCCTCCTGCCTGATCAACAGTGCCTCCTTCTGCCCTGAACCTGGTATATACCATTAAATCCTTATAAGACCTATCCTCTAATAGTAAAAGCGGAAAACGATAATTGGTATTATCCAGTCTGATTTGTACAACGATATTATCTGCAGAGGGGGCGTGCTCAATCTTCTTTACAATCCAGCGCCCCTGATCCCCTTTACCGGTCAATGCATTTTGAAATCCTGCCGGTAATTCATCAACCCTATCTCTATCAAAATAATATTCCCTTCTTTCACCGAGAATCTCCGAAGGGGTAACTTTCTGCCCCTGCTGAGCATATATGTAATTTAAAGTAAACAAACCTGATAAACAAATACATGATACAACAAGCACTCTCTTCATAATCTTATCCCACTCTATCATAAAAAATGAACTATTAGTAAAAACGATAACGAATACAACATTATCCTGAAAACACATAGTATATAGTTGACGACAAAAATAAAAAGAAAATTCTTTATCGAAGAATCATTAAATGATTATTTCACAAAATCCCATGTCTGGCCTGATACTGAGGGAGTGTAATAACAAATATACTTCCGATGCCAGGTGTACTCTCGACCTTAATGTGTCCATGATGAAGGTTTACTGTATGTTTAACAATGGAGAGTCCCAGCCCTGTTCCCCCCATTTCTCTTGAACGGGCGGAATCAACACGATAAAACCTCTCAAAGATACGCGGAATATGCTCTTTGGGAATACCGATACCCGTATCTGATACTTCAAAAAGCACCGATCCGTTGTCATGTTTGACCTTCAATCCTATATTACCCCCCTTTGGTGTGTATTTTATCGCATTATCAAGTAAATTCGCTAACAACTGGCGCAAGATATATTCATTTGTTTCCATCATCGGGAGGGCATCTGCTATCTCTAATTTAAGAGTCTGGCCTTTTTGTATACAATGTTCCTTATAATGAGAGAAAATACTTTCCAGGCATGGGCGTATATTTATCGCCTGAAGTTCTATTTTTACATCATGGGATTCCAACCGTGATAACTCCAAAATATCTTTAATTAAATCATCAAGTCTCTGGGTATGCTTCATGATAATTCCGAGAAATTCCTGTGCGTGTTCCTGGTCTATTGCCGTATTATCGAGCAATGTCTCAACATATCCTTTAATAGACGCAAGCGGGGTTCTTAACTCATGAGATATGTTAGCAACAAATTCTTTCCGTGCATTTTCAAGTTTCCGCAATTCTGTAATATCATGGAATACTAGAAGTACTCCGTAGGTATGGGTATCCATTTGGATATATGAAAGGTGTACATGCAATAATTTTTTTTCAGACGAAGTATGTTCAATCTCAAGTATCCTGGTTGTTTGGTTTTTGATTACTTCCCTTACTGAATTATGAAGTTTTTCGTTTCGTATTTTTTCCCACAGGTAATTTTCATTCTCTATAACCAATGATATTCTAAATAATTCTTTTGCTGCCTGGTTTATAATAATAATTCTTTCCTGCAGGTCTATGGTAATAATTGCATCGCTCATAGCGGCAATAATAGCATCGAGCTTGTTTTTATCATCGGTAATTGTCTGTGTCTGCGTTTGAAGCTCCGTCCCCATAATATTAATCGCTTTCGCCAGATCACTCATCTCACCAGAAGAAGTAATCTCTGCCTTTCGGGCGAAGTTACCCCGAGCAAAATTTTGTGCTACCTGAGTAATATTTGCAAGGGGGGAAATATTTATCCCGATCATAATGTAACCGATTACTATTGTTCCCGCAAATGCCAGAAACAAACAAAGTGAAACTGTTTCTAATGCTACTGTTAAACCAGCCTCATCTGATTGAAAAGAGTCCAATACAATTATGAAAAACCCTTCATTTTCTGTTGCCGTTATTGGTACAACGACATGGGTCAATCCAAGTGTTGTATCCTGATACATCTTATGAATATTGCTTTTGAGTACGGTATCGATACTATCCTCTCTTATGTAAGACATTAATGATCCGGTAATCCCTGATTCATTAATAATATTTCCTGATAAATCTGTGATAACAATACCTACCTGTAACTGTCGGCTTAATGTTTTACACCAGTGAGTGGCCTCTTCTGTATCGTTTTTCAAAAGGAATGGTTTGATCAATTGACTAATAAGTACTGCCTGGGATTCCAGGTTCTGTGCTAATATTTTCTGATGATGTCTTTTTATTATCGAACTGGTAAGGTATCCAATAAAAATCAAACATATACATAAAAGGAAGATATAGCTAATAAAAATCTTCCGGGACAATCTGTTCTTCAACATTTTTTTATTCTTTAAATTTATAACCAATTCCCCGTATGGTAATAATGCGGTTTGCAAGCGTTTTTAATTTTTTTCTCACCGAAGCAATGTGTACATCGATGGCTCTGTCGGTAACCGTGGTTTCAGGCCCGGATGCCGCGTCGATCAGCTGATCCCTCGTAAACACCCTCCCCGGTTTGCTTGATAGTTGGTAAAGAATCTCGAATTCCGTTCGTGTCAGTGAAACCATCTCTCCCTGTATTGTTACTTCATGTTTGTATTTATCGATTACAAGACCATCTATCTCAACATAATTTTTGATGGTTGTAACCGTTTTTGTCCGCCGGAGGACAGCTTCTATGCGTGCAACAAGTTCCTTCGGACTAAAAGGTTTTGTCACATAATCATCAGCACCCAACTTTAAGCCTATTGTTATGTCATTTTCATCGCCTTTTGCTGTTAACATCACAATAGCAATATGGGCTAATTCTGGTATTGATTTTAACCTTTTACATACTTCAAGGCCATCCATTCCCGGCAGCATAAGGTCTAGTATTATAAGCTCCGGCCTCTCCCTCCTGGTTAAAAACAATGCATCTTCGCCATTATAGGCAGCTATTATCTTATAACCATCTTTTTCAAGATGATAACGAATGAGTTTTACAAGATCCTTCTCATCGTCCACTACAAGGATTTTTTCTTTTGGCATGGTATTTTAAATAACAATATTACAAGGATGATAGAATATTTTTCCTCTAAAGAGAACCCTTCAATTACATTTTCTTGTTCTGATGTTAGTGAGAATTGGCGTGGAATATACATTATTCATAAAGATAAATATTGTATGTGTGCGCAGTCCGAAGCCGTGCGGCTACTCATGATTGTTTTTGGCAACCATGAGTAGCCGTCTCTTTAGGGTGTGCATGAGATATCAGCATATTGAGAAGGGGTTGAACTGTTCAGACTGTTTGAACCGTTAGGTTTCGCTTCATTCATCCGAACCTATTCAGCCGTCAGCTAAATTTTACATAATTTTTTTCTTCAAGGTAATTTAATATCGCCCTCGTCGATTCTTCAACGGACATATTTGATGTATCAATTGTTAATTCGGGATTTAAAGGTTCTTCATAAGGTGCCGATATGCCGGTAAATTCCTTAACTGTACCTTCCCGGGCCTTTTTATAAAGCCCTTTTGTGTCGCGCTGCTCACAAACCTCGAGGGGACACTTAATATAAACCTCGATAAATTCCCCATCTTTAAGCAAACGCCTAATGTTGTCCCTGTCCTGCCTATATGGTGATATAAACGCTGTTATGGCTATCACGTTTGCATCGGTAAACAGTCTTGCTACTTCACCGATACGGCGAATATTTTCGGTGCGGTCCTCGGGTGAGAAGCCAAGGTTTTTATTCAAACCATGCCGTATATTGTCACCATCAAGTATATATGCCAGATACTTGTTCTCAAGGAGCGCATGTTCAAGTTCAACGGCAACAGTCGACTTTCCTGACCCTGATAAGCCCGTGAGCCATATAGTTGCGCCCTTTTGTTTCATCAATTCTATACGATTCTCTCTTGTAACCTTACCATGGTGCCATTTAATATTGGTAGCTTTTTGCTCTGCCATATCATCTCCCTTTTAAACATGAAGATATCAAATGAATAATAGAATTGCTTTTGAAATTCTCATCTTATAAGAACATGCCCAAAAAAGCAAATTTTTTCTCTGTTCCTAAAGGAAAGGAATAAAAAGATGTTTTTATAATATCCTGAAATAAATTTGCACAACTATTTAGCCTGGATCAGATAAAGTAAACTCATGTATCTGGACATCGTTATCCAGCATCCGTAATTTATGAACCAGTCTATTATCGATAAGTAATTTGAATATTGCCCGATGATTATCAAATCTGCTATTTAGGATATGAGCGTGCTCTTTGAGGTACGCGATCAGCTTTCCGTTACTTTGGCTGCATGAGAGCTCAACGTCAATAAAATTCCGCTCCAGTACTTCTACAATCTTGCGATTGAGGTCCTGTATCCCCTGATGCGTCTTTGCAGAAATGATCACAAAATCTTCATAGCGGTTTTTTAGTAATGGAATAACGGATTCGTCTTTAATAGTATCTGCCTTATTAAATACCATAATAGTCGGCTTCTTATCACAGTTTAATTCTTTCAATACGGCATTTACTGCTTCTATTTGCTTTTGAACTACGGAAGAACCAATATCTACAACATGAAGCAGCAGGTCGGCATGTCGGGCCTCTTCGAGTGTCGCCTTAAATGAAGCAATCAGGTGGTGAGGTAATTTTTGTATGAAGCCGACCGTGTCGCTAATCAGGGCACACTTTCCTTCTCCTAGTTTACACAAGCTCGTTTTTGTATCAAGCGTTGCGAACAGTTTATCCTCTACCAGCATATCTCCGTCCGTTAGCACATTCATCAGGGTAGATTTTCCGGCGTTTGTATATCCTACAATTGATATAGTAAAAAATTCCCTCCGCGAATTGACCAGTCTTTCTTGTCTCTTTTCAACTTCGCCAAGTTTTTTCTTAAGATGCTGAATTTTTTTCGATATAATACGTTTGTCAACTTCCAATTGCTTTTCACCGGGACCCCGTGTTCCTATTCTACCTTCAATCCTGGAAAGGTGCGTCCACATGCGTTTCAACCTGGGCTTTGTATATTCCAGCTGGGCTAACTCCACCTGCAATTTTGCCTGAAATGTCTTCGCACGTGTGGCAAATATATCCAGGATTAATTCACTTCTGTCTATTACTTTTTTGCCAATAACCTTTTCCAGGTTTCTTACCTGTGCCGGTGTAAGATCATCGTCGCAAATAAGGACATCGGCATTCAGCTCATCTGCGATACTTGATAGTTCAAGAATCTTTCCTTTACCCATATAGTATATGGGGTCAATACTTGTCCTGTTTTGTGTTGTCATATGAACGACTTGTGCCCCTGCCGTTTCTGCCAACCTCCGGAGTTCCTCTAACGGGGCCTCATCGTAGTTACGATCACCGAATAACATAACGCGGAAAAGAATTGCACGTTCAGCCTTTACGGTAAAAGTAGTTTCTTTTAGTTTCACGTATGTATAAGTCTCCTTAAAAGAAAAGTTGTTTAGTCTTTTTAAAATCAAGATCTGTACAAGGCATGATTTAAAATTATTCTTGCATCCACGGCCATTATGCCTTTTGGGTATACGAAAATAGGATTTAGATCTATCTCTTTAATACATTCTATGGAAGTCATAATTGTTGACACGTGTGAGATGGTCTTAACAAGTGCAGGAACATCCAACACCTCTGTACCTCTGTAACCCTCTAGTAATTTGTACCCTTTTATATCCTGAATCATGTCCAGCGCCTCGTCCTTTTCTACAGGTGCAATTCTGAATGACACGTCTTTAAAAATCTCTACAAAGATGCCGCCAATTCCGAACATTACTGCAGGTCCGAATTGAGGATCCCTCAATCCGCCAATAATGACCTCCGTAGATGGCTCTGCCATTTCCGAAACAAGAGTTCCCACTATCCTCGCCTCTGGTATATTCTTCTTCACGTTTTCTATAATCCCGGTATATGCAGTCCTAACGCCTTCATCGTCCCTTATCATTAATCTTACGCCCCCAGCATCTGTCTTATGAATAATATCGGGAGAAACTATTTTCATCGCCACAGGATATCCTATAGTATCGGCCGCCTGAACGGCGTCCGAGACAGAAAAAGCTATTATATTTTTTGTGGTCTTTATTCCAAAAATTTTTATAAGTTCCTTTGCTTCCGGCTCAAGGAGTTGGCGGCGTTCCTGTTGTGCCTTTTGGATGATTTTGTTTGCAGTACTCAACTCTCGTGATAAGGTTTTTTCCATTCTGCTACCGCTAATCTGGCATATTTCGTTTGTGGATACTTTCTCTTTACTCCTTAATTATAACGGTAAATCCGGAATGTTCAAAGTTATATATAGGAAACACCGATGAGTTATTTTATTATGCGGGTAATCAGAAAGTGGTTGAAAAATTAACTATTTCTATAGATAATAGTAGAGGGAGTATAAATAATAATGATAGCTTGCAAGGTTTTTATATTTGTCGAATATGATTAATTTGGTTTTTGTGTATTATGCTAAATAAACTTTTAGAGATTTAAAGCAATCAACATACCTTGAGTACACAAAATAAGAATATGCGATACTACGCATTTGCTTGTGACTTCGATGGAACTTTGGCTTTTCAGGGTAAGGTGAATGGTAAGACCCTCTCGGCACTTGAGCGTTTACGGAATTCTGGCCGAAAACTGATTTTGGTAACCGGGCGTATACTGGACGATTTAATTTACATTTTTCCGCACATCAATATTTTTGACAGGGTTATAGCAGAAAACGGGGCTGTCATATACAGACCCTTTCTGCGTGAAGAAAAGCTTTTATGCGAGAGGCTTCCGGAAAAGCTTGCTTTCGAGCTTTGTAAGAAGGGTGTTGATTCCCTTTCAGTTGGTCAATCAATTATCTCTACAATCCAACCATATGAAACAAAGGTATTAGAAACCGTACGGGATTTGGGAATAGAGGCACAACTGATTTTCAATAAAGGGGCCGTAATGGTTCTTCCGTCCGGTGTAAATAAATCTACTGGTCTGAGAGCAGCATTGGATGAACTTGGTCTATCACATCATAACACTGTCGGCATCGGCGACGCAGAGAATGATCACTCTTTTCTAAGTATCTGCGAGTTTTCAGTTGCCGTTGCAAATGCACTTCCTTCTCTGAAAGAACGCGTTGACTACGTTGCCGGCGTAGATCATGGTGATGGTGTTATTGAGATTATTGATAAGCTTCTGGACAACGATCTCAGTGGATTTCCATCTAAGTCAGATCAACACCTGATTTTACTCGGCAAAAGTAAGGAAGGCAAAGAGGTACGTGTACGACCATATAATACAAGTATATTACTCTCAGGAACCTCCGGAAGCGGTAAGTCGACTTTTGCGGCAGGTTTTCTGGAACGATTGAGTGAGTACGGATATCAATTTTGTATTATAGACCCAGAGGGCGATTATCTGACACTTGATGATGCTGTTGTAATAGGGGGTAGCAAACAGGTGCCTGTAGTTGATGAGGTAGTAAAACTGCTCGATAAGCCTGAACAAAACTGCGTAGTGAATATGCTCGGAGTAACACTTGCCGACCGTCCGGCATTTTTTGATATTCTCCTTTCATCCCTTCTGGAATTACGATCGCGTACGGGAAGACCGCACTGGATTGTAATCGACGAAACACATCATCTTATATCTTCGCATTTAACCCCTTCCGACATACTTTCAATTCCAAAAGACCTAAGCGGTATGTTGTTTATCACCGTTCATCCTGATCACCTCCCCCGGGTTATTTTATCGGAAATCAATATCATATTTGTTATCGGAGAGTCTTCAAAACAAGCCATTAATGCATTTAGTGAAATACTCGGCCAGGCTCCGCCAAGTATCCCTCCTGTGAAACTGGAACCAGGTGAAGCCATAGCGTGGTGGAGAAAGCCACCATTGGACCCATTTTGGTTCCGCAGTATCCCCCCTCGTTCGGAACGCCGCCGCCATCTTCTGAAATATGCAGAAGGAAAATTGGGTATTGATAAAAGCTTTTATTTTCGTGGACCGGAAATGAAACTTAAGCTTCGCGCCCATAACCTCGTACTCTTTACGCAAATGGCTGACGGAATTGACGACGATACCTGGATGTATCACCTACACAGGGGAGATTACTCACGATGGCTAAAGGAATCTATAAAGGATGATTGTCTTGCCAAAGAAATCGAAGACATAGAGCAGATGAATGGTATCACACCAGAAAAGAGCCGCTCTCTCATAAAAGAAAAGATAGAAAAACGATACACAGGCCCAACATAGATACCCCTTAAATACATACCTCAGAAACCATAGATTGCCAAAGGCAACTGCACAGCTTTAGTCTGCACATACCTCTACACTTCATATACCAAAAACCCAAAAAGGTATGTAGATAAACTGTTGATATATCGGCTTTTTCTGTTAAATAACACAGGAAATATCTTCATATTACATTATTATCTTTAATCAAATGTAGAACGATATAAAGATACTCATGGATATTTACAATGTTTTCTACAGGTTTTCTACCAGTTTTGATACATAGTAGTATATTACTATATAAACACTTATATCAATAATAACCAGGTTATAAACATACAATACTACGATTACGACTTTTTTAGATAGATAAATAAATAATTAAAGTATGATTGATCAAGTTCAATTTATGTAGATAGATGTTGTTTTAACACAAACTGACTCCATATTACAGAAACACCATGCTAGCATACGACCATGAAGATATCTCAAGACTTGATTTAGCTGTAGTTAATGTTTATAATTCCAAAAGATTCTTCTGGAACAAGGATAATAACGTGTAAATGTATATACGTATTAGATAGTGTAGATTTGTTGTAAATACTATGTTTTATATGTATAGCTTTAAAAAGAATGTCTCTTATTTTTTGATATTTCTGTTTGTTGCTATTTATTCTGCACAGGGTTTTTTACTTTCTGTATTGTATGCAGATGAGCGGGACAGACAATTCTGGGACAGGAGATACAATACGGAAGAATATATTTATAGCAAAGAACCGGTTGAGTTCCTAAAAGAGCATGTAGATATACTGCCAAAGGGAAAGGCGTTGGATATTGCAATGGGAGAGGGAAGAAATGCCGTATTCCTTGCAAAGAACGGTTTTGAAGTAGATGGATGCGATATATCGGAAGTGGCTGTCAGGAAGGCACGAAAACTGGCAGAGGAACATGATGTAAAGATACATGCGTTTGTTGCTGATCTGGAGATATATGAGCTCCCTGAGAACACGTACGATGTTATCGTTTGTTTTTATTATTTGCAGCGCAGTCTTGTTCCGCAAATAAAAAAAGCACTAAAGCCAGGTGGAGTAGTTGTTTATGAGACCTATACCGTTGAGAATCTGGAATGTGGGTATAAAGGACCAAAAAATAGAAATTATCTGCTTGAGCCAAACGAACTACTGGATCTTTTTTCAGATCTGAATATTGTTTTCTACCGGGAAATTGTACTGGATAATAAGAAGGCTATTGCAAGCCTTATAGCGAGGAAATAACAGTCATGCCCTTTTTAAGAGATATTACAGAAAATCAGCGGGAGGCAATCACCCATATTGAAGGTCCGCTTCTCGTGGTAGCTGGAGCAGGAAGCGGTAAAACCCGCGTTATTACACGCCGTATAGGTTACCTCCTATCTCAAGGTGTGAACCCATACAATATACTTGCTATTACCTTTACTAACAAGGCAGCTAATGAGATGCATGAGCGTGTAAGACAATTTTTACGAAAGGAAGGGCTTTGGGTTTCTACATTTCATAAGATGTGTTCCCGGGTTCTCAGGGCGAATATTGACCGGCTGGGGTATACAAGGGATTTTACGATCTATGATTCGGCTGATCAGATAGGCAGGATTAGATCTATTATGGCAGAATTGCAACTTGATACAGCCCAATGGAAACCCCGCTCCATAGCAAGCTCAATTAGTTATGCTAAAAATAAACTCATTGATCCCGAGACTTTTTCGTCAACAGCATCAGATTATTTCTATCGTACAGTTGCACAGGTATACTCAAAGTACCATACGCTCCTTAAAACAAATAATGCCCTTGACTTCGACGATCTTTTAATTAAAACAATTGAGTTATTTAAAAAACACCCTGATATCTTAGAGTCATATCAGAATAAATTTAAATTCATTCTCGTTGACGAATATCAGGATACCAATTATGCGCAATACAACATTACGAAGATGCTCGCAGATGGACACGAAAACATTTGTGTAACGGGGGACCCTGATCAATCAATCTACGGATGGAGAGGCGCAGATATTAAAAATATCATGGATTTTGAAAAGGATTATCCGAATGCCAAGGTAGTGCTGCTCGAACAGAATTACCGTTCTACAAAGCACATCCTCCATGCCGCGTCTGGCGTAATCCAGCACAACAGATATCGGAGAAAAAAGGATCTCTGGACGGAAAACAGCGAGGGGGAGAAGGTGAGGGCGGTTCACTGCGAGGATGAATATCGTGAGGCAGAGGAAATCACAAGGACAGTAAGGGAACTTGTCGAGAGGGGTGAAAAGTACTCCGATATTGCAATATTCTACCGCACGAATGCTCAATCTCGCGTTCTGGAGATATCTCTAAGGAATTTTGGTATTCCCTATATCATCGTTGGCGGTGTAGCATTTTATCAGAGGAAAGAGATTAAAGATATACTGTGTTACCTCAGGCTCTGTATTAACCCTCATGATGATGCGGCATTAGAACGTATTATAAATACCCCCACGCGCGGCATAGGGAGCACTACAGTAAAAAGAGTTTTAGACCGGGCCAGGGTACAGGGAATAAGTACTTTCAGTGCGCTGTCCCAGGCTGATTCCATACAGGATATAAGGGGCCAGGCAGCTTCATCTTTAAAAAAATTTACCGATCTTATCATAAGGCTGCAACAGTCACCAAAGGCACCCGTAGAAGATATTATCAAAAGGGTAATAAATGAAACGAGATATATAGAATTTTTGAAGGAATCAGAGGAAAGAGAGTCTAAAGAACGTATTGCTAATGTCGAAGAACTTGTTAATGCTGCTCATGAATACGATATGAATATCCTTGATAGTAATTTACAGGGATTTCTGGAAGAAGTAGCACTCGTTTCAGATATAGATTCAATGGAAGATAGCACAGAGAACGTAACTCTTATGACACTGCACACTGCCAAAGGCCTGGAGTTTCCCATCGTTTTTATAGCCGGTGTGGAAGAAACGCTGTTGCCACATGCAGAGTCTAATGCCTCCGACGAGGAAATTGAAGAAGAACGGAGGCTGTGCTACGTAGGAATTACGCGGGCAATGAAGAAGCTCTACCTTACCTATACCAGAAGAAGAACGAAGTTTGGCCAAACAAATCTTTGTCGGAGATCCCGGTTTTTAGATGAAATTCCAAAAGAAGTCCTGATTACTATTGATAAAACAAATTCTGAATATTTCAAACACCCTGATGATATCTCAGAAGAGAAAGATCCACCATATTATGAACCGATCTTCGAACCTGACCCGTATGATACAAACTATCATGCTTATTCAGAAACCGGAAAGACAAATGTATCTGTAAGAGGCGCTCAGACATTTTCAACGGGAGAGATGGTTCGTCACCCTATCTTTGGTGTTGGAAGGATACTCGAGATCACGGGAAGTAATGATAAATCCTGTATTAAGGTTCGTTTCAACATAGGCGGGATAAAGAATCTTATGCTGGCGTACGCGAAATTAGAGAAAATTGGATAAAAAGGGGAATTTCTCCATGCAAAATATTTATATGGATAATACCTCGGGTACACCCTTGCACCCTGAGGTAAAAGAGGTTATTACTCAATTTTTACATAAAGGATTCGGCAATCCTTCTAACCTGCACCAATTCGGAAGGGTTACTGGCGAGGCTATACAGCAGGCAAGGGAACAGGTAGCAAACCTTATTAATGCCAGGCCAAATGAGATTATATTTACGTCGAGTGGTACAGAGGCGAATAATTTTGCTTTAAAAGGTATACTTGCAGCTCACAAAAAAAAGGGTAATCATATTATTACGTCGGAGATTGAACATTTTTCGGTACTCAACCCCTTAAAAACCCTCGAAAAATCGGGATACGAAGTCACCCGTCTTCAGGTTGATAAATATGGAATGATTGATCCCGAAGATATAAAAAAAGCCGTGAAGCCTACAACCGTGATGATATCCGTTATGTATGCTAACGGAGAGATTGGAACAATTGAACCTGTAGGTGAAATCAGCGCTATTACAAAGGAAAAAGATATTATTTTTCATACCGATGCAGTTGCAGCAGCGGGAAACATACCGATTGATGTCAACGGCACCCATATTGATGCCCTGAGCATGTCGGCCAACCAATTTGGCGGACCATCAGGTGTTGGAGCACTATATCTCCGGGAAGGGATAAGGATACTTCCCTTCATTGAGGGAGGTGTCCAGGAGGGTGGACGCAGAGCAGGGACTGAAAATGTTATTGGTATTGTCGGGATGGGAAAAGCTGCTGAGTTAGCGAGATTAGAAATACCGGAACGTACAAATAAGGTTCGGAAGCTGAGAGACCGGTTGAAAGACGGAATTCTAAAGACGATAAACAATATACACATTAACGGACATCCGACAGATCATATCCCGGGAAATCTGAGTCTCTGTATAGAATACATAGAGGGAGAATCAATCCTGTTGTTTTTGGACATGCAGGGAATTGCTATCTCAAGCGGTTCCGCATGTACCTCGCGGTCACTTAAGGCATCGCATGTTATAATGGCAACAGGTGTTGACGCTGCGCTTGCCCAGGGGACGGTACTTTTCAGCCTGGGGATCAACAACTCTGAGACTGATGTTCATTACATCCTGGAAAAGCTGCCTCCAATCGTTGAGCGCTTGAGACAGATGTCCCCTTTATATAGCGAATCACAATTATCACAGAGTTAATCCAACAGATTGTTATAGAGAAGGAGTTACCTATGCAATATAGTGCAAAAGTTATGGATCATTTTGCAAATCCGCGTAATGTGGGGGAAATCCCCGAAGCCAGTGGGGTTGGAGAGGTTGGAAATCCCGCTTGTGGTGATATCATGAAAATGTCCATTCAGGTTAAGGATAATGTAATTACCGATGTGAAATTCAAAACCTTTGGCTGTGGTGCGGCTATTGCTACGAGTAGTATTTCTACAGAAATGATAAAGGGGAAAACTATTGATGAAGCCTTAAAAATTACTAACAAGGCGGTAGCAGAGGCACTGGGAGGCTTACCACCTACAAAAATGCACTGTTCTGTACTTGCAGAAGAGGCAATCGAAGCAGCAATAGATGATTACCTTAAAAAGACAACAGGTAAGGGTCTTGAGAAAAAGAAATCACTCAGTCACGACGAACATCATCATGAGCATGGAGAATAGTCCCTTTAACACGGACTTGGGGAACCGGGAGTTCCTGGCCTTAAGCTTCTTGCTTCTGGTTATATTTCTTCCGGCCTGATTACGTTGGAGCAATACGATTAAACGTATCTTGTGCAATGATAGAATTGTCATTTTCTCTGTGAAGGTTTATTATGAAATCAGATGAAACTTTGGATTGTTATGGCCTTATGTGCCCTATGCCTATCTTTAAAACAGCCAATAAAATCAAAGATGTTGAGATAGGTAAGGTGCTGGAGGTTATTGCTACAGATGAGGGTATTAAAAAGGATATCCTTTCGTGGTGTAACACGACAGGGAATGAACTTCTTGATATAAAAGAGACTAATGAGGAGATCCATGTATTTATACGGAGATTGAAATAAACAAAAGGGAAATTCAAAATAAATTCGACAGGTTTGCTCCCTGGTACGATTTATTTGAGGCAATCCCTGAGTTCCTCGGTCTACGGGGATATCGGCAAAGGTTATTGCAGCGTGCATCCGGAAGGGTTTTAGAACTTGCAATCGGGACAGGGAAGAATCTTCCTTTTTACCCAACAGTTTCTCTGATAGTTGGCATAGATTTTAGCAGAGAAATGTTAAAGCAGACTCGCAAACGTACAAGAAGATTGAACCTCCTGTTACCCTCATGCTTATGGATGCAGAGGCGCTCGCCTTTCAAGATCAGAGTTTTGACACGGTTATTTCATCTCTCGATGTATGTACCTTTATGGATCCCGTTGCTGCAATACGTGAGATGGTCCGGGTATGCCGGATTGATGGCCGTATTTTGTTTCTGGAACATGGCCGGAGTGCTGTGAAATGGCTGGGCCGTTTCCAGGACCGTACGGCTAATTGTTATACGAAAAGAACATGTTGTCACTGGAATCGTGAATCACTTGATCTTATTCATCAGGCTGGTTTAAAAATTGTTAGCGCCCGGAGAGCGTTTCTCGGTATCCTTCACGTGATAGAAGCTAAACACCCACAGGATATTTAAATGAAAATCTCTTGAATGCCAGATAAAGTCAAAACCACAGGTTTTGGTGTCTTTGCTGCTTTCAGTACCGCTGTAAAATCAACTTTATCACGAATGGCATTTATTGTAGGGGCAGGTTTCAAACCTGCCCCTATGCGATTAGAGAGGGAGAGAAAGTGAAATAAAAATATGTTCCTTAACTAAAAACAGCCTTGAATTTGGCATATATTTTGTGCAATTGCTATTATAGTGTTATTTATTAATACTGGATTTTTGTTTCAGATATTAATTTTTTAATTTACGTTTCTTGGTGCTTTTTATGATGTTAACATTAAATACCTATCTAAAAAAAGTTCCCCTATTCAACTGAGGTAGAAATTTCTATTCACAAATTTTTTGTATCCCGCAAAAATCTTTTTAAAAAATTTCATCCCCCTTCCGGAGTGATATCGGATGTTTCCATCGGCACCTTTTGGCTGTCTATCCCTGGCGGCTTTTTTTCTATTACTGGTTTTGTTTCCCTTGTTGTTCGCCAATGTGATGTTTACAGCACTCACAAAACTTGGTCTCAAGCCGGAACTCTCATTATTAATTGCGTTTGCAATCTTTCTTGGCGGGGCAGTAAATATCCCGGTTAAATGGATCCCCAGGGATGAGCTGGTTGAGGTGGCGCCATCTAAATTGTTCGGGCTTGAACGTATGTTTCCAAATCTGATACATCACAGGACATATACTGTTGTTGCAGTGAATGTCGGCGGCTGTATTATCCCTTGTCTTATTGTAGTATATGAACTCATTCGGATTGTCAGCATTGAACCACTCGCACTGGTAGTGACATTCTGTGCAATTGCAATTAATACAGCAGTCTGTTACTGGATTGCCCGTCCGATACCGAAGGTGGGCATTGCCCTGCCTCCTATAATACCAGCTCTGGTAGCTGCGGCCTGTGGATTCATGTTCATGCGCGATCTTGCCCCGTTGATTGCTTTTTCTGCTGGCGTCCTTGGACCACTGATAGGTGCTGATATTCTCCATATACGTACGGTATTGAAGGCGACGGGTGCAGGTGTTGCCAGCATTGGCGGGGCCGGGACGTTTGATGGAATCGTACTATCGGGTCTTGTGGCCACACTGCTTGCGTAGCTTTCTTAAAGGAACAGCGAATCTAACATTTAAGAGGTTTCCTGTATGGAACTTGTCATTCTGAGCACATTCACTTCATTCAGTGTAAACTCCGCGAAGAATCTCGTCTTTTTATGGTGTTAAGAGAGCACCTTATACTGAACACATGAAAATTCCTATACATTCAAGTTAGGCCTTCGGCGGCTTCTGTCTGTTGTAAAGATGCAGGGCAAGGCTTTAGCCTTGCTTTCCTGCCAGAATACCTGTACGGGGAGGCAACCCTAAAGGGTCGCCCTACTTTGAAATTCCTAAGCATGTACTTAACCCCGAAGGGGTGAAATGATTATAGCAAAAGAATAAACCACAGACTAATAACCCCGAAGGGGTGACATTATGAGGCTGTTATAGTTCGACAAGCTCACTACAAGGTTTTGGTACATCCATTCCGGGTTAGCTGTTATTTTCATTTTTTATTTACAAGTATGTCACCCCTTCGGGGTTTACAATTCTTCTGAGGTCTTTTGCTATAATCATGGCATCCCTTCGGGATTAAAAACAATTGAACATAAAGAATCGCTGTTGCATCATAGTAACATCATTAACCTTATAACAACACCTCCCCGTAAACCCGCTTGCATAAAATGAAAATTCCTATACCATGAACTTACCGCGCCTTCGGCGGGCTTTTACTCAACACACTCCATGGTAGAGTTGTACACCCCTGACATTCGACTTTTGGCATATACCCTATGACAATACATGGTGTTCCTCTCTGGTGCAAGAATGAATCTCTTTCATCAGGGATGAGACCCTTCGCTCCACTCAGGGTGACAGAATACCGGGTGCCATCCTTGAAATCCTTTATTCCACTCCGGATGAGATGCCAGCAGGGAATTTGTCATTCTGAACACATTCACGAAGTTTATACTGAGCGAAGCGAGTGTGTTCAAGGTAAACTCCGCGAAGAATCTCGTCTTTTCATGGTGTTAAAGAGAGCATCTTATACTGAACAACGGTATTTGTACTATTGAGAACAGTTGCGCCGGCAATTTCTGCGTTCTCCGGTGTTGCATCATCTGAATTATTATTAATCACAGCAATCTTACTCACCAGATCTCTCGGGATTATCGCTGATTACCTGTCTGATCGGGTCTTCTTCATTAAATGCAGGTATAATTACAATAGTCTCTGGCATCCTTTAAACTTTTTCAATGTTTTCTCATCCCGAAGGGATGTCACGATTCTAGCACTCACAATATTCATCGCTTAAATACTCCTTCGTCTGCTGGTTTTCAGGATTGGAGAACAGTTTTTTCCTGGTCCCCTGTTCTATAACTTTACCGTCACACATAAACACAATAAAATCGGCAATTCTTCTTGCCTGGGCAATATTATGTGTCACAAAAATGATGGTATACCGTTTTTTTAACTGCAACATCAGGTTTTCTATAGCAAGGGTTGAGAGAGGATCCAGGGATGAGGTAGGTTCATCCAGGAGGATTACTTCTGGTTTTACTGCCAGTGTCCTTGCCAAACAGAGCCTTTGTTGCTGACCGATTGATAAGACTGCGGCCTTTTCCTGTAAACGGTTCGATACCTCATCCCAGAGCGATACTGCCTTCAAATTTTCTTCAACTATGCACTGCTTTTCGTGCTTAGAATGTCTCTTTACATACTTGACTCCAAAGAGTACATTTTCATAAACAGATCCGGGAAATACGCAGGGTTTTTGAAAAACCATTCCTATCCGTGCCCTCAAATGGTTCGCATTGGTACTCGTATGGTAAACAGAACATGTATGAGTATGCCCATGAAACAGGATATCTCCCTGGTAAAAAAACCCGTCCATGTCATCATTCATACGGTTAATGCTTCGTATTAAGGTTGATTTTCCGCTACCGGAGGGACCAATAATGCACGCTATCTGCTGTTTTTGAAATCGTACATGAAAATCCTTTAAGACGTGAAAATCATGATACCATACATTGAAACGATTCATTTCAATAACCGTATCTACTGTATCTTCATCTTCCGGTAGTTCAGAAAAGTCTCTCTTTCTGTCTTCTGTCGTTCTCATCTCTGACCCATTGTTTTGAATTTGATTCTGATAAATAGTGCTGAAAGACTACAAACAAAGACAAGCAGGATTAAAATAAGACTGGCTCCCCAGGCATTTTCCAGTGTCTTGCTATTTGTTGCCTGTTGAGACAGGACAAGAATATGTGTCGGCAGTGACAGTACCGGTTCAAATAACGAACCCGGTAACTGTATTCCCGAAAATGCCGTAGCAATAAACATAATAGGTGCGGTTTCTCCTAATGCTCTGGCCAGGCCTATCAATAAACCAGTAATGGCCCCGTTGATTCCCTGCGGAATAACTACCCTGACAGTTACCTGCCATCTATCCAGTCCAAGTGCCAGGGCCGATTCCCGGTATATTTTGGGGATACTATTCATCGACTGATAGGCTGCCAGTACATTCGTTGGGATGATCATAATAGCTAAAATAATCGAGCCTACAGACCAGGAGATATTAACATGTAAGATATTAATAAAAAAGATAAGCCCAAATATTCCGAATATAATAGATGGCACTCCATTTAATCCATAAATCAATATGTTACTGAATCGCTGCAATGTGTTACTTCTGATGTATTCACTTTTATAGAGTGCAGTGCCAAGGGCAACAGGAAAACTCACGAACGCAGCTCCTGTTATCAGCAGGATGCTTCCCGTTATCTGGTAAAAAATTCCTCCTTCAGAACCAAATTTCCTGGAATCTGATGTGAGGAAACCCAGATTAATCGCCTGCGCCCCTTTCCATACAATTACCGATAACAGGAAAAGAAGCAGGGAAGCACACACTGCAGCAGAAAACCAACATACTGCGAGGAAAAGATTCTTTTTCACCCTTCTATTCATACAGCCTTTGCCCCGGTTTAAAACACTGTTGTGCAATAAAGGTAAGCCCCAAAACAAGGGTTAAGAGGACGATACCCATAAAAATCATAACAGCAAAATGTAACGACCCAAAGGCACTTTCCGCAATTTCCCTGCCTAATTTAGAAGTAATGGTTTGCCCGGGCGTCAACAGGTTATAAACAGGACTCGGGATTTTATCAATGCTTCCTATCACAAGCATCACGGCCATCGTCTCTCCAAGCGCTCTTCCCAATGCCAGTAAGACGGCACCGACGATATCTGTTTTTGCAATTGGGAGAACGGAACCCGTAATTACTTCATGCTTATACAGTCCGAGTCCTTTTGCTGCTTCACGGTATTTTTGCGGAACATTATGGAAGGCATCATCACATAAGGTAATGATAGTAGGCAATACCATAATAGACAAAAGAATAGCTGCCGTAAAGAATGTCCTGCCCGACTGCAAATGAAACCATTCACCGATCCATACACTAAGAAAAGCCACTCCTATTAATCCGTAAATAACGGAAGGAATACCTGCTAATACTTCCAGACACGATTTTACGTAAATCCTGTATTTCGGGGATAATATTTCAGACGTAAAAATCGCTGCAAATATCCCTAATGGTGCTGCAATCCCCAAAGATAACACGGTAACAACTACAGAACCGTAGAACATTGGCAAGATACCAAACCGGGCGGCAGGGGGATTCCATGTAAGCGAGAACAGATCCCATCCCACATCCCTTACAGCATCATAACTATTCAGAAAAAGAACTATCAGGATCAGAAAAATGATTGCAGTACTGATGAACGTACTGCATACGATATATCCTTTCCCGATTTTATTTGTGTATGTTGACATAACCCGCTTGTTCTATAATTCTTTTGATAAAAAGATAATCAGGACGCAGATAAACACTGACAGACGCTGATCTACAAGATTACAGATATTTATTGTTAATAAAAAGAATTATAAATTATAAAAGTATCAAATACAATTGGGCGTTTATACCTCTGAATCCCCCAAAGGGAAACTGTCCCCCTCTGGACTCATCCTTACCCACAAGTTGGATAAAGAGCAAAAGGGTGGCTAAGGTGTCGTATGTCTGACATTCAAGAGGTTTCCTGTTTATCCATGTTCAGCCTGAAAGATGAGACTTTCTCTAATATTTTCCCTTATCGTTTTGATCATTTAAGCCCCAGTCATACTCGAGATATTCAACGTCTGCCTTATTATTCCGAATAAACTCTGCATCTTCCGGGTTTAAATACTGAATAACGTAATCCTGAATCTTTTCTCCTTTCTCAACGAAATCTTCTTTATACCATTCAAAAACCGAAGATAGATACAGGGTTTTATTTTTCCTGTCGAGATAGTTTTTCTTTTTGTTATTGATAAAATATACCGCCTGATCATCCAACTGCCGGTCCAATTCCTCAGCCCGGTATGCCTCCCGTCGCAGCTTCGGACAACTCATAGAGGCACAACTTATGGCAAAATGTATCCGTGGTTCATCAAATCCTTCTCTCAGTATTTTATTCTCTATTTTTCGTAATGTTATATTTCCCTCCTGTGTCTTAAACTTCTTCCATATGAAAAAGCTATGAGGGATCCAACCCACATCAAGAACACTCTCTATCGGGTATTCTTCCAATACACCTTTTAAAACAAATGCGTTATATGCATTTATCCAGAAAGCCAGCCGGTGCTTGTCTGAAGGCAATGTATCAGGATCTGTAGCGAAAAGGTATTCGATATATCTCTGAAACTCTTTGTCACCCTTCAGCGCCTTATAGTCCACCATTCCTTCTTCAGAAACATAACGTTTCAGGACACGATCATAGGAATCACCTGGATCTTCTTCTGCTGCTGCAGAAGAAGCAGTATGTGTTGTGATAAAAATCAGTACAGGAATTACAAGGAATAGAATTATTTTCACGGCTATTCTCCAGGAGTTGTTTATAAAACAGCTGCAATACGATATCTATTTTGTGATAATTCTCCTTTCGCACCTGAAGGAATACGGCTACAAAAACCTTAGCCTGATGTATATGTCCCTCTATCCCCCGGTAGACCAGTCCTCGCGGTATTCCGGGTAAAGGGTAAGCCCGCCGCAGGCGAATATTGTTTGACCGGTAATATATGATGCTTCATCAGATGCCAGAAATGTAAACACTGCGGCCATCTCTTCTGGTGTACCAGCACGACCTATTGGTATATGCCTTTCTACCTCCGCTTTACGCTCCGGGTTATCAATCCAGGCCTTATTCATGGGTGTAATAATTGCTCCGGGACCTACGGCGTTAACCCGGATACCCTTACCCGCATACTCAAGCGCCAGCGTTTTTGTCAGGTTGCTCATACCGCTTTTACTTACGGCATAACTCACATATTTCGGCTTAGGGATAATCTCATGAACGCTCGAATTATTCAGAATTACTCCGCCACCCTCCCGGGACAAGAAGTGTTTTATAGCCTCGCGGGCGCAGAGGAAAGCACCACGGAGGTTCACTGCTATTATCCTGTCGAATTCTTCCATCTTCGTCTCATGACCTGGACTCGATTGTTCGATACCGGCATTATTCACTACGATATCTATCCTGCCCCATTCTTTTAAAATGTGCTGAAACATCCTTACCACATCATCCTCTTTTGATACATCCGCTTGAACTATCAGGTCCCTGCAGCCATACTCTCTGACAGATTGACACATGTCCTGAACTTTTTTCAAGGTTTCTCCGGCCTTTTCTTCGTGCCTGAGATAATTGATGGCAACGTTTGCACCTTCCCGGGCAAACTGAATAACAATAGCATGCCCAATGCCTGTCGTAGCGCCGGTAACGAGTGCACTCTTTCCCTCTAATCTCTTCATGGCTATCTCCTTCCACGTGATTCCAAAAATAGGACGCAGATTTTTATCTCGTTCCAACACTCTGCGTTGGAATGTGTTTTGGGACGCTCTGCGTCCCGCCCTTGATAGCTGAAATATGATCGGCAGATAAAGACATTTTTGTAACGGCAATCATTCCTGTAGAATCTCTGCCATCTTATGGTAGAAACATGACGCAGAGCGTTGGAACGGGATAAGACGAGAAAAACATGTGGGTAAGGATGAACTCCGGAGGGGAGCAGGTGCATATACTGGACTGAGGAGATCTTGCCGTATTTTTTCTAAAATCCAAAGGGGCTTTTTTCAAAAAACTCAATGGTTACATTATTCCTGTATTTTTCTCTAAAGAAATTTCAACAGGATGAATCCACCCTGGCATTACCCAAACCACTTAATTAACCTCCTGGTAAATTTAGGAACCCATCCGGAAAATAGCTTCTCAGCGTAGTATTTATCGGTTGCCCTTTTCACTGCTTGAGCTAATGTAGGATAAATATGTATCGTTTCACTTATATTTCTCATGCCGAGATCATTCTTCATTGCCATAATAAATTCGTGAACTATTTCTCCTCCCTGAGGAGCAAGGGCGTGGGCACCTAATATCATACCTCTCCCGGTACACACAATCTTAATGATCCCTTTTTCCTCGCCATCGATAATCGCCCTGTCCAAATCTTTTATATCATACTTATACACTTTTATTTCTCTATACTTTTGCCGTGCTTCGTTTTCTGTCAATCCTACCCGTCCCAGCTCAGGGTCGGTAAAGGTCGCCCATGGAGTTATATGATAATCTGCCTTTCTCTTGAAAAAAGGGACGAAGGCATTAAACACAATAAGGCCTGCCTGATATTCCGCTACATGGGTAAATAAATATTTCCCCGTAACATCTCCACATGCCCATATATTTTTAGCGCTTGTATGCATGTTTTCATTTACTACGATACCTTTCTTTTCGGTCTTTACTCCGGCAGCATCGAGATTGAGCCCCTCTAAATTCGGCGCACGACCAATAGCGATCATAAAATCGTCCGCTTGAAATGTCTTTTCCAGGCCGTTACATTTGGCTACCACGATCTTTTGCCCCCCTTCTTGTTTTACATGGTCAATCGTAGCTCCTGTATGTATTTCAATCCTCTCTTCTCTGAGAATTGTTTCAAGGATATCGGCAATCTCTTTATCCTCACGAGGCAGCACCTGATCCGTTTTTTCTAAAACAGTTACTTTTGACCCAAACCGTGCATACACTTGTGCAAACTCAAGTCCTATAGGCCCCCCTCCCAGGATGATAATGGACTTTGGCAAATAATCCAGTTCAAGCGCGCTTTCACTGGTCAGATAGTCAATATCCTGAAGCCCTTTGATAGGAATAGCAGCAGCCCTTGATCCTGTAGCAATGACAAACTGCCTGCTGGTAATTCTCTGACCATCAAATTCAAAGGTATGGGGGTCGACAAATTTACCGCTAGCAAAAGAAACCTTTATTCCCATATCTTCAAACCTCTTCGGGTCGTCATGTTCACCGACCTTTGCTACCACATCTCTCATATGCTGCATAACATTTTTAAAATCGAACGAGACATTGATCTCATTCAAACCGTAATCTTTTGCCCTCTTTATATGTGAGACCATTTTTGCTGAACGAATTAATGTCTTTGTAGGAATACATCCGTGATACAGGCAGTCGCCGCCGAGTTTATACTTCTCAACCAGGGCTACTTTAGCACCGAGCTGGGCAGCCCCGCTCGCAACGTTTAATCCGCCAACCCCTCCACCGATTATTGCAAGATCAAAATCAGCCATAATCTTCTCTCCTCTATTATTCCAGGGACCTGTTTAAATTCCAGTTGTACGGTAAGTATGTTATTTTTAATGTATCAATATTCTCCAGGATATACTCCTTTACCTTCTCACCGGTAAAGTTGAGTATGTAGCTGATGACCTGCTGTTGTGTTCTTCCGAAATCCGAGGCGAACCATTTGAATATTTGTGAGAGTTGTAATGTATTCGCATCTTTATCGAGCACCATACCTTTCCGGTTAATAAAGCTTCTCCCTGCAATATCAAGCTGATTATCGATCTGAGCAGGATCATAAAATTCAATTGGCGGACAGGAACTTGCTGCACAAACAAGGGCAAAATGGATACGGGGATCCAGTTTTGCAACCCGGAGTGCTTTTCTTTTATCAAACCAGGAAAATTGTTTTATTTTAAATGTAGGTTCTGGCCTGTTTGCACGAAGTATTCCATGCTCGATATCGTTAGGGGTAAAATAGAATCCGCCAATAGCATATCCGATACGCCCGAAAAAACGAAAAACCTCTTTTACCGACTTCTCTATATCGAGTTCGATAACACCATGAATGATGAGGATATTGTAAATATTAATCCAAAAAGCCTTTTTCTCTTCATCTGTTTTTAGCTTGAAAGGATCGAAAGTGTTCAATTTTTTTACAAGCTCTGTATACTTTTTATAACCCTCCGACCTTCTCATTGCTTCATAATTGACCTTGCTTTCCATAACGTCAAAAAAGGCCCCCTGGAGATTATTGAGGGTAACCTTGAGTTCTTTGGCTATTGATTCTGAGGTATCAGGAAATGACGTATCGGTTTTATTGAGAACTATTGTAAACGGTATGAGTTTTCCTAACCGTTTTTTCCAGCTCGTATATATGGTATCTTCTGATATTTTGTATTGGGCATTCAAAATTGACCATGCCGAATTGATAAAACCAATGTGCCCGAATGCCTGCGGGAAATTGCCGAGCAGGTGTTGATTTTTAGGATCGTATTCCTCTGAAAAAAGACCTACATAGTTCGCAGCCTTGATCGTTATTCCAAGGAGTTCTTTTGCCTCGGGTATTTTACCGGACAGGGTCAGACATTCCACAAGCCAGAAATTACAGAGTATAAAAGCACCTTCTTCACCGTATAAACCATCGTCTCCTGAATACCGTAGTAAAAACCCGTCTTTCATAAGGATTTTTTTACACGCCCCGATGGTGTTCTGAACACGTTCATCATGTATCGGTAAAAAATTCATAAGGGGTAACAGCATAAGGCTTGCATCTAAATTTTTTGAACCATAATACTGTACAAAACTGGCGGAATCCCGGTCATACCCCTTCTCCAGGATATCCTCCCTGATTCTCTCCTTTTCCTTTTCCCATGTATCAAGGGGTGCATCAAACCCATATCGTTTTGCGATCTTAATACCCCGGTCTACAGCTACCCAGCACATTACCTTGGAATACACAAAATGAAACGGCCCGTTTCTCATCTCCCAGATGCCATAATCAGGCTTATGCCAATTCTGAATTGCGAGATGACAAATATTTTTAAAAAACGGCCATAAACTTTCATCGATCCTGCCTACATAATCAGAGAGCCGAAGTGCAGTATCCATAATTTCCCCATAAATATCCCATTGATCCTGCTCATAAGCAGCGTTACCTATCCTTACCGGTTTTGAATTTTTATATCCCTTCAGGTGTTTCAGCATCTTCTCGGTAAGCTTATCTTCACCTTCGATTGAATAGAGAATTTGTAAATTACGGCTGCCGTATCTTTGATAGGTATTGTGAAGCCATCGAATAAAACCGTCTGATTCATCAATATGCCCAACGGAGAATAACGCCCTCAGGGTAAATGAGGCGTCCCGAATCCAGCTAAAGCGGTAATCCCAGTTTCTTTCCCCTCCTATGCATTCGGGTAAGGAGGTAGTTGGCGCTGCTACAATAGCCCCCGTAGGTTGAAAGGTAAGTAATTTCAGGGTCAGGAGCGACCTGTTGATCATATCCGAGTATTCTTCCAGGTTTTTGCATTTACCTGCTACACAGTTATAAAGCCAGTCTATCCAAAATGTGTGGGTTTCCTCAAAACCACATACCCCTGTCTCCTCCGGCTGTTTTTCACCATAGACAAAATCAAAATGCGCAACTTGCTGCTCGTGAAGTGAAAAATAGATGGTAATGCCGTTGTCGTCATTTCTCACCTCCTGATAATTCTCCATTTTCACGAGGAGGGTATATGTCTCGTTCTTCGTTGTTATCTTAAAGATATTATCTTTTCTTTCTATAGAGGGAAGCTCAGTCGCGTAGTTACTCCTGGGAAAACATTCTAAGACAAAATCTATCGATCCCGAATGAACTTTTATACACCGATGAATAGCATGACTTTTCTCTTCGAACATCTCCCGGGTAGTTACCGTCATAAAATTTATAAGCTCGGCTTGCCCCGTATCTGTTCGAAACATACAGCTTAAGATATTTGTATTTTCCAGATATTTTTGTTCTGCTTCAAATCTTCCACGCGGCTGTATCCGGTAAAACCCACCTTTTTCATCATCCAAAAGTGCAGCAAATACCGTAGGGGAATCGATATGAGGCATCGAACAATAATCTACAGAACCGTCTTGAGAAACTAACGCTATAGAATTCATATCACCGATTAATCCATAATCGCCTATGTTCTTATACATAATCCTTTAAAACCTCTGATATTGTATATTGAAATTCCTGTACACATAATTATGCCTTCGGTATTTTTGATTTTCCGTATTTCCTATAGATTATAGGGACCAGCGAGATGAGTACCATCAGTATGCTTGCAACGATCAGGTGGGTCATTACCTCTTTCCAGCTCCCTGTTACTCCTTTCAGGAGTAAGTCGGCAAAATAGGTACAAATAACCGTACCAGGTACCATCCCCAGGGCAGAGCCCAGTAAGAAATCCCGATATCTGATCCCGGAAAGTCCTGCTCCGACATTAATCCCGTTAAAAGGGATTATGAGTATTAACCTGAGCATGAATACAAGGCGAAATCCATGCTTTTCGATCATCCTCTCATAATTCGCTACCCTCCCTTTTACCAGCTTTGATATAAAATCGCGGCCGAGGTACCGGGCCATGAAAAATGCAAGAGAGGCACCAATGTTTGCAGCAATCAAATTATACAGAGAACCCCGGAGCACTCCGAATATTGCACCACCACTGAGCGTGAAAACGGTGGCCGGAACCGAAAAGATACTTCCGATACTATAAATGGCAATAAAAGCAATGGGACCCCACCAGTAATTCCTGAGTTTTTCAAAAAAATTTAGCAGGGTATTCTTCTGTATGTATTGTGATAGGGATGTATACCGAAATACAAAAAATATACCTCCGATAATTACAATAAGTAAAGCAAACTTGACTATCGTTCTCTTATTCATCCTGTTGATATGCTTTTACCTTGTACATGACTCTTCCACCTTACCATCAAAACACCGTTGCAGGTGAAGGGATACACACAGTAACTCCTTACTTCAAGGTTCAGGGTTTAGGGCATATACATCAGGTTAAGGGACAATGCCGTACTTTTTCTGATCATCACACAAAGTCACCAAGGCATCAAGATGTATGGCATGTCCCTATTCTTGACACTCTATCCTTCATTATTCTTTATTCTCTGTGTCTTTGTGTGATGAAGATACCTTAGCCTGGTGCATACGTCCTGAACCCTGAACTTGAGGAATTACAAACATTATCTGTTATCCTTCGATCTCTTGAACCTCTTATAAATAGTTGGAGACAGTGAGATGAGTATTAATAGTACACTTGCAATAATCAGGTGGGTCATTGCCTTCTTCCAGCTCCCTGTTACTCCTTTCAGGAGTGAGTCGGCAAAATAGGTATAAATAACCGTACCCGGTATCATCCCCAGGGCAGAGCCTGATAAATAGTCATAATACTTAATCCCGGAAAGTCCCGCCCCGATATTCAGGCCGTTAAAAGGGATTACAGGTATGAGCCGGAGTATGAATATAAAGCGAAATCCATGTCCTTTAATCTTCTCCTCATAGTTTTCTACCCTTCCTTTTACCAGCTTTGATACAAAATCGCGGCCGAGGTACCGGGCCATGAAAAATGCAAGAGAGGCACCAATGTTTGCAGCAATCAGATTATACAGAGAACCCCGGAGCACTCCGAATATTGCACCACCTGTGAGTGTCAAGATTGAACCAGGAATTGCAAAAACACAGGCAATACTATAAATTAGAATGAAGGCAGGGGGACCCCACCAATGCTCTCTAAAATTTTCAAAAAAACGTAACAGCACGTCCTTCTGGACATAATGCGACAAGAATGTATATCTAAAGGTAAAAAAGATACCTCCAATAATTGCTATCAGGATAGCAAACTTAATTATTGATTTCTTGTTCCTCCTGAATTTGCCTTTCAGTTCCTGTATATACTCTCCCGATTTTTTCATCAAAACCTTCCTTGCTTATGGCTTCTCGATCTTTATATCGTCATAGCAAGCGACAGCATGTCCTCCTGTATTATCGGTATCTGTCATAACAGCAATCCCGCCTGCATGTGGTGGCTCTCTCCTGAAAATCGCCTTGTAATCTTCGTAGATATTTCTTCGCTCTGTAACCCATTTCCCCACGTTCTTCTCTCCGCTTTCAACGGCAACGATAATTGTTTGCGAGTGAAACGGGCTTGGAATGTAATGCCCTTCAGGAAGCTTATTTGCCCAAACATAGGAAATGCTCTTCGTCAAAAACAAAACCCAGGAAGGAAATATCACATATACCCTTGCAGCACAATCGCCCCTTTTCTTCTCCATCAAATTACCCTGTTTAATCGTATTCTCTATCTTCCACTTCCATGTCAGGATAGGATATTCCGTAAGACTATATTTATATCGATACGTTAAACCCGATGCTGAGTTATGACTCTGAACCTTCAGTGCATGGCCATTTTCAATCCTGACAATGCTGTAGCGGGTTTTTCCACTAAGCTTTCTTTCCTTCCATTGAGGCTTTAGCCCATCTTCAAAATCATCGATGACTATCGTTTTTTCAGCAAAACAGTACTGGGAGGTCTCTGTAACAAGCACGATAAATAAAAGTAAAAAAAGGGCTGTTCTCATAGATAATCTAACCTCCATTTTCGTTCCTTAACAAATAAAAACCCGATTGTTGAATTTATGTTTTATGTACGAGAAGCAAGTAGCCCTGAGGTAAACAGAAGGCCTGCTGTGGTTGTGGTAAGGGTCTTATTTCGTATTGCAGATATAAACATTGATGAGCCTCCTCTGTTGAAACTGCAGGTGGGCCTGTAACAACAATGATAAAATAGGGAAGAATACGCCTCTAAGACTGGTAAAAAGAATCTGGAACCACAGATTACACAGATTTCACAGATAAAAATCCCGAACTGTGAAATCTGTGCAATCTGTGGTTCCCGTAATTTCTCATAAAATGCAACTTACTTATAAAAATAAACCGATTATAAAATTTTCAATAAATGGAAGTTATTCTTAATATTACGCACGTTGTATTGCCATCCCTGTTGTTTCACCTGCTTAGTTCATTGATATCATCTAAAAATACTCCTCTTCATCTTCCATCTCTTCCGGATACAATTCTTCCTCGCCCTCTTCATATTCTTCCCAGGGGCTTTCTAGTTCTGGTGGAACTTTCATTTTTTCCTCAAGTGTCCTTTCATCTTCCAGGATTCCTTCCTCTTCCCTGAGTTCCTCTCTACTATCCAGACGTTCCTCTTCATCTTTCTCCCAGGGACTTTCTATGGGCGCCTGGTATCTTCTTTCCTCTTGATATTCCTCTTCAGGAGGAACTTCCAGAGGTGCTGGATATCTTCTTTCTTCTTGATACTCCTCTTCAGGAGGAACTTCTAGGGGCGCAGGATATCTTCTTTCTTCTACAGGTTCTCTCCTGTTAATCCTTCTCTCTTCAGGAGCGCATGAAATAACGAACCCTGAGGCAAACAAAAGGCTTGCTACGGTCATGATAAAGGTTTTGTGTTGTATCGCAGATATAAACATTAATAGCCCTCCTCTGTTAAAATTGTAGGCAAACCGATAACAGTAACCACATCATAAAGAAGAATAATTCATGATTTGAAACGTATGAGGTGAGTATTGAATTATTATGGATTTTTGATTTGGATCACCTCCTTACAGCAAAAAAAGACAGCTTTACTGCAAAGATTTACTTACAATATCTTCGGCAGTAAGGCT
This sequence comes from Candidatus Loosdrechtia aerotolerans, assembly GCA_021646405.1. GTDB lineage: Bacteria > Planctomycetota > Brocadiia > Brocadiales > Brocadiaceae > Loosdrechtia > Loosdrechtia aerotolerans. Next base: position 97,958 of record SOER01000006.1, read on the forward strand.
GTCTTTTTTTGCCTCCCCTGTTCTTCCCCTTTTATTAAGGAGGTCCAAGGTATCAAAGACCCTTTTCTTTGCGTCCCCTGATCACTCAGGGTTTGCCTTTATCGGGACGAATTCAGTATTCAGTATTCAATAAACATCTTTTTAGTATTTATGTCAAGCAATAATTTACAACTGGATATCTATAATATAATATGCTCACATTCATTTACGGTTTTTAATACAAAATTAACAATCCTTTAACATTTCCTTAACATTTATAGTTTATACTCTGTTATGTATAAAACGCATAGCAGGTATCAAAACAGCAACACGAATTATTATAATTATTATATAACTAAAGGGTAATGATGTCATTCAGTGCAGTGCCTTTAACTTTTAAGAAAAGGGGATAATATGGCCAAAAGGCGGTGCAGCTATACTTTGTTTTTGGTAATTACACTTAATGGTATGGCTGTAACTAGCATACTACCAGGGGTACCAGGAGTATTTGCCCGGGAGGCACTAGAAACAGGGGAAACACCTGAGAACGAAATCGATGATTTAAAACAGCAGTTAAAAATGATGGAGGAGCTATTTTCAAAACAGCAGGAACAAATAAAACACATGCAGGAATCGGCAGCAAGGCAGCAGGAACAGATGCAGGCATTAAGAGACCGTTTAGAAAAAATACATACTGAAACGGTGTCTGTTACCAGGGAAGAGGTAAAAGAGGAGGTCAAACATGAAGTCGAGAACTACCTCGCTGCAGAAAAGGCACGCGAAGCAACGGATCTCGACATCAGGAGGATTACTGCTCTTTATACCCCTGATGGTGAAAAATATGCATTAAGCCTTGAAACCGCTGACGGTAATTATTCCCTAAGCTTTGGCGGAAGGCTGCAGTTTCTCTACTCATTTGAAGATAATGATGAGGATTTTGAGGAGGCTGACAAGAACATCCTTGATATTCGCCGGGCCAGACTTTTTCTGGGTGGAAATATTTACAGCGAAATATTTAAATACTATATAGAATTAGGTTTTGATGATTTTGATGCTGTTGTAAAGAACTTTTATGCCTACTGGACACCTTTTAAAGTGCTAAATTCTAAAATCGGGTTTTTTAAAGTACCGTTTAACCGGCAGGGAGTAACAACATCTGCTCACCTGCTATTCCCGGACAGGTCTATTGTAAGTAATACCTTTACCCAGGACCGTGATTATGGATTTGACATTTATGGATATCCTTTTGACGGATACCTGGAGTATCATGCTGCAATTTTTCAGGGTGCTGGAGAAGACCCCCTTGAGGATGATATCAATAATGAACTTATGTACGTATTAAATCTCAGGTATAACCCTTTTGGAAAATTCAATTACTATGATGAAACAGATTATGCTTATACAGAAACACTTAAGGCAACCATTGGTGCTTCAGTTGCCTTTAATGCAAAACTGGACGACGAAAAGCTTGAGAATACTGACAGCATTGCCGGGGTTGTTGATCTTGGTGTTAAATACAGAGGTATTTCCTGGAATAATGAGTACCACATAAGATCTGACGACCCGGAAGATGGCGGTGATTCAACAGAATCTGATGGTTTCTTCACCCAGATTGGTTATTTTGTCTTGCCAAAACGACTGGAACTGGCAGCCCGTTACTCCTATATTGATCCTAACAATGATGTATCCGACGATATTCAGAAGGCATACAGAGTGGGTTTAAATTATTACTTTCGTGCCCACCGCTCTAAAATTCAATCAGATTTTGGCATCGTTACAACCGAGAGAGCGGGGCAAGATCAACAGGATAATATTTTCAGACTGCAGTATCAAGTCATTTTCTAGTAAAACCGAAAGAAGTTCATGAAGGGTTGTTCTCTAAAATTACATCGACTTCTTTAAAAAATTAGAGTAGTATATTTTATCACAACAAAGGAGGACAGTGCTATGATAAAAACCATCTTTGTATTGTTAACGTTCTTTCACTTTGTGATCGCTGGCATCAGCGCTATCAGCAACGCAACACAGGCAAATGCGGATATTAAACCGTACGTTAAGGTAAGCGGGGTTTCAGGAAACCTGAGCAGTATTGGTTCTGATACCATGAATAACCTCATGACATACTGGGCAGAGTCATTCAACAGGGTATATCCCAGCGTTCGGGTTCAAATAGAAGGAAAGGGGTCTTCAACTGCCCCACCAGCACTGATTGCAGGGGCTGCTCAAATTGCTCCTATGAGCAGAGCGATGAAGCATACAGAAATCGATGCGTTTGAGAAGAAATACGGATATAAGCCAACAGAAATAAAGGTTGCACTGGATGCCCTTGCGGTATACGTAAATAAGGATAACCCTCTTGATGGATTAACCCTTCCTCAGGTTGATGCCATCTTTTCAAAGACGAGAAAAGGTGGGTACAGGGAGGATATCAAAACATGGGATCAGCTTGGCTTAACAGGCGAATGGGCAGCAAAACCGATAAGCCTCTACGGTCGTAATTCAGCATCAGGTACCTATGGTTTTTTCAAGGAGGTTGCTCTCTACAAGGGCGATTTCAAAAATACCGTGAAAGAGCAACCTGGTTCAGCCTCTGTTGTGCAGGGTATTGCAAAGGATCGTTACGGTATCGGATACAGTGGTATTGGCTATATGACATCAGGTATACGTACGGTACCTCTTTCGTTTAAAAAGGGAAAACCTCTTAAAGATGCCACTTTGGAAAATGTGCTCAATGGTTCGTATCCTTTGGCAAGGTTTTTGTATATTTACATCAATAAGAAGCCGGGACAGCCTCTTAATCCCCTCATTAGGGAATTTCTAAAATTTGTCCTCAGTAAAGAAGGTCAAAAAACAGTTGTAAAAGACGGTTTTTTACCTTTGCCGGCTCCGATTGTCAAACAGGAACTCGAGAAGATTGAGTAAGAGGAATTATCTCAAAAAACGAAAGTGTCACTTTCAGATATAATATCTTTACAAAACTCTTTATTTACCCCTTCTCTAAATATAAATATAATTTTATACTGCGGAGGGCACGGTTCATGATAAGGATAAAATACATTTAAAAATAACCAGTTGAATAGAGAAAAGGAGCCCTTTTTCACGTAAACCATGAAAAGCCTAAAAAGGAGAAAATTCACTGACAAAACCGCGCGCTGGGTTATCACAATTGGCGGTGTAACTACCGTTTTTATCGTGCTTGCCCTCTTGTTATTTATCCTCTTAGAAGTGTATCCACTTTTTAAAGACGCTGAAGTAGTAAAGGAGAACTCCTATTCCGTTCACGGTAATGTGAGCGCTCTGGGAATAGATGAGTATCAGGAAATTGCGTATGCTGTTTATACAAACGGAAGTGTAGAATTTATTTCATTATCAAACGGGAATGTTTTGAAAAAATATGAGATAGCAGGCCTTACGGATACTGTCCCGACAGAACAAGAAGACTACCCGACAGATGACCGTCACACTGTTCTCCCCGTTTTTTTACTAGAAGAGAGGAGAAACGACGATGAAGGGCATATCAATACGCCTTTGCATCATACAACGGTAACATCATCGTATAAAGATAACAATCGCCTCATTTTGGGAACAGATGACGGAAAAATTGTAACTGTTTCCGTTGCTTTTACCGAGACATTCAATAGTGAAAAAAGAACAATCACCCCGGAGATTTCAAAAGAAGAAACGCAGCAGATCGATGAGAAGGGAAAAGAAATCAAACATATAACCTCAAGAAAGGATGAGGGTATAGCAACTACTGTTGTCAGTACAGCAGATGACAGATTGGTGCTGAAATATACAGAAGAAATAACAACGCTTTTTGGTACCGGAGAGAAAACCGAGTTTCAGAAGGATATAACTGGTTTTATTAATCAATCCCGACAGAACACCATCTTTGAACCAGGTAGCCCTCCTTCTGGTACAATGAAACCGGAAAGCAGGATAGAAATAACATCCCTGGCACTTGATCAGTTTATGGAAAATCTTTTTATTGGAACAGTGTCAGGAGATCTATTTCACATAAACATAAGGGATAAGGAAAGTCCTTTTTTACAAGAGAAAGTAAAAGTATCCCATACGGCAATTACTGCGTTAGGTTTTATTTTAGGAGATACATCACTTGTGGTTGGTAGTCTTGATGGCAGGGTAAATGTTTGGATGCAGGTAAGAGATAAACTCTTACCTTCAGGAACGGTCCTTAAGAAAATCCATACCCTTAAACCCCACAGCGCTCCTGTTATGGCTATAGTACCATCGAAAAGAGACAAGAGTTTTGTGACAATGGCGTCTGACGGAACAATTCATCTCAACCATACAACCTCTGAGCAAACGCGATTATACCTCCATTCACCATCTTTACCGACCGCTGTTGCGTTTTCACCAAGAGGAAATGGTATTCTGGCAGCCGATGTGAGTAATAATCTGACGTTTTGGGGTATTTCCAACCCGCATCCTGAAGCTACGTTAAAAACCCTTTTTGGCCGTGTATGGTATGAGGGATATGAAAAACCTGAATTTGTCTGGCAATCCACCGGAGGAACAGACGATTTTGAACCGAAGCTTAGTCTTGTGCCGCTCATCTTTGGCACCATAAAAGGTACAATCTACTCCATGATTATTGCTGTACCTATTGGCATTTTTGCAGCACTTTACACATCTCAATTCCTTCATAAAGCGATAAAAATCATCAAGCCTACAATTGAAATTATGGCTGCGCTCCCCAGCGTCATTTTAGGGTTTCTCGCGGGGTTATGGCTTGCACCATTGATTGAAAAAATATTTCCTGCAATAGTCATCATGCCATTGTTTGTTGTACTTTTCATCGCCCTGGCCCTCTACCTCTGGAGATCCTTACCCTCCCGGATAAAAGGTAAATACCGGTATGGGATAGAAGCCCTCATTTTAATACCATTTATTATCGGTGCTATATACGTATCTGTTCATCTTAGTACAATCTCTGAATTTATTCTCTTTGGAGGAGATTACCGGGAATGGCTCCTCCATGTTTTAGGCCTTCACTACGATCAGAGAAATGCCCTCATTGTAGGTTTTGCAATGGGGTTTGCCGTAATACCCCTTATTTTTACGATATCAGAAGATGCCATGAGTAATGTACCAAATAGTTTAACCTCTGCATCATTAGCGCTTGGAGCAACCCCCTGGCAAACAGCCGTTCGGGTAGTAGTTCCAACGGCAAGCCCGGGGATTTTTTCAGCCACGATGATCGGATTTGGAAGGGCAGTGGGCGAAACCATGATCGTCCTTATGGCAACAGGTAATACCCCTATTATGGACTGGAATTTGTTTAACGGATTCCGGGCACTTTCGGCAAATATTGCCGTTGAAGTACCGGAAGCACCTATAGGAGGAACTCTTTACCGCGTACTTTTTCTCTCGGCCCTCCTCCTTTTTGCAATAACCTTTATTGTAAATACCGTCTCAGAAATAATACGTCAGAGAATGAGGAAAAAATATAGTAAACTATGAAGAAATTCTTTAAAACGGGAAGTCCTTATATTTGGCTAACGGCCTGTGCACTTACCGTCACGCTGTTGATGGTGGGTGGACTCGTTGCGCTTATCCTGATAAATGGACTCGGGGTGTTTTGGCCTCATGCTATCACCAGGCTCACCCTGGAAAATGGTAGTGTAGTCATGGGAGAAATTATCGACAGAGAACCTATTCCCCGGAAAGAAAACGAGTTTCGTACAAAACTTAAGGTCGGCAACAGAGATGTGTACGGCCTGGATTTCATGTGGGTAGAAAATGCAGATATTGCATCCCGGGAATATCCCCTGCATGCCTTAGCGTTTGAGAGGCGTGAATGGGGGAATTTATACGGCTATTTAAAAGGTTTAAAAGCAGACGGTGATAGCAAACCGCTGACCCCGGAAGAATTGTTACACCTTGTAGAAGAACACCATACATTAGCAGAAAGAATACAACATATTGAAAAAAAGGTAATTGGTGACATAAGCTACCGGATGGAAAAATACCGTATTGCGATGAAACGCCTGACATCAAAAAAACCATCCATAAAGATTCAGGAAAAAATTGATGCCTTACAGGCCAAAATAAAGGATCTCGAGAAGACCTATCAAGAAAAAGAGGATATGCTTGCCGGGCTCTATACAAAAGCAATGAAAGACGAAATTGTTGTACTCCTTGCCGGCGGCGAAGAAGTATCTGCGCATATTTTTAATATCATTCGTGTCTATGCCCCTAATACTATGGGAACGCTTGACAAACTTGGTCTTTACCTGAAAAAATTCTGGGAGTTTTTATCAGAGGAGCCAAGAGAGGCAAATACTGAAGGTGGTGTATTTCCTGCTATTTTCGGTACCATTATGATGGTATTTCTCATGAGTATTGCCGTTGTCCCCCTCGGGGTACTAACTGCAGTATATCTCAAAGAGTATGCAAGTAATTCCCTCTTTGCCCGGATTGTCCGAATATCGGTAAGCAACCTCGCAGGGGTACCATCAATTGTTTTTGGTATTTTTGGCCTCGGCTTCTTTGTCTATTTCGTTGGCGGAAGTATCGATACATTGTTCTTTTCAGAAACCCTGCCAGCCCCAACCTTTGGCACGGGTGGTATTATTTGGGCTTCTCTCACTCTTGCACTTTTAACGGTACCGGTAGTTGTTGTTGCAACGGAGGAGGGCCTCTCTTCTGTTCCACGGTCTATACAGGAAGGCTCCCTTGCACTTGGCGCTACGAAGTTTGAAACCCTATGGAAAGTAGTACTTCCCCAGGCAACCCCCGGTATCCTTACCGGTGTAATTTTAGCGATAGCGAGGGCTGCCGGGGAAGTTGCACCGTTAATGCTTACCGGTGTTGTAAAGTTAGCGCCTTCACTCCCCATTGATCAGCATTTTCCCTACATACACCTTGAAAGGAAATTTATGCATCTGGGTTTCCATATCTATGATGTCGGGTTCCAGTCTCCTAACGTAGAAGCAGCTATGCCAATGGTCTATACGACAACCCTTATCCTGCTCCTTATTGTGCTTATATTGAATCTTACTGCTATTATCATAAGAAATAAACTGAGAAAAAAGTACAGAACGACATCACTCTAGGGAAACAAAATAAAGGATAACAATTGAGTTTTTTAAAAACCCTTGTACAGAAGGTATTTATTGTAGGGGCAGGTTTGAAACCTGCCCCTACGTGGCATGTAATACACTGGTATTGTTGAAAATTTTTTAAAAACTCAGTTGCTATCAATAAATTTATATTTCCCTATACCCAAAGAAAGAAATTTTTTATACAATTAGGCTATAGTGAGTTACTCAAAAATTTTGGTTTGACTTAGCATTTTCAGGGACAGTGTCTACACACATTAAGCAAAGAGATGTTGCCTGTAGCCGCATCCCTTCAGGGTGCGTTTCTCATGTTAGAGTGTGGAATAGTGCTGTACTCTTTTCTGAAGTTTGAGCGTAGGTGTGCGCAGGCTGAAGCCGTGCGGCTACAGTGCGGCTACCTATGCCTTTGACAATTATTGAACCAAAAAACAATTTTTATGGTAAAAACAAAAATACAAGTACCCGAACCAATCGTTAATATTGTTGATTTGAACTTATTTTACGGTGAAACGAAGGCATTAAAGGGGATAACCCTTGATATTTCTAAAAAGAAAATAACCTCCTTTATCGGACCGTCCGGTTGCGGAAAATCTACCTTGATTAGATGCCTGAATCGTATGAATGATCTTATAGAAAATGTAACGATAAAGGGCACCATTAAAATTGATGGTCGGAACATCTATGCCCCTCATGTTAATGTAACTGAATTGAGAAGAAAGGTCGGAATGGTATTTCAGAAACCCAATCCATTTCCCAAAAATATTTATGAAAATGTGATATATGGTCCCCGTATCCAGGGTATCAACAAAAAAAGCTCCCTGGATGAAATTTGTGAAAAGGCCCTGAGAAAAGCAGCGCTTTGGGATGAAGTAAAAGACAGGCTTCGCGTTAATGCCCTTGACCTTTCAGGCGGCCAGCAACAACGAATTTGTATTGCCAGAGCAATCGCTATGGAACCAGAGATTATCCTCCTCGATGAACCCTGCTCAGCACTTGACCCCATTGCCACCGCAAAAATAGAAGACATGCTCGTTGAATTGAAAACGGATTATACGGTTATCATCGTTACTCATAATATGCAACAAGCTGCACGGATATCCGAGTATACCGGTTTCTTTATGCTGGGAGAGTTTGTTGAATTCAATACTACAGCGGATATATTTACCAACCCTTCTGAAAAGCAAACAGAGGATTATATTACCGGAAGATTCGGATAAATTTACCCTATAGTTTACTACGGTAAACCAAAATATTTATACGCGGGGGAAAGATATGACAAGAAACGTTTACCACAAGGCATTAGAAAACCTTGAAGACGAAGTGCTGAAGATGGGAGATATGGTAGCACTTGCGATAAAGAAATCGGTGGAAGCGCTTCAGAAAAGGGATAATGATGCATCCAAAGAGATCATCAAGGATGATTTCCATATCAATAAAAAACGATTCGAAATCGAAGAGAAGTGTATTTCCCTTATAGCTACACAACAGCCCATGGCAGTTGACTTGAGAATATTGACTTCCATATTGAGCATCGTAACAGACCTCGAACGCATGGGTGATCACGCAGAAGGTATTGCTAAAATAAGCTTATTAATCGGTGAAGAACCATTGGTAAAACCACTTATCGATATCCCCAGAATGGCTGAGCTGGGACTGTCCATGCTTGAGAGATGCCTCAAGGCATTTATAAACAGAGATATAGAAACAGCACGGCAAATATGTAATGAAGATGATCAGGTAGATGCCCTCCACGACCAGATCTACAGAGAACTCCTGCTCCTGATGCTAGGAAATCCAAAAATCATACATGGAGCTACCTACCTGACATGGGTATCACATAACCTGGAGCGTATTGCAGACAGGGTAACGAATATCGCCGAGAGGATTGTGTATATGGCAACAGGGAAGATCGTAGAACTCAATGTATCAAAGTATTAGCCAAATTTACTAGCGTACAGTACCAGAAACTCCTATTAAAACATGCAAATCATATTTTTTCTATGCAATTACTACCGGATAAAAGCAGCAATAATATCTCTATCAATCATAAGTATTCTTACACTCTTAGCCACCTCCCTTCAGGCAGGTACTTTAGAGAAATATGTCCAGAAGAAGGATACCAGTTTCATGTGGAAATCTATTAACCATAAAAAATTCCAGGATGCCACCATTACTCATATAGAGCTAACATCTCAGACATGGCACAATCTGCCCTGGAATCATCATATACAAATCGTCCGCCCGCACATTCTTCAAAATCCCGGAATTTCATTTTTATTTGTCGCTGGAGACGGAGATGGTAGCAGGGAGATTGAACCACTCAGTTTTATTGCCCAAAAAACAGGAACCATCGCTGCTGTTATTACCAACATCCCCAATCAGCCACTTTTTCAGGGGCTCCTGGAAGATGCGCTTATCGCTTATACCTTTGATCAATACCTGAAGACAAAAGATGAATCCTGGCCTTTGTTATTTCCTATGGTTAAAAGCGTCGTTCGCGGCATGGATACTATTCAGGCCTTTATGCAAAAGGAACATCAACAACAGGTTGATGCATTTGTCTTATCGGGTGCCTCTAAACGTGGATGGACTACCTGGCTTACTGCTGCAACTGATCAACGGGTTGCCGCTATTGCACCGATGGTATTCGATGTGCTCAATATGAAAAAACAGACCGACTGGGCAGAGAAGATGTATGGCAGACAAAGTGAAAAAATCGAAGATTATACCAACCGTAATCTCGTCGCACGTATAAACGAACCGGGTATGGTTGTCTTGCAAAAATGGGTTGATCCTTATCATTACCGGCAGCGGTATACTATGCCCAAGCTCCTTCTGCTCGGTACTAATGATCCTTATTGGGTAGTTGATTCCCTGCGCCATTATTGGAATGATCTGCCGGAGCCAAAACATGTTTACCAGACGCCAAATGCCGGTCACGATCTCGGAGGCGGTAAAGAGGCCATACAAACGCTTGCTGCCTGGTACTGGATGATTGTAAATGGAAAAGATTTACCAAAAATAGAATGGCTGCTCAGGGATGGTTCGAATGGACCCGCCGGTATTACCGTCAGGACGGACCAGCCACCTGAAAAGATCCGTCTATGGACAACCCAGTCGGACGATCGTGATTTCCGCAATAATCTCTGGTCAAGCCAGGATCTGGAAATTATCTTAAATAATTATTATCAATCCTCTGCTGAGATTCCCGTTCCTTCAAAAGGATTTAAGGCATTTATGGGAGAGGTTGAGCTCACCTCCCCGTTCGGTAATACCTATAAACTCTCTACCCAGGTCCAGGTTACCCCTGATACTGTAGCAGTGCATAACCCCGGCAAAAATGAACAGAGAGAAAAGAGGTGAAGCATTGAGAGATACATCATCTCCGGATGCTTTCAGTTACTGTTAAGAAATATACCATGCCACACGCCGTCCTTTAAGCTGACATTCAAGTAGAAACATTAGAAAAGAGTACAGCACTATTCCATACTCTATGATTTGGTGCTTCAGCATAGGCGCACCCACGACCAAACACCAAAAAAAGTACAGCAAAATTCCTTAGCTTGATGGTATAGGAATTTTCATTTTATGTAAGCGGGTTTACGGGGAGGTGTTGTTAGGTACCTGGCCACAAATTTTTGTACATTTGTATTACCGGGGAGTTTCAATATGCAAATATTTATGTACAGGTACTTATAACTGACATTCAAGAGGTTTTTTTTCTTAAGCAGAAGAAATAGTTTTTAATGGTTGATAGATTGTGGCATCAAAGGTGAAATAATTCAGAATATCCTCATGCAGTTGCGTAAAATTGGTGACCTGCTTA
>SOER01000007.1 GCA_021646405.1 Candidatus Loosdrechtia aerotolerans
TATACAGGTAAATACCTTTTTTAGCTCTGAAAGAGCGGTATAGATGGGATTCATGGAGTTTTATGTCACCCTTTCAGGGTGAATTCTCTTGTTTTTTCATTATCCCAGGGTAAAAATTTACCCTGGGATATCAGAGAAAAGCCCTTTGGGCTTTAAAAAGGATTTGGTTTTATAGGTCTTCATAAATACTCCTTTCTCTTGTCAAAGTAGTATACCTACCCGCGACAATTTTAATGAAAAAAGTTACCTATATCCTACATTCCGCACGTAAAAGTCATAAGTTGTTCAAACTCCTTATTAATAAAAACGTACAAAAATTTGTGGTCAGGTACGTAAGTCCCTGAATTACGATACTTGTGGCAAGATAACCGCCTTCTTCCAGGGATTCAAACAACGGATGCTAATGGACAAGCAGTATTTGTCGTTCAGGCGAATGAAGTCGGTAAAACACTTATAGTATTCAAGGTAAGAGGTTTAAAATCTTTTACAGTCGTTGGGATTGGAGTGAAGTGGTAATTGGGTATGGCGAGGAAAAATACATTATAGGAGAGTCGGGGTAATCAATTTTCCCGGTCCTGCTGTTTACGGTTGTTGGTTTGTTAATTACCGACTCGCACAAGAAGCTTTATCCGAAATAGAAGATACGATCTACTCTACTCTGTTAGAATTATCCTAGTTGGGTTTTGATTTATACGTTTAACTTAGTATTGCTTCCGGTGAAAATGTAAAATTATAGACCTTTAATTGCGTGAATTATATAGGACACAACAAAAACAAATAATAAAATTAATGCACTTATGAAGTGTGGCCAATTTAACATATAAGCTTTATCGATTTTCAAGCTAAATATTTCAGACAAATACAGAATTATATAATTTAGAGAGAGAGAACGCATATTAACATAAGAAATGTTGTGTTAAATGCTATTTTTATAAAATTACCAAATTTTACTTTTTTCTCACACTTTTTAATCCACTTATTAATAAACTCATCGGCTTCTTTTGGGACCGTATTATGCGCAACTAATTTACTGATAAAATTATTTCTATCTTCGCTACTCGGATTATCGCCTTTATTGTTTTCTCTGTATAACCTACAATATTCTTCAACTTTTACATCATGAATAGATTTAATTATATACGGCCTTAATTTTAATATTAGATTCTTTAAATCATTATTCATTATAAATTATTTTAAGCCAACACTTCTTCTCTCTTCAGGGGATAGTGTATCTAGTATCTTAATAGACTTTTGTTTTAATCTTTTTTCAAAGAACAACATTAGATCTTTTGTATTAATTTTATTTCTGTGTTCTTTATTGTATAAAGTTAAATAATCGATAAACTCAGAATCTAGATGTAGTTTTGATAAACTAATATCTAATTCGCCAAAATATTTTGCATCTTTTCTTTCATTATAGCCTCGTTGTGATTCCGGTTCTACATCATAAACCACCAATTGGCAGATTCTCATACCAGGAACTAACTGTATTTCAAAATTTCCAATATTATTAATAACTATCGGTAGTTTTCCACAATAACCGGGATTGATATAAGTTGATAATCCTACATTAATTCCAAGCCTGATCAAACTATTTCTGTTATGAATTTGTCCCATATAGCGCTTGGATATACCAATTGTTTCTTTTATTTGAGCGAGAACAAAAGCACCTGGCTCCAACGTATACCTATCAAGAGAAACCTCTTCAAAAATATCTTCAGATACTTCATCGAAAATATTTAAGATTTCCGAATAACCCTTTTTAGGCACTTTTATCTTACTATTCAATGTAAGGTCAACGGAAGATGGTTGTATATGATCAAAAACAAATGGATCAATACTAATTTCTTTATCATAAAGTTTTTCTAATAGTCTCACTTCAGATAAAATAGACATAATTCACCTCAATTCTTTTGATAGTGTTGAGTTGAATACAACAACATGGCATTATATAATCATGATATTAAAGGTTTGTCAATAAAATAACAGAAGCGTTATAATTATCCACCTTGGAGCGTATTATGCACTTTGAAATATCACCTCAGCAAATCTTCTGAGCATGAGTATGGCGAAAGCAAGGAAATGAAGACCGGACAATACTTCAGGCAGTCGCTCATAATCCCTTATGAGCCTTCTGAACTTGCTCTTCCAAGTAAAGGACCTCCCAACGACCCATCTTCTGGGGAGAAGTACAAATCCTTTCTTTGTCTGAGGGAGCTTCATACTAATATACTCTTATGCAAAAATACTTTTCAATACTATTTTACCTATAATAAATATATATATATCAGGTAAATATGGGCTTTGTGCAACAAAGCCGATTGGAAGTGTTATATATCGGATAAAAGATGGAAAAATTGTAAAAAATGTGGTAAAAAGGTGTAAAATTGAGCGGCAAAAATTACTCTTGAGAAGAAAAAGCAGCAGTAAAACGGTATGTGCACAGGGGGTTTTTACCGTTCTATAAACCTTATAATAAAACTATTATAATTACCTATGCTGGCAAAAGTCAAAAGCATTGCTGTTTATGGAATTGAAGCGTATGTATTAGATATTGAAGTATATGTTGCAGGCGGCAATATTCCTTACACGGTAATTGTAGGACTGCCTGATGCAGCAGTCAAGGAGAGTCGCGACAGGGTGAAGGCGGTACTGAACAACAGCGGGTATAAATTTCCTAACAGAAGCCTGATAATCAACCTGGCGCCGGCAGACCGCAAGAAAGAAGGTCCGGTCTTTGAATTACCAATAGCAGTTGGAATACTCGTTGCAACCGAACAGATTATTGTTCCCGATATCCATACGTATGCCATTGTTGGAGAGCTATCCCTGGACGGTACATTGCGCCCTGTTAAGGGATGTTTATCGATGGCATTTAAAGGGAGAGAATACGGCATTAAAAAATTCATTGTACCGTCCGGAAATGCCTCAGAGGCTGCTATTATAGAAGGGATAGAGGTTATTCCCGTTGAAACCCTTGCTGATGCGATAGGAATTTTGACCGGGTCTGTTCCTCCTGTACCCCATAAAATCGAATTCAAAGATATATTTAAAGAGTCTTCTCGCTATGATATGGATTATGCTGATGTAAAAGGACAGGAACATGCAAAAAGGGCGTTAACCGTTGCCGTTGCAGGGGGTCATAATATCATTATGGTAGGCCCTCCCGGGGCAGGCAAGACTATGCTGGCACAGCGCATACCAACTGTTATGCCGGCGTTAACCCTGGATGAAGCAATAGAGACAACCAAGATTTATAGCGTGGCCGGGCTCCTCAGCCCCGGACAATCATTGATCGTAACACGGCCATTTCGTGCCCCCCACCATACTATCAGCACTGCCGGACTCGTTGGAGGTGGTTCGTTTCCCAGACCAGGGGAGATTAGTCTTTCGCATAACGGTGTGCTTTTTTTAGATGAACTTCCTGAGTTTGAACGAAGGACAATAGAAGTACTCCGTCAACCACTTGAAACCGGTTACGTAACGATCTCGCGTGCTATGCATTCTGTAACCTACCCGGCAAAATTTTTTGTTTGTTTAGCCCTCAATCCATGTCCGTGTGGATTCTTCTCTGATAGCCAGAGACCATGCCGCTGCACACCTCATCAAATCAAGGGGTACCAGTCAAAGATCTCCGGACCGTTATTGGATAGAATAGATATTCAACTTGAAATTCCTGCAGTAAAATATCGGGAACTGGTTGAGAGGAGGGAGGTACAGTCTTCTGATTCTATGAGAAAAAAAGTGATGGCAGCCCGGGAGGTGCAGAGGAAACGTTTTCAGGATATATCTCTGAACGATAAGCGAGGGCAGCCGGTAATAACAAATGCGCATATGAATCCGAAACAGATTAAAAAATATTGTGTGCTGGATAATGCTGCAGAAGCCTTACTACATCAGGCAATGACGGAACTGGAAATTTCTGCCCGTGGATATAACAAGATTATCAAGGTATCCCGCACTATTGCAGATATGGATGAAAGCGAAATGATAAGAATAGAACATGTCTCAGAAGCGATCCAGTACAGGAACCTGGATAGAAGCTTGTGGAAATGATATTTTTTGTTTAAAAAGTAAAGAGGATAAAATCTTTGAGGAATAGTATGAATTACATCGCTGACGTACGATAATTTATCCCGGAAAACTGTTTTATTGTTCCTGAGAAAATGTAATTATCACGTATAAGGTTAAATACAGAGATAATGAATATCCTCCTTGTAGACCCTCCTTTCTATAGATTTTTCAATTACTACAATCGCTATTTTCCATTGGGACTGGGTTACCTTGCCTCTGTTTTAAAAGAGGCAGGACACCGGGTGACCATTTACGATGCTGACTGTAATAGAAGCCCGGAGGGGATGGATTATACGAGATTACCTGAAAAATATCATACCTATATAAGAGAATTGAGGAACCCGGAGAATCCAATCATCAGAGAGGTTTCTAAAACTATTACGGAATATCAACCTGATATCGTTGGAATAACGGTTATGACGCCCAAGGTAGCCTCCGCCTTTACCGTTGCCCGTCTGGTAAAAGCATATAACAAAAAATGTTATACCGTTTTTGGTGGTCCTCATGCAACGTTAAAGGCTAATGAGATTCTTAAGAATACAAAAGATGTTGATTTTGTTGTGAGCGGAGAGGGTGAATCTGTATTTCTTGAATTGGTAAATATAATAAACAGTACAGGCAAGGGTGTCTGTAGTGCGAACGTTCAGACGGATATCCTGTCTGCCGTTCATGCAATACGCGGACTCTCTTATCGGAATAGCGATACGATTGTTCATAACGCTGCGGGAGGACTTGCTGATAGTCTGGATTCTCTTCCATTCCCTGACAGAAAAGCGCTGTTAGGCTCCCGTACCTATACCTCAGAAGATATGGGATTATTAATGGGAAGCCGGGGTTGCCCGTATAATTGTTCCTATTGTGCAACACAAATATGGACAAGAAGGGTAAGATATCGCTCTCTCACTAATATCTTAGAAGAAATTATCTCTGTAGGTAATACCTATGGAACCCTTCAATTTACCTTTAAGGATGATTCCTTTACTGTGAACAGAAAACGGGTTCTGGAATTCTGCGATAGCTTGTTACGTGCAAATATAAAGATCCACTGGGATTGCAATACGCGGGTAGATTTGGTGGATTTAGAGCTTCTCAGGGCTATGAAGAGAGCAGGTTGTAACAGTATAAAGGTAGGAATAGAATCAGGCAGTGAAAGAATATTGAAGCTCATGGATAAAGGTGTTACCATGGAAAACATACGAGAAACTTCATATCTTTTTCGCGAAGCCGGAATTCACTGGACGGCATATTTCATGATGGGTATACCTACGGAAACCAAAGAGGATATAAAAAAAACGCTTGATCTTTTATATACAATAAAACCGAGTTTTGCTTCTATTGGTGTCTATGAACCTTTTCCAGGAACAAGACTCTTTAATATTGGTGTTGAAATGGGGCTTTTCCGTGAGGAGATGTCATATGAGGATTTTTTTACCCGCATACCAAGTGACTATTATTTGAAAGATATAAAACGCAGGGTCGATACCATGAGCCATGAGGATTTTGCTACACTGGAAAAGGAAGTAAAGAATGCCTTTCATAGGTATAACAGAGGGTTTTTGCGTATCCTTAAGAGGGTGAAAGCCAGAAGTCGTGTATATGTATCTATGCCCGGGGTTCTTTTTAATGATGTGAATAAATTTTTAGGATGGCTTAAGTAGCAGCGTATGCAGTTTTTTCATTACCATATAAGAGTTTTCTCATAATCTATGCCGGTTACTGTTTTCAATTACCCCGTATCGAAGCGGCAACTCATACTCAGCCTGGGTGACCTGTTTATTATAAACAGTTCAATCTTTTTATCAGTAATAATTCGCCTGGGTTTCATCGATGGCTGGATTTACATGCGGGATAATCCCCTGTCATTTTTGTTAACAGGACTCACCTTCGTTCTTATATTTTTTTTCACTGAACTCTATGATATGCGAAGAGACTACACGTCTATAAACACCATTATAACCGTTATTGGTGCATCTGCCACTGCATTCGTTATTATAACATTTCTGTTTTATGTTAGCTGGTACTTGCGGATAGGGAGAGGAGTGTTTGCCATATTATGTTTTTTGATTACATTTTTCATTATTTGGTGGAGGATTCTGTATAGTTATTTGCTCGATCAGCCAATGTTTAACCGGAATACGGTAATTATTGGTGCCGGTCAGATGGGAAGGTTTATCTTACAAGAAATAAAACAATCGAGGAAAACCGGATTAAAAATTATCGGTTTTCTTGATGACGATGTATTAAAAAAAGATGATATGATTGATGGAATTCCAGTAATGGGGAACCGGTATACCCTCAGTAACGGTATTCACAAATATAATATTCAGCTTATCGTAGTGGCTATTGCCGGCGAAAAACATCCGGATTTAATCAAGTTATTGATTCAGTGTTCATGGAACGGGGTAGATATTGTTGACGTACCAACCCTCTATGAACAACTTACCGGTAAAATACCCTTTTATCATGTTGACGATATGTGGATGTTGCAAATTGTCATAGGGAGATCGAAATTATACGGAAGATTAGTAAAGCCTGTCCTTGAGACGTTTTTTGCATTGATACTATTTGTACTGTTTATACCTGTGATGGCAGTGATAGCTCTTTTTGTTAAGATAGGTTCTCAAGGCAAAGTCCTGTACATCCAGGAACGTATCGGTAAGGATAACAAACGGTTTAAGATGATAAAATTCCGCACTATGGCGGAAGATGCAGAATTAAATACCGGAGCGGTTTATGCTGCAGATAATGATGCGAGAATTACCGGGATTGGAAGGTTCTTAAGAAAATGGAGATTAGACGAAACGCCTCAGTTATTCAATGTTATTATTGGAAATATGAGCCTGGTCGGTCCTCGTCCTGAAAGACAGGTATTTATAAAGGAGTTTGAAGAGGCTATACCTTTTTACCGCCAGCGGCTTGCTGTCAGACCAGGGCTAACGGGCTGGGCTCAGGTAAAATACCCTTATGCATCCAGCATAGAACAGACGAAAGAAAAATTGCAATACGATTTATACTACATTAAAAATATGTGTTGTCTCCTGGATCTCGTGATACTGCTGAAAACGGTAAACGTAGTGCTATTTGGGCAGGGGAAATGAATTGAGAAGGTATCTTATAATATCCTTCTCAAAAAGGTACGCCTCTCATAATAAGAGGCCTTTTCTCTGCTGATAAGTTCTTTTATTTTATAAGGTTCTTTTATACCTTTCAATATATGTTTTGCGGGTTCATCCGTGTTTATGGTAAGATTTCCAATCCTGAAACGTTTTTGCAAGCCTCTTTGTTTAATCAAGATACTTGTGATATCATTGTGCCTTATCTCGGTAGGTTTTAAAGAGAAAGGACCTTTTTTCATGAGAATCCCTTCCCGTGTAATCGAATATTTAGTTGTATAAACTGAGGCTATAAGGTAAACAACAAGAAGACCACTTACCGATACGATATTCAACCCCGTAATAGTATGTGTACCGAATTTTGTAAAAGCTAAATAAATTGAAAACCCCAGGATGCTAAAGATTAACCAGTGTTGCCAAATACTAGGTCTCAAAGATCGAACGATTTTATCCTTGGAATCCCTAATAACAGGAATCTCCATATTTGCAATTTTTACACTTGTCATGGGAAGATTGTGAACCTATTCTACCTGTTCTGGAAAAAATTTTATATACAATTCTAAATTATAGGAATGATGGGTGATTATGTCAAGTGTTGTATCTATCAAGATATATATAATTGCTCGGGCTCATGGTTCCCGGTTTAAGGTTTAGCAGGAAAGGGTGAGGCTAATCACTCTGAATCTTTACAACATTTTGTTTTGAGATCACTATAGGTAGAGTTCTATGAAATGGAAGATCCAGCTACCAAGATAGGCAAAACAGAGTAATGTTATCCAAAAAGGTTTCAGAAAATCAGTGTATATGCGATTTTTTGTATAGTACTCGAGCCCTTTTGCCGCCAGGGTAATCAATGAGGGGTTTATAAAGAGTTCATTGGTACCTGGTACGCTGTTTTCACCAATAAGATTAAAGAGAATACCAACCACGGCACTGATAAACAGAGAAAGATAGATATTCTCTTTGACGGTGATAATACAAGAAATAATGAGTGCATGTAAAACGAGTGACGTTGCAACTTCATACCATCCTCTGTAAAATCCATACGAGATGATTAAATAGGGAATATGAAAGAAGATCAGGATGGTATCATTTTCCTGATTTTTATTGTATAACAGCAGTAAGGATGCTGGTGCAATAAGTTTGAGTATATCATTGTCTCTCAGGTAGCCCATACCACCTAAGAAAACACAGAACACACCAATTAAGGCTCCCAGATAAAAAAATATCTGCTTTTTATTTTTGAGCCGTAATGTCCATCTGATGAAAAGGAAAACGACAAACGATTTTACTGTCATAAGGCATTCCCTGACCCAGAAGATTTCTCTATATATATAGACCAGGTCTCTTATTATACATTTTAAGATAAATTCCACCATACTATTTAAATTTCGGTATTCTTAATGAAGATTATGACGAAACAGGTAGAGTTCTATGAAATGGAAGATCCAGCTACCAAGATAGGCAAAACAGAGTAACGTTATCCAAAAAGATTTCAGAAAATCAGTATATTTGCGATTTTTTGTATAGTGTTCGAGTCCTTTTACCGCCAGGGTAATCAGTGCGGGATTTAGAAAGAGTTCGTTAGTACCTGGCTCGGTGTTTTCACCAATAAGATTAAAGAGGATACCAACCACGACACTGATAAACAGAGAAAGATAGATATTTTCTTTAGCAAAGATAACACAAGAAATAATGAATGCGTGTGAAAAGAGTGATGCTATGAATTCGTGCAAGCCTCTGTAAAATTCATACGAGATGATTAAATAGGGAATATGAAAGAAGATCAGGATGGTATCATTTTCCTGATTTTTATTGTATAACAGCAGCAGCAAGGACGTTGGTGCAATAAGTTTGAGTATGTCATTGTCGCTCAAGTACTCCATATCACCAAAGAAAACACAGAGCACCGCAATTACCCCCCCCAGATAAAAAAATATCTGCTTTTTATAGCTGAATCTTAACATCCATCTGGCAAAAAGAAAAACAAGAAATGACTTTATTGTCGTAAGACATTCCTTGAGCCAGAAGATTTCTTTATATATATAGGCCAGGTCCTTTATACCTTCTAAAATAAATTCCATCATACTATATTAAATTCAGGATTTATAATATATACGGCTTTGTTGCACAAAGCCCCATATTTATCTGATATACTATACATTATAGTAAGTAAAATAGTATCAAAAAGTATTTTTGCATAATAAGAAGAGTATATATCAGTATGAGCTGAGAATTTCAGACACATGAGGAATACTTCTCTAAAACGCTGGAAAGAGGGAGTGAAATACCATATCCGTTCACTGGTAGAAAATGCCATCTTTCGCTTGAAAAGTATCTTTGGGGATAAAAGGATACTTCTGTAAGGAGGTTATGAAAGTTTGTAAATAAGTTATAACTTGGATAAAATATCCTTTCTCTCTGTATAAATGTATTTACTTTTCGTTACCACTATATGCTCTCTCAAAGCTCTTTAAGGCATATTTCGAATATTGACAATGCAATATCAGCATCGTTTCTCGAAAGAATCAGTGGCGGACAAAAGCGTATGGCACTGCGTCCGCAGCCTAACAACAAAAGTCCTTTTGAGAACGCCTTTTGAATAATGCGGTCTCGTTCTTCCGGAGCAAATTCTTTTGTGCCTTTATCTTTCACAATCTCAACAGCAAGCATAAGTCCTAACCCTCTCACATCACCAATTACCGGATACGTGTGTTCCAGTCTCTTGAGTTGATTTAAAATATAAGCGCCTTGCCTGGCCGCATTTTCAACTAATCCGTCTTCAAGAAGCTGGATGGTGGTAAGTGCAGCATGACAACTGATGGGATTACCTCCAAAGGTACTTGCATGGCTGCCGGATACCCAATCCATTATCTCTTCAGATGCAACGGTAGCGGATAGTGGCAGTCCTGATGCTATGCCTTTCGCAATGGTAATAATATCCGGAACTACACCAAAATGTTCGCAGGCAAACATCTTCCCTGTTCTCCCCATACCTGATTGTACCTCGTCAGCAACGTACAGGATATTGTAATCGCGCGTTAGTTGATATAGCGCTGCATGAAATTCTCGTGGAGGCACAATATATCCACCTTCTCCCTGAACAATCTCAACAAAAATTGCTGCAACATCTTCCGGCGGTACTTTTGTTTTAAACAGCTCTTCCCGTATCCATGCTACACATGCAGCATTACAGTTGTCTGGTGTCAGGTTATAATGACACCTGTAGCAATATGCATAAGGAACATGGATAACTTCCGGAATAAGGGGGAGAAAACGCTTTCGATGGTTTAATTTGCTGGCAGTAAGTGAGAGTGCCCCCATGGTTCTTCCATGGAAAGCATTGTAAAAGGCTATAACAACATTCCTTTTGGTATGGTATCGCGCTAATTTGAATGCTGCCTCTACAGATTCAGCACCGGAGTTTCCAAAGAAAGTTTTTTTTGTGCCGGGTCCGGGACAGATTGCAGATAATTTTTCAGCTAACAAGATTTGTAAGGGATTATAAAAATCTGCGCCGGACATATGAATTAAGGTGTTTGCCTGGTCTGTAATTGATGATATAATCTGATTGTGATTATGACCGGTACTACAAACGGCAATACCTGCAGTAAAATCGAGAAAGATATTACCATCGACATCCTCTACTGTCATGCCCTTTGCACTTTTTACCACCAGTGGATATCCTTTCGTCAGGGATGGAGAGATAAATTTCTTTTCCTTCTCGATATATTGAATTGCTTGAGGACCAGGAAGTCCGGTTCGTATATAAGGATAATTATCCGGTGCCATATGTTTCTCCAATGATAGTACCAATACGGTTTCATTTCTTTAACAGCAATAAAAATATTAATTATATACAAGACCTTGATTAACAAACAGATATTTTTTTCCTCATATTTAAAAACACAGGGACTTGACAAATTTATATTTTAATTTTATAAATATATTTATCTATGAGCAATGCCTATAATTATAATAGTTTATTCAGATTACGAGAGAACGTGAAAAATGAAACAAACAAGCAGATTTTTTGATTCTATCACCTTACCTGATTATAAATTTACTATCCAATCGCCTGATTTTAAGAAGGAGGGTGAAGAATTCGTAATCTGGTTTCTTGAGGGTATTCTTGAGAATAACCCCAATTATGTTGACTGCCTCATGTACTTAGGTAATATATATACGGCAAATGGAATGTATAAAAAAGGACTTTTGATAGACAAGCGATTGTGTTGCCTGAGGCCGAATGATCCTGTAGTTCATTACAACCTTGCCTGCAGTTATACATTATTAAAGGACCTTGATGCGGCTTTTCAGGCATTAGAGAAGGCAATTGTGCTGGGCTATAAAGACATTTATCACCTGGAGCAGGATAAAGACCTGGCCCTTTTACGGGAGGACATCAGGTACAAGAAACTAGTTGCAAAGATGAAAAAGCGCCAGTTTATTTAAGGGAGGCGAGATTAGCTTTGTAGACAATCCTTATCCCCTGCAGGGTAAGGTCAGGGATTACATTGGCAATAAGGGGAATCTCCTGCGCCAGTATTTTTGCATCCCCTCCCGTTGCGACTATTGTTGGCGTACATTTTAATTCATTACAAAGCATGTGTATAAGGTTACTTACCATACCAACAGTACCCCAATAAATACCAGAATTCACAGCATCTTCTGTATTTTTTCCCAGGACGTGTTCCGGTTTATGAACGAATACTTCAGGTAAGAACGCTGTGTAATGGTGCAATGCCTTTGAGGATGTTTTGATTCCGGGGGCAATAATACCTCCCAAAAAAGCCCCCTTGTTATTTATCACATCAAGTGTAATTGCAGTACCAGCATCAATAATAACTATCCAGTTTTTTATTCTCTCAAATGCTGCTACTGCATTTACTAATCGGTCAGTACCGGTTCTTTCAGGATGATCAGTTAAAACGGGAATGGGAACAGGAATATCTTTGCCAATACATTGGGGCTTTAAAGAATAATATTTTTCTAAACATTCAGTAATAAAGACTTCTACCTTTGGATTAACAGAAGAGAAAATGGCTGCTTTTACATGATGAGGGATAGCTGAACGCAAAAGTTCCCGAAAATCAGCTTGAGACGTGTTTATAACTCTATTGTCCAGTGAACAGGAGGAAATGAGGGCATCTTCTTTAAATACCCCAAGGTGAACGCTGGTATTGCCGATATCAATCGCTAACAACATAATACTGCTGTATCATTTTTAGGATAATATTTCACGTAAGGCATTGGTAATCAGGTTTAAAAGTGTGTCTAAGTTTTCACCGGTAACCATCGAGACCGGACATACCGGCTTTGATATTTTTTTTTCCAGTGCCTGAATATATTCATTTTCCGTCTCCCGGTCCAGGAGGTCTGTTTTGTTTGCTACAATAATCTCTTTTTTTTCGGTAAGCTGGGGGTTGTACTGTTGTAATTCATTCCGGATAATATGGTATGCGTCTTCAGGTTTTGTTGTTGCATAGGGAGAGATGTCCAGGAGATGTACCAGGAGTTTTGTCCTTTCAATATGACGTAAAAATTCGTCCCCGAGTCCTATCCCTTTATGTGCACCTTCAACGAGTCCAGGGATATCAGCCATGACAAACCTTCGGTAATCCTTAAGCTCAACAATCCCGAGTTGCGGTTGAAGTGTGGTAAAGGGATATTCTGCGATTTTAGGTCTTGCGGCGGATAAACGGGAGAGTAAAGTTGATTTTCCAGCGTTTGGCATTCCAATGAGCCCTACATCTGCAAGTAGTTTTAACTGGAGGATGATCCATCGTTCTTCTCCTGGCTTACCCTTTTCTGCATGCCGTGGAACCTGATTTGTCGATGATGCAAAATACTTATTTCCCCTCCCTCCTCTTCCTCCTCTTGCAATAACAAC
Organism: Candidatus Loosdrechtia aerotolerans; assembly: GCA_021646405.1. Taxonomy (GTDB): domain Bacteria; phylum Planctomycetota; class Brocadiia; order Brocadiales; family Brocadiaceae; genus Loosdrechtia; species Loosdrechtia aerotolerans. Next base: position 13,081 of record SOER01000007.1, read on the forward strand.
GCTTTCTCCTGCAGTACTCATATCCTTTAAAATACGTCCGCTTTCCTTATCGATTACTATAGTACCTTTTGGCAAATCAATAAGGATGTCCTCGCCACTTTTGCCCGTTCTCGTATTCCCTTTTCCATGTGCCCCGTTTTCCGCTATATATTTTACCCGGGAAGTGAGATCGAGTAATGTATCTACCTTACCACTAATATGGAGTATAACATCCCCGCCTTTACCGCCGTCTCCTCCATCGGGTCCGCCATGAGGGATATACTTTTCTCTTCGGAAGCTGATGCAGCCGTTTCCTCCGTCGCCTCCTTTTACATAGATAACTGCTTCATCAATAAACACGTTATAATCCGGCGTTCCTGAAGCGCTTACTGAGTACGCGAACTGTATACACTTACCCGGTGTCGTGTCTCAAACTTTACAACACCATCTATTAAGGAAAAGAGCGTATTATCCCTCCCTATACTGACATTTAACCCTGGCCTGAATTTTGTACCACACTGGCGCACAATTATAGAACCTGCCTTCACAGATTGGCCACCAAACCTTTTTACCCCCCGCATTTGGGGATTACTATCTCTTCCGTTCTTTGAGGAGCCCTGTCCCTTTTTATGAGCCATATGAATAACCTCCTTACTCTTATATAAAATGAAAAATAAGACTATATTTAACTTAAAACAATTTCTTTAACTTTTATTTGGGTATATTTTTCACGATGCCCCCTTCTGGTCATAGATTCTTTCCTTCTGCGGAATTTTATTGTCATAGACTTCTTACCTTTTTTAACACCTTTGACTTCTGCAATAACCTTTGCGTTTCTATTGTTTGTAACCCCGATAGTCGCGTTACCGTTCTCATCAGAATAAACAAGTACATCGTTAAACTCCAGGGTTTCTCCAACTTCTGTATTGGCTTTTAAGTCAATAAGGTGTTGTTCCCCTGTTCTTACTTTGTATTGCTTCCCCCTATCCTTTATTATTGCGTACATTTTAAACTCTCCTTTCTATGACAGCTTTCTGTAGAAACAGTATGAGTATTCCATGATAAAATAAAATGGTAAAAGCTATATAATAACAGGTTCATCTTTTTGATTCAAATAGCGAATCTCTATTTTACTATATTCATGATCCAGAGCACTAAGAATATTTATTTTCTTATTGCAGGATTCTTCTATTTCTAACATCTGCTTTCTTTTTTGATTTTGTAAGTAATTAGCAACTTTCGAATTTGCAATAATCTCAATTTTGGCAATCTGCGGTAAATGGATAGCAAACTTTAAATCTCTCATAGCACTTAAACAAAGGCTTTCAACCGTTTTAGTATATCCAGTTCCCCCGCAAAATTTACATTCTTCAAAAAGAACATCCCGGAGACTATACCGGATCCTCTGCCGGGTAAGTTCAACGGTGCAGAACTTTGACATTTTCAACATTTTTGTTCGTGCTTTATCCCTTTTAAGAGCGTCTGTAAGGGCTTTTTCAATTGCATGGATATGCTCTTCTTCCCGCATATCGATGAAATCGATTACGATTACTCCTCCGAGATCCCTCAGCCGTATTTGCCGTGCAACTTCTCTTGCAGCTTTGAGATTAGTCTTAAAAGCGGTTTCTTCCGGATCGCTTTCCTCTTTAAACCTACCACTGTTTACATCGATCGCAACGAGCGCCTCGGTTTGTTCAATTATAATTGAACCACCTCTGGGAAGAGGAATCTTTTTCCTGTTTATATGCTCAATTTCTTTTTCGATATTGTACTTATGAAATAATGGTTTATCCTCGGTATAAAGGGTAAGGATTTTCTCATACTTTGGCATAATAATGCGGAGAAAATCCCGCGTTCTCCCGTAGACTGGTTCTGAATCTACGATGATTTCCTTGATATCTGTTGAAAAGATATCTCTGATAGCACGGATAACTAAGTCACTTTCCTGGTAAATGACTGCAGGTGTATTGATACTTTTTGCCCGCTTCGCAATATTTTTCCAGAGCCGTAGCAGATAATGGAAGTCCTTATGGATCTCTTTTTTCGTTTGATGTTCCCCTGCTGTCCGTATAATAAAACCTACTTTAGCCGGGGGATTTAAACCCGCAAGTATTCTTTTTAACCGCTGACGTTCTTCCTCACTACTGATTTTCCTCGAGACTCCGTGCCGGGATACACCGGGCATTAAAACCAGGTACCTTCCGGGTAAGCTGATATAGGTTGTTAAACTCGGGCCCTTTGCACCAATGCCCTCTTTTATTACCTGAACCAGTATTTCCTGTCCCTGGTGTAAAAGATCCCGTATCTTATAATGATATTCCTGATGAGGTTTGCCTGCCATATCATTTTCTACGATCTGTTCTCCGTTTCCCGTGGGGGGGAGAACATCTGATACATGAAGAAACCCGTTTTTTTTCAGTCCAATATCAACAAATGCGGCCTCGATACTTGGTTCGATGTTAACAACCCTTCCTTTGTAGATATTTCCGGCAATCTGCTCCCGAGAACTCCTTTCAATATATAATTCCTCAAGAATATTATTTTCTAAGATGGCCATGCGGCATTCTTCTGGTTCAACGGCATTAATAAGCATCCTCTTGTCCATGAATTTTTCCTTAGTTAGGCAGAAGATATGTTGACTTTTGTTCTGATAATTTCAAAGAACTCTTTTCCCCTGGTAAAACCGAGTATATGAAGTATCTCTTCAGGCTTTGCTGTACCCCCGGGTGTCATTCTTAAGGTTATGATCAACTTATTGGATTTTATCTGAATATCTTTAACAGATGGCCGGATATCAAAGAGTTTGTGATGTCCATCCTTTAATCGGTTTACCGTAATGGATGATTGTTGTAAAAACGTATTAACCTTTACTGTTTTTAAAAGGCTCGCATCCTGGAAAATAACTTCATAACATATATCACCAATATGATTCTTTGTGGAATCGGATATCACTTCTCCTGAAAGAATCTGAATTTCTTTTGGTAGTTGCCGGCTTAAGCATTCATGTAAAATCTCAAGGGGTATCGGTTTTTGCAGTTCCAATTCCAAAATTTCGTCTTTACCGATTATTCCAACACTCAAAGCCAGTGGGATGGATAGCCTTGGGTGAGGGTTAAAGCCTTTGGATATCTCAATGGGTATGTGCGCTCTTCTTACAGCCCTTTCAAAAACCTTCATTAAATCATGATGAGAGATAAAACGAATATCTCCTGTTTTTGTAAAACGAATACGTATTCTTAAGATAGAATAATCAACCTCTTACAAAACAATTCAAATATAATAAAATAAAATACTTAAGGAAAAGTTTAATATTGATATTTCCTGCTGTCAAGGATATTTTAGCCTTAAAACGCCTCTGGTAGTATTTCAATTGCGATATTTCTGAGATAATTTACCGTCTTTTCCGGATCATCAAAAAGGCACACTGTCTCAGCTACTTCTTTTGCTTTTTCAAAGGTAATGGACCGTACAATTTTTTTTATTTCAGGTATAATGGTAGCGGGTGCTACACTAAACTGTGTTAACCCCATTCCAATGAGAGGCACAGCATATTCAATCTCACTTCCCATTTCCCCGCAAATCCCTATGGGGATATTATGTTCCTCTGCTGCTTTTATAGCGATTCTTAAAAATCTTAAAATGGCTGGATGTACCGGACAATACAAATATGCAACTCGTTCATTATTTCTATCAACAGCCAAAGAATATTGAATAAGATCATTCGTGCCGATGCTAAAGAAATCACATTCTTTTGCCAGCATATCGGCTATCATAATAGACGAAGGGACCTCAAGCATAATTCCCATATCAATGTTTTTATTAAAGGGAATCCTTTCCTTGTCTAATTCTTCCATAGTTTCCCAGACCATTTGTTTTGCACGCCGTAACTCTTGCAAAGAGGAGATGAGCGGAAATAGAATCTTTACATTCCCCATGACAGAGGCCCTTAAGAGTGCCCTGAGTTGTATCTTAAATATTGATGGGTTTTCAAAGCAATAGCGTATAGAGCGGCACCCCAAAAAGGGATTACCTTCTTTCCTGTCATCCAGGTATTCAAACTTATCAGCACCCAAATCAAGTGTTCTAATGATAATAGGTTTATTATCCAGTTCCCGTACAACCGCGGTATATGCTTCTAAATGCTCTTCCTCTGTAGGAGGTGTAGGTGAGCCCAAATAGAGAAATTCTGTCCTGTAGAGTCCAATCCCTTCTGCACCGTACCTGATATTTATATTCGTCTCTTTTGGAAATTCAATATTTCCATAAATAGAAATATGCCTTCCGTCACGCGTTGTCGATGGCTGATCTTTCAGTTCAGTAGCTAATTTTTCTTCAAAAACATGAATGCTCTTGACCTTACTTTTATAGTTTGATAATGTTTCTTCGTCAGGGCGGACAATAACAATACCTCTGTTACCATCAACAATCACCGTATCACCACCGAAAACATCCGTAGTAATTGTGCCAATCCCTACTACAGCGGGTATTCCCAGGGCGCGGGCAACTATAGCAGTATGAGACGTTCTGCCACCAACATCAGTGGCAAAACCTTTAACCTTTTCGGTATCGAGTAAAGCAGTTTGGGAAGGGGAAAGATCATGCGCTACCAATACTACTTCCTGGGCAAGGTTCTTGAGTTCTTCTCTTTTTTCACCTAGTAGATTCCTTAACAATCTTCGTTCTATGTCGAAGATGTCACTTACCCTTTCCGCTAAATAGGCATCATTAACGCCCTGAAATTTTCTTATATAGACACGCAATGCCAAGGATACAGCGAATTCTGGTGTGAAATTGGTTTTTCTTATTTTTTCAACAATTTCATTTTTCAGGCGTGTATCCTGTAAAACCATGCGGTGGGTCCCAAAGATTGATCCAATTTCAGAACCTAAATTTTCTGAAACCTTTGTTTCTAAATTTTGAATTTCCCTTTTTGAATATTCTATAGCTTTTTCGAGTCGATAAATTTCTCCCTCAACTTCTTCTTTTCTTATAATGTGGCGGGGAATACGATACCCTTCACTTTCAAACATGAAGGCCTCATGGATGACTACTCCCGGAGAGACTGCTATTCCTTTCCGGATCTCCATAAATTCTTCTTCAAATTTACCTTTTACAAGCCATTCTAGCGCATCCAGTGCTTCGGCAGCATCAGATCCCTTTGCGCAAATGAATATCTCTGTATCATTTTCAGCGCCAAGGGTCAGGAGTTCAATGATGCTTTTACCGTCAACCTCTTTATTTTTTGCTTTTACACGGATATCCGAGTTGTATTTGTTTGCTATTTCCGCGAATTTGGTTGCAGGACGGGCATGCATACCGTTGGAATTGGTAATTTTTACTTTTCTTTCAAACAATCGAGAATTCGTACTATGGATATTCATGGTATGTTATCTTATTACTTTTGTGAAACAAAATGGGATATGAAAAAGATTTCTTTCTGCGTGTTCGGGTCTTTTTGGGCTAATCCTAATGTATATATCTTGACTCTTCCTATAATTGATTACAGTATTCTTTCGCTAAACCTGGATACCATCAACCTCTCTTAATATCTCAATCATACCTTCTCTACCATTGGCTTCACGCATAAAACGGCGGAAATCGCTATCTCGTATAACGGTGGATATCCTTTCCAATGCCGCAAGATGTGATCCGGCAGAATCGTTTGGGGAAAGTAAAAGAAAGAACAGGTATACAGGTTCTCCGTCTAATGCATTAAAATCAACACCATTTTTTGACCGTGCAATTGTTCCGATGATCTTTCCTGTGCTGTCATGTTTTGTATGAGGAACAGCAACTCCCTTTCCTATTCCTGTACTGCCTAATTCTTCTCTCTTCATAAGAGATTTAACCACATTTTCAACATCCTTGTTATTGATTTTCTTTGCATCCCTTAAAGAGCACACCATTTCTCTGATTACACTCTCTTTTTCTGTAGCTATAAGCTCCGTAATTATGGCATCTTCCACTATAAAGTCGGTTAATTTCATGTTATAAAATCCCTCCCTTGGTATTATTTCCCGCTGTGCTTTCGTACCTGTGCCAGGATCTAACGTTTCTATAAATAATTATAGGCCTTTTGTGGATAAATATACCTCAAGTTTTTATTTTTATATTCTTGCTTGAATTTTAATGTTCCTTATAACGTTCTATTTTTGAACAAAAGTTCATAAATCTTTAAAAAAAACCATTTTACTCGTTATAAAAATATCAGTCAAGAAAATAAAGTCATACCGGTACTCCTATAATATTGCAATTGCCAGGACGAGTAAATGAACGGATTGAACACCTGCTTCTTTTAATTTTTTTGAACATTCTGCGGCCGTAACCCCGGTAGTTAAAACATCATCTACCAACAATATTTTTTTCCCTCGTAATTGCTTCGTATGTTTAACAATGAATGCATCATGAATATTCACCTGTCGTTGGGTTTTTGATAACTGTGTCTGTGAGCTGGTATTTCTTATGCGGTAGAGATTATTTATGGAGACGGGCTTTAAGAAATGTCTTTGGATTCCTTTTGATAAAAGTTCTGACTGATTAAAACCCCGGTGAAAATTTTTTAGCCAGTAAAGAGGTACTGGTACTATGATATCTATCTCCGGAACAATGTCATACAATTTTTTATTTTGCAATATGATATCATTTAACATCATGAATAAAAATCTTTGCCGGCCGTATTTAAATGCATGGAGTAATGTTCTCATAACGCCTTCGTAATAAGCAACTGCTACTATTGTATCAAAGTGAAGGTATTTTCCTTTGCATGCGCTGCAGCCTTTTGTACTTAGTACCGTATAAGGTCCCGGAACAGCTCCGCATCGAATACATTGAGTATTATCAAGATAAGAGATCTGCCCTTTACAATCATTGCAGAGATAAAACTCACATGAGTTATTCAAATTACGTTTGCAATGGAGGCATGACCGGGGATAGAAAAGGTCTAAGAAGGCATGGAGATAATTATCAAAAATCATATTACATATTCATCATATCAAAAAACAATAAACCTACAGATCCAAAAAGGACAACGGGCAACCATGCAGCCAGTATGGGATGAAGCATTCCCGTATTGCCAAGATTGGAACAAATAAAGGATAACGCATAAAATATGCCGCAAATAAGAACGCAGAAACCGACACGTAAAAACAGATTTCTTGTTAACCTTTCAAATCCAACTACAAGAGGTATGCCTATCAGGAGGAGCACGAAATGGGTAAGGGTATATGCGATCCTTGTATGAAACAATACACTGCTCCTGAGGTTGTCTGGCTCTTTTTTGCATAGTTCTTTTAGTTGTTTAAAGCTGAGCAGGCTCGGATCTAATTGTATTTTCCCTAGTTCAGATGGAGTTATCGAAGACACAAATTCCATGTTCTCGATTCGTTGTACGGGAGCAACCCATTTTCCATTTTCATCATACCTGTGCTTTATTACATTAGTAAGTAACCATGTATTATTTCCTAACCATTTTCCCTCGTCAGCATGGATAGTAAACTTCTTTTTCCCGTTCTCATATCTCGAAAGGATAAACACTGATTGCATGTTTTGTAATTTACTATCATACTTCCAGATACGCATCAAGGTTTTGTTTCCCGTATCATCGAGAAGAAGATTTTTTCTGAGATTATTACTAAATGCAGTTTGTTGTAACGTCTCCAGTCTTTCTGCAAATCGTGGAATAATCCATTCCTGGTTTCCAAAAGAGGCGAAAGACATGAAAACAGTTACAATAAAGATGGGAAGCAATATCCGATAAAGGGAAATGCCGGCAACGAGCATAGCCAGTATTTCCCGGTTTTTCGCCATTCTTACAAGGACAATACCGACGGCTATCAGGGTTATTGCAGGAAAGAGTTGAAAAATAATTACGGGAAAAAGATACAGATAATAGTGTATTCCTGTGCTAAAAGCCTCTCCCCCCATGTCAATAAAATCTCCTAATCTTTGAAGGAGATCAATAATAACATATATTCCTGAGATGATGATAAGACAGAGAAAAAATGTTGGAATAAATGCCCGTAGAATATAATTATCTAATCTTGAGAACATATAGCCACTTAAACCGTACTATCTGAAGTTCGAAGTTCATTGTATAATTGATGAATAGTTTTTTTAAAAATGGGATGAACAATGTTAGGTTCAATTTCAGCAAGAGGTTCTAATACAAATGTTCGTACATGCATTAAGGGATGAGGTATTTTTAATTGATTATTGTTTATAATCTCATCTCCATAAAGTAAGATATCAATATCAATAATTCTGGGTCCCCATTTTTGTGTGCGAACCCTCCCCATTTCTTTTTCAATTCTCTGAAATTGGCTCAGTAGTTGAGAAGATGGTAGTGAAGTTCGTATGCTTAATGCAGCATTGAGAAACATTGGCTGTGGAGGTCCACCTACCGGTATCGTTTCATAGAACTTTGAGAATTTTACAGGTTGTGTGTCTATAAGGGCAATAATATGGCCGTAAGCGCTCAGTAAATTTTTTGCTCTATTTCCAACGTTTGAGCCAAGGCCAATACATACTTGTATCATAAATAAACTTTTAACCTTATACAACACAAAAACTTCTAGAGCGTGCACAACTTCCACATTCCGGACAATCGTTTGTACGGCAATCCAATGTTACTTCCCTTCTCAAGGACCTTTGTTTTTCCTCCAAAAGAAATGGTTTTTTTGTACCACCGCTAATATGGTCCCATGGAAATATTTCGTTTTCATTCCTCTGGCGGTATACATAGAAGTGCCAGTTAACTCCGGCTTTTTGAAATGCATCCATCCATGAGAGGAATCTAAAATGCTCCTCCCATGCATCAAATTTGCATCCATTCTGCCATGCCGTATATATAACCCTTCCTAATCTTCTGTCTCCACGTGCAAATATTCCTTCCAGGATACTGCGTTCTGCAGTATGAAATTTTATCCGGATACACCTTCTCCGAATTCTCTGAAATAACTTGTTTCTAATCTCTTTTATCCTCTCCAGGGAGGCCATCGGTTCCCATTGGAAAGGGGTATGTGCCTTCGGCACAAAAGGTGCAATGCTAATATTGACATGCCCGGAGGAGCCATTTACCGCCTTCCCCAAATCTGATATATTGTAGGCAATCCTTGCAATAGCATCGATATCATCATCCGTCTCTGTTGGAAGTCCAATCATAAAATATAATTTAACCAGGTTCCACCCCTGCCTAAACGCTTCTTCAACACCTCGATAAAGGTTGTCATCGGTAATATTTTTATTGATAACTTTTCTCAAACTCTGTGTTGCTGCCTCAGGTGCGAGGGTAAGCCCCGATTTGCGGACAGTATTAAGCATGGAGGGTAGAAGGACAAGCTGTTCATTTATCCTGAGGGAAGGAAAAGAGATATTTACATACCTTGGGTTAAAAATACGGTTCATTTGATTCATCAGGTCCTTCAGGAACGGATAGTCACTAATGGAAAGGGATGCTAAAGAGATTTCATTGTGACCGGTATTAGCATAACAGAGTTCCGATAGTTTTATAATATTGTCAACGGTGCGGGGGCGGGTAGGCCGTTTGCTCATACCTGCCTGACAGAATCGACATCCCTGCGTGCATCCACGCATGACTTCAATGGTAATACGGTCGTGAATTGTTTTTACATAAGGTACAATAAGTCTTGTTGGGTAGTATGCCTTGTTCAGGTCCCTGACAGAGGCTGATTGTACAGTCGACGGTATGCCAGCTATCCTTGGTTGTACTTTTTGTATGGTATTATCCGGATGGTATGAAACATCATACAAAGACGGGGCATAAGCATTTTTCATTGTCTGAGCAATCGAAATAATCTTCTCATTCCGGGAGAGTTTTTGGTGTTTCATTTCCTTAAATAATTCAATAAACTGCGGCAGGCTCTCCTCCCCATCCCCGATAAGGAAAATATCGATAAAGTCTGATATGGATTCAGGAGAAATGGCAGCAGGCCCCCCGGCGATGATAAGCGGGTCCGTTTCACCCCGTTCTGATGCGATAACTGGAATCCCCGCAAGATCAAGCATATTCAAGACGTTGGTATAGGATAATTCATACTGGAGTGAGAAACCAATAATATCAAACTCTTTTAAGGGGGTACACGTTTCGAGAGAGAAGAGGGGAACCTTATGCTTCCTCATAAGTGATTCCATATCAACCAGCGGGGTGAAAACCCTCTCGCAAACGGTATCATCTCGTTCGTTGAGGAGTCCGTAAAGGATTTGCATACCTAAATGAGACATACCGATACTGTAAGTATCGGGGAATGCTAATGTAACCTTCACGCTGACATACGTATGATCTTTCGTGACAGAATTCCACTCTCCTCCGATATACTGACCCGGCATTTCTACAAACGGTAAGATATTTTCTCTAATATAGCGTTTTAAAGTATTCATAATATGTGTTATGATAATAAGAAATGAGATACGAAGCAAGCACTGTTTCAGTTTGTAAAGTGGAGGCGTTGAGAGGCAAGATCGATCTTTGAACGCATCTTGACATTAAAAATAATGGAAAGGGAGATAAAGGACGTGAGCATGGAGGAACCTCCATAACTTATAAAGGGCAATGTCACTCCTACAATAGGGGCTACTCCTAAATTCATACCAATGTTGATAATTATCTGGGTTGCAAACAGGGTTATCAGTCCAACAACAACAAGCCTTCCAAAAGGGTCCCGCGTATTTCTGGCAATACCGATACCGCAAGCAATGAAAGCAACGTAAAGAAATAAGACAAAGCATGCCCGCAAAAATCCCCATTCTTCAGCAATAACAGCAAAGATAAAATCCGTATGGCGTTCTGGTAGAAATTTCATTTGATTCTGTGTGCCACTTCCCCACCCTGCTCCAAGTAAACCACCAGAACCAATAGCAATAAGAGACTGAATTCTGTGATACCCTGCTCCCCAGTCTGTTGTTTTTTCAGGCCAGAGGAAACCAATAATTCTCATCTTTTGATAAGATTTTAATAGATACATCCAGAGTAGGGGAGAAATGGCTAGCCCTGTACCGAGTAATACAAGGAGATGGAAAAGCCGGATACCGGCAGTATATAAAATAGAGAGCAGGATAGGAATCAGGATTAACGCTGTACCCAAGTCTGGCTGCTTGATAATAAGCACCATAGGGATAAATGTCAGAAGGAGGGAGATTCCTATATCAGATAGCCCGAGAATATGCTTTTTGTACCGGAGAAATCTTGCGAGTACAAGGACGAGGGCAATTTTCATGAACTCTGAGGGTTGAACAGAAAAGGAGCCAAGGGAAAACCATCTTTGCGAGCCTTTTACAGAAGACCCTAAGGCAAATAACAGGATCAGGAGAAAGAGGGCAGATGTATAGATAATATATGAGTATTCTGCAAAGGAATGATAATCAAAGTAAAGGAGTGTAAAAAAGAGGGTAAATCCGGTAAGAATCCAGACAAGTTGTTTATAGAGAAACCTCTCGGATGATGCACTCCAGACAAAAAATATCCCTATAGTGAGAAGAATACACAAGATAAGGAATGTTAACCAGTCAAATTTTTTCACATCTACACGATTCAATAGAAAAGGAATATGTATTCTTCATTTCTTCTATACGCACCATCCGAAGATACTCCTGATATTCTTTGCCCTTACCGTCTTTTCATCGTACGCGATTTTACCAGAACTTTTCTTTCGAGTCAAACATGTGTTCTCAGCAGGAAGGAAACGGTTATCGTAATTCAGGAAAACATCCCGGAGTGCATGGAGGGATGGCCATTGCGGAGGATGTTACAGCATACAGTATGGAGCGATCCCGGGAATTTGAGTATATATGTTTTTGTATTTTTGCCCCTCATATGTTATTCTTTAGATTCAGTAACAGTATCCTTCTCTGTAAATTATTGCGATATAACTTGCTTATGCTATCTTTCTTTAATCCGCTTTTATTATTGGGTATTCTGGGAGCGAGTATTCCTGTTATTATTCATCTTATAAACAGGAAAAAGGCAATTTCGCATAAATTTGCAGCTATCGATTTTATCCTGAAGACTGAAAAGCGCATTTCAGTCAAGCTTAAGTTCCGTCAACTCATCCTCTTAATCTTAAGGACTCTCCTGGTTATCCTTTTTGCGCTAGCCCTTGCCAAACCATTTATAACAGGCTTTGGAGGCGGGGTTCCTGAAAAAAATGTTCCTACGGGTAACGTCATTATACTCGATGATTCATACAGTATGCAGTATGGAAAAAAGAAAGACACTTTTTTTATGACCGCCAAGGCAACAGCGCAGAAGATTATTGATGGTTTAACAAAAGACGATGCAGCAGCGGTAATTACATATTCTACTGTTGAATCACAAGCTTTACCAGAACTTGAGTACGACAAAAAGAGTCTTCTCAATCATATAGACCAGCTGCAACCTGCTTTTATATATAGCCGTGTTACTCCTGTACTGGATGCGGCAATAGAAATATTAGCGGAGGCCGAATTACCTGTTAAGAGAATATACCTGCTTACCGATATGACACGAAATGGTTGGAATTTTGATTGGTTTAAGATGGGGAATGAAAGGTTGAGAAACAACGTATCTGATGTCCATATTATAGACCTTTCAGGAGGGGAGATACTCAAGAATGTTGCTATTACTCATATTGAACCTAAACTTGATATGACAATGAGGGATGGTGAGGCTTCTATTAAGGTAACAGTATCTAATTTCTCGCCAACCAGGGTAAAAAATCTTCTTGCACAAGTTTTTATAGATCAAAAAAAGGTAACCCAGGGATTTTTTACCATGGAGGCGAACTCATCGGAAACAAAGGAATTCTTCTTTCCTGTAGAAAAAGGAAAGGACCATACCGGATGGATTGAGATTTCTGCAGATAACTTAGCGATAGACAATAAAAGATATTTTACGATAAGCGGAACGCAAAAAATGAATGCCTTATTAGTTGATGGTGATCCCAAAACAAATATCTACGAAAGTGAGACGTTTTACTTGGAAAAGGCATTAAATCCCGGGCGGGAGCATGTGTCCTCTATCAAACCAACCGTATGTTCCGTTCATGAAATCAACAATTTCAGCTTCGTCGATTTTGATATTATCTTTTTATGCAATATCGAAACATTATTGTATGAGAAGATTATAGAACTTGAAAGATTTGTGAAAGGCGGTGGGGCAGTGTTTTTTTCTCTTGGCAATAAAGTAGATACCGGGTACTATAACAGCTCTTTCGGTACGCTATTTTTACCCTATCGGCTGCATACCACAAAGACCTTTTCCAGTGATAGTCCCTTATCGGAAGAACAACCTCTTTACTTTAAGGTACCGGAGCCGAGGCACCCTGTATTGCAGGTGCTCTCTGAGGCTGATATAGGTACATTATCTTCTGCAAGGTTCTATCGGATATTTTATGTTGATCCTGCACCGCTTGGGGATTGTAAAACGATACTATCTTTTTCCGATGATACTCCTGCACTTATTGAAAGGCAAATAGACCGGGGTACATGTGTGCTCTTTACATCTTCAATCGATAGGGATTGGACAGATATGCCTGTAAAATCTTTCTTCCTCCCCCTCATGCAGCAGCTCTGTAGGTACTTATCAGGAGCAGTTTCAGAAGGGGTACAGACAGAACTCCTGGTTAAACAGGAGTGGAAAGTTCCTAGCCCTTATGGCGTTGATGCTATAGAAATAATCAATCCTGAAGGTACAAGAACTATGGTACAGCCAAGATTCTTACATAACGAGCGATACTTTTTCTACCCAGATACAAATATTCCGGGTATTTATGCCGTTACAGCAGATGGAAAGCCGGTTCCGTATCTTTCAACCTATTTTCCAGTAAACATAAACACGAATGAATCTAACCTGGAAAAAATAGATCAGAAGGATATTGCAGCATTGATGGGGGGAGTAAAATATACGATAACCACTTCTCATGGAAATGAAAGGCGTGAGGTACTTTTGGGGGAGGCCCGCAAGACCCTCTGGGGAGCCCTTCTGTTCCTTGCCTTTTGCGTCTTTTTTGTTGAGGCGTTTATTTCGAGAAAATAACGGGTTTTGTGTTTAAGTTTATACGGTAAATTTTGAAAATTGCATGTCTAATATCGCGATTTGGTTTTTTTAGCTGATAACCAGCAAAAGAGGTTATTGGTAAAATATATTCTCAGATACTTTTGTACCATAAAACGAGACTATGCCATTACAAGTTGTGCTATTTTTGGTAGGCCTTACAGGGTTATACTTTGGAGCTGAATGGCTCGTGAAAGGGGCCTCCAGGTTTGCCCGCTCTTTCAATATCAGACCAATAGTTATAGGGCTTACTATAATAGCTTTTGGTTCCTCAACACCTGAACTCGTTACTAGTATAACGGCTGGTATCAATCATTTAAATGATGTTGCCATGGGTAATATCATTGGGAGCAATATTGCCAATATTGGCCTTGTATTAGGGCTCTCAGCTATAATTCAACCAATCAAAATTGACATGGGCCTCCTTCTTCGTGAGATGCCCGTTGTAATCGGCATATCTCTCATTCTCTATTTTATGGGATGGGATGGTACACTGAGCCGTCGGGAAGGTATCGTACTTTTTGTAGGAGTTATTCTCTATACATTTTGTGTATATCGTGCAGCATTAAAGGAGTCCAGGGCAGTAGAGCAAGAATACCTTGAATATGAAGAGTTTATTGGGGTAACACGCGATGCATTAATTAAGGATATACTATTAATTATCCTTGGTTTCGGAGCACTTATTGGAGGTGCGTATCTGCTGATTCATGCAGCAATATATATTGCACGGGTAATGGGGATTAGCGAACTTGTTATAGGACTTACCGTTATTGCTGTCGGTACCTCTCTTCCTGAGCTTGCTACTTCGCTGGTTGCCACTATCCGTAAGGAATCTGATATTAGCATAGGTAATGTTATTGGCAGTAACATCTTTAATATCCTCGCGATCCTTGGTATTGCTGCAATTATTCAACCCCTGTCAGTTAATACCCTTTCTCTTCGCGTTGATATGCCCGTCATGCTCTTGTTTTGTATATTCCTCATGCCCATGATTACCTGGAAGTTTGCCCTGAGCCGTGTACAAGGATTTTTCTTGCTGGCCGGGTATAGTATGTATGTGTTGTGGTTGTTTAAATAATCTCCTCCAGCCTGTTTGGTAAATGCATTTCAAATCACCATACTTGCTGGTGTGTCCGTTATTATATTGATGATAATAACCGATAATATGCTATTTACAGTATAAAACACGGACGTTTTTTAAGCATTTGCACCAATCAAATCCAAACTTACCCTGGCCACTCTTTCCGGTTTTATATGTGTCATACACCGATGATCTTTTGGACATGCCTTACGATGACAGGCAAGACAATCCACATCGGCCCTGATAACCTGTCCTATTTCTGCAGGAGTATCTGTATATCGCGGATCGTTTGGTCCCATCAGGGTTACGACAGGTCTTTTAAAAGCGACTGCAATGTGCCGGGGACCAGAATCGACCGTGATAAGCAAAGCACACCTTTTGATGAGTGCCTTGAGCGTATCGAGTGATCTAATCTCATTTCCCAAATTTATTATTTTTGAACGTGCAGCCTTTTCTATGTCCATTGCCAATTTTGTTTCGTTTGGTGCACAAACAATGGCTATAGTACAATCTAAGTGTTTCTTAATAAGGTCCGCAGTTCCAGCAAAACCTTCCGCTGTCCAGCATTTTGAAGAACCATATGCTGCACCAGGACTTAATAAAATAAGAGGGTGGCTATTTGATATTTCGAATTTTTCAGATATTTCGTCCGCACGTTTTAAACTTTCCTGATTAAGGAACAATTCTAATTCCTTTGAACGTACTTTACATCCCATATACGTACAAAGCCGAAGATAGTAATCACCCATATAGGTAGGGCGAAAATGGCCGTTTTCATACAGTCTCTCTAAAGGATCGGTAAGCAGCCATGATCGTATATCTCGTTTATACCCGACACGACGTTTAACACCCCCCAGCCAGAACATAAGTGCGGAGCTAAAGGAGTTAGGAAAGAGAAACCCGAGATCATACTTTCCGGACCGTATTTGTTTTATAAGAGAGATATATCGCGCTTCCCGGCAATGTTGCTTCCCTGTGTCTATCAAGGCTACTTCGTCAAACCATGGAGTATCCTCAATAAGACTCAAAACATAGGGTTTTAGAAGAATGGTTATTTTTGCATTGATGAAATTTTCCCGAATACAGCGAAAGGCAGGTGTTGCCATAATGACATCGCCTACCCAGTTGGGTGAGCGG
Source organism: Candidatus Loosdrechtia aerotolerans (assembly GCA_021646405.1). GTDB lineage: Bacteria > Planctomycetota > Brocadiia > Brocadiales > Brocadiaceae > Loosdrechtia > Loosdrechtia aerotolerans. The sequence continues at coordinate 29,322 of SOER01000007.1, forward strand.
ATAATGATACTGTTTATATTCGCTGGCTTTATCAATTAGCCTCCCTCATATAAAAATACTACCCTGTCCTTCGCGGTCTGTTTTGACCTTACCTCTTATAACGGGTTGTGCAGAATAGTGTAGTATAATATCAGGTTATGTACTGCAAAACAAGTTTATCTGTACCACCCTCTTACCCTGAAGCTATATGGGTACTCAATACTTTATGTCCACAAAGCGTTATTTTTTCTATTGACAGGCTGTTTTTTCATGAATATGATAAATCCATTGGTTTTATTTTTACTCAATTGGCAAATATAGCTATTCCATGCCACTGTACGAAATTATCTCTCTTATAGGATTTGTATTAGGCACCATCCTTCATATAGTACTCGCCGTCTTAATTGTACAACGGAAACAAAAGACAAGAAGTGAACTTGTATTCTTATTTCTTGTTATCAGCGTTGCTATGTGGCATTTTGGAAATACCGTATATTTCTTCAGTTTTCTCCTTTTTGGTAAAAATACGGTATTGATTAATCTTATTTCCGATGCAATCTCTTATGCAGGAATTGGTTTTATGCCCAGCCTTCTCCTGCACACGGCAATTCTCTTTCTTATTGAAAGCAAACCATATATTAAAAAATCTTTGCAACGTCTCATATTCATTGCTATTTATCTTCCCGTTATTCCCTTTTCCTTAGTGACAAAAAATTTTATTGTATCAGAAGATATCGATTTTATAGCAGCATCTTCTTACGTTAAGCCTTTTGTTGTGTGGCTTATTATATCATTATTTATTGCAGCAAGTATTTCAAGGAGGCTTGCAACGACAGTAGATGAGAAAGAAGAGCGGAAGTTCCATATGGCCATTTTTTGGGTCATCATAAGTATTGTGATATTTATTGGATTTACCGTTCTCCTGGAGGGAAATAAGATTCCCTATGTTGGTGATTATTTAGTACTTGTTGCCATGTTGTCATCAATCTTCCCGAGCATTATTTTTTCTTATTATGTATATCGATACAATTACATGGAATTTGTACTCCGCCGAAGTGTTTTCTATTCATTCCTTACCCTTATTCTTATTTGCCTCTATTATTTTGGAATTAAAAAGTTAAGCAAATCACTCGAGCAAAACTATTTCGTAAATTCGAGGATTTTGGAATCTGTTTTTGTTATTAATCTGGTATTCTGGTTTCCAAAACTGAAAGAGGGTGTACAAAAACTTTTTCGGAAGCTCATATTTCACCGTATTGCGGACAGTGAATACGTATTGAATGAATTAAGTCATATTATCAGCACGGATCCTCTGGTGAATTTTAGGAGGCTTCTTGAAGATGTTGTGGAGTCAATTAAAAAGGCTACGGCCATTCAATCTACCAACCTCCTGCTTTTCAAGCCTGTTCCATTTTTGAAAAAAAAAACGGAGCGGGTTCAGGTTATTGGTAATCAAAAATACAGGCATATCAATCAGAAGGATATACAGCATATTATTGAATTTTTTTCTACTGGTGAATTTGTTGTGCTCAACCGATATGAGGTAAAGGATGTCTTAATTATCAACGAGATGAGGCTCCTGGATGCTATTTTTATATTTCCGATTTTTGTTAACCGTAAACTTACGGGTCTGTTAAGCTTAGGGCGTGCAAAACGAGGCTTACCCGTCGCCTCCGATCATTTAGATCAATTAATGATTATTGCTAACGAGATCGGTTCTGCAGTAGAAAAATCAAAGATTATTGAGGAAAAACTTCTCTTGGAAAGAAAGATGTATGAAAATGAAAAATTATCGAGTCTTGGACGGCTCTCAACGAGTGTAGCCCATGAGGTCAAAAACCCTTTAAGCTCTATTAAAGCTATTGTTCAGGTTATGCAAGAAGATTCGAAGAATGATTCGCTACAAGAAGATTTGGCTATTATCGTGGATGAAATAGATAGGCTGACAAAAGTAGTTAATCAATTACTACAATTTGCAAAACCAGGCCGTGAGATAAAAACCAGTGTCAAAATCGGTGAGATTATTCATTCGACATTAATTGTACTGAATCATGAGGCAAAACAGAATAAGATTGTGACATACTGTGACATTCCTATGAATGTTCCGACTATTATTGCCGATGAAGGCGCATTAAAGGAGGTATTTTTTAATTTACTCCATAATGCAATCCAGGCAATGCCTCACGGAGGAGAGATACGGGTCCGCGCCGATTATCAGCCTGATAAACAGAGGGTTCAGATGACCGTTGCCGATACCGGGCCTGGGATACCACAAAATTCACTTCTTAAAATTTTTGATCCCTTCTATACAACAAAACAAACAGGTACAGGGTTAGGGCTTTCCATTGTGAAAAAAAAGTTAGAGGATATGGATGCATCTATTTATGTTGAGAGCAATGGAAACGGGACATCATTTATTATCTGTTTTCCTTTGAATGAAAACATATTTACATAGGTATGGGTATGATTAAACCATCAATATTAATTGTAGATGATGAAAAAGCAGCACGATACGCGATGAGAAAGATACTGCAAAAGGACAACTATACGATATATGAAGCAAAGGATGGTATCAGTGCATTACAAATTATAAAAACACTGCAGCCCCTCCTGGTATTTCTGGATATCAATATGCCACAACTTGACGGTATGAAGACACTGGAGATGATTAAGGTAATGAGGAACCCTCCTCTCGTAGTCATCATAACTGCGTATGGTTCTGAGAAGATTGCCGTTGAGGCTATGAAAAAAGGGGCATATGATTATATCTCAAAACCATATGATATTGATGAATTAAGAATTATTGTCAAAAATGCCTTTGAAAAGCTTGCCCTGCAGGAAGAGAATGCCCGGCTTAAAATGGAAATTGGACGACTGGAAGGCATGGGTGAGCTCATCGGGCAAAGTGAACTCATGAGAGAGGTTTTTGATAAGATTGAGAAGGTAGGCACCACTGATGTTACAGTATTGATTCAGGGTGAAAGTGGTAGTGGCAAGGAACTGGTAGCCCGCGAAATTCATAAAAGAAGCAAACGCAAAAATGAATCTCTCATTATTATGAACTGCGCTGCAGTACCGGAGACATTGATCGAAAGTGAACTTTTCGGACATGAAAAGGGGGCATTTACCGGTGCCACAGAAAGACGTTTGGGTAAATTTGAACTTGCCGACCGGGGTACAATATTTCTTGACGAAATCGGAGATATGAGTTTTAGTACACAATCAAAACTCTTACGGATATTACAGGAGCAAAAATTTGAACGCCTTGGCGGGACGGAAACGCTCTCGGTAGATGTGCGAATTGTTAGTGCCACCCATCGTGATCTTGAAGAGGAAATTGAGGAAGGCAGGTTTCGGGAGGATCTCTATTACCGGATTAAGGTTGTGAATATAAAGCTCCCTCCTTTGAGGTATAGGAAAGAGGATATTCCCCTTTTAGCAAATCGTTTTCTCCAGTATTTTTCGGAAAAACATCAAAAGTGTATAAAATCGATTTCTCACGAAGCAATAAAATTGCTCGTATCATATAGCTGGCCCGGTAATATTCGCCAACTGAAAAACGTTATCGAAAGTTCTGTAGTCCTCTCCGATGGTGAAACACTTGGCGATATAGATTTACCAGAAGAAATAAGCCGTACAGAAAATTGCGCACTCATACTGAAAGATATGAATTATCATCTCTCGTTCCGCGATGCAAAGAGGATACTTATAGAAAATTTCGAACGTGATTTTATAAAAAAGAAGTTGGAAGAATGCAATTGGAATATTAGCCGAACTGCTGAAGCACTTGATATGCACCGACAAAATCTGCAGCAAAAGATACGGGAACTTCGCATAGGCAAATAAAAAAGGGAAGGCATAATCCTTCCCCTCATACATCCATTGGAAAAGTTCGTGTTTCCTTTTCCTGAAGCTTATTTTATTTGTTTTAAGTTATTTTCAATCCGGGATAATAGCTTGCTTACCTCTGAAAGGTTTATAGTGGGTGAAGTGATTCTTTCCCTCAGTAAAGCAAAAGCTTTGTTTATATCTTCTGTTTGAGCACTTGATGTAGTGCCTTCCATAAGCGGAAAGTGTGGCGTTGATGATGGTGTTTGAGGCTGGCCTGGTGCCTCCTCACCTCCGCCCTGTTGTTCTTTTAGTCTCGCTAATTCCTGTTCTAATGCCTTTTTTGCCTCCTGAAGTTCTGTTAGAGCGTTTTGCTTTTCTGCAAGCTCCTGATCAGCAGCATTTTTTGCCTCTGTATAATAGTCAATCTGTTTTTTCAGTTCCCGCTGCTCCCTCTTCATATCAGCAACCTGGAGTTCTGATTTACCAGCAATACTTTTACTCTCTTCCTCAATTTCTGAGATCCGTTGCATGAGTTTGTCTTTCTCTTCCTCTAATGATGCAATCGTATTTTGCTGTTCCGTGATTGTACTTTGCAAACCGCTAATCTGCACACCTACAGCGGCTTTTATTGCACCGAAGGTACCTACTTCCTCCTGGAGTTCGGATACCTGTGCTGCTAAATCTTCCTTCTCTGATTCATATTCAGAAACCTTCTCTTCAATTTCTTTTTTCGCCGCTTCAGTCTTGTCTAGATTTTCCATTAATTCCGGTATTTTCAATACTTCCTTACGTCCAGCGCCAAGCTGCTTTTCAAGCTCGTGTACCCGTTCTTTTTGTATTCTATACTTTTGTGTAACCGATACGCCAAAACCTACGCAGAGCAGTCCGAAAAGACCTACCAACACGACCATAATAGCCTTTGCTTTTGTATTACAACTAGACATTGGAACCCCCCTTGGTGTATTTTTTGATTTCCTGCTGACTTTAAAAAGTTAAAAATATTGAAAAAAAATAATTGTATCTAAAAAATGACGTAGGCACACTATAGCACAATAAAAATGAAGTTTCAAGTAAAATTGTTACCAAAATGAGCTTGATTTTCCATACACCATAGTACCATAATACCGGCTAAAATAAACATTCTGTATTCCGTAGAATCATTATATCTCCGATCTTCTTTTTTAGCTATCGATATCAAATGAGTAACAAGGATAATTTCGTTCATCTTCATGTCCATAGTGAATACAGCCTTCTTGACGGTGCTTGTAAAATTAGCGACCTTGTGGAAAGGGCTGTTCAGCTGAAAATGCAAGCCCTTGCCCTTACGGATCATGGGAATATGTTTGGCGCTATCGAATTTTATGAGGTGGCAAAATCCCGGGGAATAAAACCCATTCTGGGCTATGAAGCATACATGGCGCAGGGAAGCCGTTTTGATAAAGAATCCAAAAACGGTAAAGAGGTTCTTAGCCATATTACCCTCCTCGCGGAAAACTATGAGGGGTATTGTAATCTTCTGAAACTTACTACCTCTGCATATCTTGAAGGTTTTTATTATAAGCCACGAATTGACAAAGAACTTCTAAAAACGTTCTCGAAAGGAATCATTTGTCTGAGCGGGTGTATGACCTCTCAAATTAATCAATGTTTGTTAAATAATCGTCTTGAAGACGCTATGAAAATAGCAAGAGGGTACAAGGATATATTTGGCCCTGATCGTTTTTACCTCGAAGTTCAGAATAACAAAATTGAAAATCAGGCACGATTAGTATCCGAGGCGGTGGAGATAGGAAAGAGATTGGATATACCTCTCGTTGCAACAAATGATACCCATTATATGGATATGGATGATGCAATGGCACATGATGTTCTCCTATGTATCAATACGGGGAAGCGTTTTTCTGATATACAGAGGTTGCGTTTTGGATCTCAGGAATTCTACTTTAAAAATGCTCATGAAATGTACAGTGCTTTTCAGGACGTTCCGGGGGCTGTTGAAAATACCTTAAAAATTGCTGAACGGTGTAATGTTGAAATGGCCTTTGGGAAGGTTCATTTACCTAAATTTCTTGCACCGGAAGGTATGTCTAATAAACAGTATTTACAGAAGCTCTGTGAAGAAGGGGCGGTGAGGAAATATGGTTCTGTTACATCGGGTGTCCGCGAACGTTTGGATTATGAGCTTACCGTTATTGAAAATACCGGTTTTGTCGATTATTTTTTAATTGTCTGGGATTTCATTAACTTTGCCGTACAGCAGCGTATACCTGCAACAGGACGCGGTTCCGGAGCAGGTAGCCTCGTTGCTTATTTGCTAAATATCACCAATATCGACCCCATTAAGAATGATTTATTATTTGAGAGGTTTTTAAATGCAGAGAGAGTCTCTATGCCCGATTTAGATATTGATTTCTGTGCAGAGGGTCGTGAAAAGGTTATCCAGTACGTCAGAAATAAATACGGCGGAGACAGCAATGTGGCTCAGATTATTACCTTCGGGACAATGAAGGCAAAGGCAGTTATTCGGGATGTTGGGCGGGTACTCAGTATCCCTCTCTCTGAAGTGGATAAGGTAGCGAAACTTATCCCCAACACACTGAATATAACGTTACGGCAGGCATTAGAGCAGGAACCTGCATTAAAGGCACTTTATGAGAACGAAAAACATATCCGCGATCTCTTTAACATTTCACAAAAACTTGAAGGGTTATGCCGGCATGCATCAGTACACGCAGCAGGCATTGTGATTTCAGATGAACCGCTTACTCAGTATGTTCCACTTGCGAGAACAAGGGATGCAGTTACTACTCAGTACTACGATGAAATACTGGTTGATAAGATCGGATTGTTAAAAGCAGATTTTCTTGGCGTCCGAAAATTAACGGTTATTGACAAGGCTACCAAGTTAATTCACAAAACTACAGGAATAGATATCAACCTTGCAGAAATCGCTATGGACGATAAAAAAACATATGAATTATTAACCCGTGGGGATGTAAAGGGTGTTTTTCAAGTAGAGACAAGCCGTGGGTTTAAAGAATTACTAAGAAAACTAAAACCTGATAAATTTGCCGATATCCTTCCGTTAGTAGCTCTGTACAGGCCCGGGCCACTACAGAGTGGGATGGTGGAATCTTTTATTAATCGAAAACACGGAAAGGAAGAGGTAACGTACCTCCACCCTTTGCTCGAGCCTATCTTAAAAGAAACGTATGGGGTAATTTTGTATCAGGAACAGGTTATGCGTATTGCCAACCGGTTAGCAGGTTTTACTCTGAATCAGGCGGATAATCTCCGGAAAGCGATGGGAAAGAAGAAGCCTGAAATTATGGCAAAATTCAAAGACCAATTCGTAAATGGTGCCATTGCGAATGGAATCCCAAAGGAAATCGCTATAAGTATCTTTGAACTGATGGAGTACTTTGCTGGGTATGGTTTCAATAAATCTCATTCAGCAGCCTATGCGGTAATTACCTACCAAACCGCATATTTGAAAGCACATTATCCCGTTCAGTATATGGTTGCACAGATGAGTTGTGAGAAGGAAAACATCGATAAAGTTGTAGATTACATAGAGGATTGCCGCCGGATGAGCATTGAGGTGATGCCACCGGATATTAATGAAAGTCAGAATGATTTTACAATTTACCAGGGGAATAAAATACGGTTCGGACTAGGAGCTATTAAAAATGTGGGGGGGAAGGCTATCGATTCTATAATACAATCACGGGATACGGGGGGGCCATTTGTTTCTCTCTTTGATTTTTGCAAGCGGGTTGATATGCGGGCCGTTAATAAGCAAGTAATTGAGTACTTGATTAAATCAGGATGCTTTGATTCCCTGCATACGAATCGTGCAGGATTGCTTGCGGGGCTCGACACTGTTATGCAGATGGGGAGTATGGCAAATAAGGATAGACGCACCGGCCAGAAGTCCCTGTTCAGTCCCGATAGCGATTTAGATATATTCAAGGAAGAAGAATCAGGGATAGATGGTACTGTAAGCTGCTGGTCTGAAAAAGAGACGCGGCAGGCAGAAAGAGAGAGTCTCGGATTCTACTTGAGTTCCCATCCTTTAAACGCGTACAAGGAAAAAATCAAACAAATATCCACAACATCGTCAACAGATATTTCTGAACTCCCTGAAGGCGAAGAAATAGTCATGGGGGGTATTATTACCAATCTTAGGCCCAGCAATACAAAACGCGGTGATCCCATGGTATATATTACCCTTGAAGATATGAACGGTACAGTTGAGTGTATTGCTTTTCAGAAAGAATCAAAAGCGTACAAATCGCTTTTAAACTTGGATGAAGTTATCTTTGTCAGGGGGCAAATTGGTTTCCAAAGCACTACTCCAACTATCCGGGTTAAGGAAATCATTGCTGAAAAAGATGCTTTTTCACGCCTGGCAAAATGCATAACCATCCGATTCGAGACCTCACAATTTGAAGAATCAAAATTATTTCAACTACGAGAAATTATTAAGGTTCATAATGGGGAATGCCCCCTTTTCTTTGAGATTACCACGCCTCAGGGCAGTTATTTCATTAAAGCATCCCGTCAATATTTCATCTCTGTAACAGATACCTTTCTCTCGCGCATACAAGAACTCTTTAGTCCAGAAACCCTACAGTTAAACCAGCCGGAAATACTGACAATCCTTTAAAAACTATTGACCCATTGTATCTGTCGTGTTACAATTTAGCATTTAACCGATTTTTATTACAAGATATATCGGGTATTGAAAAAACCAAGTATTGAAAGAAGTTAGGATATATTATAGGTGTTTAAATATTTACTTATTTCTATCTTGATTCTCGGAGAAAACCATATTTATGGCAAGTGAACTTACGTATGCATTGATTACTCCTTACAGTCTTTTAAAAAGCCGTACCGGTGGTATTTTAGGGCGTTTGCTTTCGTTGACAAATCTTGAGTTTATAGGCGCAACGATGTTTGCACCAAGTGATGCCTTTGTTGATAAATACTGCTTAACTATTGAAGAACAGAATATCAAGCCCGCATGGAAGAAAGTTATGATTAACTATGTTAATAGTAACTTTCGCAAAGAGAATAAATTCGGAATTACCAACAGGACGGTACTGCTCCTTTTTAAAGGGTCCAATGCTATTGTAAAGATGAAAGACGATGTTATTGGACCCATCACAAGCTTTCAGGGACATACTATCCGTGGAAGTTTTGGAGACTATGTTGAAAGCTCCAATGGTACTACTGAATATTTTGAGCCAGCAGTAATTACCTCTGCAGACCCCATTACCAATAACAAGCAGCTTGAGCTGTTTGCTGAATATTTACCCGGGGATGGAGGAGTTCTTGAGGACGTTATTCAATATTCTGAAGGAGCCAGGCCAGAAACTACATTGGTTATCTTGAAACCGTTTGAAGAACAAAGTCCGCTACCGGGGAACATTATCGATATGTTTTCAAGAGCTGGTCTCTATATTGTTGGAATAAAGCTTTTAAGAATGAGCATTGCACAGGCTGAAGAATTTTACGGCCCCTTGATAGATATTTTTCGAGAAAAATTAAAACCAAAGCCGGAAAAGATAGCTGAAAAACTCAAAGACTGTTTTAAATCCCTCTTTACTTTTGAGGTGCCGGGTGACATACTTAGCGGTCAGGCGGAACAATTATCTGAACAATTAAAAAACATAAATGCGATGCACGAGTTCAATAAGATCATACAATATATGACTGGATTAGATCCCGAAAAAACAGATGCGGCTGGGAAGAGAATGCCAGGAACAACCCGCTGCCTTGCCCTCTTATATCAAGGGCCCGATGCAATTAGCAAAATACGGAATATTTTAGGCCCTACCGACTCAAAGAAGGGTGAACCCGGTAAAGTCAGGAGGATTTATGGCGAAGATATTATGAAGAATGCTGCACATGCTTCTGATTCTACAGAGAATGCGGAAAGAGAGCGGAAGATTATCGGACTTTGGGATAATAGTGGGCCCTGTGAACTTAAAGGATTAATAGAAAACTATTTACAGAAAATATAGAAGTATGCTTATTCATAAGTTAAATGTAGGACCTTTACAGGTATGTTGTTATATTATTGCAGGCAAGGCTTCTTCAGATGCATTGATTATTGATTCAGGTGCAGACGCAGAAGATATTATTGCCTTTATCAAAAATAGGCACTTAACACCGAGAAGTATTGTGCTTACCCATGGTCATGGTGACCATATAGGCGCCAATGCTGATCTGAAAAAGATTTTTCCGGCTATTCAGATTTTTGTGCATGAAAAAGATCAGGATATGCTCCCGTATCCGGCCAAAAACCTCTCTATCCTTTCTGCCTTTTATGGCGGCCCAACAGTACGGTCTCCGTTTGCAGACAAGCTGCTGAAAGATGGTGACATTGTTGGTGTGGATGGGTGTGTGTTTGAAGTCATTCATATTCCGGGACATACTCCCGGCGGAATATGTTTATACAGTAAGAACCGAGAGGATGGAAAGCCTCCTCTCTTGTTTTCCGGAGATAGTCTCTTTAAGGGCGGCATTGGCCGGACAGATTTTCCCGGATGTAATCATAAAACACTTATTCAGTCTATCAGGGAGCGTTTATTTATGCTTGATGAAAGAACGATTGTGTATCCCGGCCATGGTCCGTCAACGACTATTGGAGAAGAAAAGAACTATAATCCATTTGTATCTGAGGTAACTATAAATGGTTGAAAGAAGAGAAAATATAAAAGACCTCTTCATTGAAGAGGAGATGAAAGATTCGTATCTTAATTATGCAATGAGTGTCATAATGAGCCGGGCGCTTCCCGATGTGAGGGATGGTTTAAAACCTTCACAAAGGCGCATCCTTGTTGCCATGAACGACCTTGGTTTAGGCCCTCGTTCTAAATTCAGAAAATGTGCTAAAATTGCTGGTGACACTACGGGAAACTATCATCCTCACGGTGAACAGGTTGTCTATCCAACCCTCGTTCGCATGGCACAGGATTTTAATTATCGATATCCCCTCGTTCATGGTCAGGGAAATTTTGGTTCTATTGATGGTGATCCTCCTGCTGCTATGCGTTACACAGAGGCCCGGATGACAGAAGTTACAATGATTATGATGGAAGATCTCGAGAGAGAAACTGTTGATTATGTACCGAACTATGATGATACCAGGGTGGAACCTATTGTCCTTCCTTCAAAATTTCCCAATCTCCTCTGTAATGGTTGTTCTGGTATAGCAGTTGGTATGGCTACCAGCATCCCACCCCACAATGTAGGTGAGATCTGTGATGGAATTATTAAGGTTATTGATAACCCCGATATCACGGTTGATGAATTGATGAAGATTATCAAAGGGCCTGATTTTCCTACCGGGGCCTTAATCTGCGGTACTGAAGGTATTAAAGAGGGATATCGGAAGGGGCGCGGGACGATTACTGTACGGGCACGGGTACATACAGAAACATCCAAAAGTGGAAGAAAGAGTATTGTTGTGACTGAAATACCATACCAGCTAAACAGAGATAATATTTTGGAGCGTATTGCTGAGTTGGTGAAGGAAGAACAGATTAAGGGTATCTCAGATGTCCGGAATGAAAGTGATCGGGAAGGAAGCCGGCTTGTCATTGAATTGAAAAAAGGTGAAGATGAAGAGATCATCTTGAATCAGCTGTATAAACATACGAAACTCCAGGACAGTTTCAGTATCATCATGATTGCTCTGGTAAATAATCGTCCAGAAACCCTCAACTTGAAGCAGATGCTGGTTTACTATATCGAGCACCGAAAGGTTGTCATTACGCGAAGGACAAAATATTTACTGGAAAAGGCACAAGCAAAGGCTCATATCCTGGAAGGGCTGAGGATTGCACTCCAGAATATAGACGCAATTATTAATTTAATTAAGACATCTGCCTCTGTTAATCATGCACGCAAGGGGCTTATCAGTCAATTTTCTCTCACGGAGATTCAAGCGAATGCCATCTTGGATATGAGGCTCCAGAGACTAACGGGGCTTGAACAGGAAAAGATCGAAGAAGAGTATAAAAGATTATGTGCAGATATTAAAGAATACCAGGCCATCCTGGCCAGTGAAAAACTGGTGTTGGATATTATCAAAAAGGATATCAGAGAGATTAAAGAACGTTTCGGTGATAAACGTCGCACAGAAATTGTTAGTGCGGTTACTGATTTAGATCTGGAAGATCTTATTGCTGAAGAGAACGTTGTTGTTATTATTACTCATGAAGGATATATCAAGCGGTTGCCGCTTACCTCTTACCGAAAACAGCATCGCGGTGGTAAGGGTGTTACTGGTGCAGAAATGAAAGAAGGGGATTTTATTGAACATCTGTTTGTGGCATTGACGCATGATTATATCCTGTTTTTTACCGACCAGGGTCGAGTTTACTGGCAAAAGGTTTATGATATTCCAGAGATGGGGAGGACATCAAAGGGCCGGGCGCTCATTAATTTGTTGAATGTCAAAGATGGTGAATGCATAACGTCTCTTATTCCTGTACGAAATTTTGATGATCGGCAACTGGTTATGGTAACGAGTAACGGGATTATTAAAAAGACTCCCTTGTGCGCATATGGTAATCCTAAAAAAGGTGGTATTATTGCTATTACCCTGGATCAAGGGGATAAGTTAATTGGTGTTAAATTAACAAACGGTAAACAAGATATTATACTCGGTACCGAACAGGGGAAGGCCATGTGCTTTTCAGAGAAAGATGTTAGAACAATGGGGCGCGTAACCCATGGGGTAAAGGGGATTACCCTGAAAGACGGAGACAAGGTGAGAGGTGTGGTTATTGTAGATGAAAATGCCTCCTTGTTAACGGTTTGCGAACATGGTTTTGGTAAACGTACAGATTTTGGCGAATATCCTGTGCATCGCCGGGGCGGACAGGGTGTCATTAACATTAAAACCACTGAGAGAAACGGAAAGGTCGTTGCCTTACTTGATGTGAGAGATGAAGATGACCTGATTATGATAACTGCAAAAGGCATGGTGATCCGTACCTCAGTGAACACCATTCGCAGTATTGGAAGGAATACGCAAGGGGTCAAACTCTTTTCTATAGTAGAGGGAGACAAACTTGTCTCTGTTGCCCGTATTATTCCTGAAGAAACACCTTCCGGCAAGGATGAGGTTTTAACAGGTACAGTGAAGAAAGAACCGGAGACTGGTGAAGAAGGTACTGCTGAAAAAGGTACTCTGGAAGAGGCTGAGGAATAGAACAGGCTTATAACGCGGTTTAAGAACCAAACCTGTAAAAAACAGAGATTCAATGCCATCGCAAGGTTTGCAGAACTAGTTTCATCTTTTGATACCTTCCGTAAGAATCTGAACCGTCAGGAATTTTTATTCAGAATGATTATGTGTTTGCGGATAGCTGTACAACCAGTTTTCATTCTGTTAAGCCATCCGTAAGCTTTGTTTTTTTAAGTGTTTATTGTTATTTTTTTATTGACTTGCCGATACAAAAATTATATTCTATTTTTGTTAACAATCATTTTTCTTTATATTTCGGAATAAATAACTATGGAATCTATAGAAAAATTAACGAATATATTAAGAAGTAACGGCATGAAGATCACACCTCAGCGGTTGATGATCTTTAAGGTCTTGAAGAATAATACTTCCCACCCGTCTGCAGAAGAGATATTCAGGAGAGTAAAAAGGACTTATCCTACTGTGTCATTTACCACCATTTATAAAACGCTAGAAACTTTAAGGGATCTTGGAGAGATAAAAGAGCTTATTATCGATAAGGATCGTAAACATTATGATCCTAATACAGACAGCCATCACCATGTTATCTGTTCTACCTGCAAAAAAATAGGTGATATTCTCGATGATTATTCGCCATCTATCAAACTGCCTGATTCTATTAAAAATAAGTACACTGTTTCAGGTTTCCAAATATCTTTCTATGGTGTTTGTAATGATTGCAGATAGGGCTTGTTTGCTGTATAAAAATGCACCTTTAATTTGAAGCGTGAATAAGGGAAGTGAACAGAGATATATGTCCCGGTCTATGAATCATACGTTCCGGATGCCACTGGACGCCTAAAAGAAAAGGGTATCCTTCCCATTCAATGGCCTCTATAATACCATCGGTCGCATGGGCAGTGTCCCTTAAACCTTTACCCAATGTTTTAATGGCCTGGTGATGTATGCTATTTGTCGTAATACAATCCGTTCCAAAGATTCTGGAAAGAAGTGAATCCCTTTTTGCTGCCACAGGGTGAGTATACTGCTCGTTTTCTGGATCTTTATGGGTAATTGGTGTTGAGACCTCAGTTGGAATATCTTGTATTAAAGAACCACCGAAGGCGACATTTACGAGCTGCGCACCGTAACATATTGCCAGAATGGGTTTTCTCATTATAATTGCCGTTTGTAATAAGGTAAAATCAGCAACGTCTTTGTCCGCATGGACGCATTTAGTTCTTTCATGTCTTCTTTCTCCGTAGCGCTCCGGTGGAATATCGTTTCCTCCTGTAAGGAGTAAACCATTGACTCTTTTCAGAAAGAATTCTATATCGTTTTCATTTTTTAGTATAGGCAAGAGTACAGGGATACCGCCAGCTGCAATGATGGCGTCGCTGTAGTCCCTGTATAAAAAAGAATATGGTAGTCTGCTTTCTTTTTCGTAATCACAATTAATACCAATAACCGGTTTCATCTTTATAAGATATATCGACTCAAATCCTCGTCTTTTACGATTGCCTGTAACTTATCATAAACATACTGCGCATTAATAACTATCTCTGCACCATTCATATCGGGTGCGTCAAATGATGCATCTTCCACGAGTTTTTCCATTACCGTATGTAGCCTTCGTGCACCGATATTTTGAGTACGTTTATTTACTTGTACGGCAATTTCTGCGATAGCCTCGATAGCGTCATTTTCAAACCGTACTTTTACTCCTTCGGTCTCAAGAAGTGCCTTGTACTGTTTAATTAATGCATTTTTTGGTTCGATCAGAATTCGCAAGAATTCTTCTTTTCCAAGGTCGTCTAATTCTACCCGAATAGGGAATCGTCCTTGAAGTTCGGGTATCAAATCGGAAGGCTTCGATACGTGGAATGCCCCTGCTGCGATAAAGAGAATGCGATCGGTCCTTACCATTCCGTATCGCGTATTTACGGTGGTACCGTCGACAATCGGCAACAAGTCTCTTTGTACGCCTTCCCTGGATATATCAGGGCCGTGTTTTGATTCACGTCCGGCAATCTTATCAATTTCATCAATAAAGATAAGACCGTATAGCTCAGTCCTTCGAATTGCTTCCTGCATTACCTTTTCTTTGTCAATGAGCTTTTCAGCCTCTTCCTGTGACAGAATCCTTTTTGCTTCAGCTACAGAAACCTTACGCACTTGGGTACGCGGAGGGACCATCTTCTCAAGCATGTTCTGGAAATCCATGCCTATTTCTTCAATGCCTGCCACAAAACCCTGTAATACAAAAGGCTTCTCATGGGTGGTAAGTTCCACGGTACGGTTTGCAAGTTCCCCATCATGTAATTTTTTCCGAAACTTCTCCCGGGTACTTGCACGTTGCTTTTCAATATCGGGAGTGGATTGCTGTTCAGTACTTTTTGGGGGCGGTGGCAAGAGTAGGTCTAAAAGCCTCTCCTCTGCCATTTTTTCGGCCTTTTCTTGAACATTCTGAATCATCTCGGCCTTAACCATATTTATTCCGATCTCTGTAATATCACGGACCATAGATTCTACATCACGACCATGATACCCAACCTCTGTATACTTTGATGCTTCTACTTTAAGGAAAGGAGCTTTAACTAATGCAGCCATACGTCTTGCTATTTCTGTTTTTCCTACACCTGTGGGACCAATCATGATAATGTTTTTTGGTAAGACCTCTTCTCGCAATTCATTCGTGAGCTGTTGTCTGCGCCATCGATTTCGTATGGCAATTGCCACTGCACGTTTGGCATTCTTTTGACCGATAATGTATTTGTCGAGTTCTTCTACGATCTTACGCGGCGTTAGATTATCATTCACGTATTAATCTCCTCCACCTTGATATTTTTATTCGTATAAACGCAAATATCTGCGGCAATGTTGAGGGCCTCTTCAACAATTTCTTTCGCAGTTAATGAACTATGCTTCACCAGCGCCCTTGCCGCTGCAATCGCGTAAGAACCTCCAGAACCGATACCAATAATGCCATCATCTGGTTCAATGACATCACCACTGCCAGATATTAAAAAGGAGTAGTTTTTGTCTATAACAATGAGTAATGACTCTAATCGTCTCAATACTTTATCCGTACGCCATTCTCTTGCCAGCTCATGAGCACTCCGCAATACATTGCCCTGGTATTGCTCAAGCTTCGCATCGAACCGTTCCATGAGGGCAAAAGCATCAGCAGATGAACCTGCAAAACCTACAATGACTTTATCATGGTAGAGTCTGCGAATCTTTTTTGCATCCTTCTTTATCACTGATGCATTCATGGTGACCTGGCCATCGCCACCGATTGCGACATGCCCATTTTTTCGAACGGCTAAGATTGTTGTAGATACAATAACAGGTTTCAAATAGATATTCCCCTGTAAAAATGTTTTTCGATAGTTTCGTATGGTTAAATATCAATAGTATTATGGAGAAAGTTGAGTTCATTACTCCTTATACTACAAGCATTTTTTACCCAAAGCTAAAACAAATGTTATCAATTTACAGAAAGGTTATCAAGGGTTTTCTCCTCTCCCATAGTATTTGACAAATAACGGATTGAACGTATAATAAAAAGATAATGTAGAGTTGAAAAGTTATAGGTAAAATCGCTTGGGTAGTACCTTTAGCACTCTAGAACCGATACTATTTACAAGGAGGTATATACGCATGATGGCCAAAGTAGCTAAAGATATAATGAATAGGATTGTTACTGCAGCCAAGAAGAATACTATTGGCAGGGATTTAGCCGTAAAACTATTATCTGGTATGTATAGCGGATTACCTGTTGTGGATGATGAGGGAAAGGTTATTGGAGTAGTAAGTGAATTTGATCTTCTCAAGGCAATAAAAAACGGAAAGACGCTAGAGCAGGTAACGGCGGGGGAAATTATGTCAGAAAACCCCCTCTGTGTATCAGAGGATGCTTCAATTGATGAAGTTACGGAACTTATGATAAAACATAATATTATCCGTATTCCTGTAATAAGAAATGGTAACCTTGTGGGAATTATATCCAGATGTGATATTCTCAGTAGTATTATACAGCCTGAATTTGTTACCATTTATACTGATTAAAGGCTATGAAGTTATATACATGAACGTGAATAGCCACAAATAGATGAAAAACAGTTTAAAGGAATTTGTGACCAAATAGTATTTTACAACCCCTGTTATAACCCACATGATATTCTGCGATTAGGAAAATCACAGGATTCAAAACGAAATCCAAATCCTGCCGGGACTAAAGGCTTCAGGAAATGTAAATATTAAATCCCCGTTTTCAAGGACTAAAAATGGCTGAACAAACGATAAAATTTGACATTACCGGTATGCATTGCGTTAATTGCGCTATGACAATTGAGCGAAAATTGAAAGAAGTTCAAGGGGTAAAATCGATTCGGGTTAACTTTTCTACAAATACAGGAATCGTTACCTATGATACCGATGTTATAAACAAGGCTCGGCTTTTCCATTATATTAAAGATATTGGTTACGCTGCAAAAGAGCGGTTCCAGCTAGATCAGACTTCAAAAAGACATATTCAACTGGGATGGCTCTTCTTGAGTATTATAGGAGCCGTAGCTATCATGGCAATCATGTACATGCCACTCCCTGGTTTATCATATGCTCATAAATCCTTTATTATGATGATGATTGCTACAGCAACGCTTTTAGGACCAGGGATGGATTTCTTTGTGAGTGCATATAAATCCATTAAAAATCTCTCCGCCAATATGGACGTGCTCGTCTCAATAGGCGTTCTGTCCGCTTATATCTATAGTATTCTGGCCCTGTATGGGATTTTTGGAATGAGAGGTCACATGTTCTTTGAAACAGCAGTAATGCTGATTGCCTTTATTCGCGTTGGAAAATATATGGAAGAACGCGTGAAGGGAAGGGCCAGTCAGGTACTTCAGAAATTACTCAGGCTGCAAGCGGCCAGGGCACGATTGCTATCGCCGGAAGGAAAAGAATCAGAGGTAGATACATCATTACTCCGAAAAGGAGATACAGTTGTGATACGGCCTGGTGAAATCGTTCCAATCGATGGCGAAGTGCTCAGAGGCACATCATCCGTAGATGAATCCATGGTGACGGGCGAATCAATGCCTGTAGTGAAACAAGAAGGTGACAAGGTTATAGGGGCAACCATTAACAAAACAGGGGTTTTGGTAGTAAGAACAAATAAAGTAGGTGAGGAAACTGTTTTATCGCAGATTATAAATATGGTTGAAGAGGCCCAGATGGATAGACCGCCTATTCAGCGATTTGTAGACAGGGTAACGAACATATTTGTACCAGCGGTAGTGGCGTTTTCCCTTATAACCTTTATCAGTTGGTATTTTTTGTTCTCTCATGTTGTCGGGGAGCAGTATTTCATATGGGCACTCAAGACAGCAGTTGCCGTACTGGTAATTGCATGTCCGTGTGCGATGGGGCTGGCTACTCCTACAGCTATTATGGTCAGCAGCGGTATAGGTCTTGAACGTTCTATCCTCGTTAAACGCGCCAGTGCCCTTGAGAAAATCGCACAGCTTAACACTATAATCCTGGATAAAACGGGAACGATTACCGAAGGACATTTTGAAGTAACGGATACTGTTCCCTTAAAAACTGCTCAAGAGACAGAACTTCTTACGTATGCGGCAGCAGGGTGCTCATTTTCCAATCACCCCCTTGCCCGGTCAGTTATAGAAGAGGCAGAAAAGAGGGGGCTCGTATGGGATACCGTTCAGGATTTTCATGAAGAGCCAGGGAGTGGTATTGCCTGCCACTATAAAGGAAAGAATCTCCTTATAGGAAATAAACCCCTTATGGTATCCCATTCCATCAGAACAGAGGAGATAGAGGACAGGGTTAAAGAGTTAGAGATTCACGGGAAGTCTCTTATGTATATAGCATACGATCAGACATTCCTTGGTGTTCTGGGCCTTATGGATAGAATAAAACGCAATGTCCGTGAGACTGTGGAACGATTAAAACAGATGAATATACGTACCGTTATGATAACAGGTGATAGTGAACAGGTTGCAAAGGCTGTCGGAGCGGAGGCAGGTATTGAAGAATATCGTGCCAGAGTACTTCCTGCGGAGAAGATGGCGATTGTAAAGGATTTTCAGAAGAATGGTATGAGTGTTGGAATGGTTGGCGATGGCATTAATGACGCCCCTGCCTTAGCACAGGCTGATGTTGGGATTGCCATTGGTGCCGGAACAGATGTTGCGAAAGAAACGGGTGATATTATCCTCATAAGAAACGACGTGATGGATATCGTAAGGGCTATTCAGTTAGGACGGCGGACATTATCCAAAATAAAGCAGAATCTTTTCTGGGCATTTTTTTATAATGTCGTTGGTATTCCCATTGCAGCCGGAGTCTTATACCCGTTCTTCGGTATAAGCCTGAAGCCCGAGTATGCAGGCCTGGCAATGGCCTTTTCATCGGTATCGGTAGTAACCAATTCCTTATTGCTCAAACGCACATCCCTTTTGAATTAAAATTTGACAAGAAACTATCTCTGTCTCAAGAGCTCTTTTGTTTTCTCTGTTATACTGTGGAAGAAAATATCATTCTTAAATATATGAAGTTTTTCAAATTCAGTCCATATTTCTGCACGATTATCTGTATAATCGACGTCCCGGAAGACGTCTATATCAAATATTACCGGTAATTTATTATCATCAGTAGGCCCTTCTAACGTCTGATTGATAACGGCAACGGCCTGAATATCAGTATTAGGTATAACAAGCCGCATGAAAAAATAGTTTACGATTTGTGGAAGCTCTGGTGCAATCTCGGGGGCCGTGGAAAGATATTCCTTGATGTCCTTCAAAGGTAAAGGGATCTCTACTCGATTTATGTATCGTAATGCAATGCGCATGATCCTGACGGGTGTGGTAATCTGGAAATACAGATTCCAGAGTGCTTGTGCCTCATTCCGAAATTCTTCCCAGTCTTTGTAAGGTTTTAGTTTATTATACGTAAAACCATCCAGTCTTACCTGAATGATTTTCTTTTTGTCCGGGGATTGTAGAAAATATCCATCAAAAACTCCTTCATTTGGCAGGGTTGCAGCTTCCGGCATTAATGTAATGCCGGACCGGGTAGATATCCGTTGCTGTTTTTCAGGAAAGTATTTTCTGATTTTCTCATGAAACGACTCTAACTGAGTAACCGGAGTTCCTTCCGGTAGTTTTACCTGAATATCTAAAAGGGCCTCAATAATGGGATTATTGGGGAAATCATAATATTTGTTCAATTTCTATCCTCTGGACAAAAGTACCTGGTTTTCTTGGAGCATAAAAGAGATACTGCTGAAGGGGATGAGAGTACTCATCGTCATGCCTGTCTGGATTATAATAGAGAATCAAGAGTCCCTGCAAGGTTATTTGCGTTTTTTCTGAGGAAATTTTTGATTGTTATACATGCTCTGTATACTATAATTAATTATTTAAGGTATGTCATGGTTGGGAATATTTAGAGGTACCTATAGAGAAAATAACTATGGGAGAAACTACTATAGCTCATATTTTAAATCAGGCTTTAGAGTATGCAAGCAAGGGGATTATGATTCAGGATACAAACCGAAAGGTGATATTTTTTAATCGCGCCTGTGAAGAGATTACAAAATGGTCAAAAGAGGAGATCCTTGGGAAGGATTGCGGCGATATTTTTCAGTGCCATACCTCTACTGGTATGTGTTTAACAGAAAAATTTTGTCCCGGAATGGATATTTTTCAAGAAAAACTGTCTCAGGCCTCCCGGGAACTCATGATCAGGAAGGGTGATGGTAGTGAATCATGGGTAGAGACAAGCGCCTCGGCTATCAGGGATGCGGAAGGGAAGATAACGCATATTATTACTATTGTGGAGGATATCGGAGAGAGAAAGAGGTTCTCAGACGAAGTCCTCAGATCGAAAACCCTGTCTACTTTAGGTGAATTTGCTGCAGAATTGGCTCATGAGGTGAAAAATCCCCTGAATGCAATGAATATCCAAATGCTATTGCTCGTGCGCGAAATAGAAGGAATACGTCAAATAGGTAAAAAATCAAAGAGCGAATTGCTTGATATTGTTTCCATAGTACAGAAGGAACTCATTCGTTTAAGCGGGTTTATTGAAGAATGCCTGCATTTTTCGAAAACAGGGGAATTAAATAAAGATTACGTGAAGGTAGATGAGTTGCTAGAAGAGATTGTTTCTTTGCTTGCGCCCCAGGCACAATTAAACGGTATTCAAATAAAATTGAATATATCGGGTAAAATGCCCGAAATAAAAATAGACAGGGATAAAATAAAGCAAGCAATTTTGAATATCTTAATCAATAGTATCGAGGCAATGCCCGACGGAGGAAGGTTATCGGTGAATGCGGGGTGTATTGAACGTGAAATAGCAATCTCCTGTCAGGATACCGGCCCTGGAATTCCCGATGAGATCAAGAATGAGATATTTAATTTATTCTATTCTACGAAAGAAGGAGGTACTGGCGTAGGGCTTTCCCTTGCTCAGAATATTATTCAGGCCCATGGCGGTATCATAAGGTTGGATCAGACCGTGCAGGGGAGTAAGTTTGTAATTACAATACCAACAGGCAATGGGAAGTATTAAATTTCATGACAAAACCAAGGTTATTACTCGTAGACGATGATAAAAGCGCACTTGATGGATTAATAAAGATATTAACCCTTGATGGGTACCCTGTTTCTGGTGTTTTATCAGGTTATGAGGCATTAAATCTTTTATCAAAGAAAAATTTCGATATTGTTGTAACGGATATGAAGCTGCCGGGATTGGGGGGGATACCCCTGATTCATGAGATCAAGAAAAAGGATGAATCGATAGCGATTGTGGTTATTACTGCATACAGTTCGGTTAAAACTGCTGTAGATGCTATAAAATGTGGAGCAGATAATTATCTGACAAAACCAATACATATCGAAGAGTTGACGTTGATATTAGAGAAGTTATGGGAGAAACAACAGCTCATTGAGCAGAACAGGCTCTTAAAAGAGAAGTTAAAGAATAAGTACAGGTTTTCCGAACTTGTTGGCGGTACGCCTCAAATGCAGCAGATATTTAAGATGATTGAGGACGTGGCACCAAGTACTGCATCAATTCTTATCCTGGGTGAGACAGGGACGGGAAAAGAGCTTGTGGCGAATGCAATACACTACCAGAGTGAAAGAGCAGGGATGCCTTTTATTGCATTACACTGTGCTGCCTTGTCGGAAGGCGTACTGGAAAGCGAACTCTTTGGTCACGAGAAAGGGGCGTTTACCGGTGCCGTTCAATCAAGAAAGGGTCGATTTGAATTGGCGGATGGTGGTACTCTGTTTTTAGACGAAGTAGGTGAAATGAGCCTGAAGGTTCAGGTTAAACTGCTGCGGGTGCTTGAGAAAGGCGAGTTTGAGCGTGTTGGCAGCGAAAAGACAATAAAGGTGGATGTACGGTTTGTTGCAGCAACCAACCGGGATCTTGAAAAAGAAGTCCTGGAGGGAAGGTTTCGGGAAGACTTATATTATCGATTGAATGTTATTACCGTGCACCTGCCACCGTTAAGAGAGAGAAAAGAAGATACTCCCCTTCTTGCGAATTTTTTTTTGATGAAATATACAAAAAAATATAAGAAGGAAATTCACGGTTTTACTCCTGCTGCAGTGAAGGCGCTTTGTTCACATCAATGGCCAGGTAACGTAAGGGAATTAGAGAATATTGTTGAGAGGGCAATTGTCCTTTGTAAAGGTAATATGATTACCGAGAAACATCTGCCCGGTAGTATTATTCAAGGTACAGAAGATATACCGGTAGTTAAGATTCCTATCGGCACTTCGTTAAAAGAAGCAGAAAAGGAAATTATTCAAAAAACACTCCAGATAACCCATGGCAGTAAAAGTGACGCCGCAAAGATACTGGGGATCTCCTCGAGAAAGATTGAGTATAAACTAAAGGAATGGGGGTAGAAACGAAATTTTTTCGCCCTTTTTCTTCAACATACCGGTAATTTCCGCAAATTTTTCGATAAAATGCTTTCTCATACCCCCCTTCTTTTTCTATTCTTCCCTTGTGACAAAAATATAAATTTTTATAAGTACTGTATTTCTACTTGTTTATGTTGTGTGGTATCATGATTGGTTACTTGTGGTATGTTAATTGTTTATACAATAAGCGACTCTAATAATGGGTTAACCTTGCAAGGGAAAGCGATTGTAAAAACAGAGTATGGAACAGGTATAATTTCTAACTTTTTAAAAGAGGAGTACCAATCGATGAATTCAGCTATGGCAAATGCTTATATGAAAACGTTTCCAATGGAGGCAGAGAAGAAGGTTTCTGCTGGCAAACGAAATCCTGTTTTGGATATTCCCGAATTTAATAACACATGGAATATTTACAGAGAAACCAGTCTTGATATTATGAAGCGTTATGAATATATGGCCCAGTGTGTGGATTTTACGGATAAAGATACGGAGGCCATCAGGGAGTCTAAGGACATTTTGGCACCTCATCTTGAGGCAATCCTTGATCATATTTATTGGGAAAAGCTTATTAATGATCCCTGGTTGTCGAAATGGTTCAGAGACGAGACAGGAAAAATTTCTAAAGAATATGTTACTATCAGGAGGGCGAGACAGCGAAGATTTATTTTAAAGATCCTCGAGTGTAAATGGGATGAGGAGTTCTGGAATTTCGTCCGTTGGGTTGGTGCCGTACATGTGCCGATATTTGGTTTTGAAGATCTTTATATACCGGTAAGGCTGAATCTGGCTCTTTGGGGGTATATCCATCAATATTTGTTTAACTTCCTTGCAGAACAACTGAAAGATGATCCTGAAAAGCTTCGCAGGATTACCTCTGCCTGGACAAAACTTTTCTGGTTGATTATTGATGTCTATCATATCGATTATTTTGCTCCCTGGATGTAATTGCGGTAATGAACAATCACCCTATTCCCCCTTTTCTCAAGGGGGATTAAGGGGGTTGTCCTGTTTCATGAGGTTTTAATGGGTAAACTTATCTAAAACGTTTACGATGATTTGATTTATTTAAGAATATTTAGGAGAAAATTACCATGAAGATAAATGCTGTTTGGTTTGAAGGAGATTGTGTTAAATGTGCAATGTGTATTGAAGAAGCATCAGGGGCATTTGATTTTGTTGTAGAGGCTGGTCCTCAGGTAAAACCGGATATTGATATCACCTCTTTTACCGAAGAAATTAAACGTGCAGCAGGTCTTTGTCCGACGCAGTGTATAAAGTACAATCAATAGGGTAGCAGCATGGTAAGGAATTATACACCCAGAGAAAAACACGGTGTTAGGCGGTATAGCCGGATGTTCGATTTCTGAAAAGAACAGAGGGATTTACAGGGCATTAATGGTAAAATTATAGGTATGATAAAACCACGGGTATTACTGGTAGATGATGATAAAAATACACTGAATGGACTCGTAAAGTTATTAACACATGACGGATATCCCGTCTACGGTGTTCTATCAGGGTACGAAGCGTTAAGCCTTTTCTCTAAAAAACGGTTTAATATCGTTATAACGGACTTGAAGTTACCAGGGTTGGGAGGTATGTCTTTAATTCAAGAAATAAAAAAAAGGAATATCTATGTGGCAATTGTGGTTATTACAGCCTATAGTTCTGTGAAAACAGCCATAGAAGCTATACAATGTGGAGCAGATGAATACTTAACAAAACCGATAGACATTAAAGAGTTGGAATCGGTAATCGAAAGGTTGTGGAAAAGACAACGGTTAGTTTCGCAAAATCAGCTTTTAAAAGAAGGGTCAAAAGAATAAGGAGAAACCTCCCGGGTCCTCCTCATTCTCTCCTGTTTTCTTATGCATTCTTTTCTAAAACTTACCTGTTTGCCGTACATTTTTTCATTTCATAACAATTAAGTACCTGTACATAAATATTTGCATATTGAAACTCCCCGGTAATACAAATGTACAAAAATTTGTGGTCAGGTACCTAACCATACCTTGGCCTTATACCTGCATTTCTCTTTATTTTTTGTTTGATATAAAATTTGTACGTGTTAAACTAGTTCTTATTATGTACTCAAGAGGCTTTGTCTTTTATGAATCAAACTCAAATTCAAGGGTTTGAGTTATTACCAGGACTGGAATAGAATGCTTGCTGTAGGAAATCTATTCAATGAGGCAATGTAAAACTGTTGGACCCGCTCTATTGTTTTTACTCACCTGCTTCTGTATAACGACATATGCAGATACAGCAATTTTAGCAAACAGTAAGCAAAGTATTGATCTTACCGTAATAGCTGTCGCCGATGAATATATAGAGGCAGTAATTTTAAAAAAAGATATAAGATCATTAAATATGCAGTTTTCTGACACTCTTGGCTACCCGGATGTGATGTTTCTCAAGGTTCCGGAGGTGGTTATCGAGTGCAAAGTTAAAGATATTTCTGAAGATTGCATACAAGTCTTTATTCCCGCCTCGTTAATCTCTTCTCTTAAAACCCCTTCTTTTTCTGATGATAAACGGGTTGATGCAGCTTTGGATGAAACAGAAAAAGAGCCAGAAACAACGATAGATGATGAACGTGATGAAGACAAAAGACAGGAGCAATTGACATTAAAACAAGAATCAGAAATCAATATTTCCCGCATACATGAAGAATTTAGGAAAGGGGCAATTGTTGATCAAATTCGGACTGTTCCTCCAGAAAATGCAAATACGGAAAAACAATATAGATTAAAGATCATAAGGATAAAAGAAGCGAGAAATAGCTTAGAAAAAGTGGTAGAATTAAATGAAGAAGATGTACAAAAAGAGAATACCGCTTTCCCAAATGATATTCGACTTGGTAGTATTGAAGGAAAAATACTACAGAATGGAACTCCCCTTGTAGATTGTCAGGTGAAATTGCAATTGCTGGAAAAGGTTGGCCTTATATCAAAAGGTTATCGCCCGGTAGAAGGAGCTGTAGCGTTTGAGGCTGCTACTGATCAGAACGGAATCTATTGTTTTATGGATATGCCCACGGGTTTATATAAGATATACTGGAGGCCGTCTTCGGAAAGCGAGTGGATTAGCCGTTTCAAAATGGAACCGGATGTTACGGTAAAACCAGGCAGATTAACAAACTCAAAAACTATCGAGACGTTAAAGAGAACGCTAAACTAATTCCTAAATAGCGTTTAACGATATCCACCTGCTAACTTTCAAAGATTTTATACATCTGCTATTTCCCGCTCACGGTAATAAACAGTGAGCAAACAGCCTGCTAGAGTAATTTGCATTTCTTCGCATATTTAGTGTACTTAAATAATTCTGTAATGCTAAATATGAAACTACTATTTCAATCCTGAAATTCACGAGGGGTATATTACGGTTTATAAGATGTTTTTGTTTTAAACAGGTATTTGTTTAAGTGTTTATTTAATTAAAACTTAAGTGTTTTTTTTTGCTTTTTGATTTTTTTAAATAAAAAGGAACGGATATTGTTCGTTTTTAGGCTGTTGTGCGATAATTGTGAAATAAGTTTTACTTTACAAACTTCTAAGGCATATTAAATTATATTTGACAAATTTCATATACAAATATATGATAGCTATTTTTGGCTTAAGTAGGCATTAGAGTGTATTGGTTTAGAATTTTAGAATCCATAGTAACTTTTGTAGATGAAGATGGAGGTTTATGATGGCGAAAAGTTTGCGGTTGATGCTCATCGGTGGTATGGCAATTAGCGTTTTGTGCGGTGTATCGGGGTTAAGCCATACAACAATGGCTGCAGGTAAAAAAACACCATATAAAGAGATTGAAGTGAGTGATGGTGGTACGATTACCGGAAGCGTAACATTTGATGGTGATGTTCCAGAGGTAAAAATACTGAGGATTGATAAAGATGAGCAGACATGTGGTCATGATAATAAGCAGTCAGAGCAATTGGTAATTAATGAGGGGTCTAAAGGCATCCAGTATGCAGTTGTTTCTCTCGTTGATATTCCTGCTGGCAAGAAGGCTGAGGCGACAGCGGCTGTGCTGGATCAGAAGGAATGTGTATTTGTACCTCATGTACTTGCAGTATCAGCGGGAAGCAGTGTCGATCTGTTAAATAGTGACGATGTAATGCATAATCTGCATTCCTGGTCTATCAGAAATCCAGCTTTCAATGAAGGTGTGTCCGGTGGTGGAAAATTAACAAAGAAATTTGATATTCCGGAGATCGTAAAGATAACGTGTGATGTACACAAGTGGATGAGTGCTTTTATTAAAGTGGAACCAAACCCGTACTTTGCGGTTACCGATGAGAATGGTCGTTTTAAGATCGAAAATGTACCGGCAGGCTCTTATAAGATTGCAGCATGGCAGGAAAAGCTTGGGAAGAAAAAAAGTGAGGTTGTTGTGAAACCGAATGAAGAGACTGTGGTAGATTTTGTCTATGAAAAGAAATAACAGGAATCATATAGGGTATGGATTGTGTAAATTACTTGTTTGAAAAGGCGCATTGATAATGAATAAATCTAAGATATTACTACGGTTAACAAAAAGAAATATTGTTGTTGCACTTGTGCTTATCATATCAATCTGTGCATCTTTTTCACTTACGCATAAGGCATTTGCAACTGAAGTGGAATCGGGTGTGGAATTGCCACAGTTTGATACCGACCAGCCATCAGATACTTCACAAGCATCGGAAGGATCGCAAGCGGAAGATGCCGGAGCTTTGGCTGCCGCAGAGGAGGAAGAGTTAGAACCTGTTCAATACAGATCATTTTTTGGACTTGATTCTCGTGTTGTGGTCTGGATCGTTTCTGAATTGCATCTCATGTTTGCTGCTTTTGTGCTTGGTGTTCCGATTTTTGCGGTGATCGTTGAGATTGTTGGCTTTAAAGGCGGAGATATCAAGTATGATAAAATGGCAAAAGAGTTTACTAAGCTTTTGTCTGCAGCGTTTGCTACAACTGCATCGCTCGGTGGTTTGCTTGCGTTCTGTCTGTTTGGGCTTTATCCTGAATTTATGAGCCATATGACAAATGTCTTTGCACCAACCATGTACGTATATGCCTTAATGTTCTTTGGTGAGGCATTTACACTCTATGCGTATTACTACTCCTGGGATATACTGAAGGGTTCTGCTAGTAAGAAATGGTTTCATATCTCACTTGGTGTGTTACTTAACCTCTTTGGTACCGCACTTATGTTCACCACAAACTCATGGGCAACATATATGATGAGCCCTTCTGGCATTGTACCAACCACAGGCAGGGTTTTAAGCCTGTATGATGCTTTTTACAATTTACTTTGGATGCCTGTAAATATTCACAGGTTAATTGCAAATGTGTGTTTTGGTGGTTTTATTGTAGGGGCATATGCAGCGGTAAAATTTTTAGGTTCGAGGACGGAAGAAGAAAGGGCTCACTACGATTGGATGGGTTATGTTGGTAATTTTATCGGAATAGGTGCTTTGATTCCTTTACCGTTTGCAGGGTACTGGCTGGGGCGCGAGGTGTATAGTGCGAGCCCAGTAATGGGGAATATTATGATGGGCGGTGCCTTCTCATGGACATTTATCATTCAGGCTATTCTGATCGGTATGCTTTTCATTGGTGCGAATTATTATTTGTGGCTCGGGATGGGGAGGATCAAGGGTTCTGAGAGGTATACAAAATTTATCAAGTATCTTGTTTTTATAATCTTCGCATGTTTTGCTGTTTGGTTAACCCCTCATAATTTGCCATTAAGTGGTGAAGAGAGGGCAATGATTGGCGAGCAGTACCATCCGTTCTCCAAATATTTTGGAGTAATGGCAGCAAAGAATGCCGTTGTGAATATGATTATTTTAGCAACCTTCTTTTCATTCTTGATCTATCGCCGCAGCAATAAAGGCGAGACGGTGCCATTTGCAGAGCAGGGGAAGGCTGGTAAGGTTGGTATATTTTCAGCATTGATATTTTGCTTGCTGATGTTAGTTTCATATGCGGTATCGCTTAACTTTGTCGATATAGATGCCAATATGAAGCCCTTTGTGAAGCCTTTGATATTTTCGCTCTACATTCAGACATTTGCAGTATGTGTTACCACCTTTTTAACTTTTAAGGATAAAGGTAAACTGGCTCAAATGCTATTATTTGCGGTAACAGCAAGTATCGCGGTGTTGTATTTTTGGTACTATGGATTCCAGGTTATGGAGAAGGCAAATCTGGTATTGCGATATCTGTCTGTAACACAGGTTTCCATCGTAATGAGCTGTTTAATTATGAACGCTGTGATAGATGTCTTTATGTTTCGTAAAGCAAAGGTGGTTGGAGGTATTGTATGGGGCAAGATGCCTGTGAGGTCCCAATATGCGTTGATTCTCTTATGTGTTGTTATTGTTATTCTCATGGGCCTTATGGGCTTTATACGCTCCGGTTTACGCATGGATTGGCATATCTATGGTGTATTGCAGGATACATCTCAGTGGGCATATACTCCAACGCTATCGTTTATGGGGCGTATAGTCGGTGTCATTGTTGCTCTCTTCCTTGGTCTGGTTGCCTTCGTATTTTGGCTGGCAAATTTAGGTGAAAGAAAAGCGAAGGAAAAGGTTGCTGAGTATGGATATGAGACTGAGACAGAGCCGAAAGGTGTGTTAGCGGCAGGGTGTAAGGATGTTCGCTGAATTTTTAAAAAACCGTGGTAATGTAAATAGTGTGAGGCAAAAGACTGAGATTGTAAAGTTGTAATCGGGTTAAAATCTTAAGATTGTAAAATGAGAGCGTAGAGAAAACTTATGAATAAAAGCATGTTAAAAATTACGGCTTTTGGAGTTGCGGTTATAGGATTCTATATCTATATCACGATGTATGTTGCTGATCTTTCTGGGTCAGGCGGAGGCGGTCCTGTCACAGGTGTTAGCCCAGAAGCCGGTGAGGAGATATTCTGGGGTGATGGGCAATGCAGCACTTGTCATAAAGTAGGCTCGTCCGGAAGTGCTACGAGAGGTCCCGACCAAGAGGGCCTGGCGATCCGTGCAGATGAACGTGCGAAGGAGTTAGGTTTACCGTCGGGCCTTGATTATCTTGTAGAATCAATTGTTGAACCTGACAAATATATCGTGAAAGGGTATGATAAAATCATGCCTAAGGTCTATGATCCGCCCATTGTGTTATCCCGTGAAAAGATTTTGGCAGTGATTGCATACCTCCAAACGTTGGGTGGAGAGCCGGATATCGATGCAATCATGAAGTTTAAAGATAAGATACCTGAAGCCTCGAAAAAGAAGGTAAAGCCATGGGTTCCGCCAATCGTGGTTGACGCAAAAGAAGGAGAGAAGATATTTTTTGATGAATCACGGTCTGTTACCTGTGGTAAATGCCATGTCGTAAACGGAAGAGGTAACAAGGTAGGTCCGGAACTTACCGGTATTGGTGCAATCCAAACACCTGAATACTTTATAGAATCAATCCTGGAACCAAGTGCAAAGATTGTAACAGGGTATGAAACTATGTATGTGATAACGGTGGACGGTATTCCATACAATGGGTTAATTAAGAGTGATACAGAAGAAGAACTGGTATTGCTGGCGGAGGAAAGTGGTGAAATCGAAGAAGTTGTTATTCCAAAGGATGAGATTGAGGTGATGAAGAAACAAGAGGTGTCGATTATGCCGGGCAATATTCGTGAGCTTCTCAGTGTCCAGGATTTTTATGGGATTATATCCTTTTTGCAAAGTCTAAAATAAGTCAGAGATGTCGTTTAGCGGAGAAATCAATAGTTAGGAGTGTATGAATGGTTAATAAACGTCGTACATATTTGATGATATGGGTTATTTTTGCGGTAATTTGTCTATTCTTGTTTCTCAAATATGCTTCGCCTAAAGTGTTTCAGATATTGATGGCAAAGGGTCACCCTATGCCTACACCAAGCACACTAATGATGTGGTATATGATCATGGGGGTGCTGGCAGGCCTTGTTTATGCTACAACCAGTAACCAGAAATTTGTTGATTTTTTGAGTTTCCTGTTACCTGATCGTGGTCCTGTGATTAAATCTTTACTTCAAAAGGTGCTGTTTGTATCTTTCCCTGTGCTTGTCGGCTGGTTTGTATATTCGTGGTCGCTTCCCGGTGCTGCTTCACCTGTTGAATTAAGAATTCAGCATCCAACACTACCACAAAACTACGAAAAACTTGAGAATCCGTTTCGCCATGAAGATGCTGAAACCCAGAGGTTATGTATCGAGGAAGGAAAAATTCTTTTTCAGACGTATTGTCGTCCGTGCCATGGTTCAAAAGCAGATGGCAACGGTCCGTTTGCTAACGCATTTCGGTTAAGGCCGATCAACTTCCAGGACCCCGGTACCATTGCAACGGTAGTAGATAATTATCTCTTTTGGCGAATTAAAGAAGGTGCTCCTGGTCTTCCTTCCGAATCAACGCCGTGGGATTCTGCTATGCCTTCATGGAAAGATGATTTAAAGGATGATGAGATCTGGAAGATTATCATGGGTGAGTATGATACCGCCGGGGTAATGCCAAGACAAAGAGAGAAACTCGAATAGGTATTATTGAAAGCAGTTTCAATGAAACAGTTATTGGTGATTAATTTGAGAACAGTAATGGAAGAAGAGCAAGTGAGACTATGATAAAAGCATTTAAAAAAGGACTGATTGGTTTTGGGTTGTTAGGTGTGTGCGCTGCTGGCATTTCTGGAATAGCTGCTGTTGAAGAGGCTCAGGCATCGCATTTATTTAGAACATATAAGCGTGAGACCCCACCAAAACCCCCTGAGACACCTGAAGCGATAGCCGAGGGAAAAAAGATTTATGAAAAGAGATGCTGGTATTGTCATGGAATTGAAGGTGGAGGCGATGGGCCCGCTGCCAGAACGATGTTTCCAAAACCAAGGAATTTTACCCGGAATGAATATAAAGTCCGCTCTACTACTTTTGGATCAGTTCCTACAGATGAGGATCTATTCAGGATTATTACAAGCGGTATAGAGGGGACTGCCATGCCTTTCTGGTATACGATTAGTGAGAAGGAGCGATGGCAGGTTTTATATTATCTTAAGACATTTAACAATCAATTTAAAGAGAGCGGTGCTGCCAAGATGGTTTCTCTTGGCGGAGGTATTCCATCGAGCCCGGAAAGTATTCAAAGAGGCAAAGAGTTATTCAAAGAGACAAAATGCTTTGAATGTCATGGTGAAGACGGAAGGGGAAACGGTCCTTTAACCGTTGCTTTGCAGACAGAATGGGACATGCCATACCGGGCACGGGACTTAACGAAGAGTTGGCTCTTTAAAGGTGGTAATACAATAGAAGACATTTATCGCACCGTTTCTACCGGTTTTAATGAAACGCCAATGGGTTCATATTTAGAAAAGCTTTCTGATGAAGATCGCTGGCATATTGCACATTATGTAAAAAGTATATCAAAGGATATGACATCAGATGTGGTAATAAAAGCAACGCTTTTAGAGACCGAAGAATTACCAACGGATACTTCCGATGAAAACTGGAGTAAGGCTGCCGTAATAGAGATTCCTCTGTCAGGACAAATTATTGCAAGCCCGAGGTTATGGACACCTTCTGTTGATGCTCTTAGAATTAGGGCCCTTTATAATGAGGATGAAATAGCGTTTTTGTTAGAGTGGGATGATTCGACAAATAGACAGGAAGACGTTTTTCGTGATTCTGTTTCCGTTCAATTCCCCACGAAAATCCCTGATTCTCTGAAAAAACCGTATTTTGCAATGGGTGACTCGGGTGGTGCTGTAAATCTGTGGGTATGGAAGGCATATTGGGGTGAAGGGTTTGGCTCGGTGATTGAGGCCCCTGAGACAGAGCCGGGTGAAGCATACGAACTGAATGCAAAAAGTTTTAATAAAATTTCAAGACAACCGCCTGAAAGCCAGAATATAACGGGAACGGGTGTATATCAAAATGGAAGGTGGAGTGTTGTAATAAAAAGACCTTTAAAAACAGATGATGCTAAAAATGATATTCAGTTTGAAGTAGGAAGGTTAATACCGATTGCGTTTGCAGTATGGGACGGATCAAATAGTGATGTAGGTTCTCAAAAGTCTGTATCTTCATGGTATTATGTGAATCTGGAAAAACAGGTGCCAAAAACGATTTTTGCATATGTTTTGGTTGCAATTATCATGGGGGCAAGTGTTGAGCTGTGGTTTATAGCAAGACTGCGCAGATTCCCGCCCAAGGAAGAAGAGTAGGTTGATAGGGTATTAATTATTATGATTCAGAGTCATTCAGAGTTATAATTTCATGTTTAAGGAGTAATTATGAAAGTGAAATCAATGGTCTGCTTACCTCGACTAAAGCTAACGATTTTAATTGCTGGCATGTTTTTCTCATTGATAGGATTTCTGAATGCTTCGTTTGGACAAGAGCGAAAGATCGATTCTCTGTTTTTGGAGTTAGATAAAAAATATCGGATTCCTGAAGAGTGGTCCATGCTGCCATATGAACTTGAAGATCCTTATAAAAGAGTAAAAAACGGGCCTCCTCTTACGAATGTTGTTAAAAAAGCAAACGTGGAGTGGATTTCTCGGTGGATTGCTAATCCTGCAAAAGTAGTACAAAATGCAAAAATGCCCAATTTAGGTTTAACGTTTGATGAGATTAAGGCAGTGATTGTTTATCTGAATAGTATATCGGATAAAGATGTTCCGCAGGTCTCCTGGGACCCGTTTTTGTTAAAAAAGGAAGATGACCTCACCGATGATGAATATGATGAGATGGATGCTATCTATGCGAATGGTAAAGGAGTCTGGGGTCGTGCCCGCTGCACGATTTGTCATCCTGTGAAAGGTGTCGGCGGAAATGTAGGTGTCGGGCCGGATCTAGGTGAAATTACTCAAAAGGTAAACAGAGATTGGTTATATAATTGGATTAAGAATCCTAAAGAACACTTTCCGGATACCATGATGTCTCAATTCCGTTTTTCAGATGGTGATATCCGGGGACTTGTTGAATTTATTATGCGTGATACACAGTTTATCCCTGAAGAAGTATATGATGATGAAGGCGAAGTTATTAAACCTGAAAATACAGGTATGCAGGTATTAACGAAACAGGAATTTAACGGTATTATGAAAGATGCAGCACTTATTGAAAAGGGGAAGGATGTAATTGAAAAAGCACGTTGTTTCGTTTGTCATGACATAAAAGGTGTTGCGGAAATAATGCCTGTAGTTGAATATAAACGCGATGGGCTTGAGGGGTTCGAAAAGCTTTTGTTTGAGATACGATGTTTAACCTGTCATACCATCCAGGAGAAAGGTGGCACGTATGCGCCAAACTTAACGTTTGTGGGGAGTAAAATTAATATGCCGTGGGAGCATGATTTTCTGCAGTCTCCCGATATTATCCGTCCTCTGAGCCAGCAGATGCCAAAATTTAATTTGACAACAGAAGACGCGACCGTAGCAACGGAATTTATGGACAAGCACCTTCTTCATAAAGAACCGTTACAGGATATCTTTAATGGTGAGGTACCATCAGACGATATCGTTGCTGCCGGGGAAAAGCTTTTCTACGAAAAGGGATGCCATGCATGTCACGCTGAAGGGACAAAAGGTGGTGGTGTTGTTGGCCCTAACTTAGGAACAGTTGGTGATCGGTTACAAACGTCATATATGCAAAGACACTTAAAGAATCCGCAAGAGATGAACTCTCAAGCTGTTGAGCCAAGATTTAATTTATCAGATGATGAGTTGAAGGCGCTGGTAGGTTTCCTAGCAGATCATGTGAAGAAGAAAGAGGGAAATGAATAATGAAATACTTTTTATTCGACAAGAAATTTTTAGCGAAGACGGTAGTGTTAAGTTTGTTGGTGTTGGGCTCGGTTGCTGTTCATGCTTCTGCAAACAGTCTTGAAGTTGCTCCTGATCCAAGAGACCAGGCATTTTTATTAACGCCTGGAAAGACTTTTGATTACTATTGCTCTCCATGTCATGGTAAACAGGGTGAGGGCAATGGAACATTCTATACAATTGATTTAAAACCGAAACCACGGGATTTAACAGATACTGAGTACATGAGCAAATTAACTGATGATCAATTGATTCAATCAATTAGCAGAGGAACTGCTGCTGTTGGCAAATCAAATCTGTGCCCTCCCTGGGGAGGTACTTTCTCAGAAAAAAAGATTAAAGAACTGGTTCAATTTATCAGGGGTTTATCCGAACAAGAGGCTGAAAAACCTGTTGTTGCAGCAAAAGAGCAGGTTGAAGAAACAACGCAGAATACGATCGTGAAAACGTCTGTTCGCTGGGCCTTTCTTATTGTAGTTACGTTTGGATTATTAGTTGGTGCTGTTAGTGAGTTAAAAAAACTCAGAAGCGAAACAAAATAAATTTAAGGAATTTCATTAAGGTTTATGTATAAAAAAATATTTCTTGCAATAGATAATTCTCGTTTTTCAAATTACTGCATCGATTTAGGCATTGATATTTCCCGGAAATTTAATGCTCGTCTTGTAGGTTGTCATGTCTATGATGCTAATCTTCATCAGAGGCGGTTTCGGGATATGGAAAAGGGATTACCGCCTCAATATCAAGATGAAGAAGTTCTTCAGCGGCAACGTGAGCTTCACACCTCGCTTATAAACATGGGGCTTCGTTTAATCTCAGAATCGTATTTGGATGTGTTTAAGAAAAAATGCGAAGGGGCTGGTGTACCATATGAGGAACTTTTGCTCGAAGGAAAAAACTATTATGAAATCGTAAAAGAAGTCCAGAAGGGAAGCTATGATTTGGTTATTCTTGGTGCGTATGGTCTGGCTGCTGTAAATGATTATATGATAGGTAGTGTTTGTGAGCGTGTCGTTAGACGTATCAAAACTGATGTATTAGTTGTAAAAAACAATCGATTTGACGGAAAGGCTGTAATCGCGGTGGATGGAAGTAACTCATCATTTTCTGGAGTTAACGCTGCTGTTACATTTTCAAAAGAATTTGGTCTTGGAGTTGATGCTGTTTCTGTATTTGATCCGCACTATCACCGGGTTGCCTTCGATAGTATAGCGAAAGTGCTTACAAAGGAGGCTGGTCAGGTTTTCAGATTCAAGGAACAAGAAACGCTTCATGAGGAGATTATCGATAAAGGACTGGCTAAAATATACCAAAACCATCTGAATAAGGCTTGCGATATCGCCAGGGATCATGGGGTTTCAATGAATGTTGTACTGAAGGATGGTAAGCCATATGATCAGATCCTGAAGTATATCGATAGAGAAAACCCATCATTGGTAATTGTTGGGCGTACCGGTGTCCACAATACCAAGGATTTGGATATTGGGAGTACAACTGAGAATCTTTTAAGGTTCGCTCCTTGCAATATGCTCCTGATGAGTGATACTATTGAAGCTAAATCCAAAAATGATCTATTGCTTTCCGAGTCATGTGGTATGCCTGTCAAAAAATTTGTATCACAAAAAATGCATGTGGAGTCAAATAAGAGGATACATAACCTTGTAAAATGGACTGATGAAGCACAACAGCATACAGAGCGTATCCCATCTTTTATTCGTAGTGTAGTTAGGAAAAAAATTGAAGAATATGCGTTAGAAAATGGCTACCAGGAGATAACTGCGGATATTGTCAACGAAGCGAAAGCTTGTCTTATGAATGATAGCACATTTCATAAGATGTAAAGAGAAAAATCGTGTAGCGCATTCTGGCATATTTGTAAGAAGTTGCGAATAAATATCTTCTTCCATGATAAAGTATTATTTAGTATCCGCAAATGCGAATCTATCCACCACAAAGATATGCATAGATTAATTAATTCCAGCGTTCACTATAATGTTTGGGAAGGAGGTATGCTGTTATCAAATTTTGGTGATACGCTTGCTTATGACAGAGGAACATGGGTAATTGTGAGGCATTACATTTATTAGAGGTATTGTGAACATTATTTATAGGAGGAGAGAAGTAATGAAGAGGAGTTATAAGTTGGTAAAGAGGTTTGGTTTAGCCCTCCTAAGCTGTGCTCTGCTGAGTTCTGCTACTGCTGTATATGCTGAGGAGACGGCGCCGGGGGTTAAAGGTATGAGTGAGGAGGAGTTTACTCCTGCAAAAGAAGTTTTAACGGTAAAATACGTTGATGTGAAGAAGCCATACCATATGGATGTTGATTCACTTAAAGGTTCTTTTCAAGATGCGACTGGGATAACCGTACCTCTTCAAATGCAGGACAAGGCATTTCCAAATGGCGGGGGATCAATTCAAGGTGCTGAAGTAAAGGCCATTCATGATGGGATTACGATCTATTTTCAAATTACCTGGAATGATCCAACCAGAAATGCCCAGGCAATAGCGATACAAGAATACCGGGATGCAGTGGCTTTGATGTTTCCTTTAGGGGCAGTGGAAATAACCCCGGCAGAGCATTTTAGCCCAAGGATGGGTGATCGTGAGAAACCGGTAAATCTTTGGCATTGGAAATCAGACTGGGAGGCAGATTTATTGGTGAAAGGGGAGCTAGAGGATGTTGAAGAACGATATCCAAACATGCATGACGATTTTAATACTAATCCTTATAGTCCCTATTATCATAGGGATTTAATCACAAGTATTGCAGTGTTATCGGGGGGAAGGGCAGCCGATAATTTAATTTCCCGACCGGGAAGGGGAAGAACCGTTGAAGATTTAAATGCAGAAGGTTTTGGTACCCTTACCACACAGGAGCACCAGGATGTGAATGGTTGCAGTAAGTTTGAAGATGGGGCATGGACGGTGATTATTTATCGTTCACTTATAACGCAAGATCCCCATGATGTACAATTTGTTCCGGGTGGAAAAACCTTTTTTAACATGGCAGTCTGGAATGGTGCAGAACAGGACAGGAACGGACAAAAGAATATATCGACTCAGTGGCATCCTGCAGTTCTGGAAAAGGTTGCCTGGCAATAGTTTATACTGTATGAAAAATAATATTTAAGGAGGATTGAAAAAATGACATTAGTACATAACTGGCATTTAGGGAGAAGGATGGAATATCCCTATTTTGAATCCAGACCAAAACGGCAGTTTGCAGCGGTCTTCAATATTAATAGGTGTATTGCCTGTCAGACTTGTACCATGGCCTGTAAAAGTGCTTGGACCTATAACAAGGGACAAGAGTTCATGTGGTGGAACAATGTGGAAACTAAGCCTTACGGAGGGTATCCACAATCCTGGGATGTAAAGACACTGCGATTAATTGATAGCGACAATAATGTTTGGTATACCGATGATAAGGATGAGAAGCTATCTCCATATGGTGTATATGAAGGAGATACAATTTTTGAAACGGCCGCCAGGAAAAATCTTAATCAGTGGGCCGTTGGTTATGTCCCTGAAGATAAGGAGTGGAGGGCGCCGAATTTTGGAGAAGATGTGGCTGTGAGCAAAAAACAAGATGAGTTTTCAACATTGCCGGAACATAGCCGCTGGTTCTTCTATCTCCAGAGATTGTGCAATCATTGTACCTATCCCGGATGCCTAGCAGCTTGTCCAAGGAAGGCTATTTATAAGAGAAAAGAAGATGGGATCGTTCTTATTGATCAGAAGAGATGCAGGGGCTATAGAAAATGTGTTGAGCAATGTCCTTATAAGAAGCCAATGTACAGGGGCTTAACAAGGATAAGCGAGAAATGTATAGCTTGTTATCCGAGGATCGAAGGAAAGGACCCATTAACTGAAGGAAGGCCTATGGAGACCAGGTGTATGGCTGCCTGTGTCGGTCAGATTCGTTTACAAGGATTTCTGGATGATAATCCGAAAAATCCGGTTACCTGGTTAATCAGGCATGCTAAAGTAGCACTGCCGCTCTATCCACAGTTTGGTACAGAACCAAATATCTATTATATACCACCACGATGGGCGCCAAGGTCATATTTAAAACAGATGTTTGGTCCGGGGGTCGATGAGGCAATAGATAAATTTATGGTTCCATCCCGAGAGCTTTTGGCAGTGATGTCATTGTTCAGAATGACACAGAGCATTATTTTTGAATATGCGATTGAACAAGGGCCAAAGGTGTTTGAGACGGTTATTCACGGTAAGAAGTTTGAGATGTTTAATGATACCGTGATTGGGTACGGAGAGGATGGAAAAGAGATTGTTAGAACGACAGTAGAAGAACCGATCCATGTCAGAGACCCGAAACATTACAATTCAATTTAATTGAGGTTAATATTTATGGTTGTTAATAGGAGTAATAAATTACTTTCACAGACAGAATCAAATATAGAGAATCTACTGGCCCGGGGCGTGATGTACCAGATTTTGTCTGCATGTTTTCTCTATCCAACAGAGAAGAACCTCTCTGTTTTAAAAGGTCCGGATTTTCAGGAATATAAAAATAGCCTTGTACAGTGCTATAAGGGTATAGATGATGTGGCAGAGCTGGGAAAATGCCTGGATGAGGTCGATGAACTATACCAGGGTAATCCGGTTGATACACTACAGGGGATATACCAAAGGATCGTTGGTCATACAATTTCTAAGGAATGCCCATTATTTGAAACACAGTATGGAGCTGCCCATGTATACCAACAAACACATGAACTAGCGGATATCCAGGGCTTTTATAAGGCATTTGGGCTGGAGGCTTCTGATTTAGAAAAAGAGAGGGTTGATCATGTCAGTGTTGAGTTTGAGTTTATGCACTTTTTGCTATATAAGCAGGCATATGCCCTGGAAAATCACAGCGAAGACAAGGCGGAGTTGTGCAGAGATACGCAGAAGAAGTTTTTAAAGGAACATATTGGTAAGTGGGTTCCTCTCTTTTCAATTTTATTTGGTCGAAAAGCAGGAGAGGGTTTTTATGTCGCATTGTCTGCATTGACAAAAGAGTTCATAAGACTCGAGATGAAACTTATGGATGTAAAGACCGAGATGTTTAAGGAATCTGATCTGAATCAGGAAGCTGTAGCCGGAGTACCTGATGAATGTTTATCCTGTGCGTCTTCGGATGACGTTAATGTAGGTTAATGGAGCGAAATATGAATCTTGAATTTGATCCAGGTTTAATTGAAGAAGTTATATTTAGGGAATTAAAAATAAGAGAGGAAAGAGGGGATTTTACTCTTACTGAAGAATACCATTCCCTTACTGATCCGATTTATGATAATTTTCCTTTAGATGAAAGATCTGCAGAGTTTAAAAAGATTGACTGGAATTTTTTTAAAAAGCTGGGGTTTCTCGATTTTTTTAAGGTTGCTTTTGATGAATTTCCGGAATTCAAAGAAAAGGTCGTTGGCGGAGTAGTGGCAAAGGCCAAGGGGACTTTTGATGAAGGTGCAAGTTTAACAAAAGGACCAAACGAAGATGTTACGCAAAAAAGGGTTGTTTTAAGGATATTATCAGATCATTTTCAGGATCTGGCTTATTTAAAGAAGCTGGTTAACCACGAGTTAATGCATGTATCTGATATGCTCTGCGAGTCCTTTGCATATAAGGATGAATACCTTGGATGCAATCCTATGGAGGAAAATATCATCAAGGAGCGGTATAGTGTCTTCTGGGATATTTTTGTAGATAGCCGGTTAATTCGCAAAGGGAAGGATACTATTTCAGACAGGGAAGGCCGGTTTTTGGAATTTCAATCGCTCTATAAAAAGATCCCTATTGAAGTAAAGGCTGCTATATTTGATGTATTATGGCAAGATGAACATCTTACTCATGATAGGATACTGGAGCTTGCAAAAGATGTGAATAAGGTAATGAAAATCGCTGAAGGGCTGCCGGTTGATGAACAAATGCAGAACATTAAAAAAACACTTTTGCCGGGAGCGCAGTGTCCGTTATGTCAGTTTCGCACCTATAATTGGGTTGAGAATATTGAGAATGAGGCATATACCATTGAAGGCATTAAAAAGGATTTTCCCGACTGGAATCCTGAAGACGGCGTTTGCGATAGATGTGTAGAGGTTTACAGGGTGCGAAACCTTGCCTGTTAAGCCTGATTTTATTAAGCGTGAATACTTTTATATATAAGTGTCTTAGATTGAGAAAGGAGTAGGAAATATGAAACTTACAAGGAGGACTTTCCTACAGCTGGCAGGGGCGACAGGGGCAACCGTTACCCTTGCTAACAAGGCGATGGCGTTCAGGTTGTTAAAGCCTGCCGTTGAGGTAGGAAATCCATTGGATGCCTATCCGGACCGTAACTGGGAAAGTGTGTACCGTGAACAATACCGGTATGATCGTTCCTTTACCTATTGTTGTTCACCAAACGATACCCATGCCTGTAGGATAAGGGCGTTTGTCAGGAACGAAGTAGTAATGAGGGTTGAGCAAAATTACGATCACCAAAGATACTCTGACTTGTATGGGAACAAGGCAACAAGGAACTGGAACCCGAGGATGTGCTTGAAAGGATATACCTTTCACCGAAGGGTATACGGACCGTATCGGTTACGGTACCCGCTGATCCGAAAGGGATGGAAACAATGGGCAGATGACGGGTTTCCTGAGTTAACACCCGAAAATAAATCAAAATATAAATTTGATGCCAGGGGACAGGATGAACTCTTGAAGGCATCGTGGGATGATGCATTTACCTATGCAGCAAAGGGAATTATCCATATTACCAAGAAATACAGCGGTGAAGAGGGTGCACAGAAGCTCTTAGCGCAAGGGTATCCCAAAGAGATGGTTGATGCAATGAAGGGGGCCGGTACCCGAACCTTTAAAGGCCGTGGTGGTATGGGGCTTTTGGGTGTTATTGGTAAGTACGGAATGTACCGGTTTAACAATTGTCTTGCCCTGGTAGACAGTCACAACAGGGGTGTTGGACCGGATAAGGCACTGGGAGGCAGGAATTGGTCAAACTATACCTGGCATGGTGATCAGGCCCCCGGACATCCATTTTCTCATGGGTTACAGACATCAGACGTCGATATGAACGATATTCGGTTTTCCAAGTTAGTGATTCAAACAGGAAAGAATCTTATTGAGAATAAGATGCCTGAGGCCCACTGGCTTACCCAGGTAATGGAGAGAGGCGGAAAACTGGTCGTTATTACCCCTGAGTATAGTCCATCTTCTCAGAAGGCAGATTACTGGATACCGATTCGATGCAATACGGATACGGCACTGTTCCTCGGGATAACGAAGATTCTTATGGATGAGAAGTTGTACGATGCAGATTATGTAAAAAGATTTACCGATTTCCCGTTATTGGTAAGAACCGATACCCTGAAGAGGTTACAGGCCAGTGATATCTTCCCGGATTATCAACTGGAGGATATGTCTCATGGTCCAAGTTACAAGATTCAGGGTCTGAAGGATGAACAAAGGGAAATGATTGGTGATTTCGTTGTATGGGATACCAAGACAAAAGGTCCGAAAGCAATTACCAGGGATGATGTTGGTGATAGACTGGAAGCAAAGGGTATTGATCCGGCCATCGAAGGTAAATTTACAGTGAAGACGGCAGATGGAAAAGAGATCGAAGTTATGACACTCTTTGAGATGTACAAGATCCATCTGCAGGACTATGATATTGATACCGTTGTTGAAATAACCAATTCACCGAAAGAGCTCATTGAAAGGCTTGCCCGTGATATTGCCACCATCAAACCGGTAGCAATCCACTATGGAGAAGGTATTAATCACTGGTTCCACGCAACTTTGATGAACAGATCGACCTATCTCCCGCTTATGTTAACGGGGAATGTTGGTTATTATGGTTCTGGGTCTCATACTTGGGCAGGTAACTATAAGGCTGGTAATTTCCAAGCTTCAAAGTGGAGTGGTCCGGGATTCTATGGATGGGTGGCAGAGGATGTATTTAATCCGGGTCTCGATCCTAATATGCCTGCAATGGACCTCAAGGTAAAGGGTCGTGCTTATGATGAAGAAGTAGCATACTGGAATCATAACGATAGACCACTGATTGTGGATACCCCGAAATACGGGCGTAAATGTTTTACGGGTAAGACCCACATGCCAACACCAACCAAGATCATGTGGTTTACGAATGTAAATCTGGTTAACAATGCAAAGCATGTGTATCAGATGCTGAAGAATGTCAATCCCAACATTGAGCAAATTATGTCAACCGATATTGAAGTGACCGGTTCTATTGAGTACGCTGATTTTGCATTTCCGGCAAACTCCTGGACGGAGTTTGAAACTTATGAAGTGACGAGTTCTTGTTCGAACCCCTTCCTCCAGATATGGAAAGGTGGTATAAAGCCGGTGAATGATTCCAGGGATGATGTAATGATTCTCGCAGGGATGGCAGCCAAGTTGGGTGAACTCCTGAGGGATATGAGATTCCATGATAACTGGAAGTTTGCTTTGGAAGGGAGACCTGAAGTATATATTAACAGGTTATTGGATGGCAGTACGACGACAAAAGGATATACCGTAGAGGACATTATGCAAGGGAAGTACGGTGAGCCTGGAGTTGCATTGCTGATGTTCAGGACGTATCCGAGGCAGCCATTCTGGGAACAGGTCCATGAGAGTATTCCGTTCTATACCCCGACAGGGAGATTGCAGGCATACAATGATGAATCAGAGATTATTGAGTATGGTGAGAATTTTATTGTACATCGCGAAGGACCTGAGGGAACTCCCTATTTACCGAATGTCATTGTCAGTAAAAATCCATATATTCGTCCGGATGATTATGGAATCCCGGAGACAGCAGAACACTGGGACGAAAGGACTGTAAGGAATATCAAGAAATCATGGGATGAGGTAAAGAAGACGAAGAATTTCTTGTGGGAGAAAGGGTACAAGTTCTACTGCGTAACACCAAAATCCCGCCGGAGACAGCAGAACACTGGGACGAAAGGACTGTAAGGAATATCAAGAAATCATGGGATGAGGTAAAGAAGACGAAGAATTTCTTGTGGGAGAAAGGGTACAAGTTCTACTGCGTAACACCAAAATCCCGACACACAGTGCATTCACAATGGGCGGTAACAGACTGGAACTTTATCTGGAATAACAACTTTGGAGATCCTTACCGGATGGACAAGAGGATGCCAGGTGTCGGTGAAC
Organism: Candidatus Loosdrechtia aerotolerans; assembly: GCA_021646405.1. Taxonomy (GTDB): domain Bacteria; phylum Planctomycetota; class Brocadiia; order Brocadiales; family Brocadiaceae; genus Loosdrechtia; species Loosdrechtia aerotolerans. The sequence continues at coordinate 73,322 of SOER01000007.1, forward strand.
ATCAGATCCATATCAATCCGGAAGCTGCAAAAGACTTAGGTATCAATGACGGTGATTATGTGTATGTTGATGCAAATCCTGCCGACCGACCATATGAAGGATGGAAACCAAATGATCCGTTCTATAAAGTGGCAAGGCTGATGCTGCGGTGTAAGTATAATCCTGCTTATCCATATGATGTCACCATGATGAAACACTCGGCCTGGATATCTACGGAAAGAAGCGTGAAGGCACATGAGACCAGACCAGACGGAAGAGCGCTTTCAGCCGGTACCGGGTATCAATCTAGTTTCCGTTACGGTTCTCAGCAGAGTATTACGAGGGATTGGTCCATGCCAATGCATCAATTGGATAGCTTGTTCCATAAAGCGAAGATAGGTATGAAATTCATTTATGGTTTTGAAGCTGATAACCATGGTATAAATACCGTACCGAAGGAGACATTGGTGAAGATTACAAAGGCAGAGGACGGTGGTATTGGTGGAAAAGGGTTATGGGATCCGGCAAAGACAGGTTATACCCCCGGAAACGAAAATGACTTCATGAAGAGATACCTTACCGGTGAACTTGTAACAGTTGAAAAGGCTTAACCTGAATTGATACTATGGTGATGCGAAAAGGCGAGCTAACAGATGAGGAATAAGGACATTTGTTAGCTCGTTTACTTTATGTTTTTTGAAATATTAATATATGGGAGGAAGAAAAAGAGCGTATGAAAAAATACTTAATTGCCGGAATGCTTTCGTTATCTTTTGTAGCGTTTTCGTATAGTTCACTAACATGGGCCCAGGAGGGAGAGAAAGAAGCATTAACAGCAGAAGAGGCTGCCGAAGCACAAAGAAAACTGGAAGAGGCTCAACAGAAACTAAAAAAAGCAGTTAAAAATGTACCGGAAGTAGAAAATGCTGGTTCTATTACGGGTGTTGTAACATGCAAGAGAATGAGGACAAATGCCGATGCGGTCGTGTTTATAGAAAAAGTAGGAGATAATAACTTTCCTCCTCCTACTGAACATGCAGTTGTAGATCAGCTGAATCTTACTTATGTACCGAGGGTTGTAGCCCTTCAGAAGGGGACTGTGGTAGACTTTCCAAATAGTGATGCTGTACGTCATAACGTTTTCTCACCCCCGACAGCAGCTTTACAGTTTAATTTAGGTACCTATCCAACAGGCGTTGTAAAAGAGGTACCTTTTGATGTTGTAGGTGAGACCCCTCTTCTTTGTAACGTTCATGCGGAAATGGCAGGATACGTTGTTTCATTTGAGAACCCGTATTTCGCGGTAACTGACAAGGATGGAAATTATACTATTGAAGGTGTTCCGCCAGGGAAATATGTGGTAAAAACATGGCATGAAAAGCTCAAAGAATTATCTCAGGAAGTTACTGTGGAGGCAGGAAAGGCTGCTACAGCAAATTTTGAGTTGAAGAGAAGAAGATAAGAAAATAGTGAAGTACGTTAAAAATCATGCAGGATAAGAAGAATTCCAGTGGGAGGTATTATCTCACTGGAATTTTTTTATTGTTGGAACAGGGTATAAAAAAGTTTCCATTTGACAAAATCAGAAAAATACTACTATAATTAACATTTTAAGTAATGTTTTGTTCGAAAATGGTATTGGAAAAAAATAAATTTCAGGATAACGTATAACCATCCTTTTACCTCCATTGATAAATGTCCCTCTTATATTTTCCTTCATAAAATTTGTTAGAAATTTACGAAAGATAATTAATAGAGTATATACGTCTGATGAATAAAACGGTATTTGTTAACGATAAACATAGGTACGATACCTTTAATTTTATATATATATTTTCAATCTTACTATGAATAGATAACTGAAGGTTATGATTCAACGACGTAAAACAAGGGTGGTTGATGTTGGTGGGGTCTCCATTGGCGGGCATAATCCGGTCTCTGTACAGACCATGACAAAGACCCATACGGAAGACGTTGATGCAACGGTTCGGCAGATTAGAGAACTAGAGGCACTGGGATGCCGGATTATACGTGTGGCTGTGCCTACGATTATTGCTGCCCAGTGTCTTGGTGCCATTAAAAAACAAATACATATTCCGCTTGTCGCTGATATTCATTTTGGTCATCATCTCGCTTTGGAAGCTATAGCACAAGGGGTTGATAAAATACGGATCAATCCCGGGAATATGAAAGACAGGAACAAGGTGGAAGAAGTCGTAAAGGCGGCGAAGGATAAAGGTATACCAATTCGTATTGGTGTTAATTCAGGTTCTGTCCGTGCTGAAGGTGATGACCGTGAAGAGCTACCTCAGGTAATGGTAAAGACCGTTTTGAAATATTGTGAGCATTTTGAATCGTTAGGTTTTAGAGATATTATACTGTCACTGAAGGCATCTGATATTCCTTCAACCTTAGATGCGTACAGGTCAATAGCAACTCAATGTGATTATCCGCTGCATTTGGGTGTTACAGCAGCCGGACCTCCAAGTCTTGCAACTATCAAATCAGCCATAGGTATAGGGACTCTGCTTTCTGAGGGTATCGGTGATACCCTGCGGGTTTCTTACACAGGTGCATCTGAACTCGAGGTGAAAGCTGGATATGAAATACTTGAGGCGTTAGGTTTTTACAAGCGCGGTGGAACGGAACTTATTTCTTGCCCTACCTGTGGTAGGTGTGAGATTGATCTCGTAAAAATTGTAGAGCAGATTACGCAGCGTTTGCCAAAAGATAAAAAACATCTCCAAATAGCAATTATGGGTTGTGTAGTTAATGGTCCCGGGGAGGCACGGGAGGTTGATATTGGTATTGCTGGCGGGAAAGGATTTGGATTTCTGTTTAAAAAAGGTGAAAAGGTACGGAAGATACCGGAAGATCGTATGGTAGAAGAACTTTTGGAAGAAATTGCCCGCATGACATAAAAATGAAAAATATTATTATTCTTGGTTCTACAGGTTCTATTGGTAGAAACACCCTTGAAGTTGTCCGAAATTTAAAAGATAAATTCCGGGTAATTGGTCTTTCTTCAAACTCACGATGGGAATTACTCGCCAATCAAATTGGAGAGTTTAATCCATGCTATGTTGCCTTCAACAATAATCAATTAGTTGAAAAATTACAAGGTCGGTTTCCCCCGGGCAAGTTTAAAACGATTACCGGAAACAATTGCCTTGAAGAAATTGTTTCTAAACAGGAGGCAGATATTGTTGTATCTGCGGTCGTTGGTGCCGTTGGCTTGCCTGCAGCTATTGCGGTATTAGAACAAGGAAAAACACTTGCATTAGCAAATAAAGAAGCGTTGGTTATGGCCGGGCACATTATTATGTCTCTGGCCGGAAAAGATCAAATTCTTCCTGTGGATAGTGAACATAGTGCGATATTTCAATCTCTTCAGTCTGGTAAGCCAGGCGAAGTTAAGCGTGTCATTATTACGGCATCAGGGGGGCCTTTTTATGATTATCCAGAGGAAAAGCTCTCTTCTGTTGGTCCGGAACAGGCACTGAAACATCCTACGTGGCAGATGGGACAGAAGATTACCATTGACTCTGCCACTCTTATGAATAAAACATTAGAAATCATAGAGGCAAAATGGCTGTTTGATTTGACCGTTGAACAGATCGATGTTGTGATCCATCCACAATCAATTATTCATTCAATGGTAGAATTTTGTGACGGATCAGTTATTGCTCAAATGGGGATACCAGATATGAAGGTGCCAATACAGTATGCGTTAACATACCCGGAGAGAAAGGCACTTAAGGTAAAACCGTTTGATTTATCTTTTATTGGGAATCTTACCTTTAAAAAACCAGATATGGAAAAATTCCCTGCTTTAAAGTTGGGATATCAAGCCGCCCGTGAAGGCGGTACCATCGGTGCAATCCTTAATGCTGCTAACGAGGTTGCGGTTCAAGCCTTCCTAAACGGTAAGATTCGATTTACGGAAATTGTAACGTATGTAGAAAAGGTGATACAAAATCACCATTTTATTAAAAACCCTTGCCTGGAAGATATCCTGGCTGCTGATGCCTGGGCAAGAGAGGAGATTAGAAAATGCCTTTTTTGAACGTATCAACGAATGTTATCCTGGTGATAATAGGTATCGGTTTGCTTATCTTTATCCATGAGCTTGGCCATTTTCTTGTGGCAAAAAAGATAGGAGTCCGAGTACTCGCATTTTCAATGGGCTTCGGACCTGCACTATTGAAAAAACAATGGGGAGAAACTGAATACCGGCTTTCCCTGTTTCCACTGGGAGGTTATGTTAAACTTGCCGGTGAGAATCCAGAAGAGACAAAGACCGGAGATCCGAGGGAATTCTCATCAAAATCTCCCGGGCAACGTGCTTCTGTGCTTGTAGCCGGTGTTGCATTAAACGCTGTTTTAGCCTTTATAGCTTTTATTGTTGCATTTGAAATTGGTGTACCATTTATTACTCCTGAGGTAGGGCAAGTGGTACCTGGATGGCCGGCATGGGAAGCAGGTATTCAGCGCGGCGATAAGATTATTGAAATCAACGGAAATAAAAATCCTGATTTTGAAGATCTTTTTACCGTTGTTGCCTTAAGCGATCCGGCCAGAGGTGTCAATCTGAAAATCGAGCGAGATGATAAAACTTTTGATGTAACGGTAAAGCCCGAGTTTGATGTTGAGAATGGTATTCAACGTATAGGTATCATGCCTGCAACGAGCTTGAAAATAGATAAGATATTTGCCTTTGAAGATGCTGTCTCGCCGGCAAAGGATGCCGGTATTCAGGTTGGAGATGTTATCGTAGCTGTAAATGGAAAACAAATCTCTACAGAAGAAGAATTTCGAGAAGTTGAGGCTGAAAATCCAGGAAAAGAGATTTCTGTTACCATATTGCGGGATAACAGAGAGGTTCCGTTAAACGTAGTTCCATACAAGGTTACCAGATGGATGTTAGGGATCTCTTGTGCAACTTCCGTTTTGGATGGTGTTAAAGAAAATAGTATCGCAAGTAATGCGGGTTTTATAAAAGGCGATGAGGTCCTTGAAGTGAATTCTAAACCGGTTACGGGATTTGCGGATATCAAAAATCTTATTATAGATTCTGAGAAGGAGACATATGTTTTTACTATTAAAAGAAATGATACCGTGGAGGTAATAACCGTACCGCTCGGTGATAGAAAAACGAGGGAAGAGTTCTTAAGCAGTATCGCACCTTTATACGGCTTAAGAGTTGATTCTGTTGTTGAAGGATTGCCTGCAGAAAAGGTTGGAATAAAGCCCGGTGATGAAATTGTTTCTCTTGATGAAAAAGAAATACAGGACTGGAATACCTTCCTGCAGGTGGTAATGACCAGTCATGGGAAGCCAATGGTGATTGAGTGGATGAGGGATAACAAACATTTTGTATCTACTATTGAGCCTCAAAAAAATGAAAAGACCGCAGTAGGAAATATTGGGGTAAAATTTAAAGAAAAAACGGTAATGAGACAGTATGGTTTAATAAACTCATGTATCGTTGGTACAAAAAAAGCTATCATTAATGTTCAAAGGCTTTATCTCACCATCAAGGGATTTTTCTCGCAAAGACTTTCACCAAAAAATGTTGGAGGTTTTATTCTCATTGCACAGGCATCGTATGAATCAGCAAAAGTGGGTACCGGTAAGCTCGTATATTTCCTCGGTATCTTAAGTCTCCAGCTCGCACTTTTAAATATCTTGCCTATTCCGGTATTGGATGGTGGTCATTTAATGTTTTTAGCTATTGAGCGTATTAAGGGCTCTCCGGTAAGCCAGAGAACTCTTGCTATTGCACAATATATTGGCTTTGGCATTATTATTACCTTGTTTATTTATGCCACCCGTAATGATATTATGCGGTTACTGTCACTTTAAGTTTTAGAGTGGCTCTATTCTATTTATTCGGACTTTAATTGTGATAAATAGAAAAGCCACTCTTTCGCTTTCCCTACCAGGAACGGTGCATCCACCAAAAAGTGCAGGAACAATTTTCTCCCTCAATTATACATAAGAATATCTCCGTAATTCTCTCACTGCAGCCTCCATATTGATAAGGAATGCAGAATATTAAGGATAATAAGAATATATTTGGAAGTTTTGTTGAAAAATTTTATTGATTTATGTATATTCTGATGCGAAATAATGTTGCAGAACATCCTTAAGTCTCTTTATCCTGTCTGAATATCAATCTATCCAGGGATACATAGGTTCCAATGGAACAGATTAAGCAAATGAAGATTCGTTTTGAAAAAGAGATCGTTTCTACTATTCAGGTCTACTTCATGGATATTCTCAATACTCACAGCGTTATATACGATATAGACGGAGAAGTTATTAATGAGGTTAATGCTTCGTCATATTGTAAGACGTTGCGTTTTAGTAGTGAGCGTAAAGACCTTTGCTTATCCCATAGCTGGGAATTGTCTAAAAACGCTATCCGTTTTAAAAAACCATTTGAAGCTGTATGCCCCGGTGGTCTGATCTTCCTTTCTGTGCCAATAGTTCTTGGTGAGAATGTAGTTGTTGGTGCCCATTGTGCAGCAATTTCCAATCCCATTCGTTCAAAATTCAGTACATATGATATTGCTGCAAAGTTTTATATCGATGCCCATATCTTATGGGAAGCGGTAAAAAAGGCACCTCAAATACCAAAGCCGGTTTTAAAGATTGCAAGAGAACGGGTACTCTCAACAACCGAATTAATATCAAAGATCCTTACTCATATCCACGCACTTCAACAGAGAAAGCAATTACAGTGAAAAGGATGTTGTTTAAAGGCCGCTGAAAGAATTATAAATATGATTAAATATTTGATTTCATTAAATTTATAGCTTGAAATTTTCATGATAAATGCTAAACTCTGAGGTGCTAGGTGTGAATACCCCTATAAGAAAAGTCTGAAATTGCTTATTTTTCAACGAGCAATAAGATTCCCTATTAATGAGAAAAATTTAAAATTTACCTTTAATGGGAGGATGTGCATAATGAGGAGTATTGCATTACTCAATCAGAAAGGAGGGGTAGGAAAAACTACTACCACGGTAAATCTCGGTGCTTGTCTTGCGAAGCTGGGGAAAAAAGTGCTTATCGTTGATGTGGATCCGCAGGCCAATTTGAGTGTACATTTTGGTGTAGATATTTATAATCTGAAATATTCTATCTATAATCTCATTAAAGGAGAATGTAAGCCGAGTGAAGTGATTTTAAGAACGTATAGTAATGGATTAGATATTATTCCTTCCGATATTGATCTTTCAGGTGCGGAAATTGAGCTTGTTGGCGTGGTCGGAAGAGAAACAGTATTGAAAGAATATCTAGAGGATGCGCTTGTTCAATATGATTATGCACTTTTTGATTGTCCGCCCTCACTTGGTTTATTGACACTGAATGTATTAACATTGGTGCGTGAAATATTTATTCCTGTACAGACTGAATTTTTTGCTTTACGAGGGGTAAGTAAGTTGTTGAATACCTTTGAGATTGTTCGAAAAAGATTAAATAACAACCTGCAAATTACAGGGATAATTCTCTGTATGTATATCAGCCGTACCCGCCTTAGTAAAGAAGTTGTAGGAAAGGTTAAAGAACATTTTGAAGGCAGGGTATTCAATACAATTATCAGAAAAAACGTAAAGCTTTCAGAATCGCCGAGTCATGGTAAACCTATTATATCGTATGCGCCGGAGTCTTATGGTTCTGAAGATTATATGTCCCTTGCGAGGGAGGTAATACGACAGGAGGACCTTAAAAATCCTTGTCCGCTTGAACATTCAAGCCATCCGTATCAGTAAAAAATTTACCGTATTCTTGTTCTGTTCCTGGAATGTATGTTCATTGTATAGTAACTAGTGAATCATTATTGTTAGTGCATTCATATGCGAATTATTGTATTTTTTACTAGAGTTTAGAGGAGGGGAGATGGGAAAGAATAATGCGCTTGGAAATGATCCGTTAAAGTGGTTAAAGATGGTAAATGGAAATAAGCAAACCTCTTTTTTTAATAATAAAGAAAAAGGTAATCAACAAGCAGACCCGCAAACGGTGGTTAAACAGCAGGCGTCTTTTTCTACAAACAAAGAAGAATCTGTTGATACCGCAAAGAACATACATCCTATTGATAAGGATGATATTGAATCAAATAATACTGTAATACCAAAACCTAAGGTGATTATCGGTCGTCTCTATGAAAAATCCTCTCCGGAAAAAGTAAATTCAGCATTGCATACTGAAGGCGCATTTCAGGGAATAGGGCATTTTACAAAACCATCACTGCGCGGAGCAAGGCCCTTACAACCGATAAAAAAAACTGAGTCTGAAACGAATCACAGAGCTGCTGCTATCTTATCGAGTCGTTTTCCTACGTATATTATTGTTGCATACACGGCACTTATGCTTATTTTAGGATATCTTGTGTATAATGATTTTTCAAAACGTACGCAGAGAATTGAAGAGAGGTTAATTACTATTGAAAAAGCCTTACACTTAAGGAATAACAGATCTTGAGTTATAAGAAGATATCCGGCTCTGCTAAGATTTAATAGTTGCACTCCCTCCACGGAATGTCTTTATTTCACCATTTTTGAGTCTCAGCATGAGACCTCCATTGTTTGAGATATCGATTACCTTACCAGTATAGTCTTTGCCACCGTCGGTGATTGTTAATTTCTCTCCAATGGTAATACAAAATTCTTTCCACCGTTCGGTAATATAACGGTAGTGTTCATTCTTTAAAATGAAATACCATTTGTCAATATCCTGAAGTAATGCCGCTGCAAACAAGTTTCGGTTTATGACCTCTTTTTTTTCAATAGCCAAAGATGTTGCCGGTAAACGTGTTTGTCCGGGCAGTTCTTTTTCACGGGTATTAATATTTATACCGATACCAATCAGGAATACGGGTTGTTTTTTAGGCTCTTTTTCTAATGCTACTAATACACCTCCTACTTTTTTCCCATATATTAGGATATCATTAGGCCATTTAATTTCAGCAGGAAGTTTTAATGTTTCACGAATTGTTTCTGTAATTGAGACAGAGATCGTGCCGGTTATTAAACATAAATAATCGGGCTGAATGGTATGTTTCAGTAAGATTGTTAACAGTAATCCTTTATACTTCTGGCAAGACCAAGAATGGCCTGAGCGCCCTCTTCCATGGGTTTGTTCTTCAGCAAAGATTACCGTACCGTTCTTAAAACCAGTACGGGCAAGTTTTTTTGCACTATCCATAGTTGAGGTTGTTTGCTCGTGTATGTGTATCGTGCTTCCAATAATTTTTGTTTTAAGGTTCCTGGCAATTTCTTCAGGACTTAAACGATCTATCATAATTGGTAAACTGATGATTAATTTTGAACCTGCTGTTCCGTTAATTATATATGCGATCTATTCTTCCTCTGCGTTATTTCTTGATTCTCTCCAGGAATTTAGAAAGATATCGTGTTGGGAATTATTGATATATATAAAATAAATTTACCTGACAATCTAGATAATTTTCAATTTAAATCGTTATAAGTAATTACTTAATATCAAAGTTAAAGATGTTTTTGGTCTTTTAAAAGAACAACAAATACTGCCATATTGACAGATGCCGACTTATGATAAAATTCTCTTACTGTCAGAATGGCATATCCGGGCTACTTGTTTTTCATTTGATTCTTAACTGATATATTTCATATTTAATGTAACACCTTTGTTCATATTTAGTTAATGTGGTTTGGTTTTTGTTGTTATTTTACGGCATTATCTTTGCTGAGCTCAATTGAATTATGAGTTTTGCGATTATATTTTCATCATGAAACGATAAATTACTTTTGAAAGGAGGTATTCAATGGCGAAGCAACTGGCCTTTAATGAAGAGGCAAGGGCTGCTATTGCTCGGGGTGTCACAAAACTTGCCAAGGCTGTTAAGGTTACTTTGGGGCCGAGAGGGAGGAATGCTGTTCTCGATAAAGGTTATGGAAGTCCCACAATAACGAAAGATGGTGTATCTGTAGCTGAAGAGATAGAGCTTAAAGACCCTTACGAAAATTTAGGTGCCAAGTTGGTACGTGAAGCAGCATCGAAGACCAGCGATATTGCCGGTGATGGTACAACTACTGCTACAGTACTTACTGAGGCGATATTTTTAGAAGGATTGAAATGTGTAACTGCCGGTGCTGATCCTATGGCGCTTAACAGAGGGATGCACAAAGCGCTTGATAGTGTTACTGAGAAATTAAAAGAGACAAGTAAAAAGATTAAGAACAGGGCAGAGATCGCCAGTGTTGGCTCTATTGCAGCAAATAATGATTCGGAAACTGGAAATATGATTGCTGATGCAATGGAGAAGGTAGGAAAGGATGGTGTTATTACTGTTGAAGAAGGGAGAGGGCTTGAGACGAGTGTAGATGTGGTGGAAGGTATGCAGTTTGACCGTGGTTATCTTTCTCCTCATTTTATTACAAACCAGGATTCCATGGAGGTTGAGTTTGGAGACCCGTATATTTTAATTTATGAAGATAAGATATCGGGTATTAAAGGGCTTGTTCCGTTATTGGAGAAAGTTGCAAAGAGTGGAAAGCCTCTTCTCATTATCTCAGAAGATCTTGAGAGTGAGGCTTTGGCTACTTTGGTTGTTAATAAACTCCGGGGTACAATTAGTTGCGCGGCAGTCAAGGCCCCCGGTTATGGTGACCGGAGAAAAGCAATGCTTGAGGATATCGCTATCCTGACTGGTGGTAGGGCGATATTCAAAGATTTGGGTATTCAATTAGAGAATATAGACCTTCATGATTTGGGAAGGGCAAAAAAGGTTACCATTGATGCGGATAACACAACGATTGTTCAGGGTGCAGGTGGTTCAGATGCCGTTGCCGGGCGTATTAAGCAAATACGTACAGAAATAGAAGCAACCACGTCAGATTATGACAGAGAGAAGTTACAAGAACGGCTTGCAAAGCTTGCCGGAGGGGTTGCCCAAATCTATGTTGGTGCGGCGACGGAAAGTGAAATGAAGGAGAAGAAGGCACGGGTGGAAGATGCCTTGCATGCCACAAGGGCCGCTGTTGAAGAAGGTATTCTGCCTGGAGGCGGTGTTGCATTATTGAGGGCTGCGGAAGCTCTCGATAGTCTCAAGCTTACCGGTGATGAATCTATGGGTGTTGATATTATAAAAAATGCTTTATCTGCACCTGCAAAGCAGATCTTTAAAAATGCAGGTTTGGAAGGATCTGTTGTCGTTCGAAAGATATTAGAATCGAAAGATAATACATTTGGTTATGATGCAGAAAAAGGAATATACGGTAATCTCTTCGATACAGGAGTTATTGATCCGACGAAGGTTACCAGGAGTGCATTGCAAAATGCCGTTAGTATTGCAGGAATGCTTTTAACAACAGAATGTGTTATTGCCGATATTCCTAAGAAGGAAGAAGAAATGATGCCTGGAATGGGTGGTGGTATGAGAGGAATGGGTGGCATGGGCGGTATGGGCGGTATGATGTAGTTTACAACCGTATAAAAGGAAAGTTTTCTTAATAAAGACGTTTCATTTTATTTATTTTGAGGAGGTAAAGATAAAAACCATGGCAAATATCAAACCATTAGATGATAGGGTTGTTATCGAGCCTATAGAGGCTGAGGAAAAAACAGCAGGTGGAATTGTGTTACCTGATACTGCTAAAGAAAAGCCCATGCAAGGAAAGGTTGTTGCTATTGGCGAAGGAAGAATGCTGGAAAGTGGAAAAAGGGCTGAAATTTTGGTGAAAAATGGAGATAAAGTGCTTTACGGAAAGTATGCAGGAACCGAGGTTACTCTTGATGGAAAGACGTATCTGGTTATGAGGGAAAGTGATATTTTAGCGAAGATTGAATAGTATACACTGAATTTTGGGTCTTGAGGGTTAAAATATTTTGGAGGTTTTAAAATGGCAGCAAAACAGCTTATTTACGATGAAGATGCCAGAAGGTTGCTCCAAAAAGGGATAAAGCAGTTAGCAGATACTGTCCGAGTAACCATGGGTCCTACCGGAAAAAATGTAATTCTCGAAAAAGGATTTGGTGCACCTTCTGTTACAAAAGATGGTGTAACAGTGGCTAAAGAAGTAGAACTGAAGAATCCTTTTGAGAATATGGGTGCAAAGATGGTTTGTGAAGTGGCATCAAAGACGAGCGATGTTGCAGGAGACGGTACTACTACAGCAACCATTTTCGCTGAAGCTATTTTTAATGAAGGCTTAAAGAATGTAGCTGCTGGTGCAAATCCAATGGCAATTAAAAGGGGTATTGACAAGGCAGTGGAGGTTGTAGTTGGGGAACTCAAGAAATTTAGTAAACCTGTTAAGGGGAGAAATGAAATTGCTCAGGTAGGAACAATCTCAGCGAATAGTGATGCCTCTATTGGGAATCTGCTGGCCGATGCTATGGAGAAAGTTGGCAAGGATGGTGTGATTACTGTTGAAGAGGCCAGAGGGATTGAAACCGTACTAACGGTTGTAGAAGGAATGCAGTTTGATAAAGGGTACCTTTCTCCATATTTCATTACGAATGCACAAAATATGCAGGTTGTTTTGGATGATGCTTATATACTCCTGTATGAGAAGAAGATATCCAATATAAGGGATCTTGTGCCCTTATTAGAGAAAATTGCCAGTCTTGGAAAGCCCTTGCTTATTATTTCAGAGGATATAGAGGGCGAGGCACTGGCAACCCTGGTGGTGAATAAACTTCGTGGTGTATTGAGCTGCGCAGCAGTAAAGGCCCCTGGTTTTGGTGACCGGAGAAAGGCAATGTTGGAGGATATTGCAATATTAACAGGTGGCCGTGCTATTACTGAGGACTTAGGGGTAAAGTTGGAACAGGTAGGAACTGAAGACCTCGGACGTGCGAAGCGGATTACTATCGATAAGGATACGACAACAATCGTTGAAGGTGCAGGAAAAAAGGCCAATATACAGGCGAGAATCAATCAGATTAAAAATCAAATAGAACAAACAACTTCCAACTATGATAAAGAAAAACTCCAGGAGAGACTGGCAAAGCTGGCAGGTGGTGTAGCAGTTATTCACGTAGGTGCCGCAACCGAGGCTGAGATGAATGAAAAAAAGGCACGGGTAGAAGATGCACTTCATGCTACCCGGGCTGCTGTGGAAGAGGGAATTGTGCCCGGAGGAGGTGTTACATTTATCAGAACAATACCCGCAGTTAGTGCGCTACATAAAGAGCTTAAAGGCGATGAAGGGGTTGGTGTTAATATCATTGTAAGGGCATTAGAAGAACCATTACGCCAGATCGCCGCAAATACAGGTGTTGATGGCTCTGTAGTTGTTGAAGAAGTAAAAGAGTTATCAACGAATATGGGATATAATGCCAGCACAGGAGAATATGTCGATATGTTTGATGCGGGGGTTGTAGACCCGGCAAAGGTATCACGTGTTGCGTTGCAGAACGCAGCCAGCGTTGCCAGTCTCCTGTTAACAACAGAAACCCTTGTTACTGAGTTAAAGGAAGAGGAAGAAAAAGAGATAGAGGGTGTTGTTACTTGAGTATGAGTGTTTAACAAAAGTGTAATTGTTTAAAGAGTAAAAAGGCTGCGATCCGTAGCCTTTTTACTTTTATAATAATTGTATTGAATTATAGCCGATGATCTTTTTCTACGGTTCTAAAACACCCTTGATTTTGTACAGTTCTATATACTATAATTTTGTTGTAAGAAAACCCTATTTATAGTATCTCTTTACAAAACTATAACTTATTTATGAACATACAATAACTATTCATGCAAGAAGATTATTATCAGGTATTAGGTGTTGATAGAAACGCGCCGGCAGAAGAAATTAAAAAAGCATATCGCGGGATGGCCTTAAAATACCATCCGGATAGAAACCCGAATAACAAAGAAGCTGAACAAATATTTAAAAGGGCCGCTGAAGCGTATGATGTACTGAGTGACCCCGAAAAAAGAAGGCGATACGACCTTTATGGGGCTGAAGGTCTAAAAGGTACAGAAACACGGGGGTATAATACCTTTGAAGATATTTTTGAAGCTTTTGGAGATATATTCGGCGGAGGAAGTATCTTTGAAGATTTCTTCGGCGGAGGAAGAGGACGCGGAAGAGCGCAACGACGCGGGGCAAGCCTAAAATGTGATATTGATGTTGACTTTAGGGACATAGCCACAGGTGTGGAAAAGAAGATAGAGCTTACCCGGAAAGAAGTTTGTGAAGTATGCCGTGGAACAGGTGCACGGGAAGGTACTTCCCCGGTAATGTGTCCCCACTGTAGAGGCCGGGGAGAGGTACAACAATCACAAGGTTTTTTTACCCTTCGTACAACATGTCCTAAGTGCCGTGGCGATGGAAAGATTATTGAGTCGCCGTGCATAAGATGTGGTGGTTCTGGCCGTTATCCGAAAAAATCGGTTATTTCTATTCAAATTCCAGCAGGTGTAGAGGATGGTACCCGGCTGAGACTGACAGGTCAGGGTGAGCCAGGCGATAACGGAGCACCTTCAGGTGATCTGTATTGTGATATTCACGTTAAACCCCATCCGATCTTTAAAAGGCAGGGTGATGATGTTCTTTGCGAGGTTCCGATTACCTTTGCACAGGCTGCCCTGGGATGTACTGTTGATGTACCCACACTTACAGGCACTATCATTCAGGTGAAGATACCAAGAGGAACACAAAATAATGAGACTATTCCTATTCGGGGAGAGGGATTCCCAAACCTATACGGTTATGGAAAGGGTAATCTTCTGATACAAGTGGTTGTTGAAGTTCCTACGAAGATGACTGCCCGGCAGGAAGAGTTGTTGCGAGAGTTTGCTGAACTAGAAAAGAAAAATGTCTCTCCTCAACAAAAGAAGTTCTTTGAGAAGATGAAAAATTTCTTTATATAAATTTTTGAGTGATAAGGATCTTAACGGAAACTAATTTTACATACATTATTAAGAATATAACAGACAGGTTCGTGAAGGAGGGAATATGCCAACCTATGATTATAGGTGCTGTGAATGCGATCATACATTTGAGGTATTTCAACATATAACGGAAAAACCTATAGAAAGGTGTCCTGCTTGTGGAGAACAGAAGGTTGAAAAGGTTATAGGGGCAGGGAGCTGTATTATCTTCAAAGGCTCTGGTTTTTATCAGACAGATTACAGAAGTGAGGAATATAAGTCAAAGGCAAAGAAGGAATCGGAATCTGTGAAGTGTGAAGCGAAGACACCGGAGAAGAAATAAAGAAAAATGAATATCTGTTTTGAACATCGTTTGTACAATAGTGACGAGTACTGAGTACTCTACACGAGATTTTGATAAGGTTATGGCCAAGATTAATTGCCCTTATTGTAAAAAAGAACTTGCCTACAAGGCAATAAAAGATTTACCCTATTTTCCTTTTTGTAGTAACCGATGTAAATTGCTTGATCTTGGAGCATGGATAGACGAAAAGTATAGGATTGAAGAGCCAATAAGCCCTGAAATGCTGAGTGAAATGGGTAAAGAAGGGGAGGAAGAAGAGAATGGCTGAAGCAAAAGCGGTGAGACATGATTGGCGTGACATTTTTCGTGCTTTTAAAATGGCATTCGATCCCAAGAAGATATTCCTTGGATATGCCGGTCTTTTAGCAAGCTTGGTTTGGTGTGTTATAGTACTTGCGTTTTTTTCTGCAGTAAAACTGATTAGTATCAATTCCTACACCTTTGTAAGACTCATCTTCCGTTCAGCAGGAGAAGGTATCTCTGCCGCTGTAAAAAACTTCTTATCAGCCATCACTCCATTGGATTTTAGTGAACTTTTTGTTTTTGCAATACTCGTTTTTGGCGTTTTAGCTATTTGGTCGTTTGTGGGTGGTGCAATTACGAGAATTTCTTCATTAGATTATGCAAGAGATGAGAGCGTTCGTTTAATTGATGCATTAAAGTTCGCCAGGAGAAAATTCTGGTCCTATTTTTGGTCTCCCCTAGTACCGATAATCGGCGTTTTTTTCTTTGGTCTGTGTAACGTGTTTGCCGGCCTGATAGGGAGAATTCCTGTTTTCGGAGAAATTTTCATTGCTTTAAGTTTTCCCCTTGCACTTATATCCGGATTTTTCATGGCATTTATAGGGGTAATTGGTGTATTAGGTCTATGCCTTATGTTCCCTACAATTAGCGCAGAAGGATCAGATGCCTTTGATGCTATGAGCCGTGCTTATAGTTACGTTCTCTCACGACCAAAAGAGTTTGTCTTATATTATATTATCAAGATAGTTTACGGGTTGGTCTGTTTAGCGTTTGTTGCTTTTGCTGCCTGGCTCATGATTCGGCTATCATTTTATACCATTGGTCTGGGCATGGGACAGAAGTTTTCGGTAATTGAATCATTTATCTCGCAAAAATGCAATTTCGGTTATCTCGGATTCTGCAGTATGCATTCCCATGATGAAAAGGTTATGGCAGGTTCATTAAATTGGTCTCTGCAATTTCTATCCGGCATGTTAATTGTGTATATCGTTTTTGTTAAATTGGTAGTATGGACCTTTGTTACTACGTATTTGTTTTCCGCAAAAACGATTGTTTATCTTTTATTGAGAAATGAGATAGACAGTACTGATATAGCTGATATTTACCTGGAAGAGGTCGACGAAAGGTCTCCTTTGTCAGAAGGGGGCGGTAATTAAAGAAGGCTTGTCTGCCAGTGAGTGACCGAAATCACGAACAGATGGAGGGACGTAACCCGTGATTGTAAACATACGACAAATTTTCATTGTGTTATAATGATTTTACCAGTTGTAGCTATTGTCGGCAGACCGAATGTAGGAAAATCCTCCCTATTAAACTGTCTTGCAAAACGGAAAATCTCAATCGTAGAGCCCACCAGCGGTGTTACCAGGGACCGTATTTCAACAGAAATTCACCATGAAGATCGTGTATTCGAATTAGTAGATACTGGCGGAATGGGGGTAAAAGATGTTGATGGTCTTACAGAAGAAATAGAAACCCAAATTGAAATTGCACTTTACAAGGCGGATGTAGTCCTGTTTGTCGTAGACACAAGGGATGGGATAACCTCTTTAGACCTTATGGTCGCAGAAAAGTTACGGCGTTTAAACAAGAAGGTTCTTCTTGTTGCCAATAAGGTTGATACACCGAAATTAGAGTACCTCATATCAGAATTCCACAAATTAGGGTTCGGTGAGCCTATTCCAGTATCTGCTACGGAAGGGTATGGAAGAACAGACTTACTGGACAGGGTTGTTTCTCTATTACCACCGCCTTCCCGGGAACTGGTTTTTCCTGAATCCATAATAAAACTTGCTATCGTAGGTAAACGGAATGCAGGAAAATCTACACTCATTAACACCCTTGCCAGAGAACAGCGTGTTATTGTTAGTGAAGTACCCGGAACTACCCGTGATTCTATCGATGTTCGGTTTGAGATGGATACGAAACAATTTCTCGCTATAGATACGGCAGGTGTGAGAAAAAAAAGGCAGGTGAAAGAATCTATAGAATTTTATAGTATGGCGCGTTCAGAGCGGTCAATTCGAAGGGCAGATGTGGTATTGCTCCTTATTGATGCTACAGTAAGCGTATCGGAGGTAGATAAAAAACTCGGTGATTATATTATATCAGAATATAAACCCTGCATTATTGTAATTAATAAATGGGATTTGGTACACGATGTTGAAACAGAAAAGTACGACCACTACTTTTATAAAAGCCTTCCCGGTTTGTCTTTTTCTCCTATTTCTTTCATAAGCGCAAAAAATAACGAACATGTAATAGAGACAATCCAATTAGCAGAGGAACTTTACAAACAAGCCCGTACCCGTGTTACTACTTCTGAATTAAATCAGGCAATAGAAGAGGCCCTGGCCTTGCATCGTCCAACGCGCAGGAAAACAAAAACCCCAAAGATCTACTACGCTACACAAGTAGATGTAGCTCCTCCTACATTTATCCTCTTTGTTAATGATCCTAAACTCTTCGATAAAGATTATGAGCGTTACCTCTCGAATCAGCTCAGAAATAAACTTCCATTTCCAGAAATTCCTTTAAAATTTCATTTTAAAGCAAGAACAAAATCAGAATTAGCCCATACTTAAGCAAGTATTATATTATCAATAAGTCGTGTCCTTCCTATGGTAACGGCAAGAGCAACAACACTACCGCTCTGTACTTCCTGTACTGATTCAAGGGTTTCTGGATTTACTATCGAAATATAATCGATTGTAACTGTTTTATAACTGTTCAGAATATTCTCAATCTCTCGTATTATTTTTCCCGCATTTCTGATACCTGAATCTGCCATTGATTGGGCTTTTACTAACGATCGGTATAAACAATATGCATCCCTCTTTTCCAATTCGGTAAGGTAAGCATTCCTTGAGCTTAGAGCTAATCCGCCCTGGTCTCTCACTGTTGGGAGTACTTTTATTGTACTATCCAGATGTAAATCGCGAGTCATTTTTTTAATAATAACGGTTTGTTGAAAGTCTTTTTGTCCGAAATATGCACTATCAGGTTGTATAAGATTAAATAACTTTAATACAACTACCGCAACACCCCGAAAATGCCCCGGGCGTGATTTTCCGCATAACATATCCTCAAGATTATTGAGAACAACTGAGGTACAGAACCCTGCCGGATACATCTCACTTCTATCCGGGCAAAACAGAGCATTTATTCCTTCTTTTGAAAGAAGTCTGCAATCATCATCAAGCGTTCTCGGATATTGATGAAAGTCCTCATTTTCTCCGAATTGTAAAGGATTAACAAAAATACTTACTATTACTTCATCATTCTCTTTTTTTGCAGTATGTATGAGGCTTAAATGTCCCTCATGCAAAGCCCCCATCGTGGGAACAAAACCAATTGTTAATTGGCTATCTTTGATAGCTTTAACTTTCAGTTTGATATCCTTTACTGAGGTTATTACCTGCAAAGTGAATTCTCCTGTTGAAAAATGAGAACTAAATGTTAAGGTATAATGAGAAAGCCGAGACCATACAATGCCTGCCGAGTCGATAAAACCGGGGTAGAAAAATTCATTGTTAGTATGATTCGGTCATTTGTAAATACCCTGATAATATGATATAATTCAATTTGCCGAAGGTGGTTTTAGGGTTTATCCCTACTAGCGCCCCAACGCTGGGTCTCCTTTTCTTCCACCTTCGGCTTTCTATAAGTAAGCAATATTATGCAGAGCATGATTTCATAGATTGTCTGAGTAGGGCCGCAGGTAATGAATTGAAAAGGAGTGGAGAATACCAGGTAAGACTATATTAACTGGATATCCTGTGTGCCCATGAAGCGTTCGCAATAATGACATTGCAGTTTTATAGGATTTTTGCTGGCCACATTGAATTTGGGGACAACATTAATATCGTTACTTACACAATTTGGATTAAAGCATTTTACAATACCTTCAAGGACATCGGGAACCGCAATCTTAAATTTTTTGACAACCTCATAATCCTTAATAATATTGACGGTTGCATTCGGCGCAATAAGTGCAATTTTGTTTGCTTCTTTTTGGTCGATGATTTTCCCGCCAATTTTTATAATGCCTTTCTTACCAAGTAGTTTACTGGTTAAATTCATACCTACAAGTACAACCTGTTCTTCGTTCCGGATATTGAGTATGTCTGCAACTTTTAAGGTACTTTTACTGTCTATATGGTCAATAACAGAGCCATCTTTAATAGCAGAAACGTCCAGATGTTTCATTCAATAGCCCCCAAAACAGCAGATAATACAGCTTTTCTGATGGGAATACCGTTGCGTGCCTGGTGAAAGTAAACAGCGTAATTTGTCCTGTCTAGACTTTCATCCATCTCATCTACACGGGGTAAAGGATGTAAAATTTTTAAGTTATTTTTAATTCCCATCTCTTCAAGCAATGCTTTGTTTAACCTGTATATTCCTCGTACCTTCTCGTACTCAACGGGGTCTGCAAACCGTTCTTTTTGTATACGTGTACAATAAATTACATCCAGTTTTCTGCTTATTCCGGATAATGAATCGCTTTCATGACATGTTACTGTTCTGTTCCTGAGTTCTTCAATACAATCTCTCGGCATACGTAAGCTAGCCGGTGAAATAAAAAACATTTCGGCGCCAAAATATGCCAGGGCGTATGCCAGGGAGTGAACCGTTCTTCCATACTTAAGATCACCTAAAAACCCAACCGTAAGCCCTTCTAGTGTTCCTTTTGTTTTTTGAATCGTATAGAGATCTAAGAACGTTTGTGTTGGATGCTGATTAGCACCATCTCCTGCATTAATAACAGGTATCTCTGCAATATCTGCTGCTAATTGAGCAGAGCCCTCGAGATAGTGTCTCAAAACGATTATATCGCAATACCCTTCTATTATCCTTATCGAATCACTTAACGATTCTCCCTTTGCCACCGAAGTGATGCCCGAATCCGCAAAGCCGATTATTATCCCACCCAATTTTTGCATTGCTGATTCAAAGCTTAATCGCGTTCTTGTTGATGGTTCAAAAAATAATGAAGCGAGTACCTTACCTTTAAGGATATCAGTATAATCCATCTGCTCCATTCGTTTTGTCAGGTCAAGAATATATAACAATTCTTCCTTGTTAAAATGTCGGATAGAAATGATATCTCTTTGTTTAAAACGTTTTACCATAATAATATGAATATGGGGGCCTTACTTTTATCAGGAAAATTTACTCAAGATTAATCTTATCAGACCTCTTTGGGCATTACAACTAAATTTAAGCAGGAATATGACAGGATGAAGAAGGTCCCTTTTCGTTTGCAAATTTTATTGAAATACATAACCTCTTCCGTTATAGTAAATCTTCTTTAACATAGGTACCTTAAAACATCTATAGTTTTGTTAGTTCATAGGAAGCGAATTGTTATGAAAACATTCAACGTCGGTGTTGTGGGAATGGGTACGGTTGGGGCAGGGGTTGTAAAGATTCTTTTAGGAAAAAATTCCCCTCTGAAAGAAAAACTTGGTTGTATACCGTTATTAAAAGGAGTTGCCGATCGTAATCCTGGAGCAAAAAACAGGGTGGATTTGCCATCGGAGATTCTCTATACAGATGACGCAAAGGTATTATTGCATAATCCCGATATCCAGGTTATTGCAGAGCTTATCGGGGGCGTACATCCTGCAAAAGAGATTATTATGCAAGCCCTTGAAAGTGGTAAGGATGTTGTAACTGCAAATAAAATGCTCTTGGCTCTTCACGGCTCGGAGCTTTTTAAAAAGGCACGCCAATGCGGCAAAAGTATATCTTTTGAGGCAAGTGTAGGAGGTGGTATTCCTGTTATTGCTGCAGTACGGGACGGCCTTATTGCAAATAGGATCGATTCGATTTTTGGTATTGTTAATGGCACTACCAATTATATCTTAACAAAGATGACAAAAGAAAATGTAAAATATAGCGATGCTCTCGCAGAGGCACAGAGGATGGGATACGCAGAAAAAGATCCTTCTATGGATGTAGACGGAATAGATTCTTCACATAAACTTGCTATCCTGGCAAGGATTGGTTTTGGTACAGATTTCGACTATAAGCAGATTTATTGTGAGGGCATCAGTACTATAGACTTGTCTGATATCCGGTATGCACACGAGTTGGGATATACATTAAAGCTCTTAGCGGTTGCGAAGAGGACGGAAGATTATATTGAATTGCGAGTCCATCCGACACTTTTACCCAATGATCATCCACTCTCTACGGTAAACGGTGTTTTCAATGCTATTTGTATTCATGGGGATGCGGTAGGGGAGACAATGCTCTATGGGAAAGGGGCTGGTCAGATGCCTACTGCCAGTGCTGTAGTTGCGGATCTTGTAGATGTAGGACTCGGGAGAGCAGATATTACATTTCGTGCTATGAAGACCTTTTCCGGAAATTGTGAATGTATTCCCATTGCTGATATCCTGCAGATTCAAACCCGTTACTATTTACGATTTACCGTTGTAGATAAGCCCGGTGTACTCGCTAAGATATCTGGCATTTTGGGTAATTACCATATTAGTATTGCATCGGTCATACAGCATGAGAGTAAGGAGAATGGTAACGTTCCCCTCATCATGATGACGCACAGTGCAGAGGAAGGTAATTTACAAAAAGCACTTGCAGAGATTAAACGACTAGATGTAATAAAAGATTCTACAAGGTTCCTCCGGGTGGAAGAATAAAAGAACAGGAGATATTGTGAAATATTGTATTATTATTCCCGATGGTATGGCGGATTATCCCATAGAGAAACTCAATGGCCGGACACCTCTTGAAACAGCACGTACTCCTCATCTTGATTTTTTAGCACAAAATGGTCTGCTTGGTACTGTTCAAACCATCCCAAAGGGGTTTTCACCTGGCAGTGATGTTGCTAACATAGCCATACTGGGGTATGCCCCCGGCGAATATTATTCAGGGCGCGCGCCCCTGGAGGCTGCTAGTATTGGTATTAAGCTGGATAATAACGACTGGGCCTTTCGTTGTAACCTGATTACTGCCAATGACGATATAGTAGAGGATTTCTGTGCAGGTCATATAAAAACAGACGAAGCAGATATCCTCATAAAATTTTTAAACGAAAAATTGGGGAATGGCAGTATCCAATTTTATACAGGGAAAAGCTACCGGCATATTATGGTATACCGGGGTACGCAGAAGATGGATGCCAACTGTTTTCCGCCTCATGATATTATGGGACAATCAATTCAAAAACACCTTCCAGGAGGAAATGGGAGTGAGATCCTTAATGATCTCATGAAACACTCCCGGGAACTTTTATCGAATCATGATGTAAATAAGGTTCGTATCGATTTGGGAGAGAATCCGGCGAATATGATCTGGTTGTGGGGACAGGGACAGCGTCCTCATATGCCGACATTTAAAGAACGGTTTAATCTGACCGGGGCCGTTATTACTGCTGTGGATCTGATTAAAGGTATTGCGTGCTACCTTGGATGGGATAGTATTGATGTTCCGGGTGCTACCGGTTATTTTGATACTAACTACACAAATAAAGGTCAGTATGCTGTTCATGCGCTGGAAGACTACGATATTGTACAAATACACATTGAATCTCCTGATGAGGCTGGGCATGAGGGGAATATTCATGAGAAGGTATTCGCTATTGAACAGATTGATAGTAAGATAATAGGACCGATCCTTGCTGCCAAAGACAAATTCCCTGGTTTACGCGTACTGGTTCTTCCCGATCACTATACACCAATCGTTAAGCGGACCCATACTCCTGAGGCTGTCCCTTTTGCGGTATATGGCACTGGAATAGAGAAAGGTGCGGGGCTTCCGTATTCAGAGGTGAATGCTTGTGCCTCTGGACTTTATATAAAGGATGGACATCGGCTCATTGAGCACCTTATTTCGGGTTCTTTTTAAGGGAGTGAACTGAGAGACTATTGACTCTCAACCCGGTCGATATACCATTTTTTGGCAAGCATATCGTAAGAAATTTGGCAGGTAAGATTGTTACTGGTAACAATAGAATACCGTTTCTTTAGTGTATTCTGAATGGTCTGATCTAACCATTCATTAATAACCTCTTTTACATAGAAAATTCTTCCGCGTAAACGAAAACTGTATGGAACTATAGAATTGATTGTCAGATCATTAACAGGTACCCATATCGAAGACCGTATTAAATGAACAAGGGTAAATATCGATGAAAAACACCAAAATCCGATACAAGCAATAGCAAAACATATCGAGAGTATGATAAGATATTGCCCTTGAAACAAATCGACCATATGAATTGTGCTATTCGTATACAGGCCGAGGGCAAAAGCAACCTCCCAATACCCTACGGTAAAGGTAAGTCCCTCACTGCTCTGGATCTGTTTTCTAATAGCCAGAATAATCAAGAACGGCAGCCACCATAAACCAAGAGACCAGAACAAGAGGGAGATGCCCTTTAAAAAGGGAAGGAGGTCTGCCAATGGTCCGCCTGTGCCGGAGATATGCTGATACAGTGCAGTACCGGTAAGTGCAGTCAATGCTGCTGCCCCAATGTTCATCCAATAAGGCGACAATATTGCGCTGCTGCCAAATTGATAAAAAACCATTCTTAAGATAGTAAGTGTTATGAAAATGATATAGAGGCTCGCCCCAATAGACCATAAAGCAAATGAAAATAACTGGATACCTACCATATGTTGTGCTTCATGTTCGGCAACGATTATACCAAGGAACGCTGTAGATTGAGCGCCTATTATGGCAAAGAACCAGCCGCCATGGAGTATATCCTCTATCTTTCTCTCTTCTGATTTTTGATGCAGAAATAGAATGCTAAACAGAGTGAGGGAGATAATTACCCAAAAACCGATAGCTACATACCAGAATATAAGAGCTGCCGTGTAAAGATGAAATACCCTCGACAAGCAGACACCGGTAAGATTAATGGTTCCGACAATGGTAAAGCTGTAAAGATTTTTTTCAGGGTTAAGAAGTTCATTGAGGGAGTCTTTATAGAAGACTATTACCCGTGCTGTTTTAAAAACAATTACCGAGAAGAAGATAGCCAGGCTTGCTATAAAGAAGTATGGTACTACTGTCCCAAAGCCGTAGAATTGAGAAACGGATGCAATCATTATAGTGGCCATGGCAGCAGTAAACCAACGGGTATCGAATGAATAGGTTGCAATCTTTAATACACTCATAGATAAATCAGCAATGGTATAAGCCGAAAGAATAAAATCCGAAATTCGAATAATGAAATCCGAATTTCGGATTTTTGTTTGCGAGCAAGAATAGGGTTCCTATCCCTGTACGGTGCTCAGGGACTTTTTATGCATGTTTTCCAGTGTTTTTTCTTCCATAAATGAGAGGCACATGAGGCATACGAGGGATACGAAAATAAATCCTAAAGAATAGTTATTCGTATAATCCCTGAGGGTACCCAGGATTATGGGAAGAAAGAATCCACCGAGACCACCGGCTGCCCCGACCATACCGCCTACTGCACCAGTGTCTTTGGGGAAATACTCTGCTACCAGCTTAAATATCACCCCATTACCGACACCCAGGCAAACTCCCATCAGGTAGAATGCCATAAGGGCGATTATGAAAGATACACTCAAATTCAGGAATATTAAGATACACAATATCACAACAGAAAGAATAATAAGTATTCGCCTTCCTGATATAATATCACTGAGATACCCTCCCAGGATTCGGGCAAATGTAGTAACAAACACGAAGACTGAGGTAAAGCTTCCTGCCTGTATCGGTGTAACCCCGTAGAACTCTCTGAGATACGATGGCAGCCATAATGAGAAACATACGAAGAATCCGAAGGTCATGGCGTAAAATAAACAAAATACCCAGATCAGATTCGAGGATTTGTATACTTTCATTTTGTCGCCAAACGTTGGAATTTTTGTACCGGCTGGTTTGGGTGCGTCCTCAACGAAAAACCAATAAGCGAAGGCCATGAAAAGCAGAGGAAATGAATAAATCAAAAATACCTTGTGCCATCCGATAGACTCTGCAAGGAATGGTGCACCAAAGGTGGCAAGTGCAGAACCGATATTTCCCACACCATAAATCCCTAAGGCCAATCCTTGTTTTTCTTTCGGATACCATTGAGATACTTGCGGAACCCCAACGGCGAATGATGCTCCTATGATACCGAAAAAGAATCCGCAGGTAAGGAGGAATAGATAGCTTTTGCCGAAGGCTGCGATAAACAGAGGAAAAAAGCCGAAGAGAAGCAGAATGCTAAAGACCCGCCTGCCACCGAATTTATCCGTTAATACGCCAATGGGTACCCGGGCTATTGAACCAAGCAGCACCGGTGCTGCAAGGAGTAATCCGACAGAAGTCGATGTTAATTTAAAATCTGCCTTCATATAGGTTGCTAAAGGAGAAAAGAGTGCCCAGCCTGCAAAGCATGTTGCAAATGCTAGTGTTGCAAGTATCAGCACCCTTAAATTCCCTTGTGGTGTTTGTGTTACTGAATTCATAAAAATTCTCCTGCGAGTTTCGTTGAATGATATTACAGAACAAGTGCCGGTTGAACAATTTCAAATTCATTTTTTACCTTTAAAGGGCATTTATAAAGGCCTTCTGTGATAAGGGAACTGCTCTGCCGTATAAAAAATAGTTTTCCATTCCTCGTTTTCATTAAGGTGTAAAACTCATTTACTTGTCCATCTCTGAATAGCATAGATAATGTCTTTTCGTGATCAAACGGATGAGCATACAACTCGTTGACCTTTTTCCCAATCACATCGTCAGATGAAGTAAATCCAAAAATTTTGGCACCAACCTGATTCATATGAATGATAACACCATCATAAGAAGGTTCATATTCAAACCAACCTTTCGTTTCCTGTGCATCGAGAACCGGTCTGGATTTATCTTTCGTTGATGATAATATGTTATCCATGTATACCTCCATGCAAATATAAGATTTTTATTGATGTATGGAATTGTTCATCATAGAGAACGCAGAGAAAATACATAGAAAGGGGTAAATGTATATGATTTTCTCGTATTTCCTAACAACATCTGCGATCTCAATATTCTCCACAGTGATTAAAAGGGTTACTGAGGTCCTATTTCCCACGTTACTGAAGTCTTTTCTAATGAGAGTTCTTCGTTTCTTTTGTTTGCAAGCTCTCTATCAGTCTTCTTATGGAGCGTGTTTTCAGACTTGAGAATGGGTAATTCCTCTTTAAATTTAGAGATATTGCTCTCAATGAAATCCTCATCCCTCTGCGTTACAATCGAGCCAAGTACATTCAGTGGGTTTTGTACCTTATATTTTTGTTCCCGTAAATACCCGCGCTCTTTTTTCAATTCATAGCCGTCAAGGATCGCTGTGATAAACCCAACGACAACAACACTTGTTACACCCAATAATGCCTTTTTTGGCAGGGACAATTCTTTCAGCATATATCCTGTACTTAATTTCCTGCATATCAAAAATGCCATAGCGACTGCCGGTATTATCATGACCAGCATAAGTGATTTTACCATTGAGTTAATGTTATTTATGGTGCCAAGGGCCTCGTCTGCATCGATCTCGACGATTAACCCCATATTCAGGTCTTTCAACCAGGTCCATGCACCCACAACCTTTAATCCATCGTAATCTCTGTATCCCTCCAGGTCATACCCGTTTGATTTTTCTGTGATACACTTCTTTACCCCCTTTGTTATGAGATTTGTGTTTGGCTCTGCGACCCTGTGACACGTTCTGCAGGCATCACCATTGGGTTTGATATGCTTTGAAAACCTCGATTGGGTAATCATGATACCATCTTTATTTACCAAATAAGCCTCTCCGGTTTTTCCGAGCACAACATCTTTCATGCCGTTATTGAGTATAGAGGTATCCATCCAAAGTAAAACAGCACCAATAACATCATGGTTTTTTCCCTTAATGGGGTACGACATAAAGAGAGAGGGTGTCTCGCTCTCTTTTTTCTCGTTGTTATTGTCATCTTGAGTTGAATAATGGATTATAGTAGAGATATACGTTTTCCCGTCGTACAATGTTTCTTGAATATTGCGGAATGATTTCTCTTTCAGGATATTCAATCCCAGCATGGATTTTTCGTCTTCCGTTGTTGTTCGGATTATCCCTGCAGCATCACAAACAAATATTCCCCTATAACCATTATCTGCTTTTATACATTCTAATTGTGTCTTTAGTCTTAAATACTCATCTTCATCATTGCCATTTACAAGGCTGATAAAATCATTATTATTATGAATAAACAGCGCACTTTGAATAGTATCCGAGATAGCCCTTGCATCTGATTTCCTTTCACTCCAGAGCAGGGTAAGAATATGTCTTTGTTTGTTAACAATACCCTCCAGGTTTCTTTTAACACCCTCTTTTAGTTCAATACTTGCCTTTGGGAATGCAAGCATTCTGAACAAAACAAGAGGGAACAGCCCAAAAAATATAAAGATAAGAATTACAATAACGACGCGTTCTTTTAATATCTTTATCATATTTCACCTCTTCTATGGTTAAATTCCTCGAAGTATGTTAATTATTTTTCCCTGATTTCGTAAATTCGATAAGACATGCCTCAATATCATTTGTACTAAAAGGTTTTGTAATCACCTTTTTCGCACCCTTTCTGATCGCTTCTTTTACAACATCTTCATCAGTATAGGCAGTAATAATAACAACATGAGAGTCGAATCGCATTTCCTGCATCTGATCTAACAATTCAATACCATCCATTCCAGGCATTTTTACATCCAGGAGAATGACTGAATAATAGTGCCTTTTGATCTCCTCTAATGCGTCGAGGCCATTATTTACCGCCTTCGTTTGAAACCCCAGATCGGTTAAGGAGTTTTTCAATACCTTCCTGTACCCTTCTTCATCATCAACAATCAGTATCCTTTTTGTTACCATTTTTTATCGTTCCTCTTAAAAAATCATTTTTACAGGAGGATATTTCGCAACCAGGGTACCTGGAAAAACAAAAAGCGCTTAGATTGTCCTAAGCGCTTTTTGTTAAAAGATTTAAAAAATATAAAATTTTTTGTTAAGTATTTTTAAAGAATTAAACTGTAAACAAATTGTTTCATGAGGAATACCCTGGTAATAGTGCTAAGTATTTAAATAATGAATAGATAGGTGCGGATAGCGCAGATTTAATAAGTGTAAACAATTTGTTTACAGTTTGACCTTTATAAAATAATGTCTTATCTTTCCGGAGTCTGGAGAGGCGTGTTGTGTATTTAATAATTTCAGGAGGGTTTTTTAAGGTTTGACAGGAGAAAATCAGTAATGGAAGATACGTTATCATCGATATGAAAGAACGGTATACTAATTTCAGGATTTTTGTCTCCGATAACGGCAAGCAAGTTCTTATCTCCTTTGCATACCAGTTCAGTACTAACTTCTGTGCGAAATACCTCTACCTTTAAAATAGCTTCGGTCTTATACCCTTCAACAAGGATAATATCCATATCCTGAAGGTAGGTGTTGATAATTTCCGGTAAGGGAAATTCATTAGTCGTCCGGCGGATAATACCCATCGTCGCCCGGGAAACCACTGCTACCGCATCAGCCCCGGCTTGCGTGTGCCACCAGCTATCCTTACCCTCTGTATCCAACTCAAGACTGTGATGGCTGTGTTTAATTGTTGCAACCCTGTAGCCTCTTAATTTTAATTCTTTGATAAGCTTTACCATGAATGTGGTCTTGCCACTATTGGACCTTCCTACAATTGACAGTATCAAGGCTTCTGATTTCATAATGAACAGGTTCTATCTAATACGTTACCGATCTTCCCTCTTTTTGGTTGCACGGTAATACCATGTGAAGGCTTCAGCGAATCTTCTTTCACTTATGTTTGCCAGGAATGCCAGCCTTGCTGCCTCGGAGGAATTTTTCAGGTGCCATGACCTTAGGGCGTGATTGAGCGCATCATGGGGGTTTCCCATACATAATTTTTTTCTGCCGATTGCAATCTCATACACGGCAGCTTGCAAGATGGTTCGCAATGCTTGCAACTCACAACCACACCGTATGCAGACGGAAGAATCCGGATTTACTTTTTTACACGAAGGACATTGAATTTCCATTAGTCCTCCAGATAAAAGATCATGTCTTCAAGGGATGTATTTATTTCAGCCAAATATTTCATGTCCCCCGTATTTACCGCATTACGGCTTTTATCCAGCAGGTCCCGAATTTCTGTTGCATCCTCTTGTCCGATAGAATCCAGCAACTTTTCTGCCCGTTTACGGAGGTCTTTCGCCTTGGCAAGAAGAGATTGTTTTTCTGCTTCTTCACCTTCTACAACGGTGAAGTTTGCATCGGAGATCTCTTTTTCTTCATATTCAGTTTCATGGGTTAATAAAGAAGCTATGTTTCGTTGTGCTTCTGCGATATCTAAATGGGGCTTAATATTCTTGGTGTCCATAGTTACAGCTTTTGAAAGGCCCGTACATTTTTCGATTGCTGTAACCTTTAGGATACCATTAATATCAAGCTCAAGGTTTAATACAATTTCATTCCCCTCCGGAACCCTGCTCAACCCCTTGACTAAGAAACTACCGATGAAGATATTATCCTCTGCAAGGGGTTCCTCCCCCTGATAAATATTTACCTTCACTTCCTCCTGATTATCGGCTACCGTATAAAAGACTTCTCCTTTGCTTACCGGCAGAGGGGTATTCCGCTTGATGATGGGAACAAAGACATCATGACATATCTGTCCCTCGTATTCCCCAATTGCACTCGTACCAAAAGTATAGGGGGTAATATCAACCAGAATAGAATGTGTTTGATAACCTGCAATAACACCACCTTGAATTGCGGCACCCATGGAAACGATGAGGTCCGGGCTTATTTCATAATTGGGTTCAATCCCTATCTCGTTTTTGATAATTTCATGGATCAAAGGGGTTCGTGTTGCACCACCAACCAGGATTATCTTATCTATTTCTTTTGGCAAGATTGAGGCGTCTCTGAGGCACATTTGAATACAATCCAGGGTCTTTTGTACAAGTGACCGGATCATTTCTTCATAACTGTTCCTGGAGATTTCCATATCAAGGTGTAAGTCTTCATAGATGTACTCTTCCCGTATCCTTGCAAAAGGATGATCAGAAAGTTCCCGCTTGGCCTTTTCTGTAGATACCAGGAGCCGTCTTCTGGCACGAAGGTCCTCGTTTAAATCAACACCGTGCCTGGTCTTAAAATCCTGTATAATATAACTGATCAATAACTGATCAAAATCATCTCCCCCAAGTTTGGTATCTCCGTGGCTCGCTTTAACCTCCACAACGCCATTTTCAACAACTACGAGAGACACATCGAATGTTCCACCGCCGAGATCGTAAACCAGGAGTTTATGATTCTCCGTATGTCCTGCATCATAGGCAAGGGCAGCAGCAGTTGGTTCATTGATAATCCTGACTACATCAAGTCCTGCCAGCAACCCTGCATCCTTTGTTGCCTTTCTCTGGTAATCATCAAAATATGCCGGAACGGTAATAACGGCCTTTTCTACCGTTTTCCCGAGATACTTTTCCGCGTGTTTCTTTAATTCCAGAAGAATGAAGGAAGATATCTCCTCCGGGGAAAACTCCTTATCACCCAATTTAACCCGAATGGCTTCTCCCATTTTTCGTTTAATTGACAGTACTGTGGATTCAGGGTCTGAAATTATCTGATTCTTCGCCGTTCTCCCGACAATGAGTTTACCACTTTTATCAATACCAACACACGAGGGCATGATTGGGTCGCCATCAATAGCAAT
>SOER01000008.1 GCA_021646405.1 Candidatus Loosdrechtia aerotolerans
TGTTATAAAAATTTTACCATAGAAATTTATTTCAAAAAGTCAAGCAAAAAATTACCTCCATACAAAAAATTTTGTTGAGTATTTGCTTCGCAAATACTTAACCGGACAATGCTGATAAAAACCAAACAAAAATGAACCAGGATTAATTACACCATCACGGACAAAATCAGAAGGTTCAGGGTTTAGGGTTCCCGGTTTAAGGTTTGGTAGGGGAAAAGCGAGGCTGACACCATGAACTTTATAACCTCCGGACAGTCCTTTTCCTAACACTTTGAACCCTGAACCGGGAACCTGAATAATTACAAAAATTTTCCTTTCTCCATCCGTGTTCATCTATGTTCATCCGTGGTTAATATCGTTTTTTGGCTTTTGAAATAGTATTTAAATTTGCGAAGCATCATTGTGTAGTTTATATACAGGGGAACGTTTAAATAAAAAGGAGGAAAGATCACATGGAAGGCTTAAAGCTGTTTGCAAAGTTTCGTCGTTCGCAGGGGCTGTTCGTCCTGCTGGCATTGTTTTCCTTCGTTCCGGGGATCCCGTCTCTGTTTGCAGACGGACCAAAAAGGACAATGGAAGGATCTGAAGCTGTAGTTGGGGGCCCGGCATCAGAAAGAGGAATGGCACCGGGTTGGTCCAGTGGACATAAACATGCAGAGGTCTCTTCTGAAATTTGTTTAGATCATGAAGACTGGGAAAAGATACAGCGCGCCGTCCACGAGACGGTAGAGCACCACCTTATCGGAAGAAAATTTATACAGGTTTACGGTCCGCTCGGGGCCGGTGCACAGAGCGTACCACTCGACACCTATGACCTCCCTTCCTGGGCAAATATCGATATGCTCGGTGAGGCAAATTCTGCCGTCCATCCTTTAAAGAGGGATATTATTCCCATACCACTCATTTATAAGGATTTCTGGCTCTTCTACCGTGACATTGCGGCTGCGAAGAAGTGCAACATTCCCCTTGACTTAAGCGTTGTTACCGGGGCTGCCGCTGCCGTCTCGAAGAAGGAAGACGATCTCATTTTCAACGGCTCCCCGGAAATGGGTATGCCGGGGCTGCTCAATGCAGAGGGCAGAAATGTTATGGAAATAAGTGACTGGTCAATCATAGGTAATGGTTTTCAGGATGTTGTGGATGCGGTTGAAAGGCTTATTAATATCGGGTTTAGCGGTCCGTTTGCCCTTGTAGTAAGTCCGAGATTATACGCCTACCTCCATCGTGTATATGAGCGAACCGGACAGCTGGAGATAAAAGGGGTAAAAGAACTGGTAAAGGGGGGAGTATATCAGAGCAGTGTTTTAAAAAGGGACGTTGCTATTGTCGTTGCGATGGGGAGGATGAACCTGGACCTGGCGGTAGGTGCCAATTACAAAGTCGAATATTGGGGCTCGGAAAACCTGAACCATCGTTTCAGGGTTGTAGGAAGTTCGGTGCCGAGGATCAAACGTCCGCAAGCAATTTGTGTCCTGGAGTAAGCAATGGTATCTCAATCAATCTGCCCGCAGCAGCACCATTTGGGTAACCGCAAGTTTCAACTCATAAAAAATTTTGTATCCGGAATAGATATGGCAATTATCAGGGCATCCCTGAAAATGAGGTTAGTGATGGTATCGGGAATTGTATTCTTTTGTCTTTTTGCACTATCCTCCAACGGATATACCGGAATTCCTTACCATCCGGAAGAAGACGGTGTCGTTTATCTGGAAATGGAGGCACGTCCGGTATCTCTTGAGATCAGGCACGGCGTGTTTTTCGATGCCTGGGGATACTGCATGAAAGGGGAGGTACCCGCCGTACCGGGCCCTGTCATAAAGGTAAAGGAAGGAACCAGGGTAAAGATCCGTCTTACCAATATATTACCGGTCTCTACCTCCATCCACCCCCACGGGGTAAAGTATACCGCTGCACACGACGGCGCCCATGTTGCAGGAAACCCTGCCAGTATTGTTGCATCCGGATATTCAGGGGTTTTTGAATGGAATACCTCGGATACAGCAGGAACGTGGTTTTACCATCCCCATGTGTTTGAAATGGGAGGTGAAGAAGGGGTATCCAGAGGATTATGTGGCGTACTTATTGTAGAACCAGAGGAGGCCGACTCTCATCCACCCGATAAAGAGTTTGTAATCTTCATGCATACGTTTTACAGTAAGGGAAAGGAATACAGGACATTTAACGGTAAGTCCGGCGACAGAGAGTTTGTGAGTGGTGATACTTCGGCTTTTCCCGGTCTTGTCCTGAGGGCAAACGTGGGGGAAAGGGTAAGGTTCCACCTCGTTAATTCAGATACAGAGGCGCATACCTTTCATATCCATGGTCACC
The DNA here is from genome assembly GCA_021646405.1 of Candidatus Loosdrechtia aerotolerans. Taxonomy (GTDB): domain Bacteria; phylum Planctomycetota; class Brocadiia; order Brocadiales; family Brocadiaceae; genus Loosdrechtia; species Loosdrechtia aerotolerans. Next base: position 2,329 of record SOER01000008.1, read on the forward strand.
GGTGGAAGGACAGGGGTAGCGGAGAACTTACTGACAGTATATCGGTAGCCCCGCTTACCTCATATGTACTGGATTTTATTGCCGGAGAAGGTGTCGGGCCCGGCAACTGGACCTTTCACTGTAACCCCGGTGAACGCGTTATAAATGGTATGTCCGGAGTCCTTGTGGTAGAAAAAGAACGGGAGAAGGGTGTTGTGGAAACATCTCCGCCTATCCTTGGGATTCCTCCCGCTTCGTTTACCTATCCTGACCCGTCACTGAAAAAGATGTATGAAGATTATGTGGGCCTGGTGCAGGGTGACGGTCCCTTTGGAGAATTTTATCAACCCATTCCGTTTTATTTGTATTTTAATCCGGCCAGGCACTATATCCCGCCCGACAGCCCTGCCTATGAAAAACTCCTGAAAAAATATAAACCCGATCAGTGCGTGGAGTGCCACGAAGAGGCAACACCCGGTATTGTCGAACAGTGGAAGATGTCCACCCATGCCAGTCCCAAAAAGAACCCGAAAACCGCCGGAGAAACAAGAGAGATAGAGGAACTCATTGGAAAGGAAATCCATAACTGGAAACCGGGGACAAAGGGTGGTGTCTACTGTTCCTACTGCCACGGTGACGATCACAGGAATCTCTTTATGCCTACAGTGGACAACTCGTGCGGTATCTGTCATCCGAAACAGGCGATGGAGTTTGCAAAGGGCAGGGATTACGGCAAACCCAATCATCCTCAAAGCTGGGAAGGGGGGTTGTCTACGCCGTGGTATGTCGAGAATTACCGGCGTGGTGAAGGCCCGGCGATGGTAGGATGTGATCAGTGTCATCAAAATATGTCATCATGCGATGACTGCCATGGCCGCCATCTCTTTTCTGTTGCGGAGGCACGCCGTCCGGAGGTATGTTCGGGCTGCCACATGGGGCCCGATCATCCCGACTGGGAGAGTTATATCCATTCTAAATGGGGAATCATGTATGAGATCTCCGGTGATACGTGGAACTGGGAAAAGAAACTCTCTGAGGTCATCCCGGGGAAGGATTATCCCGCACCTACCTGCCAGTACTGTCATATGTACGTGGGGAACGGTCGCTGGGAGATGAATGTAGAGACCAAAGGCATATGGCGTATGGGGGTTATTCCTCCCAAAGAGGTAGAATTCAAATCCAGCCTGAAAAACTTTCCCTATGGTATAACAATACCACCGATGGATAAGAAGCTGGAGATCTACTCTCCGGAAAGCCTTGCAAGGCGCAGCTACTGGATAGAGCTCTGTACAAAGTGCCATAGTAACCGGTTTTCAGGCATGTGGCTGGATTCCCTGAATGAATACATGTTCACTTCATGGAAGCGGATTGACGAGGCACAGCTCATCCTGGAGGAACTGTTTGCCAATGATATGGTAAAACCCTCTCCGGAAGATAGACCGCCTTTTCCGTTAAGCGATTTAATAGTAAAAATCCTTGGTTCGGAGGGCCTGGGTCCGGAGGTGTACAATCTCTTTCAGAAAACCAACGGGCACCTGCCCATAATAGGTCCCATACTGGGAGCATATACGGTATTCAGTGAGAAGGACGGCAACCCGGGCGGGATAGAGAGGATGTATGGTGAAATGTGGTTTTGGTATCACCTGCAGGGGTACAAAGGAACGGCCCATGCCCAGCAGGATATAAGCTGGTGGTGGGGTACATCGCAGGCCATGGGAAGCCTGACACGTATACAGGATCAGGCGGTACTCTTAAAACGTTTAAAGGCTCTTGAGGATGCCATCGGAAAAGACTAGAAAAAATATAACCAGAAAATCCTCACACAAAGCCACAAAGTCACAACGATAGATATATGGTATACCCCGAAAGTCCTTTCTCTGAGGAGAACTAAAAGTCCTCTCCCGGGGAGAACTAAAAGTCCCTGCTCGGGAGAGGATTTAGGGGTGGGTAAAAAAACCTCTTAAAATTCACCAGAATTGTTCATGTAACCCAGCCTGTTTGGGAACATTATTCCGGACGAAACTCTGCTTTGAGGATGAAAAAAGAAATTGGGAAGTTGAGAAGATAGGAAGTTCTGAATATCATAATCTCCCAACTTCCTAACTTTACATCTTTTCTTTATCCTCCCACAGAATGAAAGGATATAGTATACCAGCCACTCTATCGATATTCGATCTCGTTCCAACGCTCTGCGTTAGAACGCACTATGAGACGCTCTGCGCCACACCTACCATATTATGGAATCTAACTCCGGGATTGAATTATCATTGTTCATAAAATTCCTTGCGCTTGAATAAATCCAACTGGCAGGATCATCTACATAGCCTCTTCTTACCGGATTGTAATGAATATACTCTATCTTCTGACACATCATCGCTTCAGATTGTATTTGCTGTGGATGGAATCCTTCTTGCCATAATTGGTATGTTCTGTCACGTTTAAAACCCTTCTTTTCTCCACGAAGCTGATTGAGAAGCCATATGTTTTTCTCTAATAGAGCAGAGTCAATGATCCTTCTTGCTGTGTAAGACTTAAATCGTCCAATATTTTTACTAAGTTCATGGTATAGGAATTTTCATTTTATGTAAGCGGGTTTACGGGGAGGTGTTGTTATAAGGTTAATGATGTTACTATGATGCAACAGTGATTCTTTATGTTGAATTGTTTTTCATCCCGAAGGGATGCCATGATTATAGCAAAAGACCTCAGAAGAATTGTAAACCCCGAAGGGGTGACATACTTGTAAATAAAAAATGAAAATAACAGCTAACCCGGAATGGATGTACCAAAACCTTGTAGTGAGCTTATCGAACTAACAGCTTCATAATGTCACCCCTTCGGGGTTAAGTACTTCTGATGCGGCTATCATATGGAGATGGTTTTCAAGGATGACGTACGCATAGAGTTTGAATAATCCATCATTTCTGAGAAAACGAAGGCTTTCTATTGCTATTTCAAACATGTAGGGTGAGGTAAAGATCGGGATCCAATTTGCAATAGTACAGGTTAAAAAGTAAGGGCTATGATCATGAAAATGTTTATATCGGCTTCTCATGTTTCAGATACCTGATATAAGTACCTGACCGTAAGTTTTTGCACAATATTTTATGGTGTAAGAAATACAGGTCTTCTCAGTTTTGTGTGGGTAAATCTTCATACTTCTGGTAAAAACGCCGTTACTATTTTCAAACAAAGCCCGAAGGGCTTATATACGAAAGCCCAGGGCAACGCGCCCTGGGTATACAGGTAAATACCTTTTTTAGCTCTGAAAGAGCGGTATAGATGGGATTCATGGAGTTTTATGTCACCCTTTCAGGGTGAATTCTCTTGTTTTTTCATTATCCCAGGGTAAAAATTTACCCTGGGCTATCAGAGAAAAGCCCTTTGGGCTTTAAAAAGGATTTGGTTTTATAGGTCTTCATAAATACTCCTTTCTCTTGTCAAAGTAGTATACCTACTCGCGACAATTTTAATGAAAAACGTTACCTATATCCTACATTCCGCACGTAAAAGTCATAAGTTGTTCAAACTCCTTATTAATAAAAATGTACAAAAATTTGTGGTCAGGTACTTAGGACGCAGAGCGTCTGGTGGTTCATTCCAACGCGGAGCATTGGAACGAGAAAAATAAAGGTGGGGGGCTGCTAATGCTTTTTCAGGATATCGTTCACCAGCTTGAAGTTTTTTACTACCCCTACTTCTGATGCAAGCGATACATGCCATAACTATAAGATAGAAAAAGAAATTGAATCAAATAAGAAGTTTTAAATAATGAGAGCAATTTCAAGAATATTTTCATTTTTTCTGGACTATTCTTATCTCTTTTTATCCTTTACTGTCTGTTTGTGTGTGATGTATAATATTTCTATCACTATGACCAAGAAGCAAAGAGAAAACACGGCTAAGTATTTGTATGATATAAGCAAGGGGATAGCCCTACTTGCTATCATTGGTAATTTTGTAAGTAAAAAATGGGATATGTCTGTTATTGTTTTTGGTGGTATTGCTACTGTTGCGTTTTTCACCTGGGCTTATATTCTTGATGGAGATAACAAAAATGAGTGAATTAGCCATAATTTTTATGATCCTTTCAATAATAGGAATTTCTGGTATTGCCTGGACTCTTTACAGTCAGAAACGAAAGCAGAAACATGTTAAACATTAATAGCCACTACCGTTAAACTTCTAACAGAAATTATACAGGACGGACATAAATATCCCGTGCAATTGCAGTGTCAAGTGCAATTTGAGTCTCACCCATCTGGATAACATAGGTTGGCTGCCTTTGGCAGAGCTGAATTGTAACACCTGGTAATAAACCGATAGAAGAGAGCTTATCTAACCGTTGAAGATGTTTTGTTGCCAGGTAGAATATCTTCGCTTTTTCTCCGGACCTTAACTCTGTTAATGGCATTACAACAGGCCTTATCTTTGCACTTGCTTTTTCACAACAGTCACTCGGTGGAATAGCCTTCCCGTGAGGGCAACTGAGGGGATGACCTAACAATGTGCATATGCTGGTTATAACCTCTTTATCAAGAAAATACTTAAATTTACACGCACCAGCGTTCATGGTATCCCCTTTCACCGGAAAAATATCGTTCAACAATCTCTCTGCGAGCCGGTGCCTTCTGACAATCAATCGGGCGTCTGCTTCACCTTTTCTGGTAAGTATTACTTTTGAATTATGTATCGTAATATAACCCTCTTGAATAAGTGTCTTTATTTGACGCTCTGCTTCCGGAAGGTTTATTCCCTTGAGCAATACATCTTCTTCAACAGAGTCATTTTCATCTTCCATTGTCCATATGAGCTCCAGAACTTTTTCTAAACTCGTTTCATTCATAACTAAGATTTCCCTTCTTTGATAAATCCAAAACATATCCAAACATGCGGCGCAGCAACCACATGTCTTTTTTCTCTCATACTACTGCAACTTCCCAACACTTTGAACCCTGAACCTTGAACCTGGGTCTTGAATAATTACAGTTATTTAATCCAGCCTCTGTTTCGAAAAGAAAAAACACTACTTGAGACTAAAACTGAGTCTCACTATGGATTGTAAAGTATTTATCTCTTTAATCAAAACATTTCTCAATAACTCCGGATGACGGGAAAAATAATTGTCGTTAGACAGGAAAAATAGTTGACGCCGGACACCTTTTGTTATCTCGTTCCAACGTGGACAGGCTGAGTCAAATGGATTCTTTTGTCTTAAAAGTGGGGAACATTACTTATAAATTACCCATTTTATCTTAAATATATTGCTAAATCCCTCTTGGGAGAGTAATAAGAAAATCTCCTCTCAGGAGGGGATTTAGGGGCATATGCATCAAGCTAAGGAATAATGCGATACTCTTTTCTGATCCTCACACAAAGCCACAAAGGCACAAAGATACCAGGATATATGGTATGTCCCTATTTTGTGTTCCTGACATCCTATCCTTCATCCTTCATCATTCTTTATTCTTTTTATTCTTAATGTCTCTGTGTCTTTGTTTGAGGAAAAGTACCTTCGCTTGATGGTATAGGAATTTTCATTTTATGTAAGCGGGTTTGCGGGGAGGTGTAATTATAAGGGTAATGAGGGCAATATATTACTATAATGTTTCTTTCTGTTCATGGGAAGAAGGAGAAAAGGTATATGAAGACAGAAGAGGTGAAGGGGGGAAGAGCCATTCGGCCCTCCCCAAAAGGAGTACAAATACCGTTGTTTCGTATAAGATGCTCTCTTAACACCATGAAAAGACGGGATTCTTCATAGTTATTTCTTTAATCAAAAATATTCCTCAATTTATAACTACTATCATATCAGATACATAGGACATATTTTATAATTTTCTGTTGACCTGAGGTGTTTTTTTGTTTATGTTGATTGAGAATGAGTCTCAGTAAAATAATAAACCTGGTAAAATTATAAAGGAGGTAAGTCATATGTCGGTACTTATAGTAGGAGGCGATCATTTAGGAAGTATCCCAAAGGAACTCGATAAAATAGGCGTTAATGACGTCCGGCACATTACCGGAAGGAGCGGGCAGAAGGTCCATGACGGTATTCCGGAAACCATGGACTTTGTTATCGTACTCTACGACTTCGTCAATCATAACCTTGCACACAAGATAAAAAAAATTGCTGAAGGGAGAGGCATCCCCATCGTGTATGCAAAAAGATCATGGTCATCCGTTTACCAAAAGATGAAGGAAAGCCAGAAGCAGTTACGAAACATTGGATTACAAGCCCTGGCATAACGGTTCACGGTAATAGAGTGCATTATGGTAAATCAGCCCTTTTTTGTTTTCTGGAAAAAGTTTTTGAGAGGTAACGGAGCTGTTTGTAAAAAATTTACTACAAAAGAGGAGGGATAGCCTGAGATGGCCGGGAGTTTAGTGTTAAAAGTGGCATGGATAAAACGGCCTTTTTATCATAAATGAATGCCTGTTTATCTATGCCATCCTGATTCTGTTTATAACCCGAGATAAAAAGCATAGAATTTAGCCTCTCGATTACTTCAAGACTAAATTCCAAATATCAAATTTCAAGTACCGACTAAATTCCAAATTTCAATATCCAAAATCTAGCCTAACGATTACTTCATGAATACTCTTGATTTCCTATCGTTTAGCTTCCCGATTACTCCCGATTTTGTTTTTCATGTTCTCATTAAAGAAATCGTGAGGTAATCGAGAGGCTAAAATAAGTAAACATAAGGTAACGGGGAAATTAATCCTGTTTGAGGTGTCTTTTGTGGTGTTTGTAATTAAGGAGGGATTAATAACCGACCGGCTAAAGTACAGTCATTAATCCCCGGGACCGGAGCTCGGAGGTTTTTTCACCTCTTCGCCAGGCCTTATCCGTGGATTATAAATGCTTCATGAAGCAAAGTCAACACAGAAAAACCTTCCCTTTTAAAAGAAAAAACATTAACATTTCATTCATACCTCGACATACAAATCTCAAAAGTTACCAAAGGCAACCATGTATAGCCGCATATGTAGCCGCAGGTCTTCAGCCTGCGCACACTCACGCTCGAACACCAGGAAAATAACTACATGAAGCCGCAAGGGAGCAGAAGATGTGAAGTGAGGAAGTTGAGAAGTTGAGAGATTGTGATATTCATAACTTCCCATCTTCTCAACTTCCCAACTTCTTTCTCTTGTAGTGTCCTGGTGTGAGGATACAAAAAGGAAAACCGGTAATTATCCAAACAGATATCAAACGTATTGCTGGATTTCTATACAAGACATTCCTTAAATTCAAGAAGTATTTATATTTTACCAACAGAAAAAACAAATATTTTCCGGGGATATCGAAGGTGATTAATATCCAATAAAACAGGAGTTATGAATATGGTACCAACAAACAGCAAAATAGTTTTTCATTTTTTTGTTGCAATCAATTCTGATTTTGATATATTACCCTCGCTGTTGAGAATGAGTTTCAATAACAAATATGATTAACAATAGACCGGCTTATATGTACAGTTGTTAATCAAGGGACACGGGTGGAGGAGAGGAAGCCTCTTTTGTTGGGCTTTTTTTATAGAACCGGATCCGGATCGGGTAAACAGGGAAAAATAAATCTGCGGTAATACACTGTTTGCCCGGATGCTTGCCTTACAGCAGGGATCGCAGGGCAAAACATTTTGAACCCTGTGAAAGAGAAGTACCTGTTGTAAAGGCATCGATCCGGAAGAACTACAAAAAGCCAGCCTCATTTCTTCTCCTTGCTGAAACGTACACCGTCCTGAGCGATAAAAGTCAAATATAGTTACAGGTATAACTACCTGGGTTCAAGGTTCAGGGTTCCCGGTTTAAAGAATTTCAAATTAAGTATTCCTCCCCCTTGCCTGTCCTGAGAGAAATCGAAGGAGGGGAATTTCAGGCAGAGAATCAAGGGTGGGGGATATTAAGTTGCCGAAGACCTCATGTAATCGTATGGGAATTTTTCATTTTATGTAAGTAAGTAGGGGCAGGTTTCAAACCTGCCCTTGCCCCGGTATCATCAAACAGTGAAGGGGGATTGCCGGCAGACCGGCAGAAGGAATGTACCGCCGGTGATCCCCGGGACAGGTGAGGAGGGTGTCGCACAATCCTCCTTGCCGGGCCTTTTTTAACAGGCATGCCCTGAAAACGCATGCCCGGTGCAGTGAAAGGAGGTGATTGAAAAGATGCAAAAAGACGTAGAATTCCTGATACAGGCGGTTTTCTGCCGGTCACGCCATCTTTTATGGAGAACAAACAGTTTTGATCTTTAAAAGGAGGTGGTAACCGGCATTGAACATCTGAAACAGGAAAAGGTGTACAATCGTATGAATCCGGGAATGAGTGCTGGGTGGAATGACCCGCACCCGGACCTGAACAGTAAGGTATCTTTTGGAAAAGGAGTCAAATAAAGAAATGAAGAAGGTACTAAAGCAAGTAAGAGATAAGTTGAAAAAGGGGCGTAAGGCCGTCTCCGGGTTTACGCTTATCGAGATGTTAGCGGCAATCGGCGTGGCCGGTATCCTTGGAGGCATCGTCACCCCGGCAGCCATTAATTCCCTGGCAAAATCAAGGCAGGCCAAATGCGCTGAAAACCTCAGGCAGTTTGGTACTGCACTGGTGCAGTATGTGAATGATACAGGGGTGTATCCCCCGTCAGCCGTAGATGTAACAGGTGACGCCGGTATGGAGGTACGCCAGAGATGGTTTAACATCCTCTCACCGTACATGGGTGCAGATGAGCGTGCCCGCACTAATGCCCAGGGTGCTACAGGCACATCCAATAACCTTGGAGATTTAGACCAGTCTGTCTTTACCCGCGCCTTCATATGCCCGGAAGTAGAGGGTGAGTGGAAGATCGGGAGGAATAACTCCTATGGTTATAACCACCAGTACCTTGGAAATGCACGATCAACGGATCCACTTGTTGATACAACAAGAACTGCGGGGAGAAAGAAGAATGGTAGGGTTAACTTCCCTGTAACAATGGCTGATTTGAAGGATCCAACAAGGACTATTGCCATTGCAGATACGGATGGTACAGGACACCTCGGTCCTTATCGCGACCCAACGACAATGATATCTGGTGAGAGTACAGGCGGTGCATTAACGTTCTCGGCTACTGGAAATGGTCAAGATAGTTGGTCTGCTGGCTCTATAATAGCGAATAGGCTATCAACCCTTGGTAACGAAGGATATCAGATCGACCCGACATTCCTCCCATGCCGCAACCTTACAGATCCCACAAATGATACTACCTTCGATGCACCGGATGATATCTGCGGTGCGGCAGGTGGTAGCAGCCGTCATTGCCAGGCAGCCCGGGGCGTTGTAAGTAACCGGCATGATGGCGGTGCAAATGTATGCTTTGCCGACGGACACGTAGAGTACTTTACCCGAGAGGCTGTATATATACATCCAACAACCGGCAGGCCTTCCAACAGATTATGGAATGGCTACGGAAGGGATAATGATGAAGATGGAAACGGGATTGTAGCACTGAATGACCCGATCTATGACAGTAACGAATGGATCTGCGACCTGAATGGGAACGGGATTGCAGATGCAGGAGAGGCAAATACTGTTATCGGATCCGATATAGATGGCCCTCTAGGAGGATGGATGGGGGAGGATAACAGCGGCTTCCTGCTTGGCAGCAATGAACTCAATTCTGCTACTGAGATAGTAAATGCACGTGGTGGTATGGCAGAAGAGGCATTGGTACTTGATAAAGACGGTCCGACAATACCGAAACGGGTTCCTTTCCCGCTCATCGCTACCGTACTGGCCCAAAGCGAATAGTTGTTTTCCTCAAGGTATCTCCGCCTGCGCCCGCAACGGGCGCGGGCAGTATACCACATGAAGTTCTTTTTTCCTGATTTTCCTGTCTTCCTCAGATACATTACATCTGAGGAAGACAGGAAAGACAGGAGTAACTGAAAGAAAATCCGAAATACGAATATCGAAACACGAAACAAATCCAAAATCTTAATTTTCGAATGTTCGAAACATGGGTTTTTGTCATTGAGATTTTGTATTTTCGATTTTGTTTCGGATTTCGGATTTAGAAATTCGTATTTTTTATTTTATGTCTGTGCCATCTGTGGTTTCTCTTTTTTGAAATTTGTTTATTTGGAGCTGGAGGTTTTGTGGATTTTTTGTTCTCATCCGAAAAGATGGGTTTGAAGCTTGGAATCGCCTTATGCTGCGCAGCGGTACTTTACGGTGTGGCGCTTTCACCGGACATCCTGGGCTTTTACCATGACGACGGGGTGTATGCCGTAACGGCAAAGGCACTTGCCGAGGGAAAGGGATACCGGATCATCAGCCTGCCGGGATCCCCAGTGCAGATGACCTATCCCGTCCTCTACCCGGCAGTGCTTTCCGTCGTCTGGCGGATGTTCCCCCATTTCCCTGAGAATATTGTGGCCTTAAAAATTCCTTCCATCATCTTTAGCGTGCTCTTCCTTCTTGTTACCTATTTTTATCTGGTTCGAAGGAACTACGCCTCGCCGCGTATGGCGCTGGCGATTGTGATTATGACTGCCTTTAACCCGTGGATGGTCTGGGCTGCAACGATGGCGATGTCGGAGGCACTGTATTGTCTGGTCTCTGTTTTGGCCCTCTGGATGGTTGAGATGTTTGTATCGGGTACGCGGGATTACAGGCGTTTCAAATACCTTCCCCTTGCCGGGATGGCTATAGCTGTTTCGCTCATGACCCGGTCTATCGGCTTCAGCATCCTGCTCTCCACGTTCATCTATCTCTTCCTCGATACGAGAAGAGGTCCGAAAGACAGGAGACAGAAAGAGGGCGCCATTAATCACCAATCCACACTTGAGGTTTCACAATCTGCAAGAGAAGATCCGCAATCCAGCGTCCGTTACCTTCGATCACCTGACCGCAGGACAAGAGAAACCTCATTGTTCAGGAAGGGGTTTGTCTTGGCGACACAGTTGGAACTTACCGTCCTTGTATTCCTTTCACCCTGGCTGGTTTGGACGTTTCTCCAGTATGTCAGTGGTACGCATCTGGAGACATATCCTTACCGTCCAGTCTTCTACGGGAGTTACAGCGAGTTTATCTTGTGGCAGTGGCGGGATTATGGATTCCTCTTCTTTTTCGAGGCATGTCTGTACAATCTCTATCAATGTATTTTTGGAGTTATACCGAATCTCCTGTTGCCGGGTGTTGATATTAAAAATGTCTATCCATTAAATTTTATCAGTGATTATCTCTTTTTTGGAGGAACAGCGATTTTAGGCCTCTGTGTATCGGCCCTGGCCATTATTTCCATGTCGATGGATTTTTATAAGGGGAGGTTTTCGCTTATTACGGTTTACGTCCTCCTCGTCCTGATCGTAGTCCTTTTCTGGCCTGTTATACCCGACCGTTTTTTGGTACCTGTACTGCCGTTTGTACTTTTGTTATTCCTCAAGGGCCTTTCTCTTTTTTCCGGGAAACTTTCCGGAACGGTGTTTTTACGGCGACAACTACACAGGGTGGCAGGGTCTGTGCTTATCGCAGTGGTCTTTTTAAACAGTGGTTTGGCATTGGCCTGTGATAGTCAAAAAATATTCCGTGCAAAAACATCAGAGGAGTGGGAGCAGAAGGAACGGCTCTTCCATTGGATTAAGGAGAATACACATGACGGCGATGTGCTGGCTATTTCTGTAAGTCCCGCTCTGTACTTATATACCAATCGAAAGGCGATTCCTTCTATCATCGGTATCGATGCCAATGATTCTTCCGCCGTTGAACTTTCAGACAATGTTGTCATGGAAAATTTCAAAAACTTACTTGATTATACGGAGGTAGGGGACTTGTACCTGGTAAAAATAAATCATTCCGGTCTCCCTGCTTACGAAAGAATGATTGACCGATTGGCGATAAAATATCATGAACAGATTTCCCTTGTGTATACAGGCAAAGATATGAAGTATGCCATATACAAAATGGAGTAGATACTATGACTTGCACTATTTTTTACCTGTATTTATACGAGTTCATCTGTGGTTTATGGAAAACAAAATGAATATCGTTGTTGTGACACCATATTTTATCCCGCATCGGGGAGGCATCGGCACCATCGTTCATGAGGTTGGTAAAAGACTGGTACGGATGGGGCATGAGGTAACGGTTATCTGCCCTGATTACGGTGGTGAGTATCTGGAAGAGCTGGATGGTATAAAGGTCGTACGTGTACTGGGGAGCGATATATTGAGCAGGGCAGGGATAAACTTCCCGCTCATAAGCGCCAGTATGAGGCGATGGCTCAAACATTTCATTTCCGGGGCGGATATTGTCCATATCCACGGTTTTCTCTTTCTATCATCTTTGTACGCCATATCAGCGGCAAAAAGGTACAGGAAACCAATTGTGCTTACGGAGCACGTTGGGCATGTGAGATTGGGTAATGCCTTATTTAACATGATGGAGGTTGTGGCGATTCATTCAATCGGCAAATCGATCCTCCATGATTCCGAGGTAGTGATTACATATAACAGCAGGGTGATGGAAGAGGTGGTAAATATGGGTGTTGAACCATGGCGGATCAGATTTGTAAAGAACAGCGTTGACACGGATTTTTTTAAACCCGTATCAGGACAACATAAAAATAAGATAAGACAAGAGCTTGGCCTGCCTGTAGACAAAATTATTGCAATTTTTGTAGGCAGGTTCGTGGAAAAAAAGGGAGTTATCCCCCTCCTGAATTGCAAAAGGAAAAACTATCACCTGCTAATGATAGGAGATGGAATAAAGATACCCGATACGGTTTTACGTGATGGAAATATCACGTTCAAAAGACCGATGCCGCAGCAAGAGTTAATAAAATATTACCACGCATCCGACATATTTGTTCTGCCGTCTCTTTATGAAGGATTTCCGTTAACTGTACATGAAGCAATGGCGTGTGGCCTACCTATGGTACTTGGTAATGACTCTGCATATAAAGATTACCTCGATCCTTCCAGATATGAAGCTGTGGAGCAGAACCCCGATTCTATTGAAAAAGGGATACAGAATTTTGTTATGAGTAAAAGCAGACGCTTAGAGTGTGGAAATTATGGACGTCAAAAGGTGAAGGAAGACACACAATGGGATGAAACGGCAAGCATGCATTTGGGTATTTATAGAGAGGTAATCGCAAGGTATGAGGTTAAAAAGGTCTGGACGGTGCCTGCTTTCGACCTTGCTACCCTTAACAAACTTCCATCGCTTGAGAAAGTTCTTTTAGAGACCAGAGGAAATAAGGTTTTAGACGCAGGATGTGGAAGCGGATTTCTCGGAAATTATCTTTTTGGCATACGGAAACGGGTATTTTGCGACAGATCTCTGAATAATCTTATTGCTGCGCGTACAAGGGCTTATTTTGCAAATATTGATAAAAACATATGGTATGTCTGTTGTGACCTGTCTCATCTTCCGTTTAAGGATTCTGCGTTTAAAGTTACCCTTTGCAGTGAAGTACTTGAACATTTGCCTTCAGTTGATACTGCCGTTTCAGAACTTTCCAGATGCACGTCTAAGAACGGAGATATTGTGGTAACCGTCCCCCAATGGCCTCACAGAAAAAAGGGACTGGTTGAACTATTGAATATAAAAACGGTACATGACAGAGCAGGGCTTGAGTATCATTACCATAAAGGTTTTACTGCCGGCACATTGAATAAAATGTTTTCAAACGAGGGGTTTTTTTGCAGGGATATACAGGGTTTTTCTAACATAAGGCAAAGGTTTATCATTGACATCATTTCTCTATTACACCTGTTGTATCAGAGAATCCGTTTTGGAAAAATTGAATGGGAATGGTCAACAATGCTTGACCTTGAAAAAAGTTTTGTTTTTAGTATTTACCGCCGTTTGTTTTTTCTTTTTAAGATTTTGTGTGGAAAAAAACTGCCGGGAAGATTAGATGAGTGCGGAGGTATTACAATAAGATATAGTTACACAGGGGGTGAAAATGATAAAGGCACAGATAAGAACCCTTGTAACGATATAACTGGCTGATGGTTGTTCGCTGATGAAGACAGAAAACGATAATTTTTATAATAATCTCTGGTCTGATAGATGGGGGGATATGCAAAAATATGGACCCATTCACCGGCACCATAAACGGTTTTTGGAGAAACTCGTGTTAAATACCAGTTACAACTCAATATTGGATGTAGGGTGCGGAAATGGTGAAAATTTAATATATCTGCAACGATATTTCCCTCACGCAAGGCTAACTGGCATAGACATTTCACACAAGGCATTTGAGACACGAGAAGATGTGTTACCTGATATACGGTTTAGAGAGTTAGATATTACAACAGGTTTTATTCAGGAACACTACGATTTAATTATCTGCTTCGATGTACTGGAACACATCGAAAATGATCTCATGGCATTAAAGAATATGCACAGAATGGCAAACAAACACCTTATAGTATCTACGTTGGAAGGAACAATGAGGGATTTTGAAAAAGAAATAGGACATCTCCGTAATTACCAAAAAGGCGAGCTGGAAGATAAACTGAACAGGAGTGGATTTAAAATACTGAAAAAAATAAATTGGGGGTTTCCATTTTATTCACCTGTTTACCGCAGCATGCTGAATTGTGATTCATTCAATAAACAGACGTATGGGCAATATTCAAAATTCAAGATTTTCTTGTGTAATATCTTGTATTACTTGTTTTATTTAAGTGTCCCTTTAAAAGGGGATATTGTATTTGTACTTGCAGAGAAGGTATGAAGTATTTTTGGTAATGAAATAGCCGGTAAACTCAGGAAAACAATAAGTAGCGTAAACGATATTTGTGAAACTGTTTGGAAAGCCAGTTTCCTGCTTGTTCCCAAACTCTGTTTGGGAACAAGCTGAGGAGGGAGTTTGGGAACAAGAGGAAAAGTGATGAAAAGTGAGATTATTCAGAGTAGGTTGAGGAACGAAACCCGGCCTGCGTATAAGATAACTTTAAAGAAAGGGAATGCAGTGATACACGATTATTTTTATCAGGTAAGACAGTTGTGGATTGGAATCGTACTGGCACTTCTGACGCTCTTCTACGGGTTTGGCATGGGGGCGGCATTCGGGGTCGTCGAGGACGGATTAAAGGGGTCCATTAAGGCTTCCGCACAGGAGGTATACGGCTCGGTATACAAGAATGACAGAGCAGAAATGACAAAGGTCACCGATAAATCATGGTCGTATTTCAAACGGGCACATCTTCATGCCAACGGTATGGGTGCCGCAGCCCTTATGATGACCATGGTGTTATCACTGCTGAAACCGTTCAGGGTCGTGAGGACCGTAACGGCAATAGGGCTCGGTGCCGGTGCACTGGGGTATTCGATATTCTGGCTGCTGGCAGGGATGATGGCACCCGGCCTCGGAGGTACAGGGGCCGCCAAGGCATCACTGGTATGGCTGGCCGCTCCCTCCGGAGGGATATTTGTTGCCGGGACGGTTTCTGTGATTGTCGTGTTTGTGTGGAGTGTCTTGGTGCATAAGCACTAAATTGTTTTTGGTAGCTTAAAAGTTATTCTCTGCACTTTTTGTCAAATATTTCATGGTGAAATCCGAAATCCGAAATAAGAAATCCGAAACAAATTCCAAAATACAAAATCCACCTCCCCCTGCCCCTTCAGAGGGGGAGAATACCGGGTTTTGAGCATCTGAAAATTTTGAAATTTAGAATTTGTTTCGTATTTCGTAATTCGTGCTTCGTATTTCTTATGTAATGTTTGTTTGGCTCTGGTTAATCCAGGTCAGGTGTTTTCAGTTGAGGAGTAAAGAAGTCATGATTATGTCTCAGAACGATATACGGCCTGCCGTGGATCAGGCCTGCGAACCGTTACGAAACAGCAGGTTGAACCACTGGCAGGAGAAGAAACAACAGGCTATGGATGTATCGAAAATAAAATTGTCCGTCGTCATCCCCGTCTTTAACGAGGTTCATACCATCGCTGAGGTGGTACACAAGGTACTTGCCGCTCCTTTTCAGAAGGAAGTAATTATTGTAGATGACGGTTCGACGGACGGGACGGCAGACGTCCTGAAACGCATTGCACAGCTCAGACGGGAAGTAATGGTAATCTACAGCGAAAAGAACTGCGGTAAGGGCGCTGCGGTCAGGGACGGGTTCAGGTGCGCAACGGGGGATATCGTAGTGATCCAGGACGCCGATCAGGAGTATGACCCGAGGGAATACCCTCTCCTGATAAAACCGATTGCCGAGGGCAGGGCCGACGTTGTCTACGGTTCAAGGTTCAGGGGCGAGACGCAGCGGGTGCTTTTCTTCTGGCATTATGTCGGAAACAAGTTCCTTACCACATTATCGAACATGTTTACCAATCTGAACCTTTCTGACATGGAAACAGGCTATAAGGTCTTCCGGCGTGAGGTTGTAGAGTGCCTTGACCTGAAATCAAACCGTTTCGGTATAGAGCCTGAGTTAACGGCAAAGGTGGCACGAAAGGGGTTCAGGGTCTATGAGGTCCCCGTCTCGTATTACGGGAGAACGTATGCAGAGGGGAAGAAGATTGGATGGAAGGATGGGCTGACGGCGATCTTTACCGTTTTGAGATACGGGTTGTGGGATTAAGCATAGAACTGACGGGGTATTTGTAATTATTCAGGGTTCCCGGTTCAGGGTTCAGGGTTAAAAACCAGGTATGGCATTTGGCTTGTTCCCAAACTCTGTTTTCCTCTTGTTCCCAAACAGACAGACTGGGTCAAATGAACAATTTTAGTAAATTTTGAGGTGTTTCTTACCCACCCCTAAATCCCCTCCCGAGAGGGGACTTTCCTCTTGTTCCCAAAACAGAGTTTGGGAACAAGATGGGGAGGGAGTTTGGGAACAAGTAACCGGGAACCCTGAACCTTTAACCTTAGCAGTTACGGATATTTTCATAAGGTTTTTCGTTTGGTTTCGTTTGGTTTATTTGGCTGGTCTGGTATTAAGAAATAAAGGAAATAGTATGATAGCGAATAACTACGTCGTTGAGATCAATAACCTGACAAAGGTGTACCGGAAGATGTTTTCTACCCGGGAGATTAAGGCGGTGGATGACCTGAGTTTTTCTATACGGCGGGGCGAGGTGTGCGGGTTTCTTGGACCTAACGGTGCGGGAAAGACAACCACGATTATGCTGCTTATGGGATTCCTGAAACCCACCTCCGGAACGATACGCCTGCTGGGTCAGAAACCGGCCCATGTCGGGGTGAAGGAACGGATCGGTTTCCTGCCGGAGGAATCGTATTTCTATAAATTTTTTAACGCCGATGAGATCCTGGATTATTACGGCAGCCTGTTTAAGATGGATCCGAAGGTGAGGAAGAGGCGGATCGACGAGCTGATAGAGATGGTTGGTTTACAGAAGGCGCGAAAAAGACGCATCAGGGAATATTCGAAGGGGATGCAGCGGCGGATCGGTATTGCCCAGGCCCTGATTAACGATCCTGAGTTTATCATACTCGATGAACCTACCAGCGGACTGGATCCTATAGGAACGCAGGAGGTAAAGGACCTTATTATCAACCTCAGGCAGGCAGGCAAGACTATTCTCATGTCATCACATCTGCTGGCAGACGTGCAGGGTGTTTGCGACAGGATCCTCCTGCTCCACCAGGGAAAGCTGATCGTAGAGGGTCCGACCCGGCAGATATTGTCGAAAAAGGGGCATACCAGGATCGAGGTTCAGGACGATTCGGGGGGCACGGCGAAGCGCATTCGCAAGTTTGCAGAGCAGAACGGTATGAAGGTAACGTCTGTAGGGGCGTCCAATATCACCCTCGAAGAGTTCTTTATGGAGAGTATCAAAAAGGCAGGGGAGAAATAATAAATTGTAAATACTCACACAAAGACACCTCAGGAGAAAGAAATTGGGAAGTTGAGAAGATGGGAAGTTGTGAATATCATAATTTCTCAACTTCTCAACATCTTAACCTCACATCTTCTGCTCCTTTTGAGGCTTTGTGTGATCACTTCTCTTGTTTGTACAAGAACCGGAGTAATGTTGTTTTCCGTACAGGTCTTTATAAAGAGGATCGGGTTGTATGATTATGATAAGAAAGATAATGACGATTGCTTATGGAACGATTGCCGAGTTCACCAGGAACAGGATATTCCTGTTTCTGATGATTTTCGGACTTTTTGTCGGGATGGTATCCTCCCTCCTGCCCGCCATGTCACCGGAGGATAAGATTAAACTTATGTTCAGGGTAACATTTACCATGATAGGGCTGTTCAGTACCCTGATGATTATCTATTTTATAACGACGTCCATGTACCGGGATATAGAGGAGAAGACGATCTATACCATCTTTTCCAGACCCGCCAGCCGTTTTGTCTACATTTGCGGGAGGGCAGCAGGGTTTGTTTCGATAGCGTTTCTTATGGTATTTATCCTCTCGGGCATTACCCTGGCCTATTTCACGGTTGTTCACTATAAGGGTCTGGCGGATGCCAATATCTTCAAGCCGGTAAAGTATATCAAAGGCCGGGGGATGGCAATCGAGGGAGAAGTCACCCACCTTGAGCTTGTTTCAACGGGTGTTAACCTTATCGGAGACGGGAGCAGCGCTGTATGGACATTTCGCGGACTCAGCAAGGTGCCTTTTAAAGACGACACAGTGCAGATTAGTTTAAAGGTGGGCGGAATAAACGCAGCGACGAATGCTGGTTCTGCCTTTGTCGGTGTAGACGTCCTTGATAAAGATGATAAACCGCTCCTGGAAACACAGTATGCCTATGTGGGGAACATGAACCCGGGAATGTGTGTGACGGTGGATAAAAACATCGTGGAACATAATAAGGAATTAAAGGTGAAGGTGTCACCTTCGGGAAAGAATTTCTATATAGCGCCGCAGAAAAACGATGTGGCATTTCTCCTGCTGGATCACTGCAGTTTCTACAGCAACTACTTCCGGGCCTTTGGATTTGTCTTTTTCCTCGTCTCCCTGCTTTCCGTCATAACGTTATCGGCTGCGGCCTTTTTCGGACAGAAAATGGCCCTCGTGCTCGCATTCTTTGCCTATATCACAGGAAATACCCTTCCCTATCTCAAGAGCTTCGGGAATCTGATCGGGATGAAGAGTATAACCGAGATGCAGTCCTTTGTTCCGGGGCACGGACACCTCCACCAGGCAGAGACGTATACAAAACTGCCTGCGTACCTCACCGATGGTATCCATATTACCATCCTGAAGAAGTGCGTTCTTTACTTCAGCAGTATTTTTCCCGATTTTAAAGTATTTGATCCGACAATGTATTTTCTGAAAGGCACCTATATAGATAACGGGATCATTGTGCAGGTGGTTGCTTATATGATGATCTACGCCCTTATATTCCTGTCGCTTGCCTGGCTCTGTTTCTGGAAGAGGGAATTGGTGAGCAGGTGAAGTTGAAGGTTAAAGGTTGAAGGTTCAGGGTTGGCTTGTTCCCAAACTCTGTTTGGGAACACAATGGGTATCGAAACTCTGTTTCGATGATGAAACACGAAACAGAGTTTCGTGTGAAATGGTGTTCCCAAACAGAGTTTGGGAACAAGATGAGGAGGGAGTTTGGGAACAGGCCAATAATGCTTTTAACCCTGAACCCTGAACCCTGAACCCTGAACCCTGAACCCTGAACCCTAAACCTTGAACCTTAAACCTAAGTCTATTTTATTCATTTTCACATTCACAACAATAAGGAGGTAATAATGGATTTTGATTTCCTGCAATTTTGTATTTGGTTTTGCGGTTCGTTCTTAATGATATAGGAAAGGTATCGTTGTTATTTAATGAATAGAGGGGGGACCGATTTATATGGGAAGGTACGTTGTATGTCTTGGATATGTATTATATGCAGGTATAGTATTTGCCGAAGCCGGTGCAGGGTGCGATGTATATAAGGCATCCTCCGGAACGGTACACCAGGTAAAACAGAATGATAAAAACGTGGTATGGGAAACGCATGGCAGGTACCGTACAAAAACTGCCGGTGCTGTTGATCAGTATGTAGCCAGAGTAAAGGACACGAAAGGGCATGACCATACGTTGTTGCATGACGTACTCAATACTGCGCTTGAGGATGACGATATGGAGGTGCGGGCTGCCGTGGTATCCTCACTCGGTGTCCTGGGGGACCGGACCGTTGTACCGGAACTCCTTCCCGCGCTTCACGATAAAGAGATGTGGGTACGGCTTGCGGCCGCCTCTGCGATTGGTGAGATCCATGACGAAGCTGTTATTCCCGAACTCCTCAGGCTGCTTGGAGATGACGATGCCCGCGTCCGTGAATCGGCGGCGCTTGCCCTTGGTATGATGGATTACCGGGGAGAGATTCCGGGTCTTGAGGAGGCCGTCGAAGAAAAAGAGGTCGACCAGCGCATGGTTCATCATCTGCTGAATGATGTGAATACTATAAGCGAGAAGGATATAGCGGATTATGAAAGGAAATTACGCGACAGATCGGATATCTATGCACGGATTGTGGGTGTGCTTGCCTTCGGGAAGGTGGGGAAGATCAATGAACAGGCCGTGGTAAAGCTGCGGAAAAGCCTCGGGGATGAGGAGCCTGTTGTACGTGCCCTTGCCGTTGTTGTTCTCGGAAAACTGGGGGATACGGAAAGTCTCGGTGTAATTGAGGGATTGGCGGATGATGACGACCCGGTTGTTCGCAGTGTAGCGGCCCTGTTTATCGGTAAGTTTGGAAACGAAAAAACCTTGCCGGTTCTGGGAAAACTGATCAGGGATGAAGAGCACCAGGTCCGCGCATCCGCTGCACTGGCAATAGGGAGACTTGGCAGGGCGGAAGGTATCGCCTCGCTTGAAGACCTGTTGCTGAACAGCGGGCATGACGAACTTGCCGTCCGGTTGATGAGCGTGGCTGCACTCTGGAAATTAACAAAGGATGGGAATGAATATGAAAAAGGACGCTGATAAACGCTGGTTTTATAAACTTTCTCTAAAAAACAGATGAACTACGGATAGACACGGATAAAAACAGACAAAATTCACAGCAGGTTCAGGTTTGTAACCTGAACCCGCTTGGGGAACCCACCCCTGCCCCTCCCAGGAGGGGACTTTTATACTCCCCTCCTGGGAGAGGACTTTTATATTCCCCTCCTGGGAGGGGCAGGGGTGGGTAAAAAGCCGTTGGGTTTTGTCTTTGAATACCAGCCGAATTCAATCGTATATGAATTTTCATCAGGATACTTAGCTATGAAAAAGATAACAGTAATACTGGGGGTTCTCATTATCGTATTTACCAGCTTTCATTTCCTGTTAAAAGGGATTGATATATACCGGGAATCGAGTGGCATTTCAGAAGGGTCTGCATACAATGCACTCTTACCCGGTGAATTCATCGGAACGGTAGCACTGGGGGGATTCAGGGCCGCTGCCGTCAATTTCCTCTGGATACGGGCCGTGGATGCATGGGAAAAAAAGGTATGGTATGAGGCGCTGACGTTGTACCGGCTCATTTCGAAGCTGCAGCCGAGACTTGCAAATATCTGGGTTATTAATGCATGGAACATGATCTACAACATATCGGTAGACCTTGATCATAAAGAACAGCAGGAGTTATCGTGGGAATGGATAGCGGAAGGAATAGATTTTCTGAAAGAAGGGATAGACAGGAACCCGAAGAACCCGGAACTGCACTTTTATCTGGGATGGGTCTATTACGATAAGGGAAAGAACAGTTACTATCATGAACAGTTCCTCAGGCGGGGAGAGCATCCGGTGAAGACTGCCTGCTCTTATATCGGCAAGGCAGCCGAACTTGCCTCTCCGGAATATTATTTCTACAACTACTGGTATTCTTTCATGCTGAGGGAAAGGGCGGCGATAGAGGAATCGGAGGAGAACATCTCTGAAGCCTTAGCCCTGATTACCACTTCTATTTCAGCACTGAAACTTGCCGAAAAGAGCGTTCCGAAGCATACTGATTTTCAACAGTTTGAAGAAGGAATAAAGATGCGGCTGGAGGAGTTACATGAACGGAAGGCACATCTGGAAAAGACGTGCAAAACGATGGTACATGATGACAAGAAAGGTTGATGCGGGGGTAGGAACGGTTCAGATGGCGCGTATATTTGTGAGGTGACAGTTCATGCTTGTTCCCAAACTCTCTCTTCCTCTTGTTCCCAAACAGAGTTTGGGAACAAGAGGAAGAGGAAAAACAGATGCTTCGACAGGCTCAGCGCATGGTTTGGGAACAGGCCAGCAACAAGCGAACAAGTTACTGAAGCTTAGCTTGATGCATATGTCCTAAAGGTATGCGGCTCTTTGTTGTTTTATTTTGAATTTTTTGGATAGTATCATGAATATTTTTTCAAAAAAACGCCGGGTAAAAAAAGAGGATAAGAACTTTTTTCTGAAAAAGGGGGAGGTTGTTGCTCCGGAACAGGGTACGGAAACGGATACCTCCTCCCGTAAAAAAAACATATATCCGGGTATAGAGCTTGAGGACTACTATCTCTACTATCTGCAGGACCCCCTCAAGGATACTGTGGCGGTAAGGGCAAGGGTCCTCTATATAACCAGGAGGGAGCTTTTATTTGAGGTGAGCGGGGATGAGGTTGTTTCGGAGGTACAGCATGATAATCAGGATTCCCCCGCAGAACAGAAACCGGCGGTCCCGGCAGTGAATCCGGTTTTTGTAACAGGGAACAACATCTCGCTGAAACTCCAGATACCGTTTCTCAACGATTTCGTGAGGGCAACCGGCAGGATTTTGGGGGTCGAATATCATGCGCCGAACAATTCAACCCATGTCAGAGTTGCGTATACAAAGATATTAGGCAGCGATAACGAAATCCTGTTTAATACGATACTGGATATGTTGATGGGGTAGTTGGGGTGGAGTTTGTAATTTATCCTTCTTGTTCTCAAACTCTGTTTGGGAACACAATGGGTATCGAAACTCTGTTTCGATAATGAAACACGAAACAGAGTTTCGTTTGAAATGGTGTTCCCAAACAGAGTTTGGGAACAAGAGGAGGAGGGAGTTTGGGAACAAGAGGAAGAGGAAAACAGATGCTTCGGCATACTCAGCACATGGTTTGGGAACAAGAAGGAAAGCAGCGAACTATCGCCTCCGCAAGGAGGCTGTCCCCCTCCGGAGGCGGTGAAGGGGGAGGGAAAAGGAGACTGCCCTGCACCAGACCCCATGGTAACTTTGATGGTATAATATACCAGCCTTACAAGAGATTTCTACAACATGACAGAAACCTCTTGAATATCAGATAAATAACAACAAACAAATTTTCAGTAAAGGAGAATGGGTTTTACACCATAGTGGTATGTACAGAAAGGCTAAAATACTTATTATTTCTCTGAGTGCCCTCATGTTTTTCATAAGCTGTGCACAACATCCGAAGAAAACCGGTATGGAAGGAATGGACGGTGAGGTCGAGACCGACAGAGGAATACGCGAGCTGAAGGAGTTGTACCAGAAGGGGTATTACGACAGGGTAATAAGAATTGCAGATAAACTCAAAAAAAGCAAGGACCCGGAGGTGCGGAAGAAAGCAAATTACTATCTGTATATTGCAAGACGCGCCCAGCTCGAGAGGGAGATGGCGCTTAAGGAGAAAGAAAGTAAACTGGATAAGCTGAAGATGCTGGTCGATGTGGAGGAACGGGCCCATTTGCCGGAAGAGAAACCCAAAAGACTGCGCGAAGAGATAGAAGGGACACCCGGCTTAGGTGAACCGATATCATCCGCTGATGAAATACCGCCGGAAATCAAGAAGAAATTAATGCAGAAGGTAGGGATCATTAACCTCGCTGATGCAGACCTTGATTTTCTCTTTTTTGAGATCTTTAAAAACACCGGTGTCAACATCATGGCCGATGCCTCTATTCTTAAGGGGAAAACGATAACGATACGGATCAGGGATGAAACGATCTATGACATCCTCAATTACCTTTCCGACCGCTATGAGCTTGAGCTGAGAACAAAAGGGAATACCGTGTATCTGGTATCTCGTGAAACACTGGAAAAGGGGGTCTCGAAGCATCTGGAGACACGGGTATACCGGCTTAATAAGGGATTGAACGAGTCAAGACTGGTGAAGGATTATGTTGCCCTTTCAGACCTGAGTTTTGTCCAGAGCCTCAGTTCGATAGGTGGCGGGGTTGGAGGAGGCGGCATGGGCGGTGGTATGGGTGGCGGCATAGGAATGGGGGGAATGGGTGGCGGCATAGGAATGGGGGGAATGGGAGGAGGCATGGGAACGGGAATGATGGGTGCCGGGGGGACAGGCATGGGTGGAGGTAAAATAAGTGAGGTAAGCGGCGATTTAGGAAAAAAGTCTTCGGTTGAGGTTCTCCTTGAGAACATTGAGGATCTGGTAGACTGGCCGGAGGGAAGCAAAATGCTTCTCGACCGGAAGAAAAATCTCGTCTTTATCCGTACAACCCCCAGGGTTCATAAGGAGATAGCGACGCTTATTAAAGAATTGGATAAAGACCCGGTCCAGGTAGTTATTGAATCCCGGTTCCTTGAGATCTCGCATGTTGAGGATTTCGACTTCGGTGTTAATTTTAATGTCAATGAAGATTCCGGAACATTCTTTAATATCCCCTTCAGCGCACCGCCGGTTACTACGGGAGGGTCTTCGATAGTCCTGAGCGGGGTGCTTGATCAGTTTGAATTTCAGGCAGCCCTGTTTCTCCTCGACCGTTCAGAGAATGTTACAACGATCTCTTCGCCTAAGGTTACCACCACCAATAACAGCCAGGCAACAATCGCTGTTGCGAGAAACGTCCCCTTTGTGGAGGAATATGAAGTGGTTACCGCAGGTGTGGAGGATGTCGATCCTTCGGCAGCCGGGAACGTAATCGTGAGTGAACCTGCCCTGAAGGCAAGTATTAACGATCAAAACTTTGAGGGCATTGCCCTTAATGTGACCCCCAGTGTGGGTGCCGATGCAAAAACCATCAGCCTTGTTATCCAGCCGGTAGTGAGGAGTGTTGTTGACGAGGAGGTTATTCAGAACGCAGCAATTATACGGGATATTACCGTACCGGATATCGTGCGTCCGATTATTGAATCACGGATAGTAAATACCCAGCTCACCATCGAAGACGGAAATACGGTAGTGCTCGGAGGTCAGATTACCGCAAGGAAATCCCTTATCAAACAGCAGACCCCGTTCCTAGGTGATATCCCCGTTCTGGGTTACCTCTTCAAAAGGAAAACGAGAAACAACGAAAGGAGACACCTGCTGATCTTTGTAACGGTTCATATTTTAAGTCCGACCGGACAGGGGTATGTGAATTAGGTATGAGAAAGAGAATTGCAACAGGGATAGACATTGGGAATGACGCCATAAAGATTGTACAGATTGCACGGCAGGGAAGGTCTCTCGTGCTGTTGAAGTGGGTAACCATCCCGGTGCAGGAATACCACAAAGGGAGCAGGCTAATCGAGCAGTCACCGGAGTACCTGTCCCGTACCGTCAGGTCAGCACTGAAAAAATCCGGGATCAACATGCAGAACCCTGCCGTTGCTTTCTCGTGCGGGGATATGCTCTTTAAATACTTTTTTGTTCCGAAAAGCGTGAAGGAGAGGATTGTACCGTTCTTTCGTTTAATCCTTTCCTCCCAGGCTGCCGGCGATATTGATTTCGGGTTTTTAAAGATAGAAGGTGTCTCCCGTCTGGAGAAGAATGACCTGGTGATGGTTGCTCTGGCAAGGAAGGAGACACTGGAATTTATCCACACCATGAAAGAAAAGCTGGGTGTGGTGACTGATTATTCAGTTCCGAGACCCCTTGCGCTTTATAATCTCGTTACCTTTATAGAGGAAGGAACAGAGGGGGAGTGCTGTTTCTGTATCGATATCGGCAGCGAAGGGCTGGATATGGCAATTGTAGCGAAGACGCATATCGATAAGCCCGTAAACAGGCTTGCTTTTTTCAGAAGCGTTCGCAGGGAAATTCCGGAGGTTACCGATGACGAACGTATGCATCGGGCTATCCTTGACGAGATCCGGCAGACTATAGCAGCATGCCGGCGTGAATTGAAACTCCCGGCACTCACAGTCTCAAGCTTTTGGGTATCGGGTGAACGATGCAGTGACCGGCTGCAGAGGTATCTCGGTGAACACCTTGAAAAAGACGTTCAGGCCCTTGATCCTGTAGCGGCAATTGATTTAAAAATTCCGGATAAAAAAAAATCCGGTATGGCTGCGTATGATTTCAGGAGTATGGCCACTGCTACCGGTCTTGCGCTCGGGATGATGAACCGGCTGCCTGTTTATATCAGACTTATACCGAAACAGGTGGAAATCAGGAAACGGGACAAAAAAAAACTGCGACAGCTTAAGGCTGCCATGTTCCTGGCGGTCGTTACGGCGTTTGCGATTTTATACTATGGTTACCATATGATGAACGTATACAGAAACAGCTCCGGTAAGGTAGGAAGCGCGATATCGGTTTATATGAGTAATGAAAGCAGGCTCCTTGGTATTGCAGAAGGACAGAAGAGTCTCGGCATGCAGCTCAGGAAATTAAAGGATATTTGTGAAAAAGATTTTTCCGAGGCCGCACTTGTTAGCCTTCTCGGTGTAAATATTCCAAATGATATCACACTGAAAAAAGTCGATATTATGTACGTTGGAGGGTTCCAGTCCCTTAACCAATCCAGATGGATCAGGATTGAAGGGGATGTTAAGGTCGCAGGGGAGAATGATCGTCCGCTGGAGATACTCAAGAGGTATGTAACAGATATCGAAAAAGTCGATGGTTTTCAGGGAGTCAGGTTTAAAGAAATAAAGGAACTCAGTAATCAGGCGGTTAATTTTCAGATAGAATGTGTAACGGATTAAACGCCACGGGGTTTTTATGAAATTTCATCTGTACCGGATATACCACAGTTTAGGCATCAATAAAAGGGCCGTCATTTTCCTGATTGCCGGGATCATACTTATCCTTTTTGCAAAGGCGTATGCACAACGGCATTTTATTATTCCTGCGGAACAATACCTGGCGAGGTTTAAGGCCTCAAACATGAACCTGAGGCGATATGCAGTCCGCGGTGCCCCGACCTATGACGAGCTCATTACGCGGGCCCGCTATTTTGACGAATCCTACATCAAAGAGGCGGAGAAGATCCGGGATGCCGTTACCTTCCCGGAGACAGAACGTGAATTCATGATACCGGATGATGAACGGTTTGCCCACATCAAATACAGACAATTTATTGATCAGTTTAAAAGTTTTCTTTCTGAAGAGTTACCGGGTGTTCATGTATATGGAAAATTTCTTGGGGTCGATCCTCTTCACACCCCGAAAAAAGAATTGAATCAGCATCTCAAACAGGTATGGCTGCTCAAGGTGTTCATACAACGAATGCAGGACTGTGGATTTGACAGCAGCCATATATCGGGGATTGTAATCGGGGAGCCCGGCTCGTCTGTCATGATTTCTCACCTTCATGTATTCAATACGATGGATGCTTCCAGGATTGATGTGCGGCTGAGTCTTACCCTGGATGAGCTGTTCAATGCCTTTCGTGCATTCAGAAATAAGAAGGGCCATTTTCTGGTAGAGGATGCCCACATCCAGTTGCCTGAAGGAGGCCGTGTGAATAAGGATGGCAAGCTCGATGTGAGGGTCAATCTCGTGTACCTTAACCTTTCAGTCAGAGACTCTATAAACTATGCTCCCATAACCCCGTCATGGCGGTCGAATTCCGATGATTAAGAAGAACGATAGTCTTATACCTGTCCTGAAAAGATGGGTAGCAAAGCTGAATATAGAGAGGATACTCCTTATAGCATCGGTTACGGTATGCTTTCTGACGGTTTCTTCCCTGCGTGAGAAGTCTCTGCACAATCTCCCTGATTCGAAGAGAGAAAAAAGGGGAGAGGGTTATGTTGATAAAATAAAGGATTATCTGGGATTACCGGATGAGATCCGGATAGCCGAACAGAGGATTAGCGATATTACGTTAACGGACCCACAGACCATTTTTATGAAAAATATGACGTCAGATAAACGTGAAGGTGCCTCTGTAAGCATAAACCGCAATCCGTTTTTTCCTGAAGGTGCCGGGCGAACATCTTCCGGAAAAAAGACAGATGAATCCATGATAGACAAAGAGGAACTGTTGTTCGTGGGGATCCTGAATCTTGACAGTAAAGAGAATAAACTCGGCATTGTGGTAAAAGGTTCCAAATCCAGGCAATATAAGACGCTCTTTGAAGGTGACGAATGGGACGGGATAAAGATTATTTATGTCGATACAAATTTTGCCAGGGTCATGAACCGGAAGGGAATTATTCAGGACTACACTACATCGCCTGACAGGCATACGATTAAATAAAGAAGAAAAGTCCCCTCTCGGGAGGGGATTTAGGGGTGGGTAAGAAACAGCTCAAAATGTTCCCACAGCGGGTTCAGGGTTCATAGTTCGGGATTAAAAGCATTACTGACTTGTTCCCAAACTCTGTCACCATCTTGTTCCCAAACTCTGTTTGGGAACACCATTTCAAACGAAACTCTGTTTCGTGTTTCATCCTCGAAACAGAGTTTCGAGGGCCATTGTGTTCCCAAACAGAGTTTGGGAACAAGATGGTGACAGAGTTTGGGAACAAGCAGGCGGGGGCAGGCAAGCAGTAGAGGATATGTTCGGTGTTATATGTTGAGTACTATCATACAAAAACGAGGAATACGCTATGAGCAAAACAATGACCATTACTATTGGTATCTTTAAAGATTCAATCCGTCAGCCCGTTTCATATTTTCTGATTATCTTTTTCTCGCTCCTGATACTGGTTACCAGGATTATCACAACATTCGGTTTCGGTTTCGAGACCAATATGATCCGTGAGATGGGGATAAGCTCGATTACCCTTTGTGGTCTCCTGATCTCCATCCTGGCTTCACCCGGTATTATCTCTGAAGACATCCGGAGCAGGGCGATTCTCGTTGTCTTTGCGAAACCGGTAAGCACACGCGATTTCATCCTGGGAAAGTACATCGGGGTTATGCTCACCATCTTGTGTGCATTCTTCTTTCTCACCATTTCCTTTGGCCTGACGTTGTGGTGGAAAGGGGATGCCCTTCAGTATGGAAGTATAGTTAAATCCATTATCCTGTCCTATGGGCTGGTGGGCATTATTACGGCTATATCCCTCACCCTTTCCATTTTTTTACCCATGGCGTTTAATGCCGTTATCTGTTTCTTTATCTATGCAGCCGGGCATCTCTCACCCTATATATGCGGTAAGTTGATTGAACAGGACGGGATTTACCGGTTCCTGGGGAACGTCATATACATGATCCTTCCCAATCTGGAGGATTTCAACGTGAGTTCTGCCCTTGCCGTCGGCACCCCCATTGCCACCGGATATGTGGTGGTTACTTCTGTTTACGGTATCCTGTATATAGGAACGGTCCTCTTTATCGGCACCAGGATTCTTGAATGGAAGGAGATTTATTAGGTGTGGGGTTCAGGGTTAAAAACCAGGTATGGCATTTGGCTTGTTCCCAAATCATGTGCTGAGCCTGCCGAAGCATCTGTTTTCCTCTTCCTCTTGTTCCCAAACTCTGTTTGGGAACACAATGGGCATCGAAATTCTGTTTCGAGGATGAAACACGAAACAGAGTTTCGTTTGAAATGGTGTTCCCAAACAGAGTTTGGGAACAAGATGAGGAGGGAGTTTGGGAACAAGAGGTAGGAGAGAGTTTGGGAACAAGTAACCGGGAACCCTGAACCCTGAACCTTCTGACTTTATCCGTGTGCATCTGTGTTTATCCGTGGTTCATAAGTATGTTTAATAAAAAAATGTATTATATATGAATATCAGAAGTGAAGAGGCTTTTGGGTTAACGGTAGCCATTATTGCCATTGTATTTGTACTGTTTCTGGCCGGATCGGGGCTCAACGTTCTGGACCATAAAATCACGGATAGCCGGATAGAAGAATTGTCGCGGTCTGCTGCCAAAACGGGCCTGGCTTCGGCAATTGACGGGATACAGACTGCCGCGGGAAGTGCAACGTGGAATGATCCGGTATGGGCGGCGTTTTTTCAGGATACCGATATAAACGGCGACGGTATTATAGCCAGGGACGGAGAGGTGGACGCTAACCGGGACGGAGAGTTTGAGATCAGTATCGTGAGTAAAGGTATAAGCCTTACCGGGCGTAACGGGATAGACGATGACGGCGACGGCATTATCGATGACCTCCCCGGCGTATCCGGGATCCCGGAAATTGCACCAACTCAGGAGGATGTTAACGGCAACAGGCGGTACGATCCCCCCGACGGGATACTCGAGGATGCCTTCGGCATTGTCCTGAGAGATGGCTATGGTGATGTCATAAATGAGGATGTCGGCAGTGACGGTATTTCCAGCTATCCCTACAATGTTCCGCCCGGGCATCCCCTTTATGGTGTGTATGAAGCCGGTTACGATCCTGTGGATAATCCGGACCCTGGAGAGGATGATTATCATCCCCTATGGAATCCAACGGGGACCGAAGGGAACGGAAGGTTCGATGCCAGTGAGCCGTTCTCTGATACCAATGGTAACGGTATACGGGACCCCGGTGAGCCGTTTACAGATGTGAATATGAACGGAATATTTGATGGTGAGACAGACTTCAACTACAACGGGAGACTCGATACCGTGGAGTACGGTCTGCAAAAATGGCTGAGGCATTGGAAACGCATCCCCATGGGGACCTCTCTTCCGGGGTTTGGGGGGAAAACAAAGGACTATTTCGGAAATCTGTATGTGCGGGTGCTGGATGCCGGCAGTAAAATAAACCTGAACGGTCCTGATGTACTCACCGCACTGCTGATAAATAACCTGTTAAAGGCCGTTGAACTTGTCCCGAAGGCATTTGATACCCCTCTTACACCGGTTGATGAGAGCCTGCCTGAATATGACGACCTTGCAACTTCGTATATTGACGAACGGGGTGACGGCAGGGACAGCGACGGTGACAGTATTACAGACGACGGCACCCTTCTTGGCTTCAATTCCCGGGGGATGGAATACGACTGCGATCTCCATGCCACGATCATAAACGATCCTCTGGTGAACCAGAAGAACAATGTCGGAACGACCACGGCGATGGCAGATGATGCCGATGCCGTGCTTATTATCAAATACAGGAATTCACTGCCGGGCAGACGTTTCCAGTCGGTAGATCAACTGCTGGAGGTAACCCGTCCCGGTTCATCAGTCCCGCCTGCTTGTGCGGCTCCCGATCACCGGCCATTACTGGCACGAAAGGCGGGTCGTATATTCGACAGGGAAAATGTAAACCGGGACCCTGTGCAGACAGGGGATCAGGCGGTTTATATAGATAATATGGATGAATTTGAACGGTTAAAGGATTTTGTTACGGTGGAGGGCCGGAAGGATACCACCGCCGTAAAACCCGATCCGCTCAATCCGGTGAACCTCCTGGCAGAGCCTGTGTATCCGGTTAATCTCAATGCAGCAAGCAAGGAGGTGCTCCACACGGTACTTGCTACCGGGATTACCGTTGTTGATACAGCGGCGTTCAGTGCGGCAGGGAAGCTTGCAGACGAAATGATTGCACACCGGCTACAAAACCCTTTTAAGGGCTGGAACGAATTCGAGGTGTTTATGGACAATACCATCGGTACCGATACGGCAAATACGGTAAAATTTTTACTCCCGGAAGGCATAGTCCTCTTCAGGGAGAAGAAGGGTCTCATTGCCCAGCTCGTACCAAATACCCGGCTGCAGGGCTTTAACCCGGACAAAATATTCATCCGCTCACTTGATAAGACCCATATTGGCGTACCCACGACCGGGCTGAGCCCCGGCTACTCCGGGTACTTTGAAATAGATTCCCTCGGCATTATAACAAGCACAGCAGCAAGTGGTATAGATGACGAAATCATCTCCCTCCTGTATACAGGCACGACGGGGAGTACAACAACCTCCGGAGAATTAGGACGGAAAGATATCCGTGCCTTCGTTAAGGCCTTGGATATCCTCAGGCATACCACGCAGACGGACTTTGAACACTCCGGAACATCTACCGCATCAAAATCACGGTATGCGAAATCCTTGTATGAAGCGGCCTCATATCCCGAGAATATAAGGGATGCAGGGTTGGGGATGGGTCCTTCTACCAGTTCCGATATACCTTTTGTCCCTACAGCGATAGGGGTTGATGAGGCTACAGGAGATGTATATGTAGGCGGCAATAATACCATTCAGGTGTGGAGGTACAATAAGAATACTGTACCGGCACTCTCCCCGGTGGGTACTGCAACATTATCAGGTACCTCTATCACTTTT
The DNA here is from genome assembly GCA_021646405.1 of Candidatus Loosdrechtia aerotolerans. Lineage (GTDB taxonomy): Bacteria > Planctomycetota > Brocadiia > Brocadiales > Brocadiaceae > Loosdrechtia > Loosdrechtia aerotolerans. The sequence continues at coordinate 34,567 of SOER01000008.1, forward strand.
TTATTAGTAGACAGACCCCTTCCTTCGGCAGGCATCGGGCGGTTGTATGCCGGGGTTTCAAACAGCGACACCATCAGGGTATTTGACATCATGAGCACCGCAACTTCCGGCAGTGTAGACCTGCAGCCGAGGGTGGATATCGAAGGCATTCCCGGGGTGTTTCCGAAGAAAGTTGCCCTTGACCCGGGACGTAAGGTAATAACCGCCCTGTCCGAAAATGACACCAGTATACTTGAGTGGCGTTACCCGCCGGCAGATGTTCATGCGGTTCCGGAGATCGATAATTTAAATACCACTTCAACAGATGAGAGCATGGATTCGTATGATGATGATAACGACGGTCTTCCTGATGATCCGGGAACGTCCACAAGGGGCCGACCGGAGACCCTGATCGATCACGCTGACAGCGATGATGACGGTGCAGTGGATGATTCTGCCAGGCCAAAGCCGACACAGCCAAAACACCCGGCTTCCCTTTCAAAGACACCGTATACTATTGATACGGGATTTTCCAGCCCTCCGGTAGATATTGCCTTTGACAGCGGACTGGGACAGTTTTTCGTTGCAGGTGAAAACACCGTGGCGGGCTACAGAGATGGTGTTTCTTCACATATCCTTGAAGTGAAGATATCCTCGACGTTGTCTCCATCTTTTTCTGCCAGGGCGATGGCCGTCGACAGCGACAGCGGTTCCCTTTATATCCTGGGAGACGATTCCGGTGATACACTGATCAGGCTTTCCACCTCGGGGATACCAACTGCATTTTACAAATCAGACGAACTGCCCTTTGGTGGTGCCCTGTCAAATGCATCATTCATGGTTATGGACGAAGAGGACGATGTGATCTTTGTCCTGAATGAAGGTGCGGTGGGTACGGTAACTGCGGTCAATGCAGGGAATGAACGGCTGCGTATTATGCCGGTGTCTGAGATAGGGATGGGGAATATAAGCGATGCGAAGGCCCTCGGGATCGATTCCCGGAGGAACAGAGTATACATTGCTGAGGGCAGCAGCCAGAAACTGAAGATGTTTGAATACCGGGTGGGCAGCCCGGCAACGAAGAGGCAGACATGGGCAGACGGGTATATTATGCTTGCCCATAACAGCACCCCCCGCGGTACGACTACCCAGATGCTGTACCGTTCGGATTTTCAGGGTGATACGAACCTTATGGGCATCGATACGGCAAACCAGTTTGGAACCGGGACGCCGGTACTGACAGGCACCGGTACACCGCTTCTTATAGTAAACGGCGATACAGAGGTAGTAAACAGGAGTGATAGTGTTTTTGTTGCTGATAAAGGGACCGTAACCGTCAGGCTTGCACCGGATGGTATTCTTACACAAACGCTCTCTGACCCGGGGATAGTAAGCGGAGGCATCGTATCGTACGAACCGGAGGTGCTGTTTGGTAATGGAACCATTACTGCCGATGTGGACGGAAGGGGCATCAGATACGGTGCCGTTGAATTCTGGATAAAATTCCCCCGGGTTACCAGTCCGTGGGCGGTACCTGAAGCAAATATCACAAACGGTAAGGATGACGACGGTGACGGGACTATTGATGATACCGGATCGGACCCTGCAGCAAACCCTGAAACAGATATCACAAACGGTAAGGATGACGACGGAGACGGGTATGTGGATGACACGATTGGTATCGGTAATGACAATAAACCCGGAGAGATAGTCCTCTGGAGATTGTTTTATGAGGTCCCTGTGGAAAATGACATATTTGTCACGAAAAATAATGGTGTGTCTTCCCGGGAAGATCAACTGGAAATGATTATGGGCACATCCGAAGAGATTGATTCGTTTTCTTTTGACGATCCAAACGGTACGTATACCGTTTTTTCTAAACTTTCACTCAAGGATTTTCAGGATACAAATAATGACAATCTTATAGATACTGCCATGCTGGAGCTGGAGAGGCTTTCGTTTCCCGGTACGGTAACAGTATCAGGATTATATGTTCTGGGTGGAGGATTTAACAATGAACCGGTATATCCCGGCGCCGAAACCTATACGGCAGGAACCGCTACCGTTACCCTGGAACCGGGGGTATGGAGAAACATTGCCTGCATTTGGTGGATAAATACGAATGGATCAAACAGAGAGGAAATAAAACAGAACCTGTGGATAGACAGTACGCTCATCAGTTGTAATTCTGTGGATCTGGGTACGGATACGTCTTATTTACCGGGGACGGTGTCTGCAAGGCTCAGCGATTTAAATTCCGGTACTGCAGCACCTGTTTTTCACCTGGGTACAAAGATATTTGAGGTAGGAACCGAAACATCATTTCTGGCTACGATTGATGACCTTGTTATCTATAACGGGACATCGAGTGTTGCCGGGAGCCCGAAAAGATTTGTCTCTTCTTTCGGAACCTCAGCGTTTGAAAGGGGTGAATCGTATCAGGATTACAACGGCAATTTTCAAAGGGATGCCTCTGGTCACGCGTTTGCGGATAAGAATCATAACGGTATATTCGATGTGGGTGAATCGTTCAATATGGGGAGTGCAACGTTTTACGACAGCAGCGGTGAGTTTTATTCGTTCTACGGAGAACGGTTTATTGATGCGGGGACTGGTACTGCAAATGAGTATGATCCCGGTGAACAGTATGTCGATTATAACCGGAACGGGATATGGGATGCGGGGGAATTTTATCTGGATGTGAATCTGGATGGAAATTACAATCCGGGAGTACCGGTTGCCGGTGCTGACGCCAACCGTGACCTCCGGCTTGATGATAGTGGTTATATCGTTCGTAATTTTCAGGAGGTCTTGCCCCGGGGGACGAGAATTGGCACGATTGGATGGACGGAATATGTACCGGAGGGGGGCGATGTATCGTTTGAACTGGTGTTGAGGGCACTGGACGGCAAGGTCCTCTGGCGATGGTTTGGAGGTGACGGAACAAGCACAAGTATCCGGATAGACCTTGACGTGACGGAGGACGCTGTACTGGAATACCGGGCGAATCTTTTTACCGTAGGTACCCAAACAGAATCGCCGGTGATTGATGATGTAACCGTAACAGTGATCAGAAAGAAACCGGAGATGATTTCTTATGAAGAAAAGTAGCAGCGGTTTATGGGATATCCTGACGGGTTTTTTTCTGGTGTTCTCCTCTTGTTCCCAAACCATGTGCTGAGTCTGCCTCTTCCTCTTGTTCCCAAACAGATGCTTCGGCAGACTCAGCACATGGTTTGTGAACAAGATGGGGAGAGAGTTTGGGAACAAGTAACCCTGAACCGGGAACCCTGAACCCTGAACCTTCTGGCTTTATCCGTGTGCATCCGTGTTCATCCGTGGTTAATATGTTTTTTAGAAAAGGTTTATGAAATCTGCGTTTATCTGCGCAAATCTGCGTCCCACTATTTTTTACATAAATGGCAGGTGATATGGTTAGACCGGATATCGGCGGCTTTTCGCTCCTTGAGGCTATTATTGGGATTGCCGTTATTGCTATTGTTGCAGGCAGTATTGCAACAAAATATCCTTTTGATATGAAAATTATGGAAAAGGAGGCAACTACGGTTGAGGTCTCCCTGATAGCCCGGTCGATAAAAGACGCTATTATAATAGGTGCAAGGGAGAACTATAATCCGCATGATAACTCATTTTCTTTTATTTATGAGGGGGTCGCCGTACTCATAAAGCTTCCGTCTCTGGGGAATACAGCGCACTTTCCCGGGGATGCCGATGACGTCCTGAGGAGCGGGGAGAATCCCGGTGTTACCCTTGGCCTCTACCCCGCCGGACTTTTTTACCGGGGGGAGGTGATGAAGGTGTACCGGTTCAATACGGGACTCGTTGAATTGAAATCATTAACCGACGAGGACGGGAATCCGGTTTTTGATTCCTTTACCGGTCCGCCGCTGGAGGAAGATGGCAATCTCGACGGGGTATTTGCTTCTGATGAGGATGTGAACAGGAACGGTTTTTTTGATACCTTTGAAGACGTAGGGATTGATGGTCTGAGGGATGAGCTGGAACCGGGGTTTGATCCGGTCCATAACCCGGACCCCCATCATGATAATTTCGATCCGGTGAACAACCCGTTTGGAACGGAGAGAAACGGGTGGTTCGATGCCAGAGAGCCGTTCTCGGATACCAACGGGAACGGTATACGGGATTCCGATGAATCGTTTACAGATGGGGATATGGACGGGATATTTGACGGTGAGACGGATTTCAACAAGAACGGGTACCTGGATGTTCCGGGCAGAAAATCCGGTCCGGGTGGTCTGCCTGCCCCAATAAAAACCTATCTTCAGGACCCCTCCTTACGGAGTATCGATTATGGGTATACCGTTCGGGTAACCCATCAGAATGCAATCGGGCAGGACGGTTATTCTGAAGATAGTATTTTTACCTTTGAAATTGCCGTGTATAAGGGCTTTTCTGCCGTCAGACCAGCGCTCCGGTCTGCCCGCCAGGAGGTCCTGGATTCCGCATCGCTGCCGGAGGCGGATACGGGAAACATGAATGACGATGACGATGATGATGTTAAGGACGACAAGATCGTTACCGATGCGAATCATAAAATCGACAGGGCTCTCACAAATGGTGCCGCTTTACCCGAGAATGTCCTTGACGGCAGTGATGATGATAATGACGGATATGTTGACGACGGTCTTGTTAAGCCGGATTTTGTAGGGCGGTTCCAGATTGTATTTTCATAAATAAAGATGAAAAACGCTTACGGTATCACATTAATAGAGATGTTAATAACCATTGTCATCATGGCAGGTATTACCCTGGGGCTGCTCTTCTTTTTAAGGACGGGAATGAACTATACCGCCCTTTTACAGGAACGTGCGGGCATTTACCAGGAGTCCGGTCGCATTATGGATACAATACGCGCTGACCTTTCAACAATCACGGCTGTGACAGATATGGAATACTATAATAATTTGAACAGCGATGTCTATTTCAACAGCCTTCGTCTGCCCGGTACCGGCACGGTTGAAAGGGAGGATATGATAATACCGGCCGATGATCCTTCAACTTTTTCTCTGAGAGAGGACTTCTATCCGCCGCAGGATAATGCCTCCACCCCCTTCCAGGAATCGCTCCTCAATTATGAGAACCTTCCGTTCGGCATAACGTATGACTATGTATTTGGCATAACGAACAGCGGGAATGCAGATGCGATATATTTCCGGGGAAGCGTTAAGGACGGCGATAAAAGGGTGCCGGCAAATATTTGCTACCGGTTATTCAAAAAAAGGATCTCCCCGGTCGACGAGGATACCGGTGTTGACGGAAAGGCAGATGAAGACGAGGATGGGTTCCATCCCGTGGCGAATCCTGATCCTGCGTATGATAACTTTGACCCGGTCCTGAATGCCATTGCCGCCGAGGGGAATGATCGTTTTGATCTTGACCCCGACGGGACAGGTCCCGGATTGCCCGAAACGGACCGGGATGGAAACGGGCTCATTGACAGGGCATATACCTTTGAATTGCAGAGGATCGTGACAACCATAGAAGATGAGGAGGGGGATTTTGGTGCAGACGGAATCATGAACAGCCAGGAGCCGGGGTACGACCCGGTAACGAATCCTGATCCGAACGGGGATAATTTCGATGCCCTTACCAACCCGAAAGGGACCGAGGGAAACGGGCAGATAGATAAAATACCGGTAACGAGGACAGAGGTTCTCTCCCGGTTGGTAACAGCGTTTAACATCCTCTATTATGACAGGGGTACAGGGCAATACCGGGAACCGGCATCTACTATCAGGAGATTTTCTTACCCTCCTGATGTTGGTCTTGTTGGAAGATTCAATACCGATACACCACCCTGGCTCTCCCTTCAGGGTATGTCAACAGAGATTTTTCCTGAAGAGGGCGGGGTGACATACAGTACCGTGTCAGCAGGAGATTCTATATTTCTCCGGAGCAGGGAGATTGTATTTGATGTGTATCAGATTTCAAACGTGGATACCGCATTGAAAAGGATACGGTTTAACGGGATCCCTCCCGTTGGGGTAGATGCCGCCGTTCAGTTCATTCCTGCCGGTATATTTGATACGGACGGTATGCTTTCGTGTCCGGCGGTAAAGGACGGTTTTATGAATCTTGCGATAGGTGATCAGGTTTTTGTACAGCAGTGGAATGCGGGTGCCACGGATTTTGCCGTGAAACCCGGTCTCTATACGGTCATCGATAAACGTGGAGGGAAGCTACTCCTTGATTTAAAGGGTCAGGAGCCTGTATTCGGTACAAGCACTGTCTTTTTCCGGTCCGCCTTTTTCCCCCCGGGGATCAGGGTTGAACTCAGGTGGTGGGCAGATCAGATATCCCAAAACCGCGGGGAACCGTCGTACGTATCGTTGTCTCAAACAATCGTATTACCATAGCCCAAAGGGCTTTTTCTCTGATAGCACAGAGTAAATATTTTCCTTTGAGATAACGAAAAGCAGCAAAGTAGGGTATATGCCAAAAGTCGGATGTCCGGGGTGTACAACTCTACCATGGAGTGTGTTGAGTAAAAGCCCGCCGAAGGCGGTAAGTTCATGGTATAGGAATTTTCATTTTATGTAAGCGGGTTTGCGGGTAGGTGTTGTTATAAGGTTAATGATGTTACTATGATGCAACAGTGATTCTTCATGTTTAATTGTTTTTAATCCCGAAGGGATGCCATGATTATAGCAAAAGACCTCAGAAGAATTGTAAACTCCGAAGGGGTGACATACTTGTAAATAAAAAATGAAAATAACAGCTAACCCGGAACGGTGGTGCCAAAACACAGCTTCATAATGTCACCCCTTCGGAGTTAAGTACATGCAGATGGAGTAAGGGGGAGGGAAAAGGAGATTTATCTGGAGTAAAAAATTATGTCACATAATGAACCTGACGAATTTTTGCAGTTTATGAGAAGTGGTGAATCATTGGGCGGGGATGAGGGGGTTATCAGTCCCGGCCATGCTGTTTATTGTGCAGCGGGGAAAATCCTTGATTTGCAGACGGGGCTTCCCTTTGTTGAGATAGCGAATATGGATCTGTCTCCCGAGATCATCCGGTGTGTTCCGGAAGACATCGTGAAAAGACACCGCCTTATCCCTATCAACAATGAGAACGGAACGGTTACCCTTGCCTTATCGGATATGCCGGATTCGGTGATACTCGATGATATCAGGTTTTTTATCGGCCGGAATGTAAAACTCGTTGTGACAGAGAAGGACAGTATAGAGGAATTCATACAGAAATATTATTCAAATAGTGTCCTTTCTGCGGTAAAAAGACCGCAGCAGCCGTCGTCAATACCAGGAGACCGCATTGCCGTATACGATGACGATATAATTGTAGAGATTGTAAATACGATTATTTCTGATGCCATATCCATGAAGGCGAGTGATGTACATATCGAACCGCTCGAAACACGGCTTAGGGTACGATACCGGATCGATGGTTTTTGTTACGATGTCAACTCTTTTGAAAAAAGATTAATGCCCCCCATCACAGCACGTATTAAAGTAATGGCAGATATCGATGTTGCCGAGAAGAGGCTGCCGCAGGATGGAAGAATCAAATTACAGCGGCCAGGGATGGATGTCAGTATACGGGTTTCTACATTGCCGGTTGTACACGGGGAGAGTATTGTGCTCCGTATTCTGGATAAATCAAATGTCCGTAAAGGTTTGAAAACACTCGGACTGCTTGAGGAGGATTATACCCTGCTGAAGTCCATTGTATCGGTACCGGACGGGATGATGATTATTTCGGGGCCGACGGGGAGCGGAAAAACAACAACATTGTATGCCATACTGCACGAGCTTAGCAAACCACATATAAAGATAGTAACCATTGAGGACCCTGTGGAGTATACCCTTGAGGGGGTGAATCAGATTCAGGTCAGTGAAGGGCTTGGCCGTAAGTATAGCCGTATTCTGAAACATATTTTACGGCACGACCCCAATGTTATCATGGTAGGAGAGATGCGTGATCTGGAATCGGTAGAAATCGCCATGCGTTCTGCACTCACCGGTCATAAAGTCCTCAGTACCCTTCACACCAACGATGCCCCGTCCGTTGTTACCCGGTTAATAAACATGGGACTCCCGCCCTTTATGATTACGGCTTCTGTTCAGGCGGTAATCTACCAGCGCTTGGTCAGGACGTTATGTCAGGCTTGTAAGGTGCCTTTTGTGCCTGCACGGGCAGAAATCCTGAAATGGGTAAACAGGGGACAGGGGGAAGGATTGGATGAGAGTGGTATAGTCACAGAGGGAATGCCCTGGTTTCACCCCGGTGGCTGCCGGGAATGCAACTTCAGCGGTTACAAAGGAAGGACTGCCCTCTTTGAGATCATGTTCCTGAACGATGAGATACGGCGGTTGACGATGGATACGGCATCGTCAACGGCAATCAGGAAAATAGCGTTAAAGCATGGTATGCGTGATATAAGAACAGACGGTATTCTAAAGGTTATGAAAGGGATAACATCAATAAGTGAGGTATTGAGGGTCACATGACAGAAAATAGTCCGTTCAGGATCAGTAAAGAGTTATTTTATGATCTGGAAAAAGGGTTCAGGGAAAATACGGCTCAGAAGGATTTACAGGTATTTGCCGCACAGCCGGAAATAATCCGGGGCCTTAATTTCATCCTTATAGAAGCTATCAGACTGAAATCGAGCGATATCCACCTTGAGGCTTGTCAGGACCATTATGTAATCCGGTTCCGGATCGATGGTTTACTTCATGAGGTACCCCCGATACCTTTCCAGTTTGGGATTGGCCTTATAAGCAGAATTAAGGTGTTGTCACGGTTAAGCATATCGGAAAGGGCACTGCCGCAGGATGGCCGGTTTACTATCAATATTGATCAAAGGGTTATCGAGCTGAGGGTATCCATTATACCGATGATTTTCGGAGAAGGGGTTGTTATCAGGATACTTGACAAGTCGGCCGTCAAATTGCAGATACCAAGTCTTGGCGTCGATGACAGGGGGTTAAAGATTTTAAGGGAAAATATACAGAAATCGAGCGGGATCATCCTTGTTACCGGCCCTACAGGTTCCGGAAAGACAACGACCCTCTATGCAATCCTGAACGAATTAAACCAGGCGGACAAAAAGATTGTCACAACAGAGGACCCTGTAGAATACGAAATCAACAGCATCATGCAGGTTGAGATCAAACCGGAGATAGATTTAACCTTTGCGGTATCCCTGAGGAGCATATTACGGCAGGACCCCGATATTATCCTCGTTGGTGAAATCCGGGACACGGAAACGGCAAAGATAGCCATCGAGGCATCGTTAACGGGACATCTCGTTCTCAGCACGGTTCATACGAGAAATACGGTAGGTACCCTGTCGCGGCTTGTTGATATGGGGGTAGAACCTTACCTGCTGGCCGATACGGTTAATCTCATCGTGGCACAAAGGCTGGTAAGGGTAATATGTAAGCACTGCAGGGAACCGTATGCCCCCGGTGAAGAAGAGCTTCTCTCACTGAATGCCGCATTTTTGAACCAACCGGTTTTTTACCGGGGGAAAGGATGCCATCACTGCAACTTTACCAGGTACCGGGGCAGGACGGGACTTTTTGAGATTATGAACCTTACCGGTGAGGAGAGAAATCTCATTAGTGCTATGGAGATCAACGAACCCTTGTATGAGACGGTACGAAAAAACGGTTTAGTGAGCCTGAGGGAGTACGGTATACAGAAGATCGTAGAGGGCATTACAACATATCACGAAGTTATGGAGAACACCTATGTCATACTTTGAAATAAAGGTCATAAACGCTCAGGGAGAATTTGTGCTGCGGCGCGTCAGGGCAAGAAATGCCGAGGATGCTTTAAACAGGGCGAAAACAGGCGGTTTTTTCCCTGTGGGCTTATTATCCCCGGACGCTGACCGGGAAGGTACTGACCAGGAACCCTCTGCTGAAAATACGAGACGGGAAAGGTATAAAAAACGAATAAGTCTCTATTCACTCCTTACCCATTTCCAGGGGATAAAGAAAAAGGACATTGCAGAACTTACCCGTAAACTCCGTATCTTTATTCAGGCGGGAATGCCTCTGTATCAATCACTTTCCATATTACATGCGCAGACAAAAAAGAAGCGTCTGGCAGGACTCGTGAAGAGTATCGCAGATGATGTTGAGGCAGGGAAAAGCTTTGCCGAATCACTTGAAAAATATCCGAAGTATTTTCATACCCTCTATACCGGTCTTATTCGTGCCGGTGAGAACAGCGGAAATCTTATTGAGGTCCTCACCCGCCTTGAGCACTATCTGAATGCCGTTTTGAAGAGAAAGTCAAAACTTATCTCTGCTGCCATCTATCCCAGTATCGTTGTCCTTATGACGTTCGGGATTATATCACTGTTAAATGTCTTTATTATCCCTAAATTTGAAAAATCATACCGGTCACTCCAGATGGAATTGCCAAAGATAACAACCACCGTGCTTTCTGCAAGTACCTGGATCAGTACCCATTGGTATACACTCTTCCTCATTCCCCTGGCGATTATTGTCCTGATAAAGGTACTGCGGTTTACAAAATTCGGGAGGTACTGGCTCGATTATCTCCTGCTCATGGTTCCTCTGGTAGGCAACATTGTTCAGAAGGCAAATTTGTCGTTATTCTACAGGACCGCTGCAACACTCCTCCAGAGCGGCGTCATGATCCTGGATACCTTAAAGATGGCGGGTTCTGTGATAAAGAATGTCGTCGTTAACCGGGAGATCGGACTTATCACGAAGGGGGTTTATGAAGGAAAGACCATGAACGAAATGATGAAGCAAAGCCGGTTGTTTGACCCCTTTGCGGTCCATATGGTTGAAGTAGGCGAAATGTCCGGTACGTTCGGAGAAATGCTTGAGGAGACATCGGACGTATACGATGAAGAACTCGATATATTATATAAACGGCTGGAGAGCATGCTGGAACCCCTGATTATCATAATCCTTGCTGCTATCGTGGGCACCGTTATTATTGCCCTTTACATGCCAATGGTAAAATTAACCCAGACGATTGGTAATATAAGATAAAATGCAAAATAAGAGAGAATAGTTTTGACATTTCACCATTCTTTTTTTATATTAAAGATATTGAGTCTCATTAGCGCTTGTTTTGGGATAAAGAAGATTGGTATTCATTGAGTTTTGAGAAATACGATCTTTGACAGCTCTGTCAGGTGGAGGGAGAAAAGACAAAAAATCCTTCTCCCTTCACCCCATATGCATCAAGCTAAGGAATCTTCATCACACAAAGACACGGAGACACAGAGAATAAAGAATGATGAAGGATAGAATGCAGGAATGGGGACATACCATATATCCTGGTGCCCTGGTGGCTTTGTGTGAGAATCAGAAAAAAGTACCGCATTGTTCCTTCGCTTGATTGTATAGGAATTTTCATTTATTCAGTAGAAGGTGCTCTCTTAACACCATGAAAAGACGAGATTCTTCGCTGCCGGGATTCTTCACTCCGCTTCGTGGAGTTTACACTGAATGAAGTGAATGTGTTCAGAATGACAAATTCCCTGCTGACATCCCATCTGGAGTGGAATGAAGGATTTCAGGATGGCACTCTGTATTCTGTCACCCTGAGTGGAGCGAAAGGTCTCATCCTTGATGAAAGAGATTCATTCCTGCACTCAAGGAGATTATTGTAATTGCCGGATGACATTGAATCAGGAAAAAGGGATAAAACAAAGTATTTGTAAACGGAGAATATTTCTGTTACTATTTTAACCATTATGAAACCAGAACGAAAAAAATTATCTGTGCCTGGATATAGTACGATTATAGTGCTTATGATTTTTTCTCTTGCCCTGACAGCAGGGTGTGCTACGAGCAGCATAGGGATGAGAAGCATGTCTGCTGTCTCACGGTATTTTGACCATGATGTTGACACCGTATGGGATGCAGTAAAGGAGGCACTGGGGGGAGTGGGCATCAAATCGGAAGACCGGGAAGAGGGGTTTATCAGTACCCAATGGGTTAAGGGATGGTCGAAGAAGAAAAGCTCGGGGCTGGTCCTGGAAGGAAACTGGCAGGAACGCAGCCGTTTACTGATCACGGTGACCGATGTACAGGGTAAAACATATGTGTCCGTAGGTGCACAAATAGAAGAAAAACCGCCGGGAGGCAGTGCTGCATATCGATGGGTCCGTACACCGTCAGACGGTACCCTTGAACGGTATTTCCTGGAGAGGTTGGAAAATATACTCAATAATCAGTAGTTATAATAATTGTGACACCTTAGTTTTCTGAAAAATAATTCCGTAGGGATGAAATATCAGGAGCAAAAACGAGACATGAGAAGAAAGCTCCAGAGGTGCGATAGAGTATTTAAAGGTTTTAGGGCTCAGGGTTAAAAGTGTTCGCCTAAGATTATGAAAAGAGCAGGGCGATTAGCCTTGCCCTATATATGCATCAAGCTAAGCCTCAGTAACTTGCTCACTTGTTGCTTTCCTGTATGCCTGCCCCACCTTCTTGTTCCCAAACTCTGTTTGGGAACACAATGGGCGTCGAAACTCTGTTTCGAGGATGAAACACGAAACAGAGTTTCGTTTGAAATGGTGTTCCCAAACAGAGTTTGGGAACAAGAGGAGGAGAGAGTTTGGGAACAAAATGAATCTGAAAAGCTCCGTTAGGAGCGGCAGAGAAGGCACGGAATTCATATGCCGCTCCTCCGGAGCTTGATGCTTCATTTTTGTTCCGGATATTTTACTAAATTATTATTCAATATTTATGTATATTTTTAAGAAAATTTTTTTAATACCAGGGAATTTATGATTAGAAAACGGTTTTTTTGTATCTTCTTCATACTGTCTTTATCATTCATCTCTCTCCTGTTTCATCATCGGTCAGCAGATGCATATACAGAATCAGAGCCATCTGACAACTTTCAAATACAGGAATTCCTTACTGAAAAGCAGGCGCTTGCCCTTGTGTTTCCGGAGTGTAACGAGATTATTACCGATGAATTTTTCATGACCCCGGAAGAGAAACGCAGCCTGGAAAAATCTCTTTCAAGGAGGCTTTATGAGAATGGATTCAGGGTTTATATAGGAAAACAGGATGGTGTTATTCAGGGGTATGCAATTATTACCGAAGAGATTGGTAAATTCCATCCTTTTACCTTTATTGTAGGGGTAAAACCGAATGGAAAGATTAGTGAGATCGCCGTCCTTGTCTATCGCGAGAGCCGCGGCGGGGACGTTGCCAAAAAACGTTTCCTCTATCAGTTTATCGGTAAATCAATCAAGCATCCGATCAGGCTCAACAGGGATATTATTAACATTACAGGAGCCACCATGTCTGTGAACTGTATGTGTGCAGGTGTAAGAAAGGTGCTTGCCGTTATCAACGAGTACTATCTCAGTGGTAAAAGGGATCCGAACCGTGTTGCAATAGCAGGTCCCGGTAGAATGGCACAAAAGGAAGAGAGGCCAATTCCCGGGGAAAAGCTGGGGGAAACATCTGATGCAAAAACCGGCCGGAACCAAAAACAGGGAGGGGTATCATATGGCAAAAAGGATGATTCCTCACCTGAAGTAAAGCTCTTCAAACAGACCCGCATGATTATGGGTACCTTTGCAGAGGTATCGGTATATTCCGGCGATGAGGAAACAGCCGGCAGGGCTGTTGATGCCGCCTTAAATGAAATGGAACGGCTGGACCGTATCATGAGTAATTACAAAGAAGACAGTGAGCTTTCCCTGATAAACAAAAAGGCCGCGCAGTCGCCTGTCCCTTGTAACGGGGACCTCCTTGATGTGATTGAAAAATCACACTATTATAGTGAATTGAGCGGAGGCGCTTTCGATATTACCGTTTCCCCCGTCGTTGCCCTGTGGGGATTTTTCCGGGAAAAAGGGAATATCCCGTCCGACAGGGAAATAGAAGACCTCTTACCTGCTATTTCATATAAGAATCTTGTAATAGAGAAGAGCGCCGGTCAGGGAAAACCGGGTTCGATATTTTTTAAGAATGACAAAACGCAAATCGATCTCGGTGCTATTGGAAAAGGGTTTGCGGTAGATAAGGCGCTGGAGGTTATAAAACAGTACGGTATCGATAACGCTTGTATTAATCTTGGCGGAAACATCTATACCCTTGGTTCGCCGGCAGGGAGAAGTATCTGGAAGGTTGGTGTACAACACCCGCGGAAGAGCGGCGAGATCCTGGGGTATCTGAGGCTCAGGGATGAAGCTACTGCAACCTCCGGAGATTACGAGCGGTTTTTTGAGATAAATGGTAAACGGTACTCTCATATTATTGATCCGAGAACGGGAAGACCGGTAAACGGTGTAATCGCATCGACGGTTGTTGCCCCTACCGGTACAGATGTTGACGCATTATCTACCAGTATTTTTGTCCTGGGTCCGAAAGAAGGTATCGCCCTGATTAAAAACATTCCCGGTACCGATGCTTTAATTGCATATGAGGGGAATGGCGGGAAAATCATGATCTATATGACAAAGGGTTTCAAAGAAAAGTTCAGAAGGGTCAAAAACAAAGGAGAAGATGATAATGTCAGGTGGTATGTGGTTGCTTCCGGTAAGTAATAAGCTCTTTTTTACTTTTTTCCTGTCTTTTATGGCTATAGCTATCGGAATCGGGTTTTTGAATTATTATGAGAGGACCGGTTTTTCTCCTCAAAAAACAGCCCGGTACTACAAGGGTGACGAAGAAGATGTGGATATGTCTCTCCCGGCAGAAGAGTATCAGGCCCGGCTTATGGAAGAAGGGATGTTTTTCCCGAAGTCGTACCGTGAGCTATTAGAGGTGACGCACACCCATGCTTTTTCAATGCCTCTTATCGTGTTTGTCTTATCCCGTATTCTTGCAATGACACGTGCACATGAAGGAATAAAGATTACGGTCTACAGCGCTTCCTTTGCGGCTGTTCTCATGAATTTGGGGGCGTCGTGGCTTATCAGGTATGCATGTCATCACTTCGTAGCAATCCTCTTCGTTTCCAATATTACCCTCATCCTGACCTTCGGGGTATATATCTTCATTCCCCTGTATGAAATGTGGTTTAAAAGAGATCATACGCGTATGGTCGGATGAAGAAAACCGATACTCCCTTGTTTTCCTCTTCCTCTTGTTCCCAAACCATGTGCTGAATCTGCCGAAGCATCTGTTTGGGAACACCATTTCAAACGAAACTCTGTTTCGTGTTTCATCCTCGAAACAGAGTTTCGATGCCCATTGTATTCCCAAACAGAAAGGTTAATGATGTTACTATGATGCAACAGTGATTCTTTCTGTTGAATTGTTTTTAATCCCGAAGGGATGCCATGATTATAGCAAAAGACCTCAGAAGAATTGTAAACCCCGAAGGGGTGATATACTTGTAAATGAAAATAACAGCTAACCCGGAACGGTGGTGCCAAAACCTTGTAGTGAGCTTGTCGAGCTAACAGCTTCATAATATCACCCCTTCGGGGTTATTAGTCTGTGGTTTATTCTTTTGCTATAATCATTTCACCCCTTCGGGGTTAAGTACATGCATATGGGGTAAGGGAGAGGGAAAAGGAGAGACCACTCCTCTGCGGCGGGTTCAAGTAGAGATGCAATATCTTGCTTTTTTCCTTTTGGAATTTGTGATTTATTTGGTGCTTTAGCATAAACTTATGGTGGAGTAACAGGTGTGTCTAATATTTCACGTATCCTTGTTAACATAACGTCTGTCGAAAGAGGCTTTGGGATAAAATGAAGTTTTTCTTCCAGGACCATGGTGTTGGTAATAACGTCTTGAGAATAACCACTCATAAAAAGAGTCTTTATATCCGATTTCATTTTCTTGATTTCATCGTACAACTCCTTACCGTTCTTTTTCGGCATCATCACATCCAGAATAAGGAGGTGTATATCGTGTTGATTGTTTAAAAATTTGTGCAAGGCGTCTTCTCCATCTATTGCATCAATAACCCTGTACCCCGAATCGTTTAAAATCGCTTTAATAATCTCCCTTACGTCGGTTTCATCTTCCACGAGTAATATCGTTTCTGTTCCGGCCTTTGGGATGGATACATTCGTAAAAATTCCTTCTTTCTCTTTCTCTTTGTGCCGGATGAGTGGTAAATAGATCTTGAACGTTGTTCCTTCACCTGGCGCACTCTTTACCTGTATATATCCTCCGTGCTGCTTGATAATTCCATATACAACCGCAAGTCCTAGACCGGTGCCTTTTTTCTTCGTGGTAAAAAAAGGCTCAAAAATCATTTTTTTTGTCTCTTCGTCCATGCCCGTACCTGTATCAGAGACAATCATACAGACATACTTCCCTGCCTTACCGTAACCATATTCTCTTATAAATGTTTGATCTAACTCCACAATTTCTGTGCAAATCGTTAAAATTCCTCCATCGGGCATGGCATCCCGTGCATTTGTTACAAGATTTACCAGGACCTGCTCTATCTGGCCGTAGTCTGCCATCACAGTACAATGTTTATCGATAAATACGATTTTCAGTTGAATACGCTCACGAGGGATTAATCTCAGCAGGGTATTTTCAATCCATTGGATAATGGTATTCAAATTGATTGGTTTTGGATTGCTTATTTGTTTCCTGCTCAGCGTAAGGAGATTTTGGGTTAGTTTTGCAGCCCTGTCCGCTGATTCCAGTATCTTTTGTACATAATTTCTTAACGGATGATTTTTTTTCATCTTATTTTGTAACATTTCTGCATATCCTATGATTGCCGAGAGGATGTTATTAAAATCATGCGCAATACTCCCGGCAAATTTTCCGATATACTCCATTCGCTGGATATGATAGAGCTGTTCCCTCACTTTTATCTTCTCCTCTTCTGTATGTTTGCGCCTTGTAACATCCGTTGACGTATCACAAATTGCATACATCGCTCCGGTTGAGTCGAAGAGCGGGAATTTAACCGAAAGGTATGTATGCGGTTCGTCGTTGTGAAGCAATACTTCATCAAATTCAGCAGCTGTTTTGGACTCAAGTACCTTTCTATCGTTAATGCTGAAGCTATCAGCTATTTCCCTGGGAAACAGGTCATAATCCGTTTTACCCTGTATCTCTTCCTTTTTTTTATGGAGCATCCTTTCAAACTGCTTATTCACGAAGATGTACCGTCCGAGAATGTCCTTGATATAAACAAGCGCCGGGGCATTATCAAGGAAAGATTGTAACCTCTTTTCGTTTTCGTGCAATGACTCTTCAACTTGTTTACGACGGATAGCTGTTCCGACCCTGGCAGCAACTGATGAAATGAGATTGACTAACCGTTTATCCTCCTGTTGTTGTCCCTGCATAAAGAAAATACATACGGCAACAACCACATTATTCGCTGTAACAGGGATGCCTACTGCCGTTTTCAGGTTAGAATCTACTGTAAGGGATGCACGATGGGGGGAGTCTTTATCCGCAATGGCATCCTGCCTCCATTCCGGTTCTTTCGTAGACCATACACGTCCTGGTAGTCCACTACCCAAAGGAAAGATGATCTTCTTACTTTCCTCTTTAATCTTCTCCAATTCTGTGGTATTTTTATGCCAGGCTGCGCTGTACTCAAGATACTTGCCATCGGGGGATGGTATCCATGCCTCGCCGTAGATCCAGCCGGCAGACTGGCATACCGTGCGGAGTACAAAATCAAGTGCAGAATGGAAATCCTCTGCTTCTGTAATTGCCATGGTTATTGCCTGTAGTAGTCTGGCCTCCTCTCCGGCATATTTCTGTTCTGTTATATCCTGTAATGTTCCAATCATAAGAACTGCCCTTTCCATACTGTCAAAGGTAACGTTACCTTTTGCATGAATAATATATACCGTTTTATAATTTCCGAAGAATGGGTAATGAATATCATAGAGCCCTGCTGTTCCTCCATGCCTCTCCCGCGTATTTGTACCTTCTTCGTTTTTTTGCTTCTTTCAGCTCTCGCTCAATAACAGGTACAAGCCGTTTCATGTTTCTCTTTATAATATAATCATGTGCACCGGCATTCGTACATGCTGTAGCCGTGTCTTTACTCACCGTATCCGATACGATAATAAAAGGCAGGTCAAGTCCGCTTAATTGCAATTCTGTAAGTGCACCAACGCCACTGAAAGACGACAGGGAATAATTGGCAAGAACAATATCCCACGCGTGCTTTTCAAGCATTATCTTCATTGCCGAAGCGGTTTCGACTCTTTCATATACCGGATCATAACCTCCGTTTCTTAGTTCCCGAAGCAATCGTTCCACGGCCTCCGTAGAATTCTCGACAATTAACACACGAAGAGGTTTACCATTCATCATTTTCTATGCCTTGTTAAAATGTAATATGAAAAAAACGAGTATTGATTTTTGTACCACTTACGATATATCTGACATTCAGGAGGTTTCCTGTCATGTTCTTTCTATGGTACAGATTTTGTATTTGAGATATTTTATATATTGAGTATGTGATTTAGAAAAACATGTGCCAATGTGTTTAAAATAATGAAAATAATAAAATTTTGATTTTTGACGGGATCAAACAGGGTTTTTGAAAGGAAAAAGGGGTAATAGGGGAGGGTTGCTTTTGACCATTCACATCAAACAGGGGTGGATTACCCGTGCGGTTAATCGTAACTCCTGTAAAGATGAATAGTAAAATAGAAAGAGAGTTGCAAGATATGTGACATGACACAATGCGTGATGCCACATATTTGTGCCGTTACACATCAAGGAGTTTCTTAAATTAAAATAGGACGCAGATTTGTGCAGACTTTGTCGTGAGCACAGTCGAACGATCTACGCAGATTCTATAAGCCTTAACCACGGATGAACACGGATAAAATTAGAAGGTTCAGGGTTCCCGGTTTAAGGTTCAGTAGGGGAAAAGCGAGGCTGACACCATGGGTCTTTATAACCTCCAGACAGTCCTTTTCCTAATACTTTGAACCCTGAACCGGGAACCTGAATAATTACAAAAATTTTCCTTTCTCCATCCGTGGTTAATCTGGTTTTTTGTCATTTGAAATTGTTTCGTATTTCGATATTCGTATTTCGAATTTGGTTGCGGCCAAAGGCCGCGCCAGGTTCATCCGCGATTCACTTTACCCTATATTTCATGCGTCCAGGATCTCCCGTATCTTCCGTAAAATTTCTGTTGGTGAAACGGGTTTTGAAATGAACGGCAATCCTTCCCTGATAATTACTTCATTCACGCCATCTTTTAAATAACCACTCATAAAAAGGACCTTTACCTCCGGCCGTATCCGCTTTATTTCATCGTATGCGTCTTTACCATTTTTTTTTGCCATCATTACATCGAGCACAAGGAGGTGTACAGAATCCTTGTTTCTCATAAATGTATTTACCGCATCTTCTCCGTTCGCAGCATCAGCAACCGTATAGCCCGATTTGCTGAGTACGGTTTTAATAATTTTTCTGATTTCTGCATTATCCTCTGCGAGCAATATTGTTTCTGTGCCGGTGATACGGGGCGGTAGCTCTTCGGATTTTTGTTCTTCAATTGCCGGTTCAACCATTGGTAAATAAAGTTTAACTGTCGTACCTCCGCCGGGTTTGCTGTCAACATCAATATAGCCATCATGGTGTTTAACGATACCATATACGATTGAGAGTCCGAGCCCTGTACCCTTTCCACGTTTTTTTGTAGTAAAAAATGGTTCAAAAATCCTCTTTTTTGTTTCTTCATCCATACCGGTACCGGTATCTGAAACAGAGATACAGGTATACCTGCCAACTTCACCATATCCGTGGGATTTTATGAAGGTATCATGTAACTCCGCAATTTCCGTACGTATCGTTAGCGTTCCCCCATGAGGCATGGCATCCCGTGCATTTGTTGCAAGGTTCATTATGACCTGTTCTATCTGACTGCTGTCAGCCATTACAACGGGGTTTTTATCTGAGAGGGTAATCCTGAGTTTTATATTCTTACAAATAAGGTTTGAGAGTAAACTTCCTGTACATTTTACAAGGGTATTTGCCTGTACCGGTTTTGGGTCGTTTATTTCTTTTCTGCTGAAGATAAGAAGATTCCGGGTTAAGTGAATAGCATTCTCTGCTACGGTATGTATCCTTTGAATGTAGTCTTTTAATGAAGCATCATCGGAACCGGTATTTTTCTCCATCGCATACTGGAGCAATTCCACATATCCGATTATTACCGAAAGGGTGGTATTAAAATCATGAGCAATGCTTCCTGTCAGTGTACCAATGGATTCTAATTTCTGAAAATGGTACAGTTGTTCCTGGAGTTTTACCTTTTCTTCTTCTGCACATTTCTGTTCAGTAATGTCCTGAGAGATCCCGTTCATCTGAATTGCTTTACCGGCAGTATTAAAAATAACCTCGGCCTCTTCATGGATAAAACGTACCGAGCCATTTGGCAGAATGATGCGAAAGTCAATACGGTAAGGCTTTTTTCCGTATAATGATTCATGAATAGAATTTTTGACATGGTTTCTATCCCGGGGATGAACAACGTTCAGTACCATTTCGTGTGTTGGTTTGAACGTCCCCGGGACAAGACCGAAGATACGATAAATCTCATCTGACCAGTATAACTCGTTCTTGACAACATTCCATTCCCAGTTTCCCATGTGGGCAATTCTCTGTGCATTGGTAAGGCTTGCCTGGCTCCTTCGCAATGCCTCCTCTGCCTGTTTGCGTTTTTTCCGTTCTTCGGCCTCTTTTAATTCACGATCAATGGCCGGGATGAGCCTTGATACATTATCTTTCATGATATAATCATGTGCACCGGCCTTCATAGCCGCTACTGCGGCCTCTTCGCCAATGACGCCCGATACAACAATAAACGGCAGATCGAGTCCGCTCAGATGCAGTTGTGTGAGTGCACCAAATGAGCTGAAAAGCGGCATGGAGTGATCGGAGATGATGATATCCCACTCGTACCTTTCAAGCATTATCTTCATGGCGGAGGCTGTCTCTACTCGTTCGTATATTGGATCATAGCCGCCTCTTTTCAATTCGCGTATTAACAATTCTGTATCATCATACGAATCTTCAACAATTAATATACGGAGCGGTTTACTCATATACATTACCTTCCTGTTTTACAAATGAATACAGATCAACCCTTTCCTCACTATGCTATTACTTATACGCACCCGAAAGGGATGCGGCAACCATTCGCAGGAATTCCAAATATCAAATCCCAAATATAAATAAATTCCAAATTCCAATCTCCAAACCATACTGTTTGATACTTGGAATTTGTTTGTTATTTGGATATTGTTATTTGGAATTTATTTATATTTGGTGCTGTGGGAAATGGATAAGTATACAACTACAGACATGCGTGATATCTTAAATCGTAAAGTAGAACACAGCACCTTTATCTACGGCACTTTCCGCCCAGATTTTGCCGCCATGCCGGTGAATAATACGCTGTACGGTAGCCAGTCCGATACCGGTACCCTCGAATTCAGTAGCTTTACAGAGTCGCTGGAATGGGGTAAATAGCTTATTGGCGTATGTCATATCAAAACCAACGCCGTTGTCACGTATAAAATATGCCCGCTCCTTGTTATACTGAATACTGCCGAATTCAATCTTTGCCTGCGGGCAGTTTCTTGTAAATTTCCAGGCATTATTTATAAGATTCTCCATGGCTATTTGTAACAAGTTCGGATCTCCGTAAACAGTTACCCCATCAGGAATGATAAATTCGGCGCACCGTTCCGGTTGTTTCTCTTTTACTTCATTGGCAATTGCCTTTACCAGTGCGCTCAGGTCAACTGATTTTGGACTCATCGTGCTCCGTGTTACGCGGGATAAATTTAAGAGATCCTCTATGAGGTGTCCCATACGCTGACTTGCCGCCTGTATTCGCTGGATATAATTCTTCCCCTGTTCTTCTACGGTATGAGCGCAATCTTCCATAAGCGCTCTGCTGAATCCATCGATACTTCTGAGCGGTGCACGGAGATCATGCGACACAGAATAGCTGAATGCCTCCAATTCTTTATTTGTAACAGTAAGCTGGGTGGTAAGGTGTTCAAGCTGATCCCGCTGTCTCCGCAGTTCATTCTCAATGTGCTTGCGTTCAGTAATATCCTCCTTAATGGCAACGAAGTGGGTAATAGAACCATCGGGGGCCTTTATGGGGGAGACAGAGGCCAGTTCCCAGTAAAATTCTCCGTTTTTTTTCTTATTAATAAATTCTCCCTTCCATGTATTACCGGAAATAATCGTGGTCCACATCTTCTTGTATTTTTCAACGGGCGTCTTGCCGGATTGTAAAATGCGGGGGTTTTCCCCAACAATCTCATCCGGGGCATATCCCGTTAACTGAAAAAATTTGGGATTGGCATACTCAATCTTGCCTCCCGTACTGGTAATGATAATCGAACACGGACTGTGTTCAACGGCGTTCGACAGCTTACGGTATTTTTCCTCAGATTCCCTGAGTGCCTCTTTTGCCCGTTTTTGTTCTGAACTCTCGATAAGCTTGAGTTCACCATCACGTTTTATAAGGGTAAACTGATGATTCTGAACAATATCAAGCACCTCATGGATGTTGCATGTATCGAGTGAATAGGTGCAAACTGCCAGTATTTGACGATTCCTGATGGTGGTATCAACCGCTTTTTCATAATCGAAGAAGTTCACCCAGTCTTTCTTTTCAAGCCAGGTGGTATTACCGGTTAGTCTCATACCTCTGTAACCCCGCTCCATTGCCCAATTGAGTTTATGGATCCAGCCGTCAAGAACCCCCTGAAGATCGAAAACACCGTCTTTCAGATACCATTCATCATGGGGAAGGATCTCTATTTGTCCATTTGTCAGATAGGATTCAAAATGAGGTACCGCCTTTCTCATTGCATCTTTTGCCCCCTCTACGGTAAGAGGTGCTGACGTGATCCACATACAAAATTCGTCGTTTTCCAATCCTGCCTGAAAATAGGGTACCAGGATATCCGTTAAATCTTCTGCAGTTTGATACAGTTGGCAAAAATGGGTGCCCCAGGGAAGGTTACCGACGTTCTCTATTCCTGATTTTCTCATATCTTTATTACCCTGAAACATGTTTCTCAATACTATTGATAAAATATTATGGAAATCTTTAAAAAAAGTCAAATAATAAGTTGCGTTGCAAGTTTAAAGCCCAAAGGGTTTTTCTCTGATAGCCCAGAGTAAATTTTTTACCCTGGGGTAATGAGAAAACAAGAGAATTAACCCTGAAAGGGTGGCATAAAATCACATGAATTCCATCTATACCGCTCTTTCAGAGCTAAAAAAGGCGTTTACCTGTATACCCAGGGCGTATTGCCCTGGGCTTTCGTATACAAGCCCTTCGGGCTTTGTTTGAAAAGATAAATTATAATTATTATGGAATTCCGTAAACTAAGAAACAATGCGGTACTTTTTCTGATCATCACACAAAGCCACAAAGGCACAAAGATACCACGATATATGATATGTCCTCATTCTGTATTCCTAACATTCCATCCTTCATCCTTCATCCTTCTTTATTCTTTTTATTCTTAGTGTCTCCGTGTCTTTGTGTGATGAAGATTCCTTAGCTTGGTATATATGGGGTTAGGGGAGAATGATGGAACATACGACAGACCCTTTGCCTGCCCGCCTGCCCGATGGCAGATGTAATGGTAAGATTTACGTATTCAGTAATTCACTTACCTTTTTCAGAATGTCGGCCAATGAGAGATTCTTTGAGATAAAGTCTAATCTGTTTTCCACAGGTAATTTTGTATGAATAATATTTCTGGAATAACCGCTCATAAAGAAGGCCTTTATATCTGGTTTTTCCTTTTTTATTTCATCGTATACATCCTTACCATTCTTCTTCGGCATCATGAGATCAAGGAGCAGGAGCGTGACAGTATCTTTGTTTTTCATGAATTTATCGACGGCATCCTCTCCGTCAACGGCATCGATAATCGTGTAGCCATGTTCTTCAAATACTGTTTTGAGATTTCTCCTGAAATCCTCCTCGTCCTCAGCCATTAATATTGTCCCTTTACTACCGGTGGCCGTTGGTGATTGTGATTCTGTTTGTCCGTTTCCTTCATTCGTCAGCCTGCCGGCAGGAAGATATATATTGAAAGTAGTACCCTTTCCCGGCTCACTATCAACAGTGATACATCCCTTATGCTGTTTAATGATTCCGTATATGATTGCAAGGCCAAGTCCCGTACCTTTCCCGACCTCTTTTGTTGTAAAAAATGGCTCAAAGAGCCTTTGTTTCGTCTCTTTACTCATCCCCATCCCGGTATCGGAAACGGACATGAGGACATACGTTCCGCCTTTATCGAGACCACAGGCCCTTGCTGTTTTCGTATCGAAATCCACGGTGTTTGTGCGTATCGTTAAAACTCCTCCATTGGGCATGGCGTCCCGTGCATTTGTTGCAAGGTTCATCAGGACCTGTTCTATCTGATTGTTATTCGCTATTACCGTACAATCCTTATCGCTAAGAACGACATTAAAGGTAATATCCTTATGGATAAGCCTGTGGAGAAGATCGGTGCTTCGTTTTATAGTCTCGTTGAGGTTTACCGGTTTTGGTTTGACGGTATGTTTCCTGCTGAAGGTAAGAAGCCCATCCGTTAAGTTTACGCCCTTTTCTGCTGCAGAAAGTATCCTCTGGATGAATTCCATTAAAGGGCCTTTTTTCTCTGCCTTCCTTCGTAATTGCTCTCCGCATCCGATGATAGCGGAAAGGATATTGTTGAAATCATGGGCGATCGCCCCGGAAAACCTGCCAATGGATTCCAATCTCTGGGCGTGATAGAGCTGTTCCCGTAATTTTTCTTTTTCCTCCTCTACCTGTTTAATCCTGGTAATATCCTCTGCAATTTTCATAAAGTGGGTGATAGTGCCCTGTGAGTCTTTTACCGGTGATATGTGTGCAAACTCCCAGTAAAGTTCCCCGTTTTTTTTTCTGTTAATAAGTTCTCCATGCCATTCTCCGGTTAAGATTGCTGCATTCCATAATTGGCCATATACCTCGGGTGGTGTCTTTTCCGATTTCAGGATGCGCGGATTCTTTCCCCTGACCTCTTCCAGGGTATAACCGGTTAATTCTGTAAATTTAGGATTAACATACTCAATGTTCGCATGAGCATCGGTGATTATTACAATACCCGGGTTCTGTTCAATAGCCAGTGATAATTTCCGAAGCTGTTCTTCCATCTGCTTGCGCTGGATGAGGGAGCCTAACTGAGTGGCTATTGATGAAACAAGCTTGATTAACTGTTTATCTTCCCTGCGACATTCATGTTCAAAAAAAACCAATATCGCAATGACATTATTGTCTGCTATAACAGGTATACCCATAGCTGTTTTCAGGCCATACTCTTTTGCAAGGGATGAACGGGGAAAATTTTTATCTACTGTGACATCTGGTATCCATTCCGGTTTTTTAAAATACCATATGCGACCGGGCAAACAAGTACCTGGCTGAAGGATAAAATCCTGGCTTCTCTTTTTAAACTCCTCAAGTTTTTTATACTCGTTATCATACCAGGCTACCTCTAGTTTAATATGTTTATTATTAAGGAAGGGAATCCATACTTCCCCATAGACCCAGCTAGTAGCCTCACATACTTTTTGTAATACGGTCGTAAGGGCCGAATGAAAATCCCCTGTTTCAGCGATTGCCTTTGTTGTTGTTTGTAACAGCAGGGTTGCTTCCTCAGCCCGTTTCCGCTCCGTTATATCCTGAACTACGCCGTTCATCAAAACCGGCTTACCGGTACCGTCAAAGATAACCTCGGCTTCTTCATGAACGATACGTTCCGATCCATCGGGTAACAGTATCCGGTGATCAAAATTATAGCGTTTTCCTTCATAGAGGGTTTCATGGATGAATCTCTGTATAAGGTTTCTGTCATCGGGATGTACAAAGCTCAGGAATTTCTCGGATGTTATAGGATATGACTGCGGGGTGAGACCAAAAATACGGTAGGCCTCGTCAGACCAGCGTGATGCGTTATTTACTATATCCCATTCCCAGTTTCCGATATGGGCGATCCGCTGCGCATTTGCAAGTCTTGCCTGGCTCTTTCGTAATGCCTCCTCTGCCTGTTTGTGTTTCCTTCGCTCCTCCGCCTCTTTTAACTCCCGTTCAATAGCGGGGACGAGCCGTGCAAGTTTGCTTTTCATAACATAATCATGTGCACCGGCCTTCATAGCCGCAACGGCGATCTCTTCTCCGATAATGGCCGATACAATGATAAATGGTATGTCAAGTCCGGTCTGTTGTAACTGTTTTAACGCATCAATTGAATTGAAGCGGGGCAGAGAATGGTCGGAGATGACGACATCCCATTCCTGCCTTTCAAGTGTCTCTTTCATTTCCAGTGCTGTTTCGACACGCTCATAAACAGGATCGTAGCCGCCGCGTTTCAATTCGAGCAGCAAGAGATCGGCATCGTCTACAGAATCCTCAACAATCAATACGTGCAACAGTTTACCCATGTTATTATCCTCCTGGTTTTGGGGATCTGTTCAGGAGAAGCCAATACATGCCGAGTTGCCGTATTGCTTCTGCAAACTGATTAAAATCAACGGGTTTTTGAACATAGCTGTTAGCACCAAACCGGTAGCTGTCAATGAGGTCCCGTTCCTCATTCGACGAGGTAAGGACGACAACGGGGAGGATCTTTGTCCTGTTGTCGGTACGCATACGCTGTAATACTTCCAGGCCGCTTACCTTAGGTAGCTTCAAATCCAGCAGGACAACCTCAGGCAGGATACTTACGTCACGGCCTGCGTAAGTCCCTGTGCCAAAAAGATAATCCAGGGCTTCAACCCCGTCACCTGCTATTACCACTTCATTCATGAGATTGTGCCTTTTTAATGCACGCAAAGTAAGTTCTACATCATCGGGATTGTCTTCTACAAGTAAAATAATTCTGCTATCTACCACATGTAACTCCTTTAATTGAAAACACGTAAATGCTCAAGCTGTCAGGTTCACGGCTGGTTTACCTTTTCTGATCCGTTGAACCCTGAACCTAAGCGGTTACAAAAATACACATAAGGAACAGTATGTAAAGAGAATGAAAATCTGCCTACTTGAAGAGGCAAAGTTAAATCAGGGCTTCAGCGACCAAATATCCCCCTCCCTTGACTCTCTACCTAACCTCCCTTCGCCTCCTCTCAGGACGACAGGCAAGGGGGAGGAATACATGGTCTGAAACTCCTTAACATCAATATCAAGCTCCGGAGGAGCGGCATATTAATAGAATGAGAATTTACCCCCATGGTAAGCTCCAGAGGAGCGACATGTTAATAGAATGGTTCATGGCTGATGGCTCATAGTTTTTGGTTATCAGCTATATCTTCTATGCCGCTCCTCCGGAGCTCAAGAGTGGTACTCATTGTTCTTCTATTAACATATCGCTCCTAACGGAGCTTTTTAAAGTTTTGCATGTACAGTTTATGATAAAGTAAAATAAAATGTTGCGCCCTTGCCTACGGTACTTTCAGCCCAAATATTTCCTCCATGCCGATGGATGATACGTTGAACCGTCGCAAGACCAATACCAGTACCCTCATATTCAAGTGCTGAATGCAGGCGCTGGAATGCGTTGAAGAGCTTATCGAAGTATGCCATATCAAAACCAACGCCATTATCGCGTATGAAAAATGTCGGCTTTCCGTTATACTGGGTAGAGCTAAACTCTATTTTTGCCTGTGGACACTTTTTTGTGAACTTCCAGGCGTTATCAAACAGGTTATCAAGTACGATCTTGAGCAACTGTGGATCACCCTTGACGGCGAGTCCGTCGGTAATGGAGAACTCTGCCTTTCGTTCCGGTTGTTTTTCCCGGAGTTCGGTTACGATTGTCCTTGCCAGTGTACTCAAATTAACGGCCTTTTTATTCATTTCAACCCGTGTTATACGGGACAGATCCAGCAAGTCATCAATAAGCTGTCCCATACGCTGGCTTGCCGAGCATATGCGTTCCAGGTAGTTTTTCCCCGTTGCATCCAGCTTATCAGCGTAATCATCCAGAATGGCCCTGCTAAAACCATCCATACTCCTTAAAGGTGAACGAAGGTCGTGCGATACCGAATAACAGAACGCCTCCAGTTCCTTATTGGTAGCGGTAAGCTGGACCGTAACTTGTTCAAGATGATCGTGTTGTCTTCTTAATTCGCCCTCTATCCGCTTTCGTGCTGTAACCTCTTGCTGGAGATTTTCATTTAGCTCTATGAGTGCTTTTTCCGTACGTCTGTGTTCGTAAATTTCCCTTCTCAATTCATCGGCCATGGTATTAAAGTTCAGTGCCAGGTCGCCTATCTCGTCCGTCCGGTTTATTTTTACCCGATGATCCAGTTCTCCGCCTGCCAGTCTTTGGGTTGCGTCGGTGAGGGTCCTGATAGGCCGTGATGTTGAAATAGCGAAGATGAGTCCTACCGAAGTAACGGTGACAATACCCATTACTCCCAGGATTAATGCGACCATACCCAATAACCGTAGGGGGGCAAAGGCCTCTGATTTTCCAATCTCTGATGAAAGGATCCAGCCGTATTCCGGTATATTCAGAGAGACGCCAACGACAGGCACTCCATTGTAATTGTTATAGATGCCAACCGTATCTTTTCCACGCTGAATGATTGTACGTATCGGCTCGGTATCTACTATCTCTTTTAAAGGTGCGTTTTCAATGAACCGCGATTCGGTAAGCATAACCTTGTCCCTGTTCACGAGATATACCTCACCGGTCTTACCCATTCCTGTGCTATCGGTGGTAACATCATTCAGGAATGCAAGGTTATAGGCATTGATAATGATACCAATGAGCTCGCCTTGCCTTGAAACAACAGGCGCAGAGATCAGTATACAATTGGCGCCAATATGCGGAGAATAATGTGCCTCGCCAATAAAGGTATCAGCATACTTTCCCTTTATGCCATGCTGAAATACAGCAAGACTGGACATGTTTGTATCCATTAAGTTTTCATTTGTTGATGATATCACATAACCATGCTTATCCAGGAGGATTATTTCATCAATATGCTCGTAGAGTTCCTTTTTATTTTTTGACAAGTATCGGTTTAAATGTTCTACGGTTCTTCGCCTCGGGGTTTTTTCCCGTGTGATTAATTCGAACCTTTTTCTGATGTATCCGTCGGAACTGAAGTTTTTGACCCGTGTAGCACCCGCCTCCATGAGAGATCTGATATGAAGTCTTTTTGATTCTGCAACTGCCTTCAGCTTTTCCAATATCTCACGCTCCAGGTTACTTCTCGCACTGAAATAGTAGAGTGTAGTAATAGTAATAATAGGTATAAGCGAGATGCAGAACGCGAATATGAGCAACTTACCTTTAATAGACAGGAATGATTTTATTTTATGAGATTTCATAGTTTTGCTTTTATTTCATAAGTTCTGCTTTACTATAAATATATTATAGTAAAACCCTTAGCTAAAATAAAAACAATAGCTAAAGTAAAAAAAACAAACAAAATATAATGAAAAATTTCTTATGTAAAGTCAATTATAATGTTTCCATATCAGCATAACCCATTTGTACCGGATACGTTAATACATTTTTATTCTCTCCGTAACTCCCCGGGGGGTTCAGGCTTGCAACCTGAATCCATAAGTTTCATTGAGCAATAGCACTTTCTAAAACGTAAGGTTCAAGTTACAAACTTGAACACGCTTGTAGAAGGGATATTGAAGTCGCTGAAATGATAAAATGAAGTAAGGGTTACGAATAAAAGGGAAAAGTACTCATTACAATTTCATAGATACATAACTGAATATTTAAGATAGAGCTAGAGAACTAACAATAATTACTATTATACAAAGTTTTCATTTAAATGAAAGCGGTTTGAAGAAAAAAATTTATAGAAAAGATTGTAAGTACCTGCCCTCTGTGTCTATAATAGTTGGACATTTTCCTTGTAATAGTTTAGTGTAGGGCGAGGAGGAAAAACAACTATGAGAAAGAGTAATAAAAGTATGGGAACTACCATATCAGCGTTGGTGGAAACGGAGGGAGCCCGTAGGGCGACTGGAGTTTCCACCAACGCTCCCGCTGGTGATTCTGTTCCCGATCCAGAGGTATCCCAGAAAGCAAAACGTCGTATGTTTACTGCCCGGTATAAGCTTCGTATCCTTCAAGAAGCAGACAACTGTACAAGTCCCGGGCAAATTGGGGCACTCTTACGACGGGAAGGGCTCTATTCATCTAACCTGACTACCTGGCGCCGTCAGCAAGAACGGGGTACCCTGGAAGCGCTTTCACCAAAACGCCGTGGACCAAAAGAGAAAAAATCTGATCCCTCAGCCCAGTATACGAGAGAACTCGAACAGGAAATTCACTCTCTTAAGCAAAGGCTCAAGCAGGCTGAAACCATTATCGAAGTTCAAAAAAAAATTTCAGAAATGTTGAATATCCCTTTCCATCAGACAGGAGAAAAGAGATGATGCTCGCAGTTGAATCTCTTGCCAAAGAGGTACGCATGAAAAAAGCCTGTGAAGTATTAGGCATCCCACGGGCAAGTTATTACTATTACCGTAAGAATATCCATCGAAAGCGTGTCCCGGTAAAACCACCTCTGGCATTGTCTTCTCCGGAAGAACAGGGAGTACTTGATACCCTGCACTCAGAGCGTTTCTGTGATAAGTCTCCTCGTGAAGTATATGCAACGCTGCTGGATGAAGGTATCTATTTGTGTTCCATCAGAACCATGTATCGCATCCTTGAAAAACACCATGAGGTAAGGGAACGTAGAAACCAGTTACGTCATCCCTCGTATCAGAAACCAGAACTCCTGGCAACGGCACCGAACCAGGTATGGTCATGGGATATTACCAAGCTGAAAGGACCGACAAAATGGAGTTATTTTTACCTCTATGTGATCCTTGACATCTTCAGCCGCTATGTGGTCGGCTGGATGGTTGCCCACCGGGAACAAGCGGCTCTGGCTGAACGGCTGATCAGTGAGACTGCCCAGAAACAAGGCATTCAACCGGGACAACTGATTATTCATGCTGACCGTGGATCAAGTATGACTTCAAAACCGGTAGCATTTCTGCTTTCAGACCTGGGAATAACAAAGAGTCATTCCCGGCCTTACGTTAATAATGACAATCCCTATTCTGAATCACAGTTTAAAACCCTTAAGTATCACCCAGATTTTCCTGGATATTTTGTCTCTATCGAATCTTCCAGGGTATTCTGCAAGGATTTCTTTACCTGGTACAATACTGAGCACTATCATTCAGGAATCGGCCTACTCACACCAGAAACGGTTCATTATGGACGTACAGATCATATTGTGAAAGAACGAAGCCGTGTGTTAAAGATTGCTTTTGAAAATCATCCGGAACGGTTCAAGGGAAAAATACCTGAACCACCACAGATGCCCTTGGCAGCATGGATTAATCAACCAATACAGGAAAATACACTATGATGAGAGCCTAAATTCTTTAAAAAAATGTCTAATTTTCATTGACACATTCCGCAGGCCTACGCATACATATCACTGTTGAATGGGTATCAGGTGATGGGAAACTGTTTTCTCTTTTTAATTGGCAAATTAGAGGCCAAGTTTTTCCTGGTGACAAGTAATTTTTATATAATTACCTGATTCCAAAAACAGGATGCGGCTACACAAAAACGTACCCGAAAGGTATGCGGCTTGTTGAGCCAGGGGATAGCGTGAGAAGCGACGATATTGATACAACAGAGGGATTTTGAACCTCAAAGGGGTAAAATGACTACAGATCTCTATGGTAACCGAATATTATCTTGTAATGTGTGAAATGCCAGAATGAACATTGCCGCATTCCACGATTGACCTGTCATGCCCATTGGCTTTCCTGTTTTTCCATGAAACCATTCATTGAATTCCCAGTTATTGACCTTGTTCGCTTCGGCAAAGCGTTCCAGTTCCTTCCATGCAAGTTCTTTTTTCCCCAGTTTTGCAAGAAGCATTATCCAGAATCCGCTAACGAATGGCCATATACCACCGTTATGGTATTGATACGGCAGATTTTGTTTATGGCGCTCCATATAAGGACGCCACAACAGACTCTTCTGTTGTATAGGCTTGTGGATAACTCTTATGGGGTAGGGCTGATGAATCCCTAGATGAAGCATAGTATTAACTATTCGTGATGCCTTAGAGGCGTAAGCCAGTCCAAAAAGGGCGCTCAGGATGTTACCGAAAACGTCTATTTCCTCTCCCCAGAAAGAAAAATTTACGAAGCTGAGATAGAAATCGCTCCGCTTTATATTGTTTTTGATATAGTGTGTCAGGATACGCACCCGGCGGTGTTCTGGCACAGCTTTATCGAAAGGGAAAAATATCGTTTTAAAGTAGTACCTGGTCTTGCCAGTGGTAGGAACCTTATAGAGTCTTTTAATATAGTACCACAGGGCATTGGTATAGAGTACAAAGCCTGATCTCGGCATGATATCTGCCCAATCACTTGCTTCATTTTGCTGCAGGAGAAACATCCCTTGATGTTCCTGGCAGAAAAGCCAGTTAAGGGCGCGGTCTATTGATATGTGTAACTGTTCTGTAAATTGCTCCTCGGGAAAAAAACGATCAAAAAAATTTACTGCAATCAGCCACCAGAGTGTAGCATCGATGCAGCCTGAATACCAGAAGTCAACCTCTTGAAGTTCCGGTTTTACATATTTCGGGATCTGTCCATTTGGGGCCTGGTATTGGGCGAGAGTGAGGAGGCTTATTTTTGCGCACTGTATGAGTTCTTTCTCTTTTGACGCAATCATGCCAAGGGAGCAGATTGCAGCATCGCGCCCAAAAATACTGGCATAGGATCTATTTACAGCCTTTTTTGATCGTGTACATGCAATAACACCTGTAGGGGTTGAATTCTTCTTTAACAGACTAACTGACCGGGCATAGCAGTCTTGAATAAGATATTCTCCCGGTGTTATTAAATATATTTGATTATCTGTTTTACTATGTGAAATTTGCATATTCTGGTTATATTTACTACACTACAGAAATCATATTAGAAAAGAATAATATTATATGCCCCTCAAAGCAAGGAAAAAGGTTCGTTAAAAATTGTTCATAGTTATTAGGTTTTTAATAACTCTAGTCGGAAAAGTCACTTATGATAATAGGTTTGAAATTTAAGAGGTTTTTATGAAAAAAGAGGTATCTACAGAATATTCGATGGAAATAAGTCGTAACACAAAATACAGCAAATACTTAATGCTTTTGTTGCAAGGTTGAAAAAATTGAATTTTGTTGTATACTATAATTAGAGGCTGGGAGCGAGTGTGTGAGGTTATACGTTCCTCACGGCGCACAGAAATGTACCGTGCGGTACACTTCGGGTGTACCGGTAATACCGATGTATATGATGCGCCTGGATGCACCGTTTTATATGTGGCAACCGCTCCCAGCTTCCGGTAACGGACCGAATAATTTAAAACAGCCCGGTATATCCAGGAGACTTTGGTGCTTTCCATTCAGGACTTAGCCTCACGATGCCCCTGAGAGTTGACTCCCCGGATGGAGAGAGGCCATAAACTCCCGGACATACCGGGCTGTTTTTATATAACCGCAAATACGTGTTTTATAATTGTTACTATAAGCATATCATGAACCTGTAGGGAACTTACCGTAATATTTTTATAGC
Organism: Candidatus Loosdrechtia aerotolerans; assembly: GCA_021646405.1. Taxonomy (GTDB): domain Bacteria; phylum Planctomycetota; class Brocadiia; order Brocadiales; family Brocadiaceae; genus Loosdrechtia; species Loosdrechtia aerotolerans. The sequence continues at coordinate 68,156 of SOER01000008.1, forward strand.
AATCTTTCTATAGTTTTACAATAAACAGCAAAGCTGAAAAAACCGTAAATTGATTCTCCCGTCTCGTATATTTCACGATGTATTTCAAATCTCAATATTACTATAACATTGACACCAGAATGAACTTATTTTATAGTATAACGACCAGCAGGATACAATGGGCAGACCATAATTTGCATCAAACTATTTGAGGAGCAAAGTTCATTCTTCTGGTAGAGTAATTATCATATTGGAAGAGCAATTTTTGATAGTTTTGGGGAGTATAGAAAATTTATGAATATGAAAATAGATATTCCATCCAAAGAAAATTATTTTTATGAGCTGTTAAAAAAGAAATACCATACCTCAGAAATAATACGTACTCAAATAGCTGATATCAAAGAGAGAATAAAGAACGATGTACTAAAGGAACCGATAAAATCTTTTACTGTGAAATTTTGGGGGCAGGTGCTTAATAACTCCTTCGAAAAAACCCTGAGAATCATTTCCAAACGGCTGTTTAGCAGGGGAAGAATAGATTATTTGTATAGTTTTAGAGAACAGGATCTTGTAGAAGCAAACATAACCTCTACATTGACGGAGATTGAAGCGCTTATTCGATATCTGATGAAACCTCATATCGTATTACGCTGCAGGCAAGGCATTATTAAAGGCGCAAGTAATTTGCTGATAATCGATGAGGAAGAAAAGAATAATCTTGGGAATTTTACACCAGATTATACCCATCGTAATTACGTTGCTTCCGCTGATGTATATGAGAAGTACACAGGAAGGCTGGGTGATTACCTGGTATTGAACGGTGTACCGCTTACATCAGAAAAAATAGGGAGAGAGCTCAGGTTTAATACGATCGAGACAAAAAATAGGGTCTTTACAACAACAGGATTGAAAGAGATTTACGTAAACCTCTATTTTCTTCTGCTTATTCTTAAATTAGATTTGGAACAACATTATCTCAAATTACGAACCTTTAATGTTTTGGAAAATGATCTGAAGATTGTTGAAGAAAAGATTGACGAACTCAGTTTTTTTTCCGATATCTTTAACCATATAACCTCAAAAGATAACCCACTCCTGTTTCATGAGGGGTTATTTTTAGATTTAATTAAATTAGAGCATATTATTGAGAATAATAATTGGAAGGGTATTCCGGCATATGCAGGATATATTTATTCTGCAGCCAATAAATTGAACAACCATTTTAAATTTTTGGAGGAATACGGTCTTTTTGTAACGTACGCTCAGTGTATTGAGAAATTTATTGCGAAGTTGACAAAAAAATTATTTAAGCACAGATCAGATTTCCACGGTGAATTACGCAACTTGACAGCAAATTATAATGAATTAAAAAAATTACTTGCTGTTTCAAATCATCCTTTATTGCAGAATGATTACCAGGAATTACTTAATTCTTTCAGTAAATTACTTGCCTATCTGGATTTTTTAACAATACAGAATACCGATAACAACAATTCCGGCAATGTTCCGGATGTGATTCATATTGCAGGAAAATCATCAAAAAGGATTGGTACCCTGATAAAGAAAGGTATTGAATCAATTTTTTCGGTAACAATAGAGGTATCCACAAAACCCGTCTTTCGCAGAGATCAAACATTAAAAACTGATCATGAGAAGGATGTCCAAAAACTTATTCTGAAGTTTTGTGAAGATCTGGAAAAGTTATCAAAGTTAAAAACCACTACAGGAGAAGATGCATTCTTAGCAGCACGGAAATGTATACCAAAACTAACAAACTTGTCTACTATACTTGATCAGCTTAAAAAATTAATCAGGGATATAGAGAATAAATCGGATGTACAGGATCCCTTTAAAACTATCTTTGTAAGGTCCAATAAATTTGAAATCCTTTATAAAGAATTATACGATTTAGGAGTTTTAGAGACTGCTCAGGAACAAAAATCGGTTTATGATATATTAACAGACTTACAGAAGCTCCTCTTTAATAAACCACTGAAAGAAAATGCGTATCCAGAAATTATCAAAAAGATACAATATTTAGAGGATTTTATTATCAGTAAGAATAGGTTAACTCCCGGGAAAGATAATAGTACCTATATTACAATATCAAAGTTGAGTCAGAATCCTATCTTTAAGATCATTATCGATATAAAAATAGGTATTCAAAATGTTATGAGAAAGGAAGCCCAGATACAGGAGATTGATTCCTTTAAGAATGAAGGAGAATTTTTGTCGTATAGTGCGAAGGAATTGGATGAATTTTTAGCACGGTGTATACATTTTCATGAAAAATTAAAAGGTACTTGCTATTATAAGAATACTTTAAAGTTTGAAACGGCGGAAAAAGACTTCGACTGTTTAATCAACGAGGCAAAGGATATTGATGCTTGTATATTATCTTTTGTGAGAAAAGATAATAAAAAAGTATCGAGAGAGCCGGATATTCATATTAATTATTTAAAGAATTCACAGTTGATAAGATATAACCTGGAAAAAGCAATTCTTCGTTTACAAAATCAGATTACTCAAATGTACGGGTTCATGCAGGGTATTGAGAATAGTCTGAATCGGCACTCATTTATTCATTCAGGTGTAGCAACAAGTGTCCTTTTTGACCAGATAACATACTTACTAAGTAACATCGATGTCCGGTTGATAGATATGACTGAGTCATTGGAACATATGTTTAACGAGAGTGTAGATACGATATTCCATTACCAGATAGGTGAAGTATTTAAAGAACCGAAGAAAGAGGACTTTGATGATGTAATGAAGGAGATTGAGAAAAGGACAACGATCAGGAAGTATCAAAATCATGAACAGGCACTACCTGTATAAATGTTATATGATAGTAGAGAAATTTTTATTGGAACTTTGTTGTTTTAAGATTTCTTACGGAATTCAAGGTCTTTGCATGAGAACGTTGGGGTTCGGACCGAAAGGTTTGTGTTAAAACAATACCTTGGCTTTGAATTATACGATTTTGTTATAGGATGCTATTTTATGAATATCTCTAACCATTATGAAGAACTTCCATTAGCTGATATGTCTGCTCCAAGGGCGATAAGCAAAAGAAATAGATCCGGGGGTAGTACATCAGGTGAAAACGCCATACAGGACCTGGAAGATGGTAGACGGATTCTAAAACTTGCCGGTTTGAACGGGGATAGACACCAGGGACATATAATTGATGCTAAAGAAAAATATCTGGTTGAAACCCAGCCGGTAAACGGAGGTGCTTCTTCTGAAGCTTCGAATACTGGAATGAGACAAAAAGGGATGCGAAAACCGCATTATACTAAACTCTTGCTCCTGGAGAATAGATTGGTTTTTCAAGCGGCTTGTTGTTTACCTTTAAAGGTTATTGCTGCAAGTTTTGACGGTATGTCGGTTTCCGGTAGAATCCTTTTCAGTAGTCATTCAGAACAGGAAGGGGGAAAGCTGGTTTATGAATTTATGGGTAAGGGCAATGAGGTGATTATAGACTTGAAACGTGGTGAGAGCACAAGGGCGCAACGTATTATTTTTTGTTTATGAAATGTACTTAATTATAAAATATACCTGATAAAAACCTCTTGAATGTCAGATATAATGCGTAAAAAAAAATTCCCTGAGGGTTTAACCCTCAGGGAATTTTCTGCTTCATTAACGAAAAATAAAAAATCTTAAATCCATTCTTCAGATAAAATGTTACCTTCCAGACCAACGACTATCTGCTTGACAGGTATCTTGCGAGAAGCCTTCTCAGCTCCTTCCTTTGCTACCTGAACCAGGCCAAAGCAACAGGGTACCTGCATGATTAAGATTGTCAAGGTATTGATTTTCGCGTCATCGATTAATGATTTTATCTTTTCGATATAAATTTCCTGTTCCGAATCTAATTTTGGACAGGCGATGGCGAGACTCTTTCCTTTTAAGTAATCTTTATGGAAATCACCCAAGGCATACGCCACACAGTCTGCAGATAGCAATACGTCCTTTCCTTGAAAATACGGTGCTAAAGGAGAAACTAAATGCAATTGTATCGGCCACTGTCTCAGCTGAGAAGGGCGGCTTCCTGTTTCATTACCCTCTTGATTTTCCTTTTCACTAAAATCTATTGTTCTTGATCCCGGGCATCCACTCATTATGCGACCTCCTGTAAAAATTTTTCCTCTAATTCAATAATAAACCTTTCGTACTTTTTTGGTAGTTCATCTCCTACCGATGCATCTGCTTCAGTGCATTGTTTAAACATTTCACCAACCTGTGTTACAGACAACTGACGATCAATCCACGGATAAAGAATTTCGTCCTCTTTTTTAATATGCTGCATCAAAAGTTCCCTGTAAGCAAGAAGATGTTCCCTGATCTGCGCTTTATTGCCCTTCTCAGCACCTTCGATGACTTGTCTTACATGGTTCCTTCCTGTATCATGGTCTTTGTACATGATCTGAATAATTTCTGCATTGTTATCCACATACTTAAACAGGATATCCTCTTCCTTCATATGGTGGTATTTATCGGCATACGCACGAATGAAGTCTACACATTGTAATACTAATTCCTTATCTACATTGACACTGTTCTCAATATATTCTACAATGTGGGGAATTAAGGCGAGAAGTCGTTTGATTAGTCCGTGTTCGTCCACAAGTTTCTTAACAGGCGGTGAATAACTAATCTGCTTGGGAGCTTGTTTTTTTGTCAAATCCACCTTGGGTTCCGGAACATCCCTGTCTGGATAGATGGCCTTCTCTATTCTGTACATCAAGATAGCTTCTTGTTGTGGATCAAGGTTATGGATTCCAACAATGTCTTTTAAAAGGCAGCTTCCAACCGAACATGGGCTGCAACCGATGCCGTATTCTTCAAGGATACGGCCTACCTCCGGATAGTCTTGAATAATATCCTTTATTTCTTTATTTAATGCATTTTTCAAGCCTCTCCTCCTTGTATTTTATCATAAGTTCTCCAATAATAAAATTTATGATTATTATCTAAAAGGAGATTATAGCTAATAAATGTAATTTATGTCAAGTAAAGAAATCTATCGTTTCAGAAGATAATAGAGTCTGCCATAGCAGTTTAAATTCCCTGCGTCAAACATTGCCTGGTCTCCAATGCCAAAATATACATCACCCCTTGCGGGTGTCTGAATCGCACTGCCTGTATCCTGATCCAAAACGAAGAACGATTTCCCGGTCCCTCTTCTTTTCCAAAATTGCCAGGGTTTTGGCTTTCTTGTTTCTATAACGGCAAAGGCTATTCCACCCGCCGGAAAGACTGATTTATCCGTTGCGATACTTCTCATTGGTGTAACAGGAACTCCTATAGAGCCGTGAGGAACCGCATAGTTTACTACCTTAAAAAAGATGTAGCGGTCATTTCTCATAAGATACGAGTCTAACTCTCCGGAATGCTGATCAAAATAACGGATGAGGTTCGAAAGGGTCAGGTTTTCTTCTGGAATTTTTCTATCGATAACCAGAAGACGCCCTATACTCGTATATGGATGGCCGGAATCAGCTGCGTATCCAACAAAAATCTTTTCTCCCGATGGAAGCCTGATCTGACCTGATCCCTGTACCTGGATAAGATACGCATCGAGTTTTGATTTGAGATAAACAATTTCATTCCCTCTCAGGAGATTCCGTTCTTCAATTTCACGTCGTGTATAGTAAGGTTTTTTGAAATCTGCAGGTTTTTTATACAATGGATAACGAAATTCTGCCGTAGGGGTAAGACTTCCATCATAAATAGGTGTTCCATAGCCGGTAAAGTGCACATGGCCGTCGTATTGATTTCCAATTGCCTGAAAGACCCTGAAATTTTTGATAATAAACTCGTTAAGTTCTTCAGCACTACGGCAACGAACAAAACCCTCCCGAAAGGATAGTAAGGTTTCTTCCAGATCCTGATGGGAGAATCCTGCCATATAAAAACCATATTGATTTGATTTCACTTTTTTAAAATAATCCAGGCTATTATCTATTGAGGTTAAAAGGGAATGCTTATTGTAGTCATCCCTGAAATGGGGGAGTAATTTTGGGTCGGTAATCTCTACTAAAGTATCTCCGGGTTCCCGGGGTGTTAGGAGTGACCTTTTCTTAAATGCAGCACATCCTGATCCCAGGATAGAGAACAAGAATATGAATACGAGTAAATTCTTTGCAATATTCTTTTTGGTTTTCATAGAGATGTTTCCTTTGATTTTATACACAGCTGTTTTACTACACGGTAAAAACATTTGTTTTGCAGAACAGGCAGTATTTTATATTTCTCACACCGGAGAATCAAAGAAAAAAAATATTCAGAAATAGTAGTATTGAGGTGAAGTGTCGTGTCTCTGGTTTTTACTAAAATTATTTTAATTGACAAATATCAAATATCTAAAGTAGAATTGCATCGTTTAAGAAAACGTGTTCTTTTTATTGTGTAAATAAATCCGATTACAGGTTTTCTCCCGCTACCGTCAAACCAATAAACGATCTTCATACAAGAGAGTATGGTTGTTATTTTCGGGATATGGTGAGGAAAAGGGAATCCATAATCTTATTAAATATATTGAGATAAGGAGCGGACCCGCCGCTGTAGCTGGGGACGAACATCACAAAGCCACTGCCATACTTTAGTGTGGCGGGAAGGGTGATTAGTAGAATGATCCAGAAGCCAGAAGACCTGCCTGTAATTGCTTCACGTAGTCTTCGAAGGTAAAGAAGGTGAAGGGGAAATAATACTGGGAACCACAGATACCCGGATAAAATTGAGATGAATCAATGGTTTGTGTATTTTGTGATCCTTCTATTTTATAGATAGTTTTCGATCTATCAATAGTGATAAAAGTATAAAACCCATGTCTTCCATTCGGAGATATGGGTTTTTTTGTTTTCTCCCGGTACTGCTGTACTATTGAATGAATGGCTGATTATACAATCTCTACTTATATGGCTTTTGTATTCAAGGAAATGATAACCGTATGCATATAACAGAAGGAATTTTACCGCTTCAATGGGTTTTTACCTGGTTTGGTGTTTCCGCCCCTTTTGTTGGAATTGGGATATACCATATAAAACGAAAGAAGAAAATGATACCGGGTTATTTACCTTTGGTAGGAATGCTGGGCGCTGCGGTGTTTGTATTCTCATGTTTTCCTATTCCGGTAATCGCCTTAAACGGAATGGCAACATCACATCCCTGCGGTACAGGTATCAGTGCCCTGTTGTTAGGTCCTTTTGTTAGTGTAGTTATAGCGGCTGTCGCTCTACTCATTCAGGCGTTATTCCTTGCCCACGGTGGACTGACTACCCTGGGCGGGAATGTATTCTCTATGGGTATCTTAGGTTCTTTCTCGGGTTATTTTATCTTCAAATTAGCACAACGGTGTAATGTAAGCCTGTTCTGGTGTGGTTTTCTTGCTGGTGTGGCGTCCGATCTCTTTACCTACCTGGGCACGTCTATTGAATTGGGGTTGCTGGTAATTGGTAAGGGTGATTCATTTTTTAGAGCCTCTGCGGAAATTTTTGGTGCATTCATGATAACATCGCAAGGGATTCTCTGTATAGTTGAAGGTATCGTGGTAGGGTCTGTATTGATCTTTATTTCTAAACGAAGACCAGGAATCTTATCTGGTCTAGGGGTAACGAAGGATGATACACAACGTATTCAGGCGTAGAACATATATCCTCCGCATTGTTTTTATAATAGCACTGTCCTTTTTTTCCGTAGCGTCCGCAAAGGGGCATGGAGATGAGGCTGATACGATACCGCAGACAGAGGAAGGGGCCTGGACAGGTGTTGATGTGAGTATTGTGGGTAAATATGCTACGCAGTACGGCCGTCCACCCCGCGACCCATATATTAATACCGATAAGGGAGACTTGCTTCTATTCGTATTTACTCTCGCCGGGGTTGCTGGCGGATTTGTTATCGGTTTCACCGCACGGAAGCTTTTTTATGAAAATACTACCGGAAAGTTGACACATAAGAAGAACTGACCGGTACTGATAAAATACTGAACGATTCGGATATCTGAACGGACGAAGCAAACAAGAACATGGGATTTTTTCATCATACTTTTTCTGATACCTATGCACGCCGGGATAACTGGTTAACGACAATTGATATCCGTATAAAGCTGCTCTCTGTTGTTTGTTTTCTTGTCGTAAACTTATTGGCGAGGAATATATATACTTCGCTCTTTTTCCTTTTTGCGTCTGTCATCTTCCTGCTTTCTATAAAAATCCCTGTTACGGCAATACTACGGAGCATGGTTATCCCCATATCGTTTGCGTTATTCATTCTCCTCATAAGGGGTTTGCATGAAGGCGAAAGGGTATTGATTTCTTTCTCAATTATAGGATACGAAGTAGTCTTAAGAGAAGAAGGACTATGGAGTGGATTTCATATGTGCTGTAAGGTGCTCGGAGGTGTTCTCGTAGTGATTCTCCTCTCTTTTACAACAACAATCAATCAATTATGTGCTGGTCTGAAATGGTTCCGTATGCCTGATACCATTATTGAACTCCTGGCATTTATTTACCGTTACATTTTTCTCCTTTTCGATGAAGTATCGGCGATGTGGACTGCCCAGAAATCGCGTCTGGGTCATACTACGTGGAAAAAAACAATACGGTCATGTGGTATATTGGGAGGAATGCTTATTATTCGCGCTTTTGAAAGGGCAGAACGAACCTACGAGGCAATGCGTGCAAGGTGTTATGAGGGTGACGGGATTATAATGAATACCTTGCCTCCCTGGGGAAAGAGAGAGTATCTTATTGTTGTAGGAATAGTATCTGTTATACCCCTTCTCATGTACTTAGGAACTATTCAGGTATGGTGACTGTGCATATAAAAGATATTCAGTATCAATATCATGACGGAACGCATGCACTGCATAATGCGTGTCTGGATATTGTTAAGGGGGAACTGCTTGCAATACTTGGCCCAAATGGGTCGGGCAAAACAACATTATTAAAACACCTTAATGGCCTGTTTAAACCAATATCAGGAGAAATAGTATTAGACCAAAAACCATTATCTCATTATTCATCAAGAGAGATATTTCAAAAGGTAGGTATGGTATTTCAAGATCCGAATGATCAGTTGTTTGCTCCAACAGTATGGGAAGATGTAGCCTTTGGACCGATGAATTTAGACCTGTCAAAAAGTGAAATTATTCACAGGGTTGATGAGGCGCTGGCAATAGTAAATATGGGGAAATACACAGGAAAAACGGTTGATGCCCTGAGTTTTGGACAGAAGAAGCGGGTCTGTGTTGCCGGGGTACTTGCAATGAGACCAGAAATACTTGTTCTGGATGAGCCTACCTGCGGACTTGATCCTGTGGGTGTGACCTCTCTTATGACACTGCTTAAAGAGCTACAGGATAAGTATGGTATCACTATTATTATGGCAACACATAACGTTGACTTGGTACCCCTTTATATGGATAGATTGGCAATTATGTATCAGGGGAGTGTGTTGAGAGCAGGAACCCCTGAATACGTTTTCTCCAATATCGATGAAATAAGGAGTGCCTGTTTGGAACTTCCCCAAATTGCCCAGTTGATGCAGGTTTTACGGGATAAGGATAATATCCCTATGGATAGCCTGCCTCTTACTGTTGGAGAGGCGAGAGAATTTCTGGTACAGAAGTTCCATAATCAGTTAACAGCTAACCTGCAGAGGTGATCCGGCGGGTCACTCATGTGAGAGAAATTATGTTTAAAGGTCACGGTGGAAATATAAAGCATATTGTTGATTATCCGTCTGATAACAACAGTATACGGGGTAGGAATAATGATATCCTGGATTTTAGCGCAAGTATTAATCCTCTCGGCTATCCGAAGAATGTCCGGGAGGCTATATGGGAAAATTTTGATGATATAATGCATTATCCTGATATTGATTGCTCTTACCTGAGGCGGTATATTGCGCGTGAAGCGGGGCATTCAGATGACGAGATTATCGTGGGAAATGGTTCTACAGAACTCTTCTATCTGATTCCCCGTGCGTTAAGACCGGTGAAGGGGATTATTTTTCAGCCTACCTTTAGCGAATTTGCCGAGGCGTTGAAATGCAGTCATACGGAAGTAGTTCATAAGATGTTGAGAGAAGAAGACCATTTTCTTTTTCACTATTCCAAAGATTATTTCAACGATGAGGAAAGAGAGATTGTCTTTCTCTGTAACCCCAACAATCCCACGGGGCAGTTAGTAGAAGGGACCGTTATTCTGAATATGGCGAAGCAGCATCCGCGGGTAACATTTGTTATCGATGAGGCATTTATGGACTTTGTTCATGAACCCGGGAAATACAGTGTTCTGGGTGAGGCGGGTACGATACATAATATAATTGTCGTCAGATCACTCACAAAATTTTATGGTTTTCCCGGTTTAAGGGTTGGATACCTGGTTGCCAGTAAGGATACAGTAAAAAAGATGACAGAATATAAGGAACCATGGTCGGTAAACGCATTTGCCCAATATGCAGCCAGAGCAGCCCTTGAGGATAAAGAGTTTGCTATGAAAAGCAGAGAATTCATAATGAGAGAGCAGGTATACGTATTTGATGAGTTGTCCCGTATTTCCGGGTTATTGCCCTACCCGCCCGTGGCTAATTATCTCTTTATCAAAATAAACATAAGCAATATGACATCTTCTTCTTTATGCGAACAGTTATTAAGGTGCGGTATCGCCATTCGTGATTGTTCCAATTTTACAGGACTGAACGACAAGTATTTCAGGGTGGCAGTGAGAACACGAGAGGAAAACAACAAACTCATTATGGCATTGAAGAATGTAGCTGCTCAATTTTTTAAGAGACAAGATTCCAAACCGGAATGTTAAACAGTAGTTTTTCAGGAATCCTTTATAGCTCGATAATGTATAGGAATATTCATTTGTTCAGTAGAAGATGCTCTCTTAGCACCATGAAAAGACGAGATTCTTCGCTGCCGCTCAGAATGACAAATTTCATTATTGTCATTCTGAACGAAGCGAAGCGGAGTGAAGAATCTTGAAAGGTTTTTACGGTTTAAGACTCAGAGGAGGAGTGAAGCTGGCTGTTAGGTGTTCTTCATACCCTTCAAGCAGTTGTCTCCCTCATGCCTTTAACCCTGAACCTTCTGACTTTATTCGTGTGCATCCGTGTCCATCCGTGGTTACTCTGGTTTTTTGTCATTTGAAATTATTTCGTATTTCGATATTCGTATTTCGAATTTAGTTGCGGCCAAAGGCCGCGATCGGTTCTAAAACCTGTGGCTCCTATTGTTAAATATGCTCAATAAAAACCTTATGATACAAGGCACAGGGTCTCATGTAGGCAAGAGTATCCTTGTGTGTGCTTTATGTCGTATTTTAAGACAGGATGGATATAGCGTTGCACCATTTAAGGCCCAGAATATGTCCTTAAACTCGTTTGTTACGAGAGATGGAAAAGAAATGGGAAGGGCGCAGGTGGTACAGGCGGAGGCAGCCGGTATCACTCCTGTTGCGGAAATGAATCCCATCCTCCTTAAACCTACAGGAGATGCCGGGTCTCAGGTTGTTGTAATGGGTAAACCAATAGGAAATATGACTGCTAAGGAGTACTATCAGAAGAAAAATGAGTTCGTTTCAGTTATTCAACATGCCTATGATACGCTGAGAAACCGGTTCGATATTGTTCTCATCGAAGGGGCGGGTAGCCCTGCTGAAATAAACCTGAAAGACGGTGATATTGTTAATATGGGTATGGCACGGATGGCATCAGCCCCTGTATTGTTAGTAACCGATATTGACCGGGGTGGTGCCTTTGCATGGATCGTCGGGACGTTAGAATTACTGAGTGCAGACGAGAGGGATCTCGTAAAGGGTATCATTTTCAATAAATTCCGCGGTGATAAAGGCATATTAAAGCCCGGGTTAGATATGCTCGGGGAACGTATAAAAAAACCCGTTGCCGGCGTAATTCCCTATATCCACGACCTTGGTATAGATGATGAAGATTCCGTAACGCTTGAATATGATAGGAATAGCAAGTTTTATCAGATTGAAGACATTCTTAAATCCCTTCCAGATGAAGAAGGGGTAAAAGAGGGAGGGGGTACATGGAAAGGGAACTCATCAAATGGATTCATAGACATTGCAGTGATTAAATTGCCCCGTATATCGAATTTCACTGATTTTACAACATTTGCCCATGAAAAAGGTGTAAGGCTAAGATTTGTAGATAAGGTTCGTGATATTGGTAAGCCAGACCTGCTTATTATCCCGGGTACGAAAAACACGATAGAGGATCTGATATCCTTAAAGGAAAGAGGCATTTTCGATGAAATTGTACGGTTATCAAGAGATAGAATACTGATAATGGGTATTTGCGGGGGATACCAGATGTTAGGGTGTCAGATTAACGACCCGTATCATATAGAATCATCAAAGAGCAGTATTCAGGGCCTGGGTTTATTAAACACAATTACTACCTTTGCCAGGGAAAAACAAACGTATCAAGTAAGGATTCAGATACTTGAACATATGGGTTTGTTCCATATGGACGGAGAACTTACCGGATATGAAATCCATATGGGAGAGACAATTTACCATGGTCATAATGCCTTCAAGCCTTTCGGTAAGATTATTGAACGGGCGGGTAAAGCGGTAGACATCATGGACGGATGTGTATCTGACAATGGCAATGTTCTGGGTACGTATATCCATGGCATCTTTGATAACGATGAATTTCGATCAAAACTTATTCATTATTTAGAAATGAAAAAAGGATTAAGAACATCGGCAGGGTATAGAGATTTTAAAAATATAAAAGAGCAAAAATATGATGAATTGGCCGGCATTGTTCGAAGAAATATACATATGGATATGATTTATGAAATACTACAGGTATAGCAAAATGATAATTCTGAAAGGTTAGCTATGGAGCGTTAAATTCTAATAGAGAGATATATGCTTACAGGTGTTCCGTGTATTATCGGAACAAAAAGGGAATCCCGGTTCTAATTTGAGAACAGAGCATACGGACCTATTTCACTTCTTATCTGTATTATGAGTGAAATGTATGGTTTTCATGTTAGAAAAAAGGGAACGGTACCGCCGCTGTATTCGGTGACGAACGTTGCAATGGCCACTCTCGTTCTGCGAGGGGAAGGCGCAACCAGTAGGATGATCCGCAAGTCAGAAGACCTGCCTGTAATGCCTGGCTGAAAAACTTCTTCGTCATAAAGGAGGTGAGGCGTTGCTGTCTACACGGTAAACCCGTTTTTTCCTGTGCGAAGAAACGGGTTTTTTTATTTTACCGGAATGCATTTATGCTTATTTTTCGGTTAAACACGCTCTTTCGTACTATCCGATAGTCTTGTCTGTGTCTATCAATGATTAATTTTATTGGGTTTGAATACAAGGGAATCCGTAGAAACGGAGCTGCCCCGCAACTGTAACCGGTGACGAAATCTGCATTATGCCACTGTTCCTCTGTTTACTGCAGCCTTTGCAGTGGAGAAATCGTTATTTGTATGGAATGGGAAGGCGCAGAGAGTAGATAGACCCGGGAGCCAGGAGACCTGTTCAAACGTGTGTTATGAATTCTTATTTTCGAGGGGAAAAGAGGGGAATGAAGAGATACTATGTAATCGTTGTTTTGTCCATTTCGTTACTGTTAAATTCATATTGTTTTGCTGAAGAGAAAACGAAGGAAGATATTATTGAGGAAAATGAAGATTTGAGAAGAGAATTAACGGAGCTAAAAAAACAATTTCAGGAGAATCAGGATGCATTAAATTACCACCGGATGACCACTGCTTCATCTGTTTCTATACGGAATACGAATAAAGAAAGGGACGGAAGTTATCCGGAAAGAGATAAGTTACTGGGGAAATACTATAATTTTGGAGAGTCTCCCCGGATACCAAAAATAAACAATCCTGAAGACGATTTACGGTCATCGTCACAGAAGCTTACATTAAAAGATGAAATTGTTGAGACAACAATATTGCTGGCTGAAGAAACACAGAGTGAAAATACAGGGATGAAAGAGGAAAAGGGTAATGATAACGATAAAGACGAAGATGAAGATGAAATTGATGATCAGAATGAGAACGATGAACATGTGAAAGAAGAAGTAAAAAATGAGATCAAAGGTGAGGATAAACAGGAGGATGAAAGTCAAGAGGATACTACAAACGAGACAGCGATTATGGATATGGAAGAACAGAAAGAGAGCGAATTGTTTGTTATTACACCCACAAGAACAAAACAATTACTAAAAAATACCGGTAGTTCTGTGTCTATTATTACAGAGAAGGATATCAAAAATAGTAACGAACCATTACTCCTTGAAGTATTACGGAAGGTTCGTGGAATAGAAGTTGCGAGAACCGGAGGAATAGGAGGGGCTACGAGCGTATTTATGAGGGGTGCCTCTTCTGCACAAACGCTTGTCTTTATTGATGGTATTCAGATGAATAGCCCTACAACGGGTGCGTTTAATTTCGCAAATCTTACAACTGACAATATTGAAAGAGTTGAAATCCTGAGCGGTCCGCAAAGCACCCTCTACGGCTCAGAAGCGATTGGCGGTGTGGTTAATATTTTTACAAAAAGAGGCTCAGGGGATAACAAAATCAGATTGGGGACAGAATATGGGATGCACGATACCTATAGAGAAAGTGCTCATATTTCAGGCGGGAGAGAGAGTTTTGATTACTCTGCAGGGGCTTCTTATTTGAGAACCCACGGCATTTCTTCTGCGAGCAGCGGAGATGAAGCTGATGGTTATGAGAATTTTACAGGCTCGGTGAATCTGGGGTGGAATTTTTTGGAAGATGGAAGGATTAACACAACTGCGCGAGGTACCCATTCAGAGCTAGAATATGATGCGTTTCAATTTGGTGTTGGGCCGGTGGATGATCCTGACAGAAGTTTGGATACCGATGAGATCATTTTTTCCACGAAGGTTAGAAAAACATTTTTTGATATCTGGACACCTTCATTCCTGTTCTCAGTTAACGATACAGAGTTGAAAGGCTTTGATCTTACGGATTCAGCGGGAGAATTTCGTATTCCGACGCAAGTATGGAGATTTGAGCATCAATCGGATTTTACTCTCTTTGACAGAGATACAATAACCATAGGTTATGAACATGAGGTACTGAAGGGTGAAAATGCCGGTAATTTTGATGAGACATTCCGGAACAACTCCGTTTTCTTTCAAAATCAGATAAAATTGCTTGAGTCGCTTTATTGGACAGCAGGACTGCGCTACGATGATTACAGTACCTTCGGGAGTAATCTTACCTATAAGACAACAGCATCGTATAACGTTGAGAGGATCGGCTCCCGGTTTCATGGCTCATGGGGGACAGGTTTTCGTGCCCCAAGTTTAAATGAACTCTTTTTTCCCTTCTTTGGCAATCCTGATCTCGGTCCCGAAGAGAGTAAAGGATGGGACTTTGGTATTGAAAAGGAAATTCTTAAGGATACACTCATTATTGATGTTACCTATTTTGAAAATGATTTTACCGATTTGATTGCTGCTGCAATCCAACCTGATGGTAGTTTTATGGCAGAGAACGTGAATAGGGCAAAATCTGAGGGGGTTGAGACTGTCATAACGTATAAACCATTTTCAAAGATCTCTTTTACTGGAACCTATACCTATACAGAAACGGAGGATAGGGAAAAGGATCAACAGTTACCCCGCAGGCCAAGAAACAGAGCAACGCTCGGGATTACTACCCAGCCACTTGAAAAATGGAACGTTAACGTAGCTGGAGTTATGGTAAGAGACAGAATAGATAGTGATGGAACAAAGATGGATAATTATTGGACGGCTGATCTGATGACAAGCTATGACATTACAAAGTTGATGACTGCATATATCAGGATTGAAAATCTTTTTGATTACGATTACGAAGAGATAACAGGTTTTAGCTCCCTTGGTTTTACAGCATACGGAGGATTGGAATTTAAGTTCTAGAATATGAATTGAACTATAGAGATACAGAGGCACGAAAAAAACAGATTTATAATAAAGGGATAGAGAAAAATGAAGAAATATGTACTATTCATCCTGTTTCTCCTGCAGATGACACATACGTCTTTTTCCTTTGCAGAAGAAACAAAATCAATAAAATATATTTTTATTGTAGGGAATTACCTGACTCCTTCAATCGTCAAATCAATAAAAAATACCCGGAAGGAATATCCGTTTCTCAGGGATCGTGTAAACTTTGAGCTTATTAGTAATACGGATCTCGATTCCGGTTTTGATCCACGTGAGATTGAGGATTCTGATATCGTTGTTATTGATATCATGGGGATAAGGATTTCTACATTAACGCAGGCAGGTTTTGACCGGGAAGTGATTGAGAGGGCCATTTCTCATGGAGCACATATACTACCGATAAACCACTCAGGCGGGCTGGACAAAGAGTACAGTGAACTGGGCCTTACCTATGATGAAGAATTCCGGTTGTATTTTGATTGCGGCGGCGTAGAAAATTTCCAGAATATGGTGCTCTTCTCCTTAGCAAAATATGCCGGAATTTCTGAAATAGAACCGGAGCCGCCCAAAAAATTGTTAAAAAATGGTTATTATCATCGCCATAATTCACAGGGGATGTTTTTTGAGACATTTGAGGAATACGAAAACTGGTATAGGGAAGAAGGTTATTTTAATGAAAATGCAGAATGGATTGCGGTCCTGACCTACGCATCTTTTTGTGAGCAAGGACAAAATGAAGTTGAGGATGAATTAATTCGAACCCTTGAAGAGAAGGGACTGAATACGTTTGTAGCATTTGGATATCCCGAAGGTGCTGCAGTTGAAAAGTTATTGATAGATTCTCATGGGCATTCCAGGGTATCCGGTATCCTTTCTTTTCTCTTCCGGTTTTCGGATTTCAATGCCTCAAATTCATTAAAAAAATGCGGAGTACCGGTTATTAATTTGATTACGGTTTATGGAAAGGACGGAAAGACGTGGGAGGGCGATCCTGAAGGGCTTAGTTCTCTGGAAGTAAGTTGGCAATTAGCTATTCCTGAAATTGCAGGGCTTATTCAACCTACCGTCGCATCGTATCGCAATCGTGAAAAGGACGACGAGACAGGTTTTTTTATTGAAGAGCGAAAACCTATTCCCGAACGGATTGACCGGGCTGTAAATCGTATAATTGCCTGGATCAATTTACAAAAAAAAGACAACAAGGAAAAAAAGGTGGCTATACTCTACTGGAATTATCCGCCGGGGAAACAACATATCGGTGCCAGTTATCTGAATGTCTTTGCGAGTATCAATAACGTTCTGAATACGATGAGAACGTCCGGGTACACTATTGGAGATGAAGAGATCAGCCAGGAACTACTCCTTGAGAATTCCCTTAGATATGGGAGAAATGTCGGGAGTTGGGCACCAGGCGAACTTGATGAGATGGTAAAGAAGGGAAAATGTGTATTGCTCCCATTGAAGGAATATCAAAGGTGGTTGAGGGGATTACCAAGAAATTTTATTCAAGAACTTCATGAAGACTGGGGACCGGTTGAAGAATCGAGCGTGATGATGTGGACTGATCCGGAACATGGGAAAAAGTATATGGTTATCCCGGCAGTAAGGCGTGGGAATATTATTATCCTGCCACAGCCGGTAAGGGGCTGGATGCAGGACCAGGAGGCGATGTTCCATAACAAGGATTTGTTTCCACACCACCAATATGCGGGTGTCTATTTGTGGTTAAAATATGGTTTCGGTGCCGATGCTATCATTCATTTCGGTACCCACGGTACCCATGAATGGTTGCCGGGAAAAAGCGGAGGTCTTTCCGGTGAAGATCCTCCTGAAGCACTCATTCAGGACATACCGGTAATCTATCCGTATATTGTGGATGATGTTGGTGAGGGTCTTGTGGCAAAACGAAGAGGATCTGCAGTTGTTATTGATCATATGATTCCACCCCTGAAAAAAGGAGGACTCTACCACGAATATGCCGAGCTTGAAGAACTGATAAGTAGTCATGACCGGGCCCTTGAACAGGGTGCCGAACATGCAAGGCAGTATCAGGAAAATATTGTAAAGAAGGTAAAGGCGCTGGGACTTGATAAGGATATTGACATCAGTGAGTTCTTGCATGTTGACGCAGAAGAGGATGATCCACACAAATTCGATCATGGAGTTATTCATGAGATTGAAGAGTTTCTGAAAGAAATGAAGCAGCTCAACATGCCGTACGGGCTGCATACATTCGGTAAGGTTCCTGATGAGTCGCTCCGGGTATCAACTATTCAAGCGATACAAGAGGTTATGAAAGATATCTCTGCTGAAGAGCTTAATAAAAATATTCAGAGGAGTGCGGAACGTGAGTTAACAAATACAATGAAATCTTTGAACGGACAATTTATATCAACGGGAACGGGAAATGATCCGGTAAGAAATCCAAAATCTTTACCAACAGGAAAGAATTTTTATGCCTTTAATCCCGATAAAATCCCTAAAAAAGAGGCATGGCAGGTAGGTGTTACATTGACTCAAGAGTTGCTTGATAAGTATCGGGCAGAAAATGATGGAAAATATCCGGAGAAATTGTCGTTTGTTATATGGGGTACCGAAACAATACGGCATGAGGGGATATTAGAGTCTCAAATCCTTTATCTATTGGGAGTTGAACCTGTCTGGAACGAATGGGGAAAGGTAACAGGAATAAAGGTTATACCAAAAGAGGAATTAGGTCGTCCACGAATCGATATTATTGTATCTTCAGCAGCAGAGGAGATGTTCGGGCAGTTGACCCACTATATTGATCAGGCAGTTCAGATGGTCAAGGAGCTTGATGAGGAAGATAACCTGGTTCGGCAGCATATTATGGATTTGACCGGGAGACTAATACAACGGGGCTGGCCGCAAAAGAAGGCAGAGCAATATGCATCTATACGAATCTTTGATGAGGCACCTGGTCGATATGATCTCAATGTTTCGCGAATTGTAAGTGCAAGCGGAACATGGGATGATGATTCTGTAATAGCTAACGAATACCTGAAACGGATGAGCCATGGCTACGGGAACGGTTTATGGGGAGAACCAATGGAAGAGGTATATAAAATGATATTGAGCGGAACTCAGATGGTAATTCACAGTCGTTCCACCAATCTGTACGGGACCCTCGATAACGATGATTTCTATATGTATGCAGGCGGGCTTGCCGCTGCAGTCCGGGAACTCGATGGAAAATCCCCTGATCTGACTGTTACAAATAGTATGAACCCGGCAAAGCCGGAGATGACACCAATCGACAGAATGATGGGTATGGAATTACGGTCGCGCTATTTGAATCCCCGGTGGATCGAGGGTATGAAGAAGGATGGCTTTGAGGGGGCAAATAAAATGTCTGAATTCGTTGAGAATATGTGGGGCTGGCAGGTTACCATACCGGAGACAATAGATGCTGTTCGCTGGGAGCAAACGTTTGAAGTCTATGTTGAGGACAAATACGGGATGGATTTAAAAGAATTTTTCTCTCAGAAGAACCCATATGCCTATCAGGCCCTTACGGCACGGATGCTGGAAACTGTACGGAAAGGGTATTGGCACCCGGCGGAAGAAATGAAACAAATCCTGGCGAAAGAATATGTGGAAGCGGTAATAGCGCATGGTGTATCCTGCTGTGAGCATACCTGCAATAATCCAGCCCTTCAGCAATATACCATGGAAGTTTTATCCACCTCCGGTCTTATAGATAATGAGGGTCTGCACACATATGCCGAAGTTTTAAAAGAGGCTACAGGTAAAACATTAGGGGAACGAAAAAGAGAGATGGATAAGATTATTCAAACGCAGGTACCATTGCTCAGTAAACCAGAGCAAACATTTGTTCCTGAAAGAATCACAGAACAAGAATTGGAGAAAAAAGCCCGTGAAGTATCAACAGACCTTTTCGCTTCCAATACCGATACTCTACCCCCTTTTTCTCAGGAGGAACAAGGGGAGACTCATAAGGAAAGATCCGGGGAGCAAGAGCGGACTGAAATGGTATCACAGAAGGATACAGAATTAGTCCACGGATTCGAGATGGAAGAGGTAACATCCAATAAAAATGAACCCGTGGAAGCGTGGAGCGACATGCCTGCGGCAGCAAATAAATTCAGGAGACCATGGCTTGCAATTGTTGTAGGAACAGGCTGTCTGGGCCTTTTCCTTTACGGATGGATAAGGAAAAGGTTCTGATTTAAAAACCAAGAATAGGACGCAGACTTCTTCGTAAACTCAGCCGAACGATAAACGCAGATTTTTATGTTTGTAATCTTGTAAATCTGCATCCATCAGCGTTCAACTGCATCCTAATTATTCTTTTGCTAAATTGGAACGTAAATTTTAAGGATAATTCATTATGAACCTTCTCACTCTATTACAAGGTATTCTTTCTCTCCTTTCATCGGCAATGCTTTATCCTGTGATGGTTCTTTTAATCATCTTTTTTGTATGGATTGTTATAACCATGGGAGGCTTTGTTTCTGAATATGTAGGGCGGAGGAAGAAGACTGGCAAACAAGATCCAAAAGAATTTATTGAGTCGTTTATCGTATCCTCTCATAAAAATGTCCAGCAATTAATGCCTCAAAAAACGCAGGAAATGCCGTTTTGTTTTCGGGAATATTATGAAGAACTTGTGGATGAATTAACAAAGGATAAGGGCGGAAGAGAGGTCCGGGTGGAATACCTGCTCCAGAGCAAAGAACAGGAGATGACGAAAAGTTTGGATACCTTTCGGCTCATGGTACGTGCAGGTCCTGCCCTTGGATTAATGGGTACAATAATCCCCATGGGACCTGCCTTATCTGCATTATCACAGGGCGATCTTGAGAAACTCTCAAATAATATTATGATTGCCTTCACGACAACGGTTGTTGGATTAGCGATTGGAACCACTGCCTATTTTCTTTCTACGGTAAAAAATCGCTGGATCCACGAAGACATAAAGAATCTTGAATATTATACCGAATGCATTATGCGAAATAAGGAGTAGTTAATCACAGAGTACACGGAAAACCTGGAAAAAAGGTTCGAAGGTAAGGGTGTGATGAACTAGATAAAGAAATGAGATACCTTAAGAAAAGACGCAGGGTTATAGGAAAAGGGGCTGATCTTCATCAGGAAGATCCCATGACAGGTGTAGCTAACCTCTTCGATGTAGGTGTAGTCTTCATTGTTGGTCTTATCGGTGCCCTGATTAGTGCCTACAGCATTCTTGATTTCCTCTCCCCGAAGACGGAGATTACGATGGTTAAACGGAAAGAGAATGGCCGGGTAGAGATTGTTACCAAAAAGGGAAAACAGGTGAAAGTTGAAAAAGTTACCGATAAGAAATTGCAAGGGGAGGGTACCCGCTTAGGGATAGCGTATCGGTTAAAGGATGGAAAAGTAGTCTACGTACCCGAAGAGTAGAGAAATTCAGATTTATAACAGGTATAGCCAGTATCTTTAATTGACATTCAGATGATTTTCAGATGTCAGTACACGGATTTAACAAGGCATTGTATACGATGGTATACAGCTACGTGTGAACGCTGCGTTTAGCTTTAAGGATAGAACTTATGAAATTCTATTTCTGAAGTAATTGAAGTCGTAAAACAACCCTAAGTATCAACTGGCCTCACCAGGAAAAACCGGCTGGATTTTTGCTTGACCGTATTTCCGGAAACGCTCTGGTTATTGTGGGTGGTATTCATGTTGCAATGCATGCCGAAAAGCTGCTGCTTACCCACACATGCATCGATATTGTTGTGCGTGGTGATGGTGAAGAAGAAGAAATGCTGCGGATTCCCGGTTTTGCTCATCAGCTTGGTCTCGATTTTATCTCCCATAGTCTCCTCCGTGCATTGAAAAACTCCCCTCTCCGCAAAGCCATTGAAAACACCCCCGGTTATTACTTGACAGAGGACGGAAAAATTTTATCCGATAAATACCCGCTGCAGCGATTGCGCGCTATACGCCGTCACAGTACTTCTGGATCCTCTATAAACTTGTAATGAGCCGCATGCTGATCTAGCCGGTTTTCCGGAAAGCGGTTATTGTTCTGCTTTTTGCAAAATTTGAACAGAATAAGAAGACAAGATATATAACCCTCAGGTAAATGAAGGGATGCTTATATATATAACGACATAAGTTTACGACTGTCATCCCGGGCCTGACTTATTCGTCTATCATGCATATCTAAGGAGAGATGACGTGAACACATTCTTTTCACGGATAGCCAGCATGGGGACAATCGGTTTCGTTTGTATGTAATCAGTAGTTGGGTGAGAATGGTCATACGAATGCTTCATTCGTATTTTATGCGTATCCCTTCTGAAGGTTGGAACTACCCACGGGGAAAGGTAACGGCATTTCTAAGACTTGTCCGGCGAATTAATTTTCGAAAGAGACTGGAGCCAAGTCCATCGTGTTCGTGTAAATGTTCTAAGATACGTACCTGACCACAAATTTTTGTACGTTTTTATTAATAAGGTATACCCAGGGCGCGTTGCCCTGGGCTTTCGTATATAAGCCCTTCGGGCTTTGTTTGAAAATAGTAACGGCGTTTTTACCAGAAGTATGAAGATTTACCCACACAAAACTGAGAAGACCCGTATTTCTTACACCATAAAATATTGTGCAAAAACTTACGGTCAGGTATTTAGCGACCTGTCACCCAATGCTGATAAGGCGGTTTTGGCTAATTTGTTCCACTGTTCCCGCTGCCAATATTCGAGATAGCGCCTGAATTGGCGCCGGGTTGAAAGAATAGGGAACGCATCGGGACTGAGCAAACTGAGCATTTCTTCACAGCAATTCCTGATATCCTGTTTTGCCTGGCCGGGTTCGAAGTTCGGCCCGGCGTAGGCTACGCCTAATAGTGCAAGCTCAGCGAGGGTGGCCCGCACATAAGCGCGGTCATCACCAGCGGCTTTACGAAGCTTCCAGTTGGCAATCTGCCTGGCAGTGTTCCACCACTGGCCGTAGTCCTTCGCTAACGAATTCCAAACCTCGGGAGGATCGGCCAGGATCGCCAGCATGGAGAGATACTGGGTAATAAACCAAATGTTATCAATGTTAAGAGGGTCTGTCTCCAGCGAACTGCGATAGAAATCGCGAGCGGACTTATAAGCTTCCTTGCTCTTCTCTTGTTTTAAATGGGTAACTTTAGCATCAACGATTTTTTCCTTTTTTTCCTTCGCAATTAAAAAATAGGCGATTCCGATGCGCTTTTCGCTGGCAGCTCTCATGCCGAGACACTCCGCTTTTCGCCTGGCCGATGTCGCCATGATTGGTTCTTCGTACCATGCTTTGAAATCGGTACGGATCGATTCGCACAATGACTCCAATTCCGCATCCCGGTCGGCTGGACTGCGCGCTTCTGCGGCTTTCCGGCCGTCTGCATTGGCACCGACCAGTTCATCGATCCGGTCAAACTTAACGTCCAACTTGCTTCGGATGCGTTTATCGCGGAAGGCATCCACCTGTTGCCCGAAGTTCCAGGGTACGGTTGCGTAACAGACGATACTCGCCCAATCATGCGTACCGGCAGAATCGATGCGCAGCCGCTGGCGCAGATCGAAAAGCACCCAACGGGGATCATCGCCTTTTAAAAGGCCGCTGTAAAGCACCTCGGTTGCGATGGAAGAAGCCCGCATCCAGAGCGGAAATTGTGACGCAAAGATCCAGGGAATACCGGCTGCGTGCAACTCGTGAGCAATGCTGCCACCCGGTATCAGCACCGACTCGATATTGCCGGAATCACAGGTCGCGAGCGTCACCACATTAGGGCGGTTCCTGATATTGTCCGAAGAGCCTCGCGCCGTGAGTACGATCGCCAGGCGTTCACCGTCGACCACGTCGCCTTTCATGGGATCGGTATCGCTGCAAAGCATAATGCCGTAACGGCGGTTGCCGGATTCATTAAACAGCGCACCATGCGCCAGAATATGTACGTGCGTGTACTGAGCGGTCGAGCATTCTTCCTGAATTCGTCCGATGCTGGCGTTGGGTAGAACCGTCAGCATCTGCTTGACGTCCCGGACTCGCTCCTCTGGAGAATCCTTCAGCTTGACCCAGGGGTCGATTGCACGCCGGATCGCTTTCAGATGTTCTTGTGCTGGTACTTGCGGGAGGCCATTGGGTGATGCAAAAGCGAACAGGATGCGCGGCATGCGGTTCCAGTTGATTGGCAGCGGTCGTCCGCGCCGGACCTCCCGTGTCACCACGATCGGGGTGCGTGATTGCAGGAAAAGGGGGGAGCCCGAACCGGGAAAACCATCCGGTGCAATTGCCGCTTCGAAAGGTACCATGCCCAGTTCGAATGCGGATAGTGAAAGCTGCAAGTGGACGAGTTTGCCACCGTTTCCACGTGGATCGGAGAGTTCGGAGAGCAGCGCCGGAACCTGTCCCATCACGTGTCCGATTGCCGCGCCCAACTCCCTCACTTCGGTTTCCCGTTGCGAGGCGGCAATAGGAACACCGTTCGTGTCATACCGCAGCCGTTCGAGCCGGTTGAGCAATTGATGATGCTCGAACGGCATTCTTACAGTCACGGGTCCATCAGAGCCACACAATGCGATATACGGCGTCAAAGGTGACAATAGTTGATTGTGCGCGGGCCCCGGCCGCAGTAATTCGAGTTTGATATGGCGAATCTCGCTCATCATAGATCCTCTGGAAATTGTCTGATAACCCGCGGCGTACCGGTACCGTCGCCCTCGACGTGGGTCAGGCGGCCAATGACCTTTCCTTTCTCCAGTATGACCGAAACCGCGCTCGTTTGATTCATCACGAACGATTCACCGCCGAATTGCGCTGTATCAATCGACGCCATTCCACCATCGGTCAGTATCTCGTAAACCGGTTTAAACGATACCGTGTCCTTGAGCATGGCTTCAGTAAAACGCAGTAAGCGAATCCAGGTACCGCAATTGAAGTAGTAACAGGAGCCGCCCATGTCGATGGCGCGTTCGAGATGGGTATGACCAGTGATAATAAAGTCCATGGAATGTCCAACCGAAGCCACCACCTGTTTGTAGGTGTCGTCCTTGTCGGTGATATCGAAAGTCTTGTCGCCAGCAAGCCAGTCTTTAAGTGCGCGCCGCAACGCTTCATCCTTACCAACGCCGGTGAGCCAGCCGGTGAGCCGGTCCCAGATTAATCGCGGGATCCCAAGAGTCTCATCCGGTTGTGGCGCGAGAGGAGCGCTTCGCTGGTCGAAATTTTTTTCAACACTGAGCAGCATTTCATCCACATTTAGCGTGTTTAACGATTCGACGCCCAACATGCCGGCCTTTACGTTAGGACCTAATAACTGATCAAT
Organism: Candidatus Loosdrechtia aerotolerans; assembly: GCA_021646405.1. Taxonomy (GTDB): domain Bacteria; phylum Planctomycetota; class Brocadiia; order Brocadiales; family Brocadiaceae; genus Loosdrechtia; species Loosdrechtia aerotolerans. Next base: position 93,435 of record SOER01000008.1, read on the forward strand.
CGTGACAGTGGGTGCGCCGGTCTGCCGGCGTGGCTGGAATCCTTCCGCTGACAGGCGTTCACCCACCTGCCCGGCGCCTCGTTGGTGCTCGCCCAGTATCGACACCAGATTACTGATCTTGGTCAGCTGTGACGGATCAAGAACGACCAGGGTACCTACAGCGGCGGAAGTTTCTGGTTTCAGCAGATCGATCCATGCGTATCTTTGCTTAACCTCGTTCATAACTTCCTTAACCATGCGGGTTCCGGCATTCGGATACCACTCGTTCGGGTCAAGCGTGCGTCCGGCATTCAAACGCCGCGCAACTTTCGCCAGATCCTCATAGCGGTTATAGTTCCAGGCGTCTACTTCGTTGCCGTGGGTGCAGAAGATGCGTGCATTGCCGACCAGGCAGGTATATCCTGCACCGGTTGTGGAGAATTCAATCCGAGCCCTTGCCCTGAGGTCTTCCCCCGCGAGCCGCGACTGAATCAGGCGCTGGACCGGGGGAAATGAAACCTCGATATCGTGATTACCGATGACGATCACCAGTGTGCGTCCTTTTTTCTTCACGAAATCTGAGAGGGCCTCCCAGATACCGGAAAACGATTTATCATCCATGATCCGCGTCACGGTGTCAATCGCCTCGTCGACAGCGACGTAACCCCGGATATCCTCGGCCAGCGTATCGAATATATCACCGTTCAGAACCAGCGCAACGCGCCCCTCCTGGCGTTGTACCGTCACCCGGCGAATAAAATTGGTAAGGCGTTTGGTCTCCCGCAAAATTTGGAAACCGCGCTTTCCGCCCATGTGAATATCAGAGATGACATGGATCTCATCGTAGGCTGGGAAACCGCTCATGTTTCTATTCCCCCTTTGGAAAAGCCCACAGACTTTTCATATGACGACAGACGGAATCAAGGATAATAAGTCCAATTCCATTGTTGTGATGATAGATGACAGGAAATTGCTTTTTCAGCTTTAGGTGATATTAAAACAAAAATGAAAAAGATTGCAAGCGTTTTTAATCTTTCGGCAAAAAAATAAAGAATCTGATCGCCATATGCCGTTCGGCTTCATCTGTTAGATACTATAACTCATACTTTGTAACTGCTCAGGTTCAAGGTTCAGAGTTCAGGATTAAAAGCCAAGCAGGGTAAGACATTTCCTGTCAAAAATATCTATTTGAAGGTTTATGGAGAGCACAGAGCGGTCAGTCTTGCTCCTACCTGATCCTTAAACCGTTAACCTTGATTGTATAGGAATTTTCGTTTTATGTAAGCGGGTTTGCGGGGAGGTGTAATTATAAGGGTAATGAAGGCAATATATTACCATAATGTTTCTTTCTGTAGTGGAATGAAGGATTTCAGGATGGCACCCTGTATTCTGTCACCCTGAGTGGAGCGAAGGGTCTCATCCTTGATGAAAGAGATTCATTCTTGCACGAGAGAGTAATACCATGTATTGTCATAGGGTATATGCCAAAAGTCGGATGTCCGGGGTGTACAACTATACCATGGAGTGTGTTGAGTAAAAGCGGTAAGTTCAACCCTGAACCCTGAACCCTGAGGGTTACCAACATGCCGCTCCTCTGGAGCTTATCGTGGGGTAAATTCTCATCCTATTAACATACCGCTCCTAACGGAGCTCTCTTCTTATACCTCGTTATGCCTCGCTTCCGCTATTCATATCTCACCCCTACGGGATTATTTTTCAAAAAACGAAAGCATTGTAATTGTTTGTATCTATTTCTTTTTTGAAAAACACCCGAAAAGCTCCGTTAGGAGCGGTATATTAATAGAAAAACGCTATGTACCACCTTGAGCTCCAGAGGAGCGGCATAGAAGGCACGGAAACAATCGATACTAATCGTACCGAATTTTTATACCATCCGAACAGTCCTTTTCCTAACGCTTTGAACCCTGAACCCTGAACCTGAGCAGTTACCATACTTTTGATATTTACTTTTTGCTTGCATATTTTATAAACCGATGATAAAACATATCGTGATCTTTGGTTTTATTTGAATTTGTAGTCGTATATTCTCAGCTAATTTTCATGAGAAAGGTATCAGAAGAGAAATGGTTCAGATTGATGTGCCAATAGCTTTTGCCTTAGGACAGATATTTGCTGATGCTGCACGTAAGCAGTTGCTGACCAGAAGGCCGGAATACTACTATAGTGCATTAGCAAAGAATAATTTGTTCCACATATTCTTCTTTAGTTGGATACCTGTTTATTTTTTGGTAAACTACTTTGGCTGGGAGACCACACATATGTGGTGGCATAAGGATGCTGTTACTGATTACCCCTTTTTTCTGCCTGTCTTCCTCGTTGTGTTCTTTTTTGCTGCTAACAGCGGATTCTGGCTGTCAACATTGCTTATAAGAAAGGGTAAGTTCTTCCTGGTAAGGGTGAGTTATACCGGCATTTTCCTGTTTTCTCTATGCTGGGTTTTTGGCCTTTGGAAACGAACAACATATCTCGGTTCTTATAAAGAATGGGCTCAGGGGACAGCCAAAAGGGTGTGGGATACATCAGGCGGAGAATCATTTATCTATATGCTTTTCTTTACTATTATAGTATGGTTTGTGGCACTTATCCTTTTCATTATGGTGCTTCGTTCTGAAGGGAAGCACCTTGATACATAAAGCAAAATAAAATAGAGACACATGCTATTCTATATCCTTATTAGTTGTACAGCAGCCTTCCTTGCCTTTCTCGCACTTAGAAAGCTTTTTCCTTTACTCATAAACTGCTTTGATAAAGCAAATACTAATAACCGTTACGTGCTTCCGGCAGATTATGAAAGGCCCAAATACTATGTTATCAATAAGAGTGGTACTGCCGATACCGCCAGGAAATGGCCTGGCTGGGACGGATGGTATTTTTTGACACTCCTTGATTCACAAGATCCTGCGCAGCTCATCCGTGGAAGTATCATGACGGGTATGTACGGTATTGAGGGTATTGATAATTATGAAAATCTGATGTTAAGCATTTCAACTGATAATGTCATAGAGTGCCTGTTCATGTTGCCTCAACCTGAGGTAACTCTGTTATCTCACGAATATATTATCAAACACCTTAATTTACATATGCAGACCGATTCCTTGAAAGTAAAGGTAACGGGACGCGGTGAAATAGCGGGAAAATGGCCTGTGTATACTTTTCTTCTATCCAATCCGCAAGATGAACTTACCCTTTCCCTTCAATACAGGGCACAAAATGTAATCTGGTGGGCTGATCTGCCTGGTTTTTTTACCTACTTCACTACCTTTGGTCATATGGACGGTGAATTAAAACAGAATGGACAAGTTTTAAAAAAAATAAGCTCCGTGGGATGCTTTGAGCATGGTTATGCAAGAAAATGGTTTGATTACGATCCTCTATTTCTGCCTGTGAGGCTGTGGAAGCGGTTATTCCCAGTTAATGTTGCAGAGTATCATTACGATTTGTTATTTACCGATGAAGGAATGCACGGCGGAATGATGCGGACAAAGGGGTTTGGGATAGAGCTTCGCAACAGAGGTGGTATTTATCTGCCCGGAGGAGAGTATGTAAAGATTAAAAATATAAAATCCATCGTTTACGAAGGTCCGAAACTTATAGAAAACAATTGTACGGCTAAACCGGTCACATTTTATGAACAGTGGCGTGTAAAGGCAAAAACGGAGAAAGGTATTTTAAGCTATACAGCAAAACAAGTTTATCCATCCGTTCATGTCGCAAAACATATGATTTTTTACAGTTTTGTATTTGAAGGAATGCTCGGGGACCAGAAGCTCAAGGGGAAGGGATATGGAGAATATGCCCGAATATAATAAATATTGTTCATCCTGCTTTCTTAATGTTATGAAGTGGGAAGCAGATACACTGCCAGGATGATGAATGATACTACAATTGGTTCAACCGTCCATGATTGAACCAGCCATGGGTTAAAGAAATATTTTATCTTTTAAAAATTATTAGATCCAACCATGATATTTAGCGATAGTTTTTATAGAGGTATGTTTTTTATCGCAGCGATATGGAACCTGCTGGGCTGTGCGTTTCTCTTATTTTTACCAAGGCTGATTTTTGTTCCACCTTATATGGAAAAACCTTTTCCTCCGTTATTTTACCAGGCCTGGCTTGCCCTGGCCCTTGTTTTTGGTATAGGCTATTACTTTGTTTATAAGGATATGTATGCCAACAAAAATATTGTTATTATGGGCATTCTTGGAAAGACTATCTTTGTAATTATTTTTGCTGTTAATATGCTTATGTATACAAATATACCTAAAATATTCTGGGGTGCAGTTTGCGGTGATGCAGTTTTTGTAATCTTTTTCCTGATGTTTCTTGCGTACGCAGAATGAAAAAATACTATGATACAGTAATAATAGGCTCAGGATTTGGCGGTTCGGTGGTAGCATGCCGGCTAGCTCCCCATCTGAAAGATTCTCTTTGTGTGTTGGAGCGGGGTAAACGATACCATATGGGTGAATTTCCCCGGGATTTTTTTAAGACAAAGGAATGGTGGTGGTGTAACGAAGGGGGGGATGGATGGAAAGGTTTATTTGATTACTCTACTTTTGAAAAATTTGCGGTGCTCCGCAGCAGCGGTGTCGGGGGAGGATCTCTCATTTATGCAAATGTAATCTTAGAACCCATAAAGGAAACCTTTAAAAGTCCCCGATGGCCTAAAGAAGATCCTGAAGGCAGACCAATCAATTGGGAAGAGGAATTTGAAAAACAATGTTCAAAAGTGCATGATATGCTAAGACCTCAGAAAATTCCTTATAATCTTTTTAAAACTAAGGCCTTAAAGCGCGCAGCAGAAACTATTGGGAACCTGGCGGCATTTGATACTCCGCCACTTGCTATCTATTTTGGAGAAAGAGGGGTTTACAGAGAAGACCCGTTTAACCGCAATGGCCCTCCTCAGATTGGCTGTAACCTCTGCGGAGAGTGTGTAATCGGGTGTAATAATCACTCAAAGAATACCGTGGATTTAAACTATCTTGCACTTGCCCAAAAACAAGGTGCTGAAGTTTACTCTCAACATCTTGTCAAATACCTCGAACCTACAGCGGAAGGTTATATCGTTCATTTCACTAATCTGAGATGGAACTATAATGCCAGCGTTGCTGCCAAAAGGATTATTATATCTGCCGGGAGCCTCGGTTCTACTGAACTTTTATTGCGATGCAAATATGGATATAAACGTAACAGGTTTAAAACAGGACCTACATTACCCAATCTTAGTAAAAAGCTTGGCGATTATTTTTCAGGTAATGGCGATTTTGGTGGTCTTGCTACCTATACGGACCAGCTTGTCAATTTTTCCGTAGGTCCAACGATAACAGGTATGCTTAATTACAGCATGGGACAGAATGGTCAGCGGTTTATTATTGAAGAAGGTGGTTTCCCGGATATATTGAGGGCATACCTGAGACATAAATTTCCTGATTATAGCATTGTAAGAAGGTTTATCCATAAGATCAGGACTATTGTAGGGCTGAACAGAGAAATGGACAGGCTATTTTTAGAAATGCTAAAACTGTTGGATTTTAAATCTGATCATCGTGCGTTAATGTATTTAGTAATGGGTCTCGATGCGGCTGATGGAATCATGGAGATAGATGAAGCAGGCTACCTCAACATAAAGTGGGAACAGGAAGGGTCATTGCCTCTCTATCGTGAGATAGAAGATATCCTTTTAAAGCTAACCCGGGGTATTAAAGGAAAATTACTGGGGAATCCCTGGTGGATAGCCAGAGATAAAATTTATACAGTACATCCTCTGGGTGGCTGTCCTGTGGGGAGTAATGAGAGCGAGGGTGTTGTTGATCTTTACGGAAGGGTATTTGGTTATAAAAATCTTTATGTATCTGATGGTTCTATTTTCCCTACCTCTGTCGGAAGTAATCCTGCCATGAGCATTGCTGCATGGGGCGAAAGGGTGGCAGAACATATTATTTCAGCAGAATTAAAAGAATGAAAAATAGAGAGCGTCATGACCTTTCATCCACAAATTATAGAAAAAGACGGTAAAAAAGAATTTGTTGTATTGCCCTACGAGGAGTTTTTGCAAATCCAGGAGGCATTAGAAGATTTTGAAGATCTGAAAGAACTTAGAAAAGAAAAAGAAGAAACAAAGGATCTGCTTACTACTCCTCTTGATAAGGTTGCTAAAGATCTTAATCTATGAAAAAGGCATAACAATTTACCCCAAGCGGGTTCAAGTTTGTAACTTGATTGTATAGGAATTTTCATTTGTTCAGTATAAGATGCTCTCTTAACACCATGAAAAGACGAGATTTTTCGCTGCCGAGATTCTTCACTCCGCTTCGCTTCGTTCAGAATGACAAATTCCCGGTACTGATGACTGATGCACGTGGCCCGGAGGGCTGTTCACAATTTCAAGTTGACGCGGTTGTGACATCTCCTCCCTATCCGAACAACTACGACTATGCTGACGCCACACGCCTGGAAATGACTTTCTGGGGTGAAATCAGCTGACATTCAAGAGGTTTTCAGAAGAAGAGGTTCTTGAAAATATATATATCTGCAGGTGTTGAGATGATTCGGTGCGTGGAAGAGGAGAGACAAAAGAGCCCTCCCCCTTCACCCCATATGCATCAAGCTAAAAGAAACATGCGGTGCTTTTTTCTGCTCCTCACACAAAGCCACAAAGGCACAAAGATACCAAGATATATAGTATGTCCTCATTCTATATTCCTAACATTTTGTCCTTGATCTGACATTCAAGAGGTTTTTCAAAGAGGAGATAAAATTTAATTGATTTTTTAGAAGGATAGATTAATCTACCCGGTAAAAACCTTCAGAAAAGAAAGGAAAAGGTATGCCGGGGAGTGATTCTTT
>SOER01000009.1 GCA_021646405.1 Candidatus Loosdrechtia aerotolerans
TCTTGATTTCGGCCATTGTCTCCCTAACAAGTCTTTCATCCCTTCTCATATCAAGGGTATCAGGATATTTGAAACTCAGATGACTAAATTTTAAAAGAACATGATACGACTGTGCCGACTCATAGATTACACCAAACTCTGCCTTCGTATATTCCCTCAGAGCAGGAAAATCCCAGAACTCCTTTGGTATACCATATTCTGAAGGAGGCATGCTGAGGGCTTCTTTAATTTGCTGTTTTTGTTCTTTTGTCAGTTTGCTGGCATTCTCGTTAGCTTGATGGCCGCTGAATATGCTTGCCATCCTTCTTTCTCGAAAACCCTTTATCCATCTATGGATTGTTCTCTGACTTGTCAAAGTGAACTCTGAAATATCCTTGATCTTCAACCCCTTCTCTCTCATTAAGACTGCTTGTGATTTGAATCGTATGAGATTGATTGGGGATGTCTTGAAATATTCTCCCAATAACTCTTTTTCTTCTTCTGTTAAAACAATTTTTTCCATCCTTTATATTTTAACAGAAATATGACATTTTGTTTTTACAGAACTATACTTCAATTCTTTTAAAAATGCATTCAGTTTATCTAACGATCTTTGCCGTTGAGTTTCCAATTGCCGTAAAGGCACTGCATACTTATCCCACAACTTTTCAATGCCTGCAATCATTTTCCGCTTTTCGGCATTCAGGTATTTCTTTAACTCCTGCTGTATTAAATTGTTGTGCTTTTGCAGGATTAGGGTCTTACATTCTTCGGCGGTTATCACACCACCAATGCCCTCCAGAAAAGCATCCAGCCCGACGATATGTTCTTTAATCCTAGCGTTATCATCCTTCAGGTTTTTTAGTGTCTTGTTGTAAGCGGTCTTTTGCTTTTTGTCTGCCGGTTCTCCGTCTGTCTCCATTTCCGCCAATCGCTTTTGGTTATGCGCAAGCAGTTTGTTCAATTCCTCTTTTTCATCGTCAATTCCATACATTTTGAATTTGATCTTCTTTTCCAAATCGGCCTGCTGTACCTTCAATTGGGACCTGGCCTCTTTAATGGCATATTCTATGTCTTTAATCCCTTGTAATGTTTCTTTCAGTACAGCTGCTTCCTGTTCTGCCCCTTCCTGTTCACTTAACGATTTTACTTGTGCATTCAGATAATCTTTGATCAACCTGGCGGTTATTTCCTCATCCTCCTCCGCTTCGTATTCAACCGATTCAAGGGCTTCCTGTAACGATGCCTCTTTTTCGTTAATCAGGTTTTCCGTTTGCAGTATTGCCTGCTGCTCTGCCTTAAAATAGGTTTCTATAAAATACTCTTTCGGTACTATACTTGATACCCAGCCCACCGTGGCAATTGTCTTCAGGTCATACTTGATATTGCTCCACCAGTTTACAAATACACCTGCCACCTGGAATTCATCCAATACCCTTTTGTGAATCAATGCTTCCTTCAAGGATGTAATCAGGTGATGCCTTACTTCGGGCATTTTTCCACCACCCAATGCAAGATATTCAGTCATTGATTCATAGGTTACATCATTCCTGTCTTTTTTATCCTTTTTTGTTTCAGACCTGGCGGCAAGTTTTGCGAAATCTTCTTTTGCAGTATTCCACCACGTGTCAAGGGTTTTCCTCATGTCTTCAATGGTTCCTTGTATCCGGACATTACCTTCTACCGTTTTTCTAATGGCGGATTTATCAACTATTTCATCCCTGAACAACTGGTAATTTTCAAGATGTTTTTTGAAAATTACATCAGAGGTAAAATCAAACTTGGCAAACTGCTTTTGCTGGGTTTGTATCTCCGAAACAGGAATTCCACCTGTTACATGGGCTTTTACATCTTCAGGTTCAGGTTCGGGTGTATTGTCCACATACCTGCGGATGTTAAGATTGTAATCGTGGCTTTGTATGGTGGCTTTATCTATAAGCTTGCTGTATTTTTCAATCTCTAATTTGTGGGTGAATACATAATTTATTTTCTCGATATCTTCCGGCCTGAGAAAATTTTGCACTTTCCCTTCGCCATATTCTGCGTCGGCATTAATAAAAAAGATTTTATCCCTCAATTTTTCATCTTTATTTTTATTAATGATGATGATGACACAAGCCGGAATGCCCGTACCATAAAACAGAGCAGGCGGCAAGCTGATAAGGGCCTCAAGCAGGTTGGCGTCAACCAAGCCCTTGCGAATCACTTTTTCAGTGTTTCCCCTAAACAACACCCCATGTGGCATGATGGTAGCCATGTGGCCTTTGGCCTTTAGGCTGACCACCATATGTTGGACAAACATCAGGTCTGCCTTCTTTCCCGTTTCCGGTGCAAAGCCATAGGCAAAACGGTTCTGAAATTTCATGTTAGCTTTGGAGTAATTCTGGCTGAAAGGTGGATTGGCAATTACCATGTCAAATTTCTTCCAGGTACCGCCGTCTAATATCTTTGGGTCCTCAAGCGTATCACCATCTTCAATGATTGCCGATGAGATATTGTGAAGGATCATGTTCATGCGGCAGATGATCCAGGTAGTGGGATTACTTTCCTGTCCGTAAAGCATCAGATTTCTTGGATTCTGTCCCTGCTCTTCCACGTACTGCAAGCTCTGTATCAACATTACCACCTGAACCGGCGGTCGGATCATAAATTTCCATACCCTCTTGCGGTTTTAACAGAGTAACCAGCAGTCGCACTACTTGTCCCGGGGTATAGAATTCTCCACCTTTTTTCCCCGCACTATCGGCAAAATATTTAATCAGATATTCATATGCTGCGCCCAGGAGGTCAGGAAACTCAAAGTTTTCATTTATCAAAGCCGGTAACTTGCTGCTGAAATGATTGATCAAGTCAATCCAGCGTTGGTCAGGTATAGAAGACTTTCCCTTTTTGATGTTGAAGTCAACACCTTTAAGGACATTGCTCAAAATATCGGCATTATAGTCTTCCACAGCATGCAATGCCTTGTTTAAGGCCGAGCCTACATTGATTTTTACATCTTTGAGGGGTGGATGATACTCTCCTTCTTCATCCGTCCAACTATCGTTCCAACGGGCACGGGGAGGTACATAAAAGTGTGTATAAGGTTTGTAGGTGTTTGGCTCTATTAAAAGTTCTTCTAATTGTTCAGGTAACAAGTGTTTGAATTTTTCATTTACCTTTTTCACCGCCACATCGAACTCATCGGATAATCTTTTTAAGAATAGAATGCCGAAAATAAACTCCTTAAACTCAGAAGCATCCATCTTGCCCCTTAGTATATCGCAGCCCTTTAGCAGGAAGTCTTCAAGTTGGAAAAGGGTTATTTTTTCTTTGTTCATGCGAGAAGTTCTATATCATTTATTATTTGCTTGTAAACCTGTTGATTCGAGGAAGTACTTGCCGAAGACCGCATTTGGTCCGCAATTTGAGAACATATTTCCCCAAATTCCTGAAATCTTTTCATAGCGAATTCTTCAGGGCTTATTTCATTCTCTTTTCGCTTTGTTCTATACTGTTCCAGCAACTTAACGACGACTTTAGCGTTCAGGTCATTATCGGATGAAAGTTTAATTCCTGTCATCAACCATTCTCTTTCTTCTTTAGCAGCATTAGTGACAGCAAATTGAACACAATTGCCTACAAGTTCTCGGGCAATACTATCGATCTTTGCTGCTATATCAAGCCATTTTTCAATACCTTCAGAAACCTTTTTATCTTGCTCGTTACGAAAGTCTCTAAAATAAGCTGGTGTGTCACCTCTTAAGCGCTCTATGGTTTAATAATCGACTCAAAATTTGAAGGGGGCGATGAGCTGTTGGAAGTAATGCCCTACTTCGTTGATTCTCATCATTGACTTTCACTATTCTCAAAAAGGCATAAGTTATTTGTGCCCAACGCTCCAAATAAAATGAAAAAAAAAGACGAGGCTGCATCGTTCGCAGCTTTCTGAACAAGTGGATTTATCAACATGATGGCTACCCTCCCCGATGATGCCAAGTTAACAGAAGCATAATATCAAGATAAATGAAAAATTTCAACTTTTAGCGAAAAAATAGCGTTTTTAAAGTGTTTGAGAAAATGGGTGGATGGTGAGGGTTGTTACGCATAGGTCCTCAAAAACCCGAATTACTTTTATCCACTAATAGCAAGGATGGTTCCGCAAAAAGCAATAATCGATGTGGATGCAGGAATGAAGCATGAGGACTGGGTCAGACGGATTGCAGAGTTTAATAGGAATAAATTAAGTGAAGATGAAGAAACCCTGGCAATATCCGGATGTGGGGATAAAGAGGCTGTAGTATAGTTCTGTAAAAACAAAATGTCACTTTTGCACTCTTAAGAGATGCCTTACTTTTGGGAAATCCCGCTATACTATATGACATTTTGTTTTGAGATCACTATAGCATCAGGATTCGAACCAAAAGAAACTGTAGTACTATCAGGATGCCGGCATAAAGAGACTGCCGAGATATCAGGACAGGGTGAACTGATTCCAGATAAGTGTGATGGGAAAGTTGAACCCCAAGTTAATTGAATTAACCTGAGTATGATACGCCAATATCAGTAAAGAAAAAACAATATGGAAGACACCAGCGACAAGTGGTGCATATTCTCAAACACTCTCTAAGAGGGTAAACGTTCCCTGGTGCTTCCATTAACATATTTGTAAGAAACTTTCTCTTTCTTAGTCTTTATAAGCATCCCCTCTTTCTTAAAAGCTATTGTCCAATCCATTTCATGCCATCCACGGTTTCACCATCTTTAAAATCTTCTTCTGAAAATACGTTCTCCAATTCCTTCATTTCTTCGTCAGAGACATAAGGAATAAGATTGATCGTTAACTTTAAAAGTTCCTCCCGAACAACCCTTCTTATTATTTCTTCCAGTTAATCAGCGCACTTCTTTATCAGGTTGTATGTTCTTTTTTGTATCTGTATTAACGAGTGTATTGATATGTGAATTATTGATACTTTTCTTCAGGTAATTCTTACTGAGATGAGCATAAATTTCCGTAGTCTTGACAGTGGTGTGTCCGAGATGCTCTCGGACAGCCTCAAGCGGTTCTCCACTCTGGAGCATATGGGATGCAAAAGTATGGCGAAACTCTTTAGATGTAGCATCCTTAATACCGGCGAGCCTGAGAATCCTTTTCAAACGCTGTCCGGCAGCTCTTGGAGTCAAAAACGTTCCGTTTTGACTAAGAAAAATATATTCATTATCTCTCCGTATATCATAGTACGGCTTGATAACATCAACGGCAAAATCACTCAGATAAAAAACCTTTGGCTTGCCGGTCCGTTCGGTCTTGTCCCTCGTGATCGTATACATACGCTGGTCAAGATCTATATCCCCCTTTCTCAAACAAACAACCTCCTGTATCCTCCTACCAGTTGCGATCATGAATCTTATCATAGCAAAAGTTTGAGGTATGGTATTGGTTTTCAGCTGTTTAGAACAATAAAGAGGGAGTTTTTTTTCACAATCAAGAATTTTTTTAATTTCCTCTATAGAGAAAAAACGTGGAGGGGTACGTTTAACAGGATCAGGTTTAATTCTAGGCAGTGCGATATCCTGTTGTTTAATTATTTCATGCCGCAAACCCCAGTTGAGGACCATGCGGATATAGGTAATGTAACGATTAAACCGGTTCTTAGAAACACCGGTCTTGTCACGAAAAGGTAGTTTCTTTTCGTTAAGTAGATACTTCTTTAACAGTGATACAGTGGAGAGATTTATATCGGAAACTTTTGCGGTCGGAAACATATTACAGACAACAGACAGTGCGGAGCGGTAATCCTCTCATGTTGTCAACGCAACATCGGTTTTAATGGCTTCCAGGTATTTACAAACAAGATCACTAAACAAGATCTGTTTGTGAACTTGATAGTTATGCCTGTTTTTGTAGTCAACCATTAAACTATGGTATTTAACCTCGGCAGACTCTTTATCCGTCCCGAGATAAAAAGTCTTTCTAACACCATTAACACTCAGACATACAGCGAACTGATTTGCATGTTTATGGAAAAAAATCTTTGCCATAATCCCCCAAAGGATCGGTACAACTTTTACTTTTTATTAAAAGTGCTGTAAAAGATGCTGTAATAGGGTGCTGTAAATTTTATTACGATTACCGTAAGTTGTTTGCGATTGGTTGTTTATGTTTGGCGGGGAAACGGATTAGAAATCCGATGCTCTATCCAGCTGAGCTACTGGCGCATACTCTCTTTTATTCCTTTATTACTTCAGCACACAAAGCCAACACCTTCCTGAAAAACCGCATTTTAATGTAATACCTTTTCCACCAAAAATCAGCAATCTTTTCAATAACATGCTGTGAAAGTGTTGTAAGTCTAAGTCTTTGTCTATACTGTTCAGCTCGGAATATTTAAAGATTATACACCATATCATTTTTTTTTGCAAGGGAATTGTCACCCCCGTTAATAATAAAATAGGAATAAGGCTTTTAATTATTGCTTGACATAAGTATAAAAAAGATGTTTATTGAAATGAAATACAATCATGGATGACAAAGAACACATCACGATAAAGACAAACCCTGAATAATCAGGGAATGCGAAGGAAAGGGTCTTATAACTCACTTTAAAAACTGGGTTAGAGAAAAAAAGACAGCCTTACTACCGAAGATTATAATTACTGTAACCGTCTTTGCAGTAAGCTTTTTATTGAAAGAGAGGTGATAATTAAGAGTTAAAACTGATTATCGTTCTCCGATCTTACCCTATAATAGTACTTGCCAGTAATAATTACTCTTCTTAAGAGTAAATTTCAAATCCAGCGATCCATTCATTCACACTTCAATAAGGAGGCTCAACAATGCTTTTACCTACAATACGGAAAAACATTTCTACCATTGGAATAGTCTTATTATGTATTTCGGGGTTTATTGTTTCATGTACCCCTGAACATCCAACAGGTACGAAAGGACCTGTTCAGGAACATCCAGAAGAAGTTGAAGAACGCCCGGAAGGAGCAACAACAGGTGCTCGTGAGGAAGTAATCCTGGAGGATGTAGCAGGAGTCGCAGAGGAATATGTTCAGGAGAATTCCGGGGATGGTATTTTCAGATTTTATGATGAGAAGACCGATACATGGTTAAATCTCAGTCTTGTAAAGATACACCGGGATAAACTTGCACAGACAAAAGATGATGAATATTTTGTCTGTGCCGATTTTCGGGAGACGGATGGCACCCTGTATGATTTGGATTTCTTCGTAGGGGGTGAAACGAGGGATGAATTGGAGGTTAATGAGGACAGCGTCTCTATCCACAAAGTAAATGGTAACGAAAGATATACCTGGAATTATAATGAAAATGAAGATGCCTGGGTAAAACAGCCTGTCGCCGGAGAAACGGAACACCCGCAGCCATCAAAGAGGGAACATCCTTAACTCAATATCCCTTAGGGGGCGTTTTATGCCAGAGAGTAATTGCTCATATATGGTAAATACGAAAATAAAAATCATCTGCGTCATAATTTTCCTGGGACTTTGCTGGGTATTCCCTTTAGAAAAATCGATAGCCGGGAATGATCCAAAGATACGTACTTTTGAATTCACTTATATTACAAAAATCAGCAATATCCCTAAAGGTGCAGAGAAGGTATCGACATGGTTACCATATCCGCCAAGTAATGAAGATCAGAAAATCACCCCGTTACAGATTCAGGTGCCCTTCCCCATACGTTTTTTTAAAGAAAATAACTATGGTAATTCCATCATATACCTTTCTGTTCCAAATCCCAATCGCCGGTCCATAAAAGTGAAAGTGAAATTTAACGGAATACGGTACGAACATATTCAACGTGATTCCGGTCAGGCATCTATGCAGGCCGGTAATGATATCAACCCCGGAGTAAAAAAATGGCTTCAGTCAGACCAGCCTTTACCAATAAATACGCATATAAAAGAGCGTGCTGCACAAATTGTGAAAGGTAAGACTACTGATTTAGAAAAAGCACGTGCTATTTATGATTACGTAGTTACTGATTTCACTTACAAGAAAAGTGGCACCGGTTTGGAAGGCGGGGATGTTATCCTGATGTGTGATGTAAAGAGCGGGAACTGCACTGATTTTCATTCGGTCTTTATCGAATTTTGCCGGGCAGTTGGTATCCCGGCAAAATTTGTTATCGGGTTTCCTTTACCGGAGGAACGTGGAAGGCACAAGATCAATGGTTACCACTGCTGGGCTGAATTCTATCTGAAAGGTTACGGATGGATACCTGTTGATGCATCAGAAGCCAATAAAAACCCGGCAAAAAAAGACTATTACTTCGGTTCTCTCGACGAAAACCGTATACAGTTTACTACAGGACGTAATATTGTCTTACAACCACCTCAGGTGGGTACACCCCTTAGCTATTTCATTTTTCCTTATGGAGAAGCCGATGGAAAACCCCTCACCGCTATTCGGAATCTGTTAATTGTAAAGGACACCACTCAGCGCTGAATAGAAAAGATTTTCCTTTCAGAGCGGGTTCAAGTTTGTAACTTGAACCCCATGTTTTATATTGTTTATTTAGCCTATTGATGATAAAGAATGCTATTATCCAGGCAAACTTATGAGTTCAGGTTACAAACCTGAACCCGCTGTAGGCATCAGGAAAAGAACTGCTTGAAGGGTATGAAGAACACATGACAGCCAGCTTCACTCCTCCCCTGAGTCTTAAACCGCAAAAAAACTTTCAATATTCTTCACTCCGCGAAGAATCTCGGCAGCGAAGAATCTCGTCTTTTCATGGTGTTAAGAGAACATCTTATACTGAATAAATGAAAATTCCTATACAATTAAACTATAATAACAACGATACAACAGCAAAATAAATAATCAGGCTCGTAATATCTCGGATAATAGTGGCAAAAGGACCGCTGGCAATGGCTGGATCGTAATGGAATTTTTGAAATAACCATGGCAAAGCTATCGCCACCAGCATGGACATAAGAACTGTTAACATTATAGAAATTCCCAGCACCAGACTCAATATGCCGGAACCAATCCATAAAAACGAGAACCCAAAGATCAGTAATCCAAGAAGTATGGCTAAAGAAAGATTTACTTTAAATTCCCGCCAAACATATTTTTTCATATCCAGATCATGTGTAAGAGCCAGAGACCTGATAAAAATAGTCTGCGTTTGGGCACCAACTGCATCAGCCATATACACAACCACAGGAATGAACGCCGCTATTGCAATCTGTTCTTCCAGCGTGCCTTCGAAATAGCGGACGACGATTGCGGCGGCGAGTCCTCCAAAAAGACCAATAACCAGCCAGGGAAGTCGTTTTCGGAAATGGAACCATGATTTGGCTTTTATAATATTAACAGCCGGATTGTCTATCTTCACGGCTCCGGCAAAGCGTAGTGCGTCTTCGACATTTTCAGAATGCAAAACACTCAAAATGGTGTCGGATGTAACCACACCAAGCAACTTTCCGGCATTATCAACCACCGGAACCGCCTTAATACCATGCTTAAGAGCCAGAAGCGCAACTTGCTCCTGATCGGTATATGCATTGGCGGTAACGAGTTTCTTAGGAGATAACTCTTTGGCTATCTGTGCCTTGGGAAAATGAAACAGGTCTTTAATTGAAACAATACCCTTCAATTTATTTTCTACATCGACAAGGTAAATGTAATTTATGGTTTCAAAACGTCCGCCTTCTTGCAACAATGTTTGCTCGATGTCACCAATCGTCACGTCTTTGTGTACTACTGGTACATTCACCGTCATCAGCCGTCCGGCAGATTCCTCGGGGTAATCGGATTGGCTTTGGGTGTCTTTTAACTCTGTTTGTTGCATAGTATTCCCTTTCACGAAGACAATAGAATATAACACTATTGTGCATCTGTAATAAATATGGATTCTCTTGTGTTGCCTCTTGATGTAATGTGATAAAGTACTCCATCAAATTCTATTCCTAAAGATCTTGTCACGGTACAGAATTTATCATTTACTTTAAGCCTATTAATATAGGCCTTGTCCTTAAAAAGATATTACCAGATGATGGTCAGGATTGATTCTATAGAGGACACGGACAACCAGTTATCCTTACCCCTTAACTCCGCAACTGTCCGGTTTCATCATTTGAATACTATAACAACTATTTCCTTGCTTAAATCTTGACAAAATAAATCTAATATGTAACAATAAAATTTCCTGGTATTTTTATTTTGCGTTCATTATGTAATCCAGTTTCTTTAGCATACGTTTTATTAAACACCATATTATCAATTGAAGCCAATAAACAGAATATTTATTGCATCTGGTATTGCACTTTTGGTTTTTCTGGTCATTATGGGTCCCTTAACATATAAGGTCCTTGTCCCCTCCTTAAGAACCGAAGTGTTAAATCACCTGATCTCCGTCCGGGAAATTAAGAAGATGCAGATTCAGAATTTTTTCTATGAGAGGTACGGGGACATTAATATACTTTCCAAAAACCCTTTGGTCGTTCAGAGTCTCCCCCGGTTTTCCAGTGCCTTTAGGAGCGGCGGTTTTACCAGTTCTTCTTATAAGCAGGTTGATACTTACTTTGGCCCTTTGCTTGAACATTTTGAAAGGCAACATGGATATCACAACATATTCCTTATCGATGTCGATGGAAACGTTGTTTTTGGCGTGAAACAGGATGAATATCTCGGCACAAATCTGAAAACAGGTGAATTTAGCTCATTTACCATTGGAGAAATATTTAATGCAGCGCTAAGCCATATTAAATTCTCTGATTTGACGTGGTGTGAAGAGGCAAATGACTTTGTCTTCATGGCAGCCTCTCCGGTATATGATATTACCAACAGGCTCCTCGGTGTTATTCTGGTAGAAATACCGTACTCTCAAATCGATATATTCCTGGCCCAAAGGGATGGATTAGGTGATACCGGTGAGATTTATCTCGTCGGTGATGATCATTACGCGCGTTCGAAGTCGAGATTTTTTAACCAGAATACCATTCTTAAACTTGAGATTGATACAGCAGCCACGCAAGACGCCTTTCTGGGTCATACCGATATTAAGGTTATCAAGGACTATCGGAATATCCCGGTAGTCAATGCATACACACCTCTTGAAAATTTGCGGGATGTAAACTGGGTATTGCTCGTAAAAATCGATGTAAAAGAAGCGTTTCATTCAATCCTTGTATTGAAAACAGATCTTACTATCATTGCCAGTATATTATGTACAATCACAGGCGTTTATCTTTACCTTAAGCTCCGGAAGAAAAAAGATTCAGAAAGTATTCCCGAAGAATCCTTTTAGGATAAATATAAATGGGATACTCCCGGAATTTTATCACTTCATTACGTTTAAGATGATTACGCATTGTGTTTACTTCCCATTGCCTCCTAAGAAGTTCATCGCGTATTTGATTCACCATAACAGTATTTAATTCCCGGATCCTCTGGAAATACCGTCTTTTATCATCTTTATTACCTTTTGCCATCATCTTTAAGAGTGTCTGTTTTTCTTCCACTCTTTGCCTGAATTCTGCACTGTTTTGCAGTTCTGCCGGGGCGTATCTCTCCGGGCTGTAGGTCATTCTTCTCAAATTATTCCGGAGGCGTTGTAGATCCTCAGTATCTGACTCAGACAGGTCAAATGGTAAAAAAAGCGTTGCAGAAATGGTAACAAAGGCCGGATGATCAATACCAAAAAATTTCCTGATAATTTCATCAGTAATCATATCATATTTCGCTCCCCCAATCCCATGGATAAAAATATCCGAAAAAAATATACGGGAAAACATGGTTATTGTGATTGCCCGTGGGCGTATTTTCATACCAGTATCAGCCAATGCCCTTAACTCAGATACATTCTGAATAATTTCTTTACCTTTTTTTAAAGTAACCAGGATATTCGAACCATCGGTAACTTTTATAGATTCCTTTTCATGTACTACAAAACACCTCCTCCTTCGCCCCCCTGCCTTCCATATCCAAAAAGGTACTTCAATAAAATTTCCTTCAATCTTCATATCTGGCAATGGGTTTGCCCTGGAGCGGATCTTATGGATACGCCGATACTCAATCAATGTATCGTTATATATTTTTATAAATCGATCTGCATTATGAAAAATATGCAGGAGAAAATAATAAAATCCATCGGTATCGCACATCCGGGAGACAGGAATTTCAAGATTATTCATACAAAAATCTTTTTCCAGGGTACGCCGTGCAGCGGTTAACAAGGTTACCATATCTGTGCAACCCTGATAATAATATTCCTCGAGGGTATTCATAAATCTCTCAAACGCAGCTTGCATATCTTCAATAGGTTTCCCGAGATTTTGACAAACGGTGTTCTTCCTGAACAGGAGCAGGACATCCTCTTTGAATTGAAGTATTGTTTTGATATCATGAAATACAATCTCCTCATACGCTGTCTTCTGCTTATCATCTTCAACAAACAGTACTTTTTGAACAGACGCCAGTGTTTCTGACAGAACAGGCATATACAGAAAACCCATATTGCAGGCGTCATTGTCTACAATCATATTGACACCTATACCATGAAGCTTTTTGGATAAATGGTATGCAAGATGGTTCTTTATCCATATACCAGGATAATACAAAATAGGTTCATGACCGGTCTGTATAATAGTGATGTCTTTGATTGAAGGATAATCCGGGATTTTTCCTTTACTCCATGGTTTATCCGGCATTCCTTTCCACAATAAATTCTTCTGACTACCATCCTCATGAGAGGAGTATTGCGCCGGTTGACCTTTCCTGTGCAAAGATTCAACCTTCTCCGTATAACCCGCAGCCCAGTACACTATATCGCTGCGAATTTTGTCACGTAATTCCTGAAAAGGGATACCAGCAATTTCACCCCTGTATTCAAGTATCTTTTTCCTGTTTGACTGCACCAGTTCCTGGATCCGGTCTACCGGTGGATCTACAAAAACTTCTCTATTGTTTTTCGGCACTCTGTAAACGTCATTTTTCTTTGTCATTTTTTGTTAATTTTGCTTAAGTATGTTATGATTATAGGTAACGTTAATAATGAGTTGAACACCACAGGTTATTAAAAATTATATGCAGGAAAATAAAATGATTGAAGAGAATAATGAAAAAATCCTAATTCTCGATTTTGGGTCGCAATATGCCCAGCTCATTGCACGACGGGTTCGGGAAAACAACGTCTTTAGTGAGATAGTACCACATACTATTACTGCAGAACAAGTGAAGAAAATAAATCCAAAAGGGATTATTCTTAGCGGTGGCCCTGCTAATGTATATGTAAAGAATGCCCCCCAATGCAGCGAAAAAATTGTTAGTATGGGTATACCTATTCTTGGTATCTGTTATGGAATGCAGTTAGGATGTCAAATGCTGGGAGCTACCGTAAAACCAACAACTACACGGGAATACGGAAGAACAGCCTGTACGGTAAATAATGAAACTACCTTATTCAAATCACTCTCAAAAGACATTACTGTATGGATGAGTCATGGAGATCAGGTTGTTGAGTTACCTCCTGAATTTGAATCACTCGCGTTTACCCATAACTGCCCTTTTGCTGCGATAAAACATAAAAAAAATGCATTTTATGGTGTACAATTCCATCCGGAAGTTACCCACACCTTGCAAGGAAGTCAGGTCATACGGAATTTTCTCTACGAGATATGCGGGTGTACAGGTAATTGGGAAATGCATTCATATAGAGAAAAATCATTAGACGATATCCGGAAGCAAGTTAGGAACGGAAGGGTAGTATGTGGATTATCGGGAGGAGTAGATTCTGCAGTAACGGCTGCACTTATCTACAGAGCAATCGGAAATCGACTCTCCTGTATCTTTGTTGATAATGGTCTTTTAAGGAATTATGAAGCAGAAGAAGTCATCAAAACGTTTAAAGACAACTTCATGGTAGACCTCCATACCATTTATGCACAGGATCGATTCCTGGATAAATTAAAAGGAATAACCGATCCTGAAAAAAAACGGAAGATTATCGGACATGAATTCATTGAAATCTTTAAGGAAGAGGCAATGAAGATATCGGGAGCAAAATTCCTTGCACAAGGTACATTGTACCCTGACGTTATCGAAAGCATCCCTGCCCATGGGGGTCCAACTGTAACAATAAAAAGCCACCATAACGTTGGTGGTTTACCGGCAGAATTGGGGTTTGAGTTAGTAGAACCACTCCGGTTTTTATTCAAAGATGAAGTACGCATGATAGGGGAAGAGCTTGGCTTGCCAGAAGAGCTTGTTTGGCGTCATCCATTCCCTGGTCCCGGGCTGGCTATCCGGATTATCGGTGAAGTAACAGGGCGGCGTTTAGAAACCCTCCGCAGCGCTGATAAGATTCTTATCGAAGAAATTCGTCGGGCAGGGCTCTATCGTTCCATATCACAATGTTTTGCGGTCCTTTTACCATTAAATACAGTAGGGGTGATGGGTGATGAGAGGAGCTATGAGAACGTTATCGCCATCCGTGCTGTAGAAACGACTGATTTTATGACCGCCGACTGGTATCGTATTCCAGACGAGATCCTGGGCACTATTTCAAGCCGGATCATCAATGAGGTCGAAGGCGTTAATCGTGTTGTCTATGATATTAGTACCAAACCACCAAGTACTATTGAATGGGAATAACAAACAGAGTTTCCTGTGTATCTGACATCCAAGAGGTTTTATCAGGTGAGATGCCAGCAGGGAATTTGTCATTCTGAGCGGCAGCGAAGAATCTCGTCTTTTCATGGTTTTAAGAGAGCATCTTATACTAAACAACGATATTTGTACTCCTTTTGAGGAGGGCCGAATAGCTCTTCCACCCCTTCATCTCTTCTGTCTTCATAGACCTTTTCTACTTCTTCCCATGAACAGAAAGAAACATTATGGTAACATATTGCCTTCATTACCCCTATAATTACACCTTACGCTCTCTATCAGAAAAGAGTACAGCGTTATTCAGCACTCTGGCATGGGGCGCACTCTAAAGGGATGCGGCAACAAGTTGCCGCATCCCTTTAGAGTGCGCACACTCACGACCAAACACCAAAAACACAACAAAATTCTTTAGCCTGATTTTGGTAAGATTCATTTGCATAGTTGGCGTGTTATTTGCTGTTAAATAATTTTACCGCTAAATAAAATTTACTCAGGAACACTCATACCTTTTGAGATAAAATTATTCAATTTAGGCTTGACATTGGCCTCGTTGATTATATAATTTTAGCGAATTTTACAGAACTCATTTTATTCGTATTGAAGGATTTTTTGTGGGGATAAATAAAATGATTTCAGAGGTAAATCATTCCACTGATAGTCAGCGGCGAAAGATTGAACGGCTGGCATTAATTAAGGAAAGATACAAAAAACTGGTACTTGATCCGAGAAAAGAAATTGAATTCGAGATCGAGAGGGCGTTAGATGACGAGGATGGCGAAATAGACAATGCATAATTATTCCTCCTCCGTTCTTCCCGTAGTTCTCTGTAGCCGCAAACTTTGATGCTATTCTGTTTGTCTGCAAGGATCTTTTGCAGACAAACAGAACATAGTAATAGTGTAAATCCGCAATATTTCTCACCTCTGTGAAGATAAAGGTAATTTGTGCTAACAAATATACTATCCATGAAATCGCAGCACCCAGGACGCCAAGTGAAGTCTTGCCGGTTAAGTTCAGGCAGGAAACCCTGAGAGCTCTGATGATGTATTCTGCTGCTAATTGTTATTCTGTGCCTCACCAACGAGTATGATCGTACCACCAAGGCGCTTATGTATAGTATCTACCAGATGAAACCGGACAGAATATGGTGAAATATGTTCGGTTTGATGCTTTGAGTACTATAGCTTTTCTGCCGCAGCAGCAAAACGCTTTTAGGTAATGTAATCATCGTTATTTCAGCTTCCCGTTTAACCATGCTGCCAAAATTGATACGATCAGGCGTTGGAACCATACAGCAGAATGTGGCATAGCCTTCATAACTGATAAAGGGAAACGTAATCCTTTACAAGGGACTAATATCCGTCGTTTAAAATACCTTCAATAGCAACATCATTTGAAAACCTCCTTATCGTTATATCCCGGATCTTACCGGCTTCGGCAATCTTATCAATACCCTTTCCCAACACTGGTGAGTAGGCATGTTCACCTCCTACAATAAGGGGGGCGATAAAAACAATAACCTTATCTGCGAGATGCCCTTCAATTACAGAAGTGATCACCCTGCTGCCGCCCTCTACCAGGATATTTGTTAATTTCATATTGCCAAGTACCTGAAATAATTCCATCAGATTTACACGTCCGTGTGGATCATTTGTTTGAACAATCCTGCATCCTGATCGTTCTAATTCCTGAATACGCTGCTGAGAAGCGTTTTGATTTACCGCAACAATTACTTCAGTATCATGTATTGTATGTATGAGACGGCAGCCGGCAGGTAGTAAGGCGTTGCTATCGATAATAATCCGCCTGGGGTTTCTTCCTCCTTTTATACGGCAAGTTAATAACGGATCGTCACGTAATACCGTATTAAGCCCAACTATAATACCATCTACCTGTCCGCGGATCTTGTGCACATACGCCCGTGATTCCTCACTGGTAATCCATTTTGAGTCTCCTGTGCGGGTGGCGATCTTTCCATCAAGCGACATTGCCCATTTTACAATCACATAAGGCAGTCCTTTTTGGATTAATTTAAAAAAGGGGGTATTTAGTCTCCTCGCATGTTCTTCCAGGATACCGAGCCGGATTTCAATCCCTGCGTCCTTTAACTTTTGAACTCCCTTACCAGAGGTAATAGGATTCGGGTCAAGAATCGCTGTTACAACCTTCGCAATACCGGCATCAATAATGGCGTCGGTACACGGTGCAGTCTTGCCGTAATGTGCGCAAGGCTCCATAGAAACGTACAACGTTGCCCCTTTACAATTCTTTCCGCCCTCTGTGATTGCGTGCACCTCTGCGTGTGATCCTCCGAACATCTGGTGGTAACCTTTTCCTATGATCTTGCCATTTTTTACCAATACAGCGCCAACCATAGGGTTTGGCTCAACCTTCCCCCGGCCTTTCTCTGCCAATTCCAGGGCAAGTTTCATATAGTTTTCGTCAACATCCTGTATATTCATAGTACAGGATTAATTTAATCATAAAATGAGAAAGAGCACAACGAAGAAGTTATAGAGCTATATTTGGTAACATTTTTCACCACGAACCCTAAACTACAGACCCTTAAACCTTGAACCGGAGGAATTACTCTGGTATATCGGTGATCAGATACTTCCATCCCGTAATGCCTCCAGCCTTTGAAAATAATCGGGAAATGTTTTTGATACACACTCCGGATGTTTGATTACTATTCCCTTTGCACATAATCCTATTAACGCAAAACTCATAGCCATACGATGATCATCATACGTCTCTATTTCAGCAGGCTCTGGTAAAGACGGCTCAATCTCAAAACCATCCTCATATTCTCTTGCTGAAACACCCATTCGGCGTAATTCATTTACTACTGCAGCAATGCGGTCTGTCTCTTTTATACGCATATTTCTTACATTGCGCACCCGTGTCTTCCCCCTAGCAAACACTGCTACAGCCGCTAAAGTCTGTGCTACATCCGGCATATCATTCATATCAACATCAATCCCCTGCAGTGTGTTTCCCTGTACCTCTATCCAGCCGGTACCCACTTTGACACCACAACCCATACGCTGCAGGACATCAACAAAATGCACATCTCCCTGTAAGGAGTTGCTTCCGATCCCGAGGACCCTGACCCTTCCACCGGTAATAGCCGCAGCAGCAAAAAAATACGAGGCAGCCGATGCATCTGCTTCAACTTCATAAGATATCGCACGGTAACGCTGTCCGGATTTTACTAAAAACGTTTTATAATTATCATTATCTACCGTTACACCGAACTGACGCATTAATGCTATAGTCATATCTACATAACGTTTTGAAACTAAATCACCTTTTACCTCTATACGTACATCCTTCTCTGCATAGGAAGCAGCCATTAACAGAGAGCTGAAATACTGACTGCTCAGGTCGCCCTTTACAACAGCCAATCCACCACGCAACCCCCTCCCCTGAATTATAACAGGCGGACAACCATTCTTGTACTTCGATACAACATCTGCCCCAAGCTGCTGCAACCCGTCAAGTAAATCCTGAATGGGCCTTTGTCTCATACGTGCTATGCCGTCAATCTCATATATTCCATTACCAAGGGTCAGCATAGCGGTTAAAAATCTCATGGCAGTACCTGCATTTCCGACAAACAAACAGGCCTGTTTCGCAGGAATAATCCCCTTTTTACCATGGAGAATGAACGTACAGGCATCCTGTTTTGCCTCTACGGGTATTCCCAGGGTGTTTAGACTTGTTGCCATATGTTCTGTATCATCACTAAAAAGGGCATTGGTTATTACGGACTTTCCGTCAGCTAACGCCGCAGTAATAAGGGCACGGTTTGTATAACTCTTTGAACCCGGAACCTTAACCACTGCATCAATCTTTCCGTATATCGGTTTTATCTCAATCACTGTTGTATTACCTATAAAAAACAAAAGATCCTCTTGTCCATTCCTGTCGTTAAGATCGTTTTAATAAACAAAGCGTCAAAACCTCTCAATATTCTACGGTATAAACGCAAATGGTACAAACGCAAAAAGGGTTATCCAAAAAGCTTTTATCTGCGGAGTAAAATTTCTCACTCTTGTACCAAAAGGAAGAAAAACCGATGAAGAGCTTTTTGAACAACCCTTTTCGTTATATGAAATACTAATTGAAATATTAACAACACCCCGGTCCGCACGATTTTTTTGTATCTTCAGCCTTCGTATCCGATAATAAAAACATCCCCTGATAGGGAGGATTGGAAAGCTTCCACGCTGTATCCGTGCACACTTCTACAGGAACGCCAAACGGATATGTATGCCCGTCGTCGTCAGATACACTTCTCAATGGTCCTTTATAGATAGCATATTGGCCCATATACCTGCATTCATCCGATTTCCTGTACTTGAACCCCCTTACCGTTATAGAGTAGAACGTATATCCCTCTACTTCCTTATAGAGGTACCGGTTTACTATTTCTAATCCATAAAAACCTACAGATTTTGCCATATCAACAAACTGGGTTTCTGTAACAGCCCCTGCTATACATTCACCCCATAATCTCCTGTTCTGTTTTATAGATAAAGGGATCTCTTTTTCAGAAACAATGTCTGATATAACAAATCTTCCGCCACTTTTTAATACCCTGAATATTTCCTGAAAGACCTTTTCCTTATGAGATGACAGATTAATTACACAATTAGATGTTACTAAATCAACACATCCGTCTGTTAATGGTACTTCCTCCAGAAACCCTTTTATAAATCGTACGTTATCAAAACCGAGATTTTTTGCTACAGTCCTCCTTGAAGCATGAGCGTTTATCAGCATCTCGTTAGTCATATCAACACCGATAATGTATCCGTTCTCACCAACCCTCTTAGCAGCAATAAAACAATCAATCCCTCCACCGGAACCTAAATCCAACACGCTCTCTCCGGGTGTAATATTAGCTAAGGTTACGGGGCTGCCGCATCCGTATGAAATATTTAAGACATCCCGGGGAATATGTGATACATCCGAAGGGTTATAACTAATCGGACAACACAACTCCTCTTGCGGCCGAATAGCAGCAGCATAAAACGTATTAACTGATTCTCTGACAGGATCTTTAATACTATTCTCTGTTAATTTACTTTTTGAGGAAATATCAGTTCCATATGAAGGAGGGTTGTCGTTTTGACATGTTAATCCGGATGTTCTACACGTATAACAGGCAGGTGACTCCATTACATATGGTTTCGTGGATTCTTTTAAATTAGAACCCATCCATGCCCTGGAATCATTAATAAGTAAAGGACAAACATATACCCCTTTACTCGTTACCATACGACTGGTAGCACATTGAAGGTTATCCGGCGAGAAATCCTCAAAACACCTCCCGGTAACCCTCTCATTATCATTGTAAGGCCGTATTAACTCAGAACAACGCCCCAGAAGTACTAAGGGGAGTTTTTTCAATCTTACCGATGGAATATCCGGGGAGCAGAGTACAGATTGAAGCCCTTTCTCTATTTCACCATTATGAAACATTCCGTATTTTTTCCAATCTCCAACGGTTATGATGGGACGAAAACCTGCGCGCTGTAATGCACGGATACCTCTTACTGCTTTCTGAAAAGAGCCCTTACCTCTAATCTGATCATTCTCGGCCTCCCTATAGTCCTCTAAACTTATCCTAAAGTCTAACATGTGCCTGGATGCATGAAATATCTGAGAAAACTCCCGGGCGAATTCCTCAGTTATAAGCGTGCCATTGGAAAGAATAGTTGCCGGACCATATCGTAAAATTTCTTTTACGATATCGGTAATCTGCGGGTGAAGAAGAGGTTCACCTCCGGTAAGATAGAATTCTTTCACACCAAAAACCGATGCCTCCTCCAAATAGCAGTGAATTGTCTCTAACGATAACATATCGTGTATACCATTTTGAGGACCACAGGAAAGAAAACAATGCGTACATTGTAGATTGCAGTGTGTCCCTGTTATTTGAAACCATACAACTTCTAACCTTTTTAACAAAATTTGTGGTGTATTAATAATCTCATCTCCCAGATATTTTCACATACAAAACCAACATAGTATCTATAAATTCATAAATAAATATTACGGGAAAAACATTGTACGGGAATATCGTTTTGGAATAACAATCTAATGCTATAAAAACAATGGCAGTACAGCATCATATTGTAATTTATTAAGACCAACTATGCAATAGAGTAATATACAGATATTGATTATGGCTGCTATAAATTCCTGTAGTGAATATGAAATATCCTGCAGAAATTGGGATATCAGACGGTAAAAGCCCAAACATAATAAAAAGGAGAAAAACCGGAAGGAACACTTTTACGGTAAATTTAACGGGGTTCCTGTCACTACTATTTCTAGTGAGAAATTCAAGATTAAAGATAACAGGCTGGTAATGAGGTTACAGAGGCTAAAATTTAAACAGACCTATTGACGTTTATCATTCTATATATTATTATGTTCCGGCCATGTTCTTGTGGAGAAACTATACATTAGTTTTGTGAGATAATTATCATTATTTCACGAAATCTACCCCATCATCCCCTCCTTCGCAAGGAGGGGAACAAGGCTAAGGAGGGGAATGAGGGGTATTTATATGATCCTGCAATTTATACAAAAAATTCCAGGATTTAATAAACATTAGTAATAATTTTATAATTATAGAAAAAATACAGAAAAAAGCATACCAAAATCATAAAAAACAGTAATGATTTTTATTGATAACGATATTTGAATCTTCTTTAAAGGGTATAAATAGCTCAATTATATCTCAAGGTATAATGAAATAAGTTATTTATAGAAAAAGCGTTGTAAAATCCCAACAGAGAATATCGTGTAATGTATGTGCGAATAAAAATGTTTACAAAATAGTATCATATCGTAGGAGAATATTTTCGCAGTACCTGCAGTTTTCAGAACATACACTATGGTATATTTATTGTGGCACGCGAGTGTGACATGCCAAATTGTGACATGACACAGAAGGGTTACTTCAACATTTTCATAGTAAAACTTTTAAAGGAAACCAAAACGGCAAGGAGTGTTTTTAATCAATACAGGAGGAAACATACAATGCTCCTAAAATATCTTTTTTTATCTGTAACATTTTCTACTTGTATAGGTTGTGCTGCTACCCAGGTTGCCCTGGAAAATAAAAAATTGAAGATTGAAACACAGATGACCGATACAATCTTTCTGGACATAGAAAACCGGATTAAGAAAACAATTTATGTAGATATCCGAAACACTTCAACACAGGATATCAATGTAGAATCATTGCTTATTTATAACCTTAAAACAAAGGGATACACAATAACAAATACCCCGGAAGAAGCCTTCTATATTTTACAGGGTAACATCCTCTATGTGGGGAAAACCGACCCTTCTGCGCTTCGTGAATCCAGTTACGATAATTATGGAAGTGCTATAGGTGGTTCTATAGCCGGTGCAGTTGTCGGTGGAATTACAGGGGAGAGTAGCACAAGCGCAGCTTATGGTGCAGGAATCGGTGCGTTGACACAGGCAGGAATTGGCGACCTTGTCATTGGATCATTAGTGAAAAATGTTACCTATACCATTGTTACGGATTTGATGATATCCGAGCAATCAACGCAATCTGTGATACAAACATTAGAATCAGAACTGCAACAGGGTAAGGGTGCAAAGATCAAACAAACCCTTGAAAGCGCTGTAAAAAGAAAACGCTACCAGACACGAATCGTTGCGTCAGCAAACAAGGTAAACTTAGAGATTGAAGATGCACTGCCGATCATGGAAGAAGGCATAGCAAGGTCAATCTCTGGTATTTTTTAAGAGTAAAAGCGTAAATCCCAAATATCGAATCCCAAATATCAAATAAATTCTAAATATCAATTTTCCAATCTCCAAATCATACTGTTTGGAATTTGGGATTTGCTTTTTGGAATTTGTTTGTTATTTGGGATTTGTAATTTGGTGCTTTAGCATAAGGTGCACCCTGAAGGGATGCGGCTACACAGAAAACAGGAAAACCTAAATTACCTGATATCTCTATGTCTCTTTCTATAAAAGTGATAGGATCTTTTTAAAAATCAACCCGACGCATATCTTGACATGATACTATTTATTATGGTAGTATCCCCACCGTTTTATTACTTAATAAGGATATATGCATCGACTCATGAAAATCATCCTCTCTCTATCCCATTGACAACTTCAGAAAATCATATCCTGTCAGCGGATCGGAAACCGGAAAGATTGTATGCAGAGGTAGTTGTTAATATTCCCTTAAACAAGGTATTTCACTACACTATTCCTCAGAATTTAAAGGACCATCTTACCGCCGGTATGCGGGTAAAGATCCCTTTTGGCGGAAAAATAATTACAGGATTTTGTGTCGGATTTACAAATATATCATTTCCCTATCCGTTAAAAGATATTATCACGGTAGTAGATAAAGCACCGCTTACAAACGATATCATGCTTAAACTTACCCGGTGGTTATCATCCCACTACTATTGCGGATGGGGAGAGGCAATCCACGCTGTTGTTCCGCCGGTTATACGCAGTAAGACAAAAGATCAATGGACCGCCTTCGTGAAAAAAAGTGACTGTATTTCAGAAATTGACCACAACAAACTTTTATCCATAAGAACCCGTGCACCAAAACAGGCCAGGGCGTTAGAAATCCTCTTAGAATCTTCCGGTGAAATACCCGTTAAAGAACTTATTCGAATCAGTGGCTGCACAAAACAAGGCCTCCTTCAATTAGAAAGAAAAGGGTTTCTTATTATTGAAAATAAACTATCAAACAGTAGAGGGCCATCCGTTCATAACCGCCCGATACAGCAACATTTAACCTTTACGGAAGAACAACATCTTGCCTTCAAGAGAATCCATGAGAGGCTCAAAGAAGCCAAACCGGGTGTTGTATTACTTCATGGTATTACAGGCAGCGGAAAGACGGAAATTTACCTTCAAACAATTACGAAGATAATTGAACAGGGACGGAAGGTAATATTCCTTGTTCCAGAAATCTCCCTTACCTCTCAAACCATACAGCGGATCAGGGCACGGTTCAGTCGTACTGCAGTACTCCATAGTCACCTCCTGGAAAGTTATTATCATTCACAATGGAACGATGTTAAAGAAAATAAGATAGATATCGTTCTTGGTGCACGATCCTCTGTGTTCTGTCCACTAAAAAATGTTGGGCTTATTATTATTGATGAAGAGCACGAGAACACATACAAACAGGAAAACACTCCTCGTTACCATGCAAGGGATATCGCTGTCAGGAGGGCAGCCGAGGAAAATGCCCTGGTATTATTGGGAACGGCTACCCCTGCGCTTGAAAGTTACTACTCTGCAACACAGGGAGTGTATGAAAGACTTGTTCTCTCGAAAAGGATTGGCGAGTGCCAACTTCCCCGTATTGAGATTGTAGATATGCGGGAAGAGGTTCGCAAACGCAGGGGATACCATATTATTTCCCAGCGGCTGGAATATTCTATGAACCAGGCCCTCGCAAAAAATGAACAGATAATCTTATTTTTAAACCGCAGGGGATTTGCGCCTTACATCCATTGCAAGCGGTGTGGATTTGTATTAAAATGTCAGCAGTGTGATATCCCCATGACACTTCATAAAAACCCAAACATCGTTCTATGCCATTATTGCCATGCAGAAGTCTTTCCACCGGAGTTTTGCCCGGACTGTCTGGACGGCCATCTCAATTACCGGGGATTTGGAACAGAAAAGATCGAGGATGTTATTGCAGCCAGGTTTCCTCATCGTAAAGTTGCAAGGATGGATAGTGATTCTATGCGCAGGCGGAACGCACACGAAAAAATTCTCATGGCGTTTGAGCGGAGAGAGATCGATATATTAATCGGTACCCAAATGATTGCAAAAGGACTGGACTTTCCCAATGTTACCCTGGTTGGAGTGATCTCAGCGGACACCATGCTTAACATTCCCGATTTTCGGGCAAGCGAGAGAACTTTTCAACTTATCGCACAGGTTGCAGGCCGTGCAGGAAGAGGATCAAAAGGCGGATGTGTTATCGTACAGTCCTTTACCCCCAAACATTACAGTATCACGTATGCCGCTGCACATGATTATGAGGGGTTTGCAAAAAAGGAACTGGAATACAGGAAACAATTAAACTATCCCCCCTTTAGAAAATTAGCGAGGATTGTTTTCCGCAGCCCAAAGGAAGATAACGTCAGGGAAAAAGCACTTACTGTTGCTGATACATTAAAAGGGTTTGCACAAACAAGCGGGGATTTGGAGATCCTTGGACCATCACCAGCACCCTTAATGAAAATCAATACCCTGTTTCGATGGCATCTCTTTCTCAGGTCAGAGAGCTATACGAGTATTCACAATGCCCTTTACGGGATAGAAAATATGCTAAAACCTTCAAAAAGTGTACAAGCTATGGTTGATGTTGATCCTTATATGATGTTATAATAGGAGAAAATGATTCTGTAATTAAATAAAATTTTTTTATTGGAGGTAATAAAATACTTATATGTCACCGAACGGACTGGATGCAAAAACATTTTTTGAACATGAAGGAGGAGGTATTACGTACAACGACTTTATCTTGCTTCCAGGTCACATTAACTTCTCACTCGATGAAATCAATCTTGAAACGAGCTTGACACGGAATATAAAGATTAAACGGCCTGTTGTTAGTTCGCCTATGGATACGGTAACAGAATCCGGCATGGCCATTAGTATGGCCCTCCTCGGAGGTATAGGTATCATTCACTACAATAACACTATTGAGGAACAGGTAAAAGAGGTACGTCTGGTTAAAAGGTTTGAAAATGGATTTATTACTGAACCTGTTGTCCTCAGTCCCGATCATACCATTAAAGACATAGATGTTATCAAAAAATCTTATGGTTTTTCAGGTATCCCGGTTACCGAGGATGGCACACTACATTCAAAGCTTATTGGCATTGTAACTAAACGGGATATCGACTTCGAAGAAGACCGTACCAAAAAACTCAGGGATGTAATGACTACTCAGCTTGTCACGGCACCGGCAGGAATATCCCTTGCAGAGGGGAATAAAATCCTGAAGGAAAGCAAGAAGGGAAAACTCCCTCTTGTTGACAAGCAAGGCCGGCTTGTTTCACTCATGAGCCGTACCGACTTATTGAAGAATGAGGATTTCCCCTTTGCTTCAAAAAACAAGGATAAACAACTTCTCGTCGGAGCTGCACTTTCCACCCATGAGAAGGACAGGGAACGCCTTGACGAACTTGCCAGGGCCGGTGTGGACGTTGTCGTTATCGACTCTTCCCAGGGGGACTCTACCTTTCAAATCGATATGATCAGGCATATCAAGAAAAAGTTCCCGCATATTGATGTAATTGGTGGAAATGTTGTTACTGCTAAACAATGCAAATCGCTCATCGATACAGGGGTAGATGGACTTCGCATTGGCATGGGAAGCGGTTCTATTTGTATTACCCAGGACACCCTAGCAGTTGGCAGGGCACAGGGATCTGCGGTCTACCATACGGCAAAATTTTCCAGGGAATATGCTAATATACCGGTTACCGCCGATGGGGGAATAGCCCACATCGGCCATGTCGTAAAGGCATTATCCCTCGGTGCAAGTGCTGTTATGATGGGAGGCTTGCTCGCCGGAACAACAGAAGCTCCCGGTGAATATTTTTATGAAGGCGGAATGCGTGTAAAAAAATACCGGGGCATGGCATCTCAGGAAGCTATGGAAAGAGGAGGAGGAAAACGATATCTTTCTTCTGAGGACCGGATAAAAGTTGCACAAGGCGTTTCGGGTACTGTTGTCGACAAAGGTTCGGTCATACATCTCGTTCAATACCTTATGCAAAGTTTACTGCATTCATTTCAGGAACTCGGATACAAAAGCCTTCAAGAACTTCATAAGGGATTATCCGAAGGTACGCTGCGCTTCGAAATGCGCTCACAATCTGCCCAAACGGAAGGTAGTGTTCATAATCTCTATTCTTTCAAAGAACCACACCTGGGTTTCCTTCGAATGAGCCATTAAGTTCATTGCTACTTTTTAGTAAGTACTTTCCAGCAAATGAGGAGCCCCCCCTTTGAATATCAGTATCAAACAAAACGCCATAGTTATCGTAAGAACTTTACAAGAACATGGTTATAAAGCACTTTTTGCCGGTGGATGTGTACGGGACATGATTATGGGGAGGGAGTCAACCGATTATGATATTGCTACAAATGCCCTACCCCATGATATTATGCAACTTTTTGAGAAGACGATCCCCGTTGGTATTCAGTTTGGTGTAATTATTGTTGTAAAAAACGGACATAACTATGAAGTTGCCACCTTTCGTACGGAAGGTGCTTACAGTGATGGACGTCACCCTGATTATGTAAAATTTAGTACCCCGGAAAATGATGTGAAACGAAGGGATTTCACGATAAATGGGTTATTATACGACCCGATAAAAAATGAAGTATTCGACTATGTCGGAGGGAGAGAAGATATCCGGGCAAAAATCGTTCGTACTATTGGAGACCCTGTTGAAAGGTTTACCGAAGATAAATTACGCATGATGCGGGCTGTCCGCTTTGCATGCCGGTTTGATTTCCGGATTCATGAGGATACACAACAGGCCATTATTCAACTTGCTCCACATATTCACATGGTAAGCGAAGAACGTATATGCGAAGAACTGAAAAAGATAGTAACCGGTCCCCACCCCCATACCGGTGTTAAACTTCTTGATGAACTTCACCTCCTACAACAAATCCTTCCGGAAGTATCGAATACGAAAGGCGTACCTCAGCCAGAGAATTTTCATCCCGAGGGGGATGTCTTTACCCATCTGCTACTCTCTTTATCTAAATTGAAAAATCCTTCATGGACGCTTGCAATGGGAGTGCTCTTGCATGATATCGGGAAAGCGGTCACTATTAGTTTCTCTGATCGGATTCGGTTTAATTTGCATGAAAAAGTAGGGGCTGATATGGCAGCGAAGATTTGCGACCGGTTAAAAACTTCTAAGGCTGAAAAGGAACGCATTACGTGGCTTGTTCTCAAACATCTCTATTTTAAAGACGCCAGGAAGATGCGGTTGAACAAACTCAAAAGACTTTTTGCAGAAGAGGGTTACCCGGAACTGGCAGAATTATGCAAGGCTGATGCCCTTGCAAGCAGCGGCGACCTTTCGGATTACCACTACTGCCAGGAGATGTACAACAAACTTTCCCGGGAAGAAGTTAAGCCTGCCCCCCTTATCACAGGTAATGACCTCATTGCAATGGGATTAAGACCAGGACCTGCCTTTAAGGATATCCTGACAAGGATACGGGACGAGCAACTTGATGGCACGATAACGACGAAGGAAGAAGCCCTGAAAAAGGTAAAAACGTATATCCCGAAAATAAATACTTGACAAATTTTTTTATTCAATGTATAAGCTTCTGCATTAGACGTTCTGATAATTTACCTATCGTCAAAAACAATTGATAATTCATCTGGCTATCTACTAAAAATTAACCGTATTAGGAGAAATTGATGGATGCATTAAAAAAGTATATTGCGGAATTTTTAGGTACCTTTACCCTTGTTTTCATTGCAGCCGGCGCAATATGTGCGGATTTTTATCTCAAGAGAAACGGGGGACAGGGTTTAGGTATCATAGGGACTTCAATCGCCTATGGCCTGGCTGTAACTTCTGTATTCTATGCAATTAGTTACATTTCAGGTGCTCACATCAATCCTGCAATTACTATCGCTTACTGGATAACAAAAAGAGTAAATCCAAATACGGCAATAAAATATATTATAGCACAAATACTCGGTGCCTCACTTGCCGGTTTCACATTAAAGATATTATTTCCCGAGGCACTCTATACGGTATACATAGGAACAAGTACCCTTGGGGATAATGTTTCTTTACTCCAGGGCGTTGTTATGGAA
Source organism: Candidatus Loosdrechtia aerotolerans (assembly GCA_021646405.1). Classification (GTDB taxonomy): domain Bacteria; phylum Planctomycetota; class Brocadiia; order Brocadiales; family Brocadiaceae; genus Loosdrechtia; species Loosdrechtia aerotolerans. The sequence continues at coordinate 28,518 of SOER01000009.1, forward strand.
GCTATTATTACCTTCTTACTAGCCATCACCATCTTCGGAACAGCACTCGATAAAAGGGCATATAGTAGTTTTGCCGGATTGGCTATAGGTCTTGTTATCCTGTTCGGGGCTTTAATAGGAGGGCCTATTAGCGGCGGCATCATGAACCCTGCACGTGCCTTCGGACCCGCTCTGGCATCCGGACAGTTTGCCCACCATTATATCTGGTGGTTAGGTCCTATCGCTGGAAGCATCGCAGCCGCACTTTTATATGAGACGGTTCTTGCTGAAGGAAAAAAGGAAAAGGAAGAGGTAAAGGCAGTAAGCACGAAAAAGAAGCAGAAACAATTTGTTTGATCAGTATTAACTAAACAGATACACCTGAAACAGAAAATTGAACCATCTACCATGCTCTTTGTTCCGCTAGTTCAATACATTCATACTCAATCCATAAATGTAATTCAAAATCAGCACCCTGAAGCGATAAGGTTATTCGTGATTCAGAGGTATGCCATACATCGCTGTATAAACCTAATCCCATAAAAATGGCATCTGCATCACTTACATACGGATCAGGGCTGCCTTTACGAATCCTTTGAATAGGCTCTCCGTATCTTTCAATTAACAGCTCCTCGAATTTGTAAAACTTGAATACATACGCCTGGCTACCAATCTCCCCAACCCTAATCCGTTCGAGTACCTGGTATAGTTTATCATCGGTAAAAGCAAAGATAATATCAGCACTCTCTCCGGCAGCTGTACCTGAGAACCACAATAAATCTTCGTCTCTCCACCAGTGAAATGTTTCGGCAGGAAACCATTCTTTCACATCTTGCTTTGACATACCCCATTTGGCCCCCTTGTATCCTTCAATAAAACTTTTATTCTGTACAAGGCTTAGCGACTGCCCGGGAAACAAACGGACATCGGTCGAAAACAGGTCTTCACCTTCTTCATTCCCTACAGCAACCTCATCATGATTTAGGAACATAATTACTAATGTCACAATAATTATACCAGTGAGAGCCGCTTGCCTCATGTAAAACTCCTTCTTCCCAAGAACGAAATGGTTTTTTATCGTGTTAAACCTTTCCGTTTTTATCTCTGTCTAATCCTGAATCCTGAACTAAAACAGTTATAGAAATTTAAAAGAATTATATATAGCACCTATACAACATATCATAAAACCCATGAAAAGCAAATAAAATAAAAATCTGCGTTCATCTGCGTCCTGTTTTTAGTTTTTGGAATTTGTTTCAGATCTGCTGGCTTCGCTCAGGACAAGTTTTGTGTTTCATACTTCGGATTTCATGTTTGTTTAGTTCTGGCTTGTCACGGGGCAGTTGCATTTTTGTGATTCAAATCTAACGGTACATATTTTGCTAAAAGCTGGATAGTAAAAAATACTGTTATATTTGCTTGCGTGCCAAACTGCGCGGGCCGGTTTTGGATTCAGATCAATTCCACACATTTCACAAATTTAGGTTGCTAACAGTCAGGCATAATAACTGTGGCAAAACAGGAAGTAAGGAACAGGCTTCATGGAAAAACTGCGCCAGTACTGGTATAACGTACACTCAAGCTTCTGGTTTATACCCGGGTTAATCATTATAGTTTCTATTGCACTCGCGATTGGTTTGATAAAAGCAGATCCGTTCATTGACCGGCAAATGCTTGACCGATGGCCCCGGCTTTTCGGTGTCGGTGTAGAGGGTTCCCGAGCCCTGCTTGAGGCTATCGCCAGCTCGATGATCACGGTGGCCGGGACTGTATTCTCGATTACCCTTGTTGCCCTCGCACTGGCTTCCAGCCAGTACACCTCCCGGGTGCTCCGTACCTTCATGCGCAATCGTGTTAATCAAACCGTACTCGGAATGTTCGTCGGTATCTTTGCATACTGTCTGGTAGTTCTCCGGACTATTCAGGGAGAAGATACCGGAGAGGTGTTCGTTCCATCGCTAGCTGTGCTATTTGGGATGGTCCTGGGGTTCATTGGAATCGCTTTTCTGATCTTATTTATCCATAACATAGCCGTATCCATTCAGGCCTCCCACATTATCGCGGATGTGTCCGAAGAAACACTTAAGGCGGTGAATCATCTGTTCCCGGAAGAAGTCATCGGGGTGGAGGATACGGGTGACAGATGGCCTGGCCCGGATTATGAAGGACAGGTGTGGCGCATCGTACCGGCCACGGAAACAGGATATATTCAACAGATTGATATAGATGTGTTGCTGTCATTTGCTGAAGAGCGTGGAGTGTTGGTGCGGGTAGAACAGGGCATCGGCGAGTTTCTGGTCGAGGGAACACCGGCGGTATCCATCCTCACGACCAACCTATTGAACGAGAAGGACGTTCGTCGGCTCGGCTCGGTTTACACCGTGGGCAAGGAACGGTCGATGGACCAGGACGTCTCGTTTGGCATACGGCAACTGGTAGATATGGCCCTCAGGGCGCTATCACCAGGAATCAACGACACCACTACGGCCATTATGTGTATCAATTACCTTACGGCAATCCTGGTCTGTCTGATTAACCGGCGAATAGAATCCTGTTACCGAACCGCGGATGGCAGGGTACGAGTGTTAGCCCGCGGCCCGACGTTTGCAGGTCTGATGATGGAATCTTTCGACCAGATCCGCCAGAATGCCGGCGGTAATGTGGCCGTTCTAACCCGCATGCTCCAGTCATTGGAAACACTTGCAGATAGTACCCTGATCGCTACACGGCGGCGTGTGCTTCTTGATCATGCAAAAGCAGTTGTGGAATTGGGACATCGCAGTGTTCCATCACCATCAGACCGCCAGTACATTATTTCACAATCGGCACGATTAATTACCACCCTGGATACGCAGTAGAAAGGTTATGACATTAAGTTATTTTCATCCGTTACTATGGCACGACCCTGGAGAATCCAATATACCACGGAACAAATTTTCTATTCTATTTTCAAGGTCTGACCCTTTCTACCGGTAGAATAATCGAAATTTTCGTAAATTCTCCTTCAACGCTGTCAAAGTTAAGTTGACCATTATGATCATCTATAATATTATTACAAACACTCAATCCTAACCCTGTTCCCTTTCCCTGCGGTTTTGTTGTAAAAAACGGATTCATTATTTTATCCCTTATATGGGCGGGTATGCCGGTACCGTGATCATAAAAGGTAATTTTTATAAATCTACGCTTATTAACCGTTATTTCTTCACTAAAAATTTCAAGGATTTTATTATCATGTGGTCCTGAATATTTTTGATTCAGGGCATATCGTGCATTATTGATGAGGTTCAGGAAAACCTGATGAATTTCCTGAACGTTTGCAAGTACTCCTGGCAAGTCTTTCGGTATAGTCACTTTTAGCGTAATGCTTTCTTTCCGTAATTGTGCTTCTGTGAGGGTGAGGATATCAGGTAATATTTCCTGTATCCCCGTCAGGCTCTTTTCTTTTTTATCTTTAGTCCTGGCAAAGGAAAGAAGTTTACTAACAATTGTAGCAATGCGGTCCCCTTCTTTCACAATCCTACGGCCGAGATCTTTCTCCCTGCTCCCTTCACTGCTTTTATTCAATAATATCTGGGCACAATTAATAACACCTGTTATGGGATTATTGATCTCATGAGCCACACCTGCCGCTAATTCACCTATTAATGCAAGATGCCTCGATTGCTGTGCCTCCCTTTCCAGGTTTACTTTTTCGGTAATATCAATGTAAGAATCCAGGATACCGGTAATCTCACCCTTCTCATTTTTTATAGGGACTTTAATAGTATGAATAATGAGTTCTTGTCCATTTCTATTATATCTTATCTCTTCATCTCTTCTTTGTCCCGATTCTATAACCTCCCTGTCGATTATTCTATATCTTTCAGAAATCTCCGCGGGGAAAAAGTCATAATCTGTTTTTCCGGTAATCTCTTCCGGCTGTATGCAAAAATCCTTTGCTAAGCTCTCATTACAAGATATATATATTGAATCTCTGTTTTTGTGAGATATTCTTACAGGAAGATTGTCAATGAGAAGCCGGTACTTACTTTCACTGATACGCAGTGCTTCCGCAGTCCGTTTGATTTCATTGATTTTACTTGAAAGTTTTTCTGCCATGATATTAAAGCTATTGCTTAGCTTGCCAATTTCATCATTACGAATCATGTGAATTCTGTAGTCTAAATCTCCTTTTGTAAATCTCTCTGCAGCATTCTTTAAATCCATAATAGGTCTTGATGTTGAAAAGGCAAAGGTACACCCAATACCCACAACTACACCTATACAGACTACCCCTGAAATTATCACAACAGTATTTAACATCTTCAGAGATGCGAATGCCTCTGAAACGTCTATTTTTGCTACCAGTATTAAACTATATTCCGGTATATCCATGGCGGCACCAACAACAGGTATGTTTCTATAATCTAAATAGATGCCAACCCATTCTTTATTTCCTTTTTTGATCTTTTGAATTGGCGTTGTATTTATCATCTGGCTAAGTGGATGATTTTTTAAAAACCTTGATTCTGTAACCATCGTGGTATCTTTACTTACCAAATATACCTCACCGGTATTCCCCAACCCAACAAGGGATGTTACCATATCATTTAAGAATGAAAGGCTGAAGGTATTGATAATAACACCTATTGGCTTTGTATTATCATCAGGAATAATTGGTGCTGAAATAGATATGCAACCGGTATCAAAATACGAAGAAAAATGCGGCTGACCTACAAAGGTTTTACCATTCCCTTTATTTATTCCCTGTATGAACGCTTCTCTGTGGGATATGTTCCTGCCAATTAACTTTTCGTGAGTTGAAGAAATAATATTACCGGATTTATCCGCCACAGTTATCGCGATAAGGCAGGACTGATCCGGCACTTCATTCAGACTATTTAAAAGGTACTTATTTAAACTAGTAACTACATTTTGTTTGGAAACCTTATCATGGGTAATCATTTTACATTTTTCTTCTATAAACCAATCGATACTGAGAGTAGAAGTAAGTATTTCTTCTCCATGTATACTATCGATGACGTGCAGTTTTTTTGATTGTGCCATCGCTTTTAAATCTTGAAAAGTATCGAATTTTAAATTGTACCTGGCATGAAAATAATATACGGTGGAAATGATTGCGATTGGTATAAGGGAAATAGAAAGACCGAAAGCAAGTATTTTAGCTTTAATTGATGGGAATATTTTCATTCTATAATTACTTCACTTTAATAAAGCATTGATTATTTTTTAAATTATCATATTTAATTATTTTAACACATATATCCCAAAAGAAAAAGATTCTCAGTATTATAGAAACCTTAAAATGCAATGATTTAAACAGAAATTGAGGCCAGGAGAGGTTCTGAAGGTTTACGTATTTTCATTCAACTTATCAAGTATCATCTTTTTAACAGGATAAAAAGGAATAGTAACTTGGAAAGGAATGTTGATTGCTAAAATATTTATTGCGAATATATTTATAATGTCACTTTTTACTTCATTACTTTTAAGTACCTGTATGAAAGGAGGCAGATATGGCTGACTATTCACACAAGAAAACTTTTAAAAAGGGTGAAACTATTGTTAAGGAAGGACTGGAAAGTTATAATGTATATATTATAACGTCCGGTGAGGCAGAAGTCAGGAAAAGTTATTTAGGCGAGGAAGTCTGTGTTAATATCCTTAAAAAAGGTGCTGTCTTTGGCTTGCCTGCATTAATTACAAAATCAACGAGACGCGCCTCGGTAAGAGCATTAACAGATTTAGAGGTTGGCGTTATATACCACGATGATTTTATTAGACTTATGGAAGAGCTTCCAGCAGATGTAAAGAACGTAATCCATACTATGGTGGAAGAATTGGCCGGTGCTTATGAGTTATGTGCTGAATTAACGATTTATACAAAAATGCAATATACCATGTTATGTCAAGAGACAGAACAGATTTTATATTGTAGAGTAAAACGCTGGCGTAGCGGCTTCAGGCTGAGGTTTGTGTTCCCCGTTTCTCTCCCTATTTCCAGCGCCTTCTCATCAGTAGGGTCGCGGACTGGCGCGGTACTCAAAAGCCCGTTTCCAGCAAGTATATCTCCCTTCTCAGGTCCTGCAGCCTCATGGACGTCTTTATCATCTTTCACTGTGCTTAAGGTACTACTCGGTTGTCCGACTACTTACAAAGCATCGTTTCCCGCTTCGCTTTTTCCTTATAGGGTCACTTATTCTATCCAACAGAAACTTTCCTTCTTGCCATCGCTTGATCATAAACCAGCTTCAATAATCCGCTCGGCGATCTCTTTGGCATGAAGAGGCTTTCCTGCTTCCTTCAATATCTGTCCGGCTGCGTCTTGAACGTTCATAGCGTAACTCCCTATCCTGTATTCATTAAAAATTTCCGCTTCATGATCACACCATGCTGAGTTCCAGTTTGTGTTTTATCTTCTCCCATCCCGGGATGACAGCGTCGAGGAGCTTATAAAATTCGGGGCTATGATCATGATATTCCAGGTGACACAGCTCATGCGTGACAACATAGTCAATGCATTCTTTAGGTGCTCTGATCAGGTCTGTATTGAGGGTTACTGTGCCCTTGTCTGAAAGGCTGCCCCACCTTTTTTGCATTCGCTTAATGGATAGTTTAGGCTTGCCAATGCTGAGACCATTGAATTTCTGCCAACAGCGATCCATACTCTCCGCAAATTGCAGCTGAGCTTTTTCCGAATACCATTGATTTAAAAGTTTTCTGGCAGTATCCGAAGTCGGCTCGTTCCGGCAAGTGATTTGAAAAAAGCCGCGAGATAATTTAACGGAGTTTTCTGGTCCCTCGGCTAACTTTAAGCGGTATTGCTTTCCAAGATACAGGTGGGTCTCACCGTTCACGTAACATCGATCAGGCGTCTTTGGATTAAACTGCTTGAAATAATTCAGCTGTCTGAGAATCCAACGAGCTCTTTTTATAATTTTCTTTTCTATTAGCGCGATGTCTGATTGCACGGGCGCTTTGACAATAACGGTACTGTCAGGATGCACTGCAATTTCCATCGTTTTTCTGTCACAATAGAATAGACTGAAATCAATGGTCTTTCGCCCGTAAACAACCGAGTGTCTGTCGTTATGGTTTAATGCCTCCATTAGTTATAACTCCTGTGCTTTGCCACCTGCAGCACCTTTTCAATGATCTCATCCATCTGATCAAGCGACAATTCGATGCCTCTTTCTGTTTTGAGTTCATCATAGAAATAATCGTCGATCTCGTTAAGCGCTTGTTTTTGAGCATCTTCATCATCCCAGAAATGAACTTTTTTGTGTTTTTCCAAAATGTCATGAATTACAATTGCCGTATCTGCCGTAGCGGATTCAAGGTCTTCTTCACTTAATTCGTGTTTTTCAAGGAAAGGCTTAAGCACACCAAAATAAGCCATGGCATCTTCATTGCCGGAAAGTTTATCAGGTATATCGTCATGCACCTTGCCAACGACCTTATTACGAATGTCCACGACTTTGTTAAGATAGTCCAGATCTGATATCCTCTTAGCCCTGAAGTCCTCAATCGCCTGCTGGATCAGCTTTGAGAACTTCTCGTAAAACGCAGGGTCTTCATCCATCTTTTCCGTAATAACTCTCTTCGTTGCGTGCGCAATCGTATCAGCCTTGGAGGCCGTGGTTTTCTTAGTTTGATATACCCCTTGCTCCTCTTTGACTTGATTAAACATTTTATCGTCAAAGATATTGACCGGTTCATTCAGCTGAACAACCTCATTGGCTTGAATGTGAGTATCCAACAGTTTTTTGATTTTTGGCTCGTAATCCCGGTAATCAACTGCCTCAGCATATCTCAATTTGACAGACGCCTTGAGTGACTGAAACTTCCGAAGGTCTGCCTTGTATCTGGACAACGTTTTTTCATCGGTTTCGGTCAGGAATTTTTCGGAAGAGAGTGCGATACCGAGATTTTTCCCAAAATCTGAAAGACGGCTATAAAACTCTTCTCTCAACTCATCATCGGCGAGCAACACTTCATAGGCTTCTTCATCCTGGGAATGCTTAACCGTTTTGAATAGATCCCAGAGATCGGAATACCGGCCCGGCAGCTTCTCTATTTCGCTATTAATGGATGTCAGAGTGCCAACAAGGTCGGATTCATCGAATCCTTCAAACGCGCTATACATTGTAAGCGCTTTATCAAGTTCACCGAGGACACTTGCATAGTCGACAATAAAACCGAACTCCTTGCCTTCATGAAGACGATTGACCCGCGCAATTGCCTGAAGCAGCGTGTGCTCTCTAAGTACCCTGCACAAATAGAGGACCGCGTTTCGTGGGGCGTCAAAACCTGTCAACAGCTTATCAACGACAATAAGAATTTCCGGATCACTACCGTGTTTAAACTGGTTGATGAGCTGCTTGGTGTATTCTTCTTCACTGCCATAGCGCTTCATCATTTTTTGCCAGAATTTTACGACCTCATCAGTTGTCTCATCATCGGCTTCTTCATACCCTTCACGCATATTCGGCGGCGAGATAACAACCTCAGAACTGACAATATCTATTTCATTCAGATAAGCGTTGTACTTGAGCGCGGATGCTTTATTCGGAGCCACCAACTGCGCTTTGAATCCTGTTCCCTGCCAGTTGGAGCGGAAGTGTTCGCTGATATCAAAGGCTCTCATGTATATGACCTGATCGGCTTTGTTCAGCATTTCCGCTCGTGCATATTTCCGTTTCAGGTCCGCCTGCTGTTCCTTGGTCAACCCTTGTGTGTGTCGCTCAAACCACAGATCAACAGCCGTCTGATTTTGCGTCATCTCTACATGCCGCCCCTCATACAGAAGCGGAACAACCGCACCGTCTTCAACGGCCTGTGTAATTGAATAATGGGGCTCCACCAGTTCACCGAATTTGACGAAGTTGTTCTTTTCCTTCTTTAAAAGTGGAGTACCGGTAAATCCTAAATAACAGGCATGAGGAAACATCTGTTTCATCCGTACTGAAAAGGAACCAAACTGGGTACGGTGACTCTCATCCACAAGAATGAAAATGTCGGGGGATTCATCCTGATATTTCTTTACCGCATACGCCTTGTCGAACTTATGAATGAGGGTTGTGATAATGCCTGATTTCTTTTCAGCGACCAGCTCCAGCAGGTTTCTCCCCGAGGTCGCACGGTTCGCTTCAAGGCCACAGGCTGCAAAGGTGTTCCCCAGCTGCTTATCAAGGTCGTCACGGTCTGTCACAAGAACAATTCGAGGATTCAAAATTTCAGGATCCAAAGCCAGGTTTCTTGCGAGCATCACCATAGTCAGGGATTTTCCGGAACCCTGAGTGTGCCAGATCACACCGCCTTTACGTGAGCCAGTGCTGTCAAAATGCTTTACCCGATTCAGTGTAGACTTGATGACGAAATACTGCTGATAACGAGCAACCTTTTTGATACCCCCATCAAATACCGTAAATTTCCAAGCCAACTCCAAAAGTCTTTCCGGACGGCAGAGGGAGAAAAGAGCCTTGTCCTGTTCGGTTACAAGTCTGCTGCCGTTTAAGGCTTCCGGCTTAGCATCAAAGGCAGTTGAAATTCTGGCTATAACATCCCCGGCAAGCGATTTGTTTACCACTGCCGCAAGTTTTTCAAACTCACGTTCACCATTATCCATCTGAGGCTCTTTCCATACACCCCAGAATTTCGCAGCGGTTCCCGTTGTTGCGTACATGGCGCTGTTTTTATTCAGAGCCAACACCATCTGGCTGTAGATGAAGAGTTTCGGGATATAGTCATCGTTCTGATTTCTGATCGATTGCGAAACTGCCTGTTCCACCTCAACCTGCGGCGCTTTACATTCAATCACGCAAAACGGAATACCGTTGACGAAGAGAACAATATCCGGCCGGGCGGTTTCTATTGATCGTGAACGTTCAACACTGTATTCGACCGTTACGTGAAACTTGTTGCGACGGGAATTGCGCCAGTCGATATAGTTCATGTTGAAACTTTTAGAATTACCCTCAATAGTCTGCTCCATTGCTGTCCCGAGAGTGATCAGATCGTAAATGGCTTCATTCGTCTTCAGCAGCCCGTCATATTTAATGTTTTTCAGCTTCTGGATAGCGGACTGAACATTTTCCTCACTGAAGAGATATTCACTCCCTTTGTAACGGATGCGGTTTATTTCTTTGAGCTGGTTACGCAGAATGTTTTCCAACAAAACATTGGAGGTTCGGCCCTGCCTTTCGCGGAGTGCTTCTGCCGGTGCCAAAAATTCAAATCCCAGGCCAATCAAAAGCTGCAAAGCCGGGATTTGAGAAAGATGCTTTTCGTTTATCTGAAACTTACTCATCATGCTCCTCCATTTCTTTGCACTTACTGGTAGAAGCTAATGTTTTTAGACCCTTTAGAACAAGATGCACACACTCATCTACAAAAGGGGATGCCATTAATCGCTGATAATCGTCTGAATTAAGACCGGAAGAGCGTGCTAAATCCTCAATAGACATGCTCTCTAAAATGGATTTGATTTCTGTATAGTCAGCATTCTGATTATCCTGTTTGGCTTTTTTCTGAAGTTCAAAATACCCGCCGTTATTAGTAATTTGCCAGTGTTCAGTAATGGGCTCAGCAAGAGACTTATCCGTAATTGTTTTGCAAACTTCTCCAACCACGCCCCCAAAAGCGCCGAGCAAAAAGATTGGTTTGTTTTTTTTTATTGAAATAATTATCTCTTCAAGAACTCCCGGCATCTTTCCATGATAGCCCGCAAGTTTGCCACCGGTACATATGCGTGCATGAGAGGTATCAATAGATTTTTCTCGCATCTGTGTAAGGCAACGAGACCATACATATTTATTTTCCGTTCCACTTGGAGCTATGAAGGCATCCTTATCTATGTCTTTTTTAATATCACTTGGAATATTATGCTCAATAGATTTAATGACGCCGCTATACTTAGCTCGCCAAGCAACAATTTCTGGATCTGATATATACAGAGGCCAAGCCAAATGATTCTCGACATGAATATTCTCAGTATTGAGTCGGGTCTTTAGTGCAATAGCTTCGTCGAGTATGAATTGCGTGAATCCGTCTTTGCGAAGATCGCCCCCATAAATAATCGTTCCCGCTCTGGCAAGAAGGTGTCTTGCCAGATCTTGGGACAATCTCTTTAGGTGGTCAGGATGTAAATGGTGTGTTGAATAATTACCCGTAGGATTATCAGAGATGGAAATGCCTATTCGCCAATTGTCCAAAACCCCATCTTCAGCTCTGCTCCATAAGGGAGTAAATGCATCAACCTCAAAATGAGAAAGCCAATCTGCTTCCTCTGAATAGAGCGAGGGCTCGGGGTAACAAACTTTTTGTTTTCCACTATTTTCTAACTCGATTACCTGACGGATCTCTGGCGGCCTTGAAATTATGGTGCAGTCATTATCAATCCAGTTCTGACTCTTATAGTATTCGAGAGATTTTTTGGCATGATGGTGGCGTATCGTTTCAAGAATAGTAGCAATCAAGACACGTAATATATCAGGCTCACTTATCGGAGTGTCCGGTGACACATGCACACAGGGCACATTAGAGCCAGCAGGGAAAACCCTGTCTTCAAAATCTTGAAGGCAGTCCACCGCAATGATTGGCCGCTGATGTTGTTTAGCGCAAAGGATTTCTCTCTGGCACCAATACCTGGAGGAATATGCATCACTTCCTATCGCAACCAACGTGGATTCTTTTATGTGTTTAATAATTTCTTCGTCAAATTTAAATCCCGGAGATATTTCAGTCGCATCAAAGAAACGCGACATATTGGTATTATCGATGAATTTATAGATTGATTCAGCATGGAGGCGGCCAGTCTCTCCAGCTTTTGCATGACTTAAAAAAATCTTTATTGACGAACGCTTGCCATGATCTTCTGCACCAATTTCAACAAAACCATGCCTGAATATTTCATGAGCCATGGCCAGCACAGCCCGCTGCTCTCTCAAATCCCCCAACCATTCGTATGATCTCAGGAAATTTAGATTTTTGAGGTTGCCGTCACCATGTCCTAATCCATCTTTATCAATGGCTATTGGGACCGCCCGTGATGTGTTCGATAACGAAAGTTGATCGATGTAAGATTTCCATGCCTCCCGCCCTAACGTATTTACGCTTGCGAACACAAATACAATGTCTTTTGCAGCCTGCTGTTCAGGCGAATGCAATGGCGGCTGGCTTGGATTTTCTGAACTATAGAAAAATAAAGGTATATTTAATCCCCGAGAAAACGGACGGTCTACATCACGAGCAAAGCTGGATCTAACGGAGTCAAGAATTTTTTCAACGGACTTTTTATCTGCCGGGTTCCAAATGAAATGTATAGCCAAGGGTGGTTTGTATTCTGTTGTCATCAATGTGTCACCCCGCAAATTTTACAATCGCCATTGTATTTCATCATATCCTGAGAGTTTTGAATTAGCTGCGCCCGGGAAGTTCTGGCCTGATAAGCATCCTCAACCCATAACGACAGTTCTTCTTTTGAACATGGATAATCTCTGTATCGCGCATAACAATCAGACTCTCCTTTTGCCCAGTTCGCTTTCAATCGTGGGGGTAAATGAGCTGAATTTCCTTGGCTTGGTAAAAGGATTCCAATCAAGCCATTTGGAGTATATTGTCCCTGACGCAACGAACTCTTTATCTCCCAGTCAATGTATCGTCGGCTATGAGTGCAGCTTCCAATCAAAACAATGGTCACGGTACTGTCGCCAAGATATTTTTCCCTTATGCGCTGCATTACATAGTCGGTGTTAGTGCTGTTTATAAAGTCATCATTGTCGTTGGCTCCCAATACCTTGGGAATGAAGACGGTAGAGAATTCCTTGATAAAATCATCTACCTCGTTTCGATCCCCTTTGTAGTGTGAAATAAAAACCTTCCTTTTATTTGTACTTGATATCATTGTCAGTCCCTCCAATGTGTTTGTGCTTTGGTTCTATTATTTGAAAAGCTGTCCCGGCCATTTGTCGGCAAACATGTTTTACGCCGCTGAAATGCATCATGAATCCATTGGCGCAAATCATTTGGAGAAGCCGGCCAGGAATATATTTTGGCGAATCCGCATTCAATGTTGTCATTCAGCCGTGGAGGAATTGTATATGGGTTATAGACACTGCCATTTTCTGTATACTTCAAAACTGATGCATTCATTCCGTATGGCAGTTGCGCCGAATAGATAGGGAGCAACAACCCCAACAATCCGGTTCTTGAATTATTTTTTGTATCACGAATACCTGACGCTATTTCCCAGTCCACATGCTTTCTGCGCCAAGTTCCTTGCCCGATAAGCACAAGAGTAACAGTGGCATCAGAAATAAAATCATCACGAATCAATTGACGGATACGATCTGTGGCCAAATAGGTGTTTATATCGCCATCGCCAACAGACTTTGAAACAAACCCGTCAAATTGCTCTCCCCATTGAGTTTCAAGATGCTTTTTGTAGTAATCATCTGCATGATGAAAGCTGATGAACGTCTTATGCTTTGGTGTTACAGTGTTGTTGTAAAAGTTGTAAAAGCTCATCAATAACTCCTCTGACCAAGTGATTTCATTACGGTAGATTCAAAGCTACGGGCGTTATTCACTGAAGCTGATCTTTGCGAGAAGTTCTCAAGCCCAATGCTTTTTTCGAGCAGTACAGACTGTCTTTTGTATTCCCTTGCAAAAACATCTATATCGCTATCAGACCGTAACCGAGGCCATTCGAGAAGGTATTCCGGCAATGTTTCTTGCCAGCTATAGGCGGAACGATCTGGCAGAGGTGTAAAGCTCGAAATAACCCGGGGCATTTCTCGCGCAGTGCCTATTTCAAAAGGCACCCACCACGACCCCTTTGTGTTTTCTGTCACAACAGCAAGTAGAGTGTCACATTTGCGCAGCCTGTCGACCAGTAATGGAGTGAGGCTGGATTTACCCCGATTATTTCCAAGCTCCTTATCCATATCATCGATATAGCAGGTAATATCGTAGATACGGTTAAGCCGCCAGAATACCTTTTTGGCTAATTCATCATCTCTGGTTGTATGCGATATAAATATTGGCATTGAATCACTCCTTATTTTTTATCCTTAGGAGGGCACGGGTCGTTTCCGTAGCTGTTGCCAGCCCGGATCTTCCCGTTCTCGCCATGAATCTTGGTGTCCGACTTTTGATTTCTGGCGATGTTCTCCGCCGCTTCAATGGCCTGGGCCTGGGTGTGGGTAACCTTGGTCGCTTTGCTGTTGCCTTCGCCCTTGACCGCCCAGCCATCGGGATGTTTTACAACGTGCTGATTTTTACCTTTAGCCATGATTACGCCTCCATGTATTGGTTAACGATTTCCGGTTTTACTCGCCACTCGCCGGTGAGCATTTTCTGCATCAGGCCACGTTTCTGGGTTTTGTATTTTTCAGATAAAGCCTTAAGGGCATCAATTTCCGCTGATATCAAACTGAAATACTCTGCAAGTGCCTTCTGTTCTTTGAATTCAATCTTTGGAAATCCGATCGCACAGAAATCGTCAAAGGATACGGTTTCTCTCACACTACCTTGAGCGCTCAGCTTTATTCGTTGCTTAGCCTCGTGAGAATTCAACCAATGCAGAAAGAGGTCGGTATTCAGCTCTGATGTTTTTTTAATCTCAAAAACGGTGTACATTGGGCTTAATACGCCAAAATCCCAACCATCTAACCTTTGCGATCGAACCGACATTTATTCGTGATGGGTTGTATGCGTATTCTCCCTTAGAAACAATTTTGTAGTTCGATAGGTTGTCACTGGCGACCTGTCTATCGAACTGGTCTTCTGGACGCACAAAACCTTTCGAATTTGTAACACCCAAGACCTGGGTAATTGAAAGATCCCTGTTTCTCTTCGAGACTTCTTTCAGGAACTTTTTCAGCTTAATGCGTTCTGGAATATCTAAGGAGAGACGCTTTGAAAGCTGTGCTTCATAGAATTTTTGCTTCTTCGCTATGAGTTGTTCGGTTTTCTCGATGGCCTCATCCCAGGTGGACAGCAGATCGGCAATGGATTTTTGCTCGGGAAGCGGGGGGAGTTGGAAATCATAGTTCTTCAAAAAAATAGCAGGAACACGCTTCTGGCCAGCTGTGCCAGTCATGTTAAGCTCGCCTGTTCCCCTAAAATGGTGAGTTCTGGTAAGGAGATGCAGATACTCACCCGTTATGCTTTTTTTAGGGCGGAGAACATGAAATTCGGTGCTACCATATCCACGATCATTTTTTAGTTCTGTACATAGGCAACTTTGTAGTTCTCAAAGCACGGAGTGATTTTGGCGACCAGAACATCTCCAGTTTCAAAGGATGTAAAACCTTTCTTCACATCAATGGCTTTTCGGATCTCTGCACCTTGAATAATCCCTGACTCGGATACAGCATTCATTGGAAGAAATGCCACCAAGGTGTCATCATCAACAGAATTTGAGCGAGGGTTTACCTGAGCAGCATCCTTTATTTTGGATGGCTTCCAGCCGTTTGGAACTTGAAGTGCTTTGCTCATCGTTGAATCTCCCTGAGCTTCTCGGCCATTTTCACCCGCACCGCTGCCAGCTCTTTTTCCAGACCGTCAATCTCCACCTGCACTGCATCGATGTCGATTTCCTCTTCCTCCTCAAAGGTGTCCACATAGCGGGGAATATTGAGATTGAAGTCGTTTTCCTTGATCTCGGCGAACTCGGCCACGTGGGCGTATTTTTCTACTTCAGCACGGGCGGTGTAGGTCTCCATGATCTTGCCGATATGCGCTTCCGAGAGGGTGTTCATGTTTTTACCGGAGACAAACTCCCGGCTGGCATCGACAAAAAAGACGTTTTTGCATTCTTCACGGGCACCACCTTTTTCACGGGAGCGGTCAAAGACCAGAATCGCAACCGGAATGTTGGTGGTTGGGAACAGATTGCCCGGCAGGCCGATTACCGCATCCAGCAAATTTTCCTCAATTATTTTCTGGCGGATACGGCCTTCGGCAGCACCCCGGAACAACACGCCATGAGGAACCACCACGGCGACCCGGCCCTGCTTTTCAAGGGCGGTTTCCACCATGTGACTGATAAATGCCCAGTCACCTTTGCTTTTAGGCGGAACACCGCGCCAGAAACGGTTGTATTGATCGCTCTCGGCATTTTCGGCCCCCCATTTATCCAGCGAGAACGGCGGATTGGCCACCACGCAGTTGAATTTCATCAACCGGTCGTTTTCCACGAGCAGCGGGCTGTTCAGGGTGTCGCACCACTCAACCCGGGCACTGTCAAAGCTGTGCAGGAACATGTTCATGCGGCAGAGCGCCCATGTGCTGCCGTTGGACTCCTGGCCAAAAAGGGCAAAGTTGCGGTCGCCCACCTCTTTGGCTGCCTGAATCAAAAGACCGCCCGATCCGCAGGCCGGATCACAGATTCGGTCGCCCGGTTTAGGACCTGCCAGTTTGGCAACCAGCTTGGTTACCTTCAGCGGGGTAAAGAACTCTCCGGCCTTCTTTCCGGAGTCGGAGGCGAAGCGTTCAATCAGGTAGATGTAGGTGTTACCAATGACATCCCCGGAAACACGGCTCGGACGCATATCGAGCTGGGGCTTGTGGAAATCTTCCAGCAGCTGTTTAAGACGGCGGTTACGGTCCTTGGTTTTCCCGAGGTTGGCCTCGCTGTTGAAGTCGATATTGCGGAAGACCCCTTCGAGTTTGCTCTTGTTGTTCTCTTCAATATGGTCGAGCACAATATTGATCAACTCGCCGATGTTGGAGGCTGACCTGCGCTCATACAGGCTGTGATAGGTAGCCGGGAACTCATCCAGAACCGTTTCTTCGCCGGTTTCGTCATTCTTTTCGGTGAGTTTCACCACCGGGAGAACAAAACGTTCACGCTCGAGCTTGCGACGGATACGAACATCATCATCACCATACTGTTTCTGATACTCCTCATAATGGTCCTGCCATACATCGGAGATGTACTTCAAAAACAGCATCACAAGGATGTAGTCTTTGTACTGCGCCGGATCAACCACTCCCCGGAAGGTGTCACACGCCGCCCATGCCGCGTTGTTGATGTCTTTCTGATCAATCTTACTGCTCATGTTTTATTCTCCTTTTGCAAACTGCATTAGTATCGTTGAAATGTATTGTTCCCGCTTATCGGCCAGCGTATGAAGCAGGGTTTGTTCACGGGCAGACAGCGAGGCCAGTTCTACGATGTTTTTCTGTTTTTCCAAGCTTGGCAGCGCAACCTCCAGATCTTCAATCGCCTGCTTGCTGATCATTTTCTGAACCGTTCCCTTGGCTCTGCTGGTCAGGAAAACCTGCGCATCACGCTGGCTGATGTACCAGTTCAGATACTCAGGCAAAACCTTATCCGGCTTTGTCACCCGTATCCTTAATAAAGGAGCGGCAACAACAGCCTTGCCCGGATCTTCGAGAAGAACCGCTGCTGTGGTTATATGGCCACGAGACCTGAATACCAGATCACCTTTCCGTGCAAGGTGATGCTCTTTCACGGCCTCCATGTTAATTTTGATCAGATCATCACAGCCGACAGTGTTGTCATCAAGAAGGTCCTTCATCTGAATAACTGCAACTCCGGCCCCTTCCGAGGCTTCGAGACGGGACCTGAATGAGTACCCCATCTGTACGGTTGCCAGTTTTTTTATTTTCATCTTCATTCACTCACTTTACAATATGCTGTAATGTTGTTTCTGCATAATATATGAAATTTGACGCTGCCTGTCAACCATGTTTTGCAAAAATATCGTTTCTGCACTTTATATCCCAAAAGCCCGAAGTGATCCGCTTCGCATCATGGCCGAGGACGTAATGGTACAGCCAAACGGTCCGGATCAAGTTGCTTGTCTTGACCGCCACCAGAACCCGTCGGTACATGCTGCGCCCTTCGGGATTGAAACCTTCCAGCCGATCGATGGGCGGCAGAGGGGAAAAAGAAAATCCGCCTACCCAGAGAATCACTCTGGAGAGACGGGTTGTCTTTTTCAAAATGGTGGAGGCGGTGGGAGTTGAGCCCGCGTCCATTTTTTATTAAGTATTTATATAAATACATCTTATAACTTTTCATACCCAAAAAATACCGTCACCAGACCGTCACCAAAAAGTATTTTACTCGTTGTAAAAATTGTGGGATAAAACACCTCATATCAGTATATCATATCAAGTAACCACAATTTAGTTGCATTCTTTTGTTTTGGATACTATAATAAAGCAATGAGTAAAGCCGAAAAAACACTAAAACGTTTCTTATCGAAACCAAAAGATTTTACCTATAGCGAGCTTAAGAAACTTTTAGCCGGTTTTGGATATGAAAACATTAGCACAGGTAAGACGGCGGGGTCAAGAGTGACCTTTATGAATCCTGAGACCAAACACATTATTAAACTTCATAAGCCTCATCCAGGACCTGAACTTAAACGATACCAATTAGATTATATAGAGGAAACGTTGCGAGACAAAGGAGTGATAGAATGAAGGATATTTTAACATATAAGGGGTTTATTGGATCTGTCCATTTCAGTGCTGAAGATAAGGTCTTTCATGGAAAGGTAGAAGGTATTGATGACCTTATAACGTTTGAAGGCTCTACCGTAGATGAGCTTATAAACGCATTTCATGAAGAAGTAGATGACTATATCAGATTATGCAGGGAGCGAGGCAAAGAACCTTTGAAGTCATATAAAGGTAGTTTTAATGTCCGTATATCTCCAGAGCTTCATAAAAAGGCTGTGGAAAGAGCAAAGACATTAGGTATAACCCTAAATAAACTTATCCAAAGGGCTGTGGAAAAAGAAACGATAGGGAAAGATTAACTTTAAATCTTGCTTTTATAACTGACGTAAGTATTATATGAAATTTTTTCTTTTCTTTTCTTGAGAAAAGAATTCTTTTTCCCGAGGATGGGGGTACCCAGAATAATGGTGGTAGCGTCTAAAATCGACTATACGGGGCATCCGTTAAATATCTCAACAAAATATATTTTTTTCCAGACAAAAAGAGTTTTTATTAAAAATTCCGGTGCTTTTCCAGAGGCATATATGGAAAAGCCTCATTTGTTACCACACACAACCGTTTGATATAGTCTTTAAACCCTTTTGCCGGTAGTGGTACCACTGTAGATGTATGCCTGGAAAGGTTATAGAATAAGTTTACAGGCGATATCCTCATGAGAAAAATATTATTTCTGTAATCATGCTTTGGAACTGTTTGGTTAAGCTGAGCATTAATAAAAATACGGGAAGGAAATAATCGTGATTTTGCCCAATAAGATAGATAATGTTATTTTTTCTCAACTAAGGGGTGAGTATGCACCAGGTCTAGGAGAAACTCAATATAACCTGGAAGCAGATGAAACAAAAGTGAGAAAATATCTTGGTACTTATTACCCGCGTAGTTTTGTTGAAGCTTATGAAACATTTCACGATTTGTGTAAAGTACATCTATAGTACTCCTCGGATGAAACCGAACACATTTGCCCACACCAGAATATAATTTTAAAACGTACTCTTTCCTATTCTGTTCGGTCTTATCTGTTGAATACTCTATACAGAACATCTGAGGAAGGCAGGAACGGCAGGAAGAGGAAATTGGTATGTAGCTGTCCTTAACCATAGATTTTCATCAGTTAGTTTTGCATATTTATCAATGTGTTCTGCAAAATTAGTAACTTTGAGTACCCCACTCCCGTCATGATGATTTGTTTCGACTATTACTTCCCTAACAGGAATTTTGGCTTTTTTAAATTCTTGCAATACTATCCATTGACTGTATCGGCAACCTTTTCCGGTAGGGTGTTTATGGAGAGGCGGAAGGGTAGGGATTCAAGGGATTTGGTTATACCCCTTCACCCTGAATTGACACCCTATATAGCAGACCGTATAAAAAATAACCTTCCTGAAGCATACGTGCCTGTGAATAAAACAGGCAAGCACTATTCAGAAAATAGCCTCAGGAGGATATGGTATGATATAAGGGAAAGAGTTGGGTTAGGTCCTTCGATTCGGCTTTATTATGCAACACGGCATAGTGTAGCTTCTCAGTTGGCTAACAGCGGTATACCTTTACTCAATGTATCAAAACTACTGGGACATTCGTCAACAAAAATGGCCGAAAAATATTACATTCATACCGATGCCGGAAGGCTAAAAACAGACATCGTAAACCTATCGCTAAAAGATCAAACCGTCACCAGCCAAAAAAGATGTTTTGTAAGTATTGCAAAACCAAATAATTATGGTGGAGGCGGCGGGAATTGAACCCGCGTCCCTAGATATTTCAGCATAGGCTTCTACGTATATAGTCTGTTTTTTGCATCTCGTTATCCGGAACTCCAGCAGACAGGATTTCCAATAACCAGTCCCGTTTAAAGATTCATTCAATTCCCACCGAACGAAGGAATTAAACTAACCTGCTTGTCATCATTTAATTAACCTCGCAGGTAAGGTTAATTAAATGTGGCTGTTTTATTAAGCAGCCATTGCCATTGGTTGTTTGGCAGTTAAATTGTTTGCCAGGTTTTTTATGAGGCCTCCTGACAACCTCAATACGCCACCTATACCTCAACGTATCTGGTCGACTCCTTTCGCCCCCTATTGGTAGTAAACTATTATTATAACATGTAAATTACAAAATGCAATTCCAGTTATGATTATATTCTGATCTGTAAGCGGAGAATACTTACTCTCCGGATAAAAAAGCAATGAAACGTATTTGTAAAGGAGATGTTTACCCCCTTTTCTATACCTTAGTTAGGTTATGAGGTTTCCATGTAAAAATCGCAAGCTGGCCTTCGAAGAAAAGGAGGAAAGCGAAAGACCAGCTTGCTTGCTGAAAGGAGAACAATCACCCATATTAACAAGAAGAATGCAGAGAAAGTTCCCATTTATGAAAAATTTATCTTTGTGTTTATCCGGAATTAAATTATAATGATCAAAAGTTTGTACGAATATACCGGCAGGCTGGAAGCTAATTACAAAACCCTGAAAAAAGATATAAATCAACGACTCAATATCATTCAGAAAACTGAAGTTGAATTATCGAACCGGCTGGAATTGATAAAATTAGATATAAAGGAAAAGATAAAAAAGGACGCTGAAAACTTCACTAGTACCATAAAGAAAAATTTATTGCCGCGAAGATAAATACTATTATATGCATCTTAAAAGAAAAATGAAAAACCCGAGAAGAGTACTCTCTGTTCTGGTAATATGTTTAGCATGTATTTTAATTGTATATACTACCTTTTCTGCAGTATCACGTGTTCATGGAACAAATGATCCGTTCCTGGCGAAAAGAGTTGTACTGCTAACTTTTTTTGTCAATACATCCGTATTTGCGGGTAGTGGATATTTGATTTACAGGTTGAAAGTTCCTGCGAGAAAAAATGAAATGTAAATATACCACAAAAATAATGTTTTCATTTGTACTCTATATCCTTTTACCTTTCCTGGGAAACTGGCCTATTCTTGCGAACCAGGATATTGATGTTGAAAAATTAAGGCAAGAGCTTTTACAGCTTGAGGAAACAACCAAACCGCTTATTCAGGCATTTCGAAAAGTCTCTCAGCTCGTCAGCCCATCGGTTGTCAGTATCAGCACTGAAAGAAAAGTACCGCCAAAAGGGGCCCCGGAATCAGGGCCTTTACCCCCGCACCAGCAATTTTCGCCGAAACAGGATCCCCACGCAGAAGATATTCCCAAAAAGGGATTGGGCTCCGGTATTGTCGTAGGTGAACACGGTTATATCCTGACGAATAATCACGTTATAGACGGCTTTTCTGAAAACGAGATCACGGTTATTACCTACAATCACGAGCAGTACAGAAATGTTAAGATTGTTGGTATTGATCCCAATACGGATCTTGCCGTTATAAAGATAAACGCAGAAAATCTCCTACCGGTAAGGTTTGGCAATTCTGATACAGTACAAGTAGGCGACTGGGTTATTGCAATTGGTAATCCTTTTGGGTATCAGCAAACGGTCTCTATGGGCATTATTAGCGCCAGGGGAAGAACCCATGTCATCCCGCTCGTACTTCCTTTTGTCTATGAGGATTTTTTCCAAACAGACGCGGCAATTAATCCGGGAAATAGCGGAGGGCCGCTCGTTAACCTCAGGGGGGAAGTAATCGGGATAAACACAGCCATTGCTACCCGGTCCGGGGGGTTTCAAGGGATAGGATTTGCCATCTCTGCAGGTATTGCAAAGGAAACGGCCGAGGATATCATTGCTAATGGAACGGTTATCAGAGGGTATCTGGGCGTTGGAACTCATGATGTGAATGATGAATTGGCAGAAGTGCTCGGTTTGAAAAATAGAGAAGAAATTGTTCATCGTTTACGGCTACCAACAGAAAAAGGAGCATTCGTCGTAGAGGTATGGATTGATACCCCTGCATCAAAGGCAGATATACGTCCGGGCGATATTATCCTTGAATTTGGGGGAAAAAAGATTGAAAATACGATAGATCTTCAGCATGCCATTCGCCGTGCGAAGATAGATGTCATGACTACTGCAAAGGTCTTCCGAAATGGCCGGGAAAATACCTTAGAAATTATCGTGGAACAACAGCCTAAAGACCTTTCTGGTAAATCGTATATTTCTATTAAAAAATTAGATGAACCAGTAATACTCTCCCTGGGACTGATTGTGAACGATCTTAATCCTGAAATTGCAAAATCACTCGGCTTTGAGGGAGAAAAAGGGGTTCTGGTTGTTGACGTTGAGGCAAATAGCCCTGCAGAACACGCTGGGATAAAATCAGGCGACCTGATCCTGAAAGTCGGCGCTAACGATGTAAGTTCTGTTTTCGAATTTCTGGAACTTGTGGATGATTTCTTAAAAAGAACAGGCACGGTAAGCCTGTTCATAAAGAATAAAGGATTTATAACCCTTAAGTAGTTCTTGAGCTATTCTTTCCCTTGTACCGTATCTGCAACACCTGGCAATTCTTTCGTAATGTAATCACAATCAGGATATCTGCTGCATCCAAAAAATATCCCCCCCTTTTTTGATCGCCGTTGCACCAGTTCACCATCACAGTCTTCTTTTGGACACTTTACACCCGTAGGCAGGGATTTGATATTTCTACACTTTGGATAAGCTGAACACCCCAGAAAACGGCCTTTCTTACTTAACCTGATAACCATAGGACTGCCACACTTCTCACACTTCTCATCAGTAGGTACAGCCTTGGTTTTCTCACCGTTGAGAGATTTCGTGTTTTTACAGTTTGGATATGCAGAGCATGCTAAAAATTTTCCGTGCCGGCTTGTCTTAACGACCATGGCGCTGCCACATTTTTCACATTTTTGATCAGAAGTTTCCGGCTGGGCCGGTTCGCCTCTTTCATTCAGGGGAAGTGTATTTTTGCAGTTAGGGAATGCTGAACAGCCCAGAAACTTGCCATGCCTTCCCCATCGTACTACCATAGGCTGCCCGCACAGGTTACATACTTTACCGCTCTCTTCGGGGGTCCCCTTTACACTCTTCATCTCCTCTGTTGCTTTCTCCAGATCGGTCTTAAACGGTTCATAAAACTCCTTCAGTACCGTAAGCCATTCGGTTCTTTCATCCTCAATCTTGTCAAGCTCATCCTCCATATGCGAGGTAAACTTCACATCCATTATCTTTGGAAAATGCGTTATCAGCTTTTCAGTGACGAGTGTCCCCAATTCTGTAGCGTAAAAGGCACGTTTCTCTTGTTCTACATACCCCCGTTCCTGTATGGTAGAAATGATGGCAGCATATGTACTTGGCCTTCCGATTCCCATCCTTTCCAATGTTTTAACAAGAGAAGCCTCTGTATAGCGCGGAGGAGGCTGGGTAAAATGCTGTGTAGGTAACAGTTCTATTAACTCAAGTTCCTGATCCTTCTCTAAAAGGGGAAGCATTTGTTCATCTTTTTCTGTCTCATGTCCGGAAAGAACTGTATGACCGGCAAACAGGAGTTCCCGCCCTCTTGCCTTAAACATATAAGATCCGGAAGCAATTTCAACCTCGGTTACGGCATAAAGTGCCGGTTTCATTTGACTCGCAACAAACCGGTTCCATATTAATTCATACAGCTTATATTGATCCTTCGTTAAAAAGTCTTTCAGGGACTCGGGGGTATATTCAACCGTAGTAGGCCGAACAGCCTCATGGGCACCCTGGGTTCCTTTTTTATTTGATGCATGGATATTGGGCTTATCCGGTACATAATCTTTCCCATGTTTATCAGTAATAAACTTTCGGCAGGCTGAGAGTGCCTGTTCCGAAATATGGAATGAATCTGTCCTCATATAGGTAATAAGCCCGACGGTACCCTTTGAACCAATATCGATACCCTCATAGAGCTGCTGAGCGATTAGCATCGTTTTTTTAGCACTAAACTGCAGCCGGGTGGATGCCTGTTGCTGTAAAAGGCTTGTCGTAAAAGGAGGTGGAGCATTATTGCGTTTTGTTTGCTTCTTTACATTTGCAACGCTGTATTCATTCTCGCGAAGCTCTTCAGTGATGCGATTGGCCTGTTGTTCATTTTTTATTTCAATAGCTTCATCACGAAACTTTTGAAGGATGGCCTTAAATGACACGATATCCCCGGCTGTATTCTTATCCCGGAGAACAGGCCTTAATTCGGCAGTAATCTTCCAGTACTCCTGGGGATTGAAATCCTTGATTTCCTTTTCACGTTCTACGATAAGCCGGACTGCTACAGATTGAACGCGGCCAGCACTAAGCCGCTTTGTAATCTTTTTCCACAGCAAAGGACTAATCTGATACCCTACAAGACGATCAAGTATCCTCCGGGCTTGCTGAGCATTGACCTTGGCTATGTTGATCGGCCCGGGATGACTAAATGCATCCAGAATAGCATCCTTTGTAATCTCGTGAAAAGTCACCCTGTGTATTTTTTTTTCGGGCAACTGAAGAACCTGGGTCAGATGCCAGGCAATAGCTTCACCCTCACGATCAAGATCGGATGCCAGGTAAACAGCATCTGCATTCTTTGAATCTTTCAGTAATTCTGAAACTAATTTCTTCCGGTTCGGAATCACCCGGTATTCGGGTGTAAAGTCATTCTCCGTATCAACGGCCAATTTTCTTTCAGGTAAATCCCGCACATGCCCCATTGATGACCGAACGGAGAAGGATGAGCCGAGAAATTTACTGATCGTCCTGGCCTTTGCCGGTGACTCAACAATTACTAAATTTTTTTTCGCCTTAATCATATATTTAACCTCGAAAAAAGAATTTAACCAGAGTTTATCAGGAGTGTCAAGACGTATTTTACATCAATCAGCAGAAAAAACTATTTGATAATTATAATAATTATGGATACAATAACCCTTTTATGCAACTTTTCAGTATTACTCGTGTTATTATTTAACATAAAAAGAGGAAGATAAGGAGTTATGGTCTCTAGTTCTTGGTACAGAAAACACCAAAAAACAATTTATATCGTTATGATCTTTGCCATGTTTGTATGGGGTATCAGTTACTCGGCAATGGAAATGATACCAAAAAAACCTGTTGGAAAGATATATGGCAGAAAGATTTCACAAAACGAATTTGCAGACATGTACAATCGCTGGCAAAGGTTGTTTTTTTCACAATCAAGAGAATCTATCACCTCAGTTATTTGGAAGCAATTCCTATTCCTAGAGGAAGCAAAGCGGATGGAACTTGTTGTAACACCGGAAGAGATTGAAAACGGTTTACAAAGGCTTGCTTTCCAGATTTTTGGAACCGAGATGAATATGGATAGATTTGGGTTGATCCAATTCCTCTGTAACAGTTTCAGGCTCAATCAGGAACAGCTGGAGCGTACCTTAAGGGAGGCATTGCTTGTCGAAAAGCTGGAATCCTCAATCCGGTCATCCATACAAATGCCAACCGAAGAAGCCTGGCAAAGATACTCTATGGAAAATGAACAGGTGAAATTTAATGTATTGGCCTTAAAGGCAAAGGATTTCTCACGCTCAATAAATGTTACAGAAGATGAAACCCGTGCGTTTTATGAAAAACGTAAAAACGTTACCTACAATCCGGAATCCGGGCAGCCGGGTTATAAGCTCCCGGAAAGAGTCAAGATCGAATGTCTGATTGCAAGGTACGATGATATGGAAAAGCACGTTTCAGTTACCGAAAAAGAAATGAAGGAATATTACGAGGATAACAAGGAAATGCAATTCAAAATTACTGGAGAGGAGATGAGTAATGATGAAACGGTAACGGAAGATAATGAGAAAGAGGAAAAGGAAACTACTGATACAGGTAAGAATTCTGAGAAAAAAGAAGTAGTTACAACCTATAAGCCTTTTCATGAGGTAAAAGGAGACATTCAAAAGACCCTTGCAAAACAGAAGGCCATAGAAAAGACTCATGAAGTTATGAATGCATTAGACGAACAGCTCTATAGTACCCTTGATAAGGCAGAACGCCTGGACTTCAAGGATTTAGCACGCTTACACAATGGTGTTACTTATGAAATTCCAAAAAGTAAAAAATCCGGCGATGAGCTCCTTACAGAAGATGATGTATTCGAACTATTCCCCGGATCAAACCAAATTGTTCAGGCGGTTACGGATAGAGCAAAATATGAGTCTTCAATTCCTTATGACTTTATAGAGGGTACAGTGATTTTCCGGGTTATTGATAAAAAACCTCCCGCACCTGCATCGCTGGAAGAAGTTAGGGATCGGGTAGTAAACGACCTCATACTGGAAAAAGGCTTGCTCAGGGCAAAGGAAATTGCTGAAAAATATGTTGGAGCTACAAAGGCTGCTCCCCTTAATGAGGTTGTGGAGGCACTTGAATCAGAATATAAAAATACAGACATCTCCGTAATTGAAACCGATTACATTACACGTCCAGCACGGCTTTTTGATAAAGAATCAAAATATATTGAAGCCCTGGGAGAGGATAGACCTAACGTAGCAAAAAAGGCATTTGAACTGAAACCGGACCAATTAGGGATTGCTGTAGAAACCTCCGGAGAAAAAGCGTGCTATATTATGGAACTCGTTGATAAGAAACCCGCCGACAAAAACGCTTTTGAAAAAGACAAAGAAAGTGTAACAAAACGGTATCTTTATGAAAAGCAGGAGACCTTGCTCACTGAGTGGCAAAACGATATGAACCGGCATCTGGAAATCTATGTACGGTTTCAGTAGCATAAGGCTTGTAGGTAGAAACGTTGGAAAAGATTTATGGTATAAAGGCATTACCGGGAGAACTTCACTACCCTGTGGCAACTCTTGGGGTATTTGATGGTGTACACCGGGGGCATCAAAAGATTATTGACCGTGTTCGTCAGCACGCCATGGAGAAGAAAGGTGAATCTGTAGTAATTACGTTCAATCGTCACCCCAAAACTGTTATTGAGAATAGAATCCCTTCTTTCATCACCTCTTTAGAACATCGGCTGACATTATTTGACCAGATGGGAGTAGATTACGCTGTAGTACTCAATTTTAACAGAGAACTTGCACATATGTCAGCTGAGGATTTTATTCATGAAATATTGGTTGACTGGCTAGGGGTAAAGTGTGTGATACTGGGATTCGATTGCCGGTTCGGGAAAAACCGTAAGGGGGATATAACGCTTGTCCGTAAACTGTCTGACAAGTATGGATTCGAAGTTTATGAATGTCCGCCTGTATTCCACAATAATCAGATCATCAGCAGTACAGCTATCCGGCAGGCAATTCTGGAAGGGGCATTAGAAAGGGCAGAAGAAATGCTCGGCAGGCCTGTTTCTATCCTGGGAACCGTAGTGAGAAGATCCGGAAGAGGGAGAACACTGGGGTATCCAACAGCCAATGTGCATCCCCACCACGAGGTACGTCCACCGAGAGGTGTCTATGGAACAAAAATACACTGGGCAGACAAGGAATATCTGGCATTAACTAATATTGGATTAAGACCAACATTTACAAAAGAGCCGCTGGTCAGTGAAGACGGAGATTTAGAAATCGAAGTTCATATCCTCGATTTTCAGGATTCTCTTTATGGAAAAGATATTGAGGTACAGTTTCTCTTTAAAATAAGGGATGAGATTTCATTTAAAACGGAGACAGAACTCAAGACTCAAATCGAGAGGGACAAAGAAATATTCTTAAAGAAGGTTCTCACGGATAATCTTCCAAAGGATAATGGTAACACTTTGAATATCGGATAAAACCATTGTTCCCCTTACTCCCCTATGAGAATGACCTCTTCTGTCTCATTTTTACTGAGAGCATACCTGTAATCCTTGCGTTTTATCTCATGTATCTTCCGTTTGTATTTACCAAGCACTCCTGCAAGTTCTTCTATCGAAGGAATTCCATCGGAACGATAAGAAATAATTAGGATACTGTCCTGAAATCTCTCACATAGTTTGTCGAACGCAGAATAGATCTTATTCTTATCAGTCCAAACCGATGTTTTTGTTTTCAGTCTTTTATGCTTTGATCGATAATCAATCCTGTGAGGCCAGGTCTCGTAATTCACAAGCCCTTCTAGAAAATGATAGAAACCAAGATAATCAACCCCAACCCCTTTCCGGGAGATATATGGTGTGTCTATGTATACAAGGTCAAAATCCCCCTTCAAATCAAAGATATCAAGGTTTACCGCCTGATTCCTCTGTTTATTGGAAAAAACAGCGTTATTAGCCTCCCTGGCATATCGTCTAAAGTGAACGTCAAAAGACGTATCCCAGGTTACCTTATTCCCGAAATCCCGCCTGATATCAGCGAATCTCAGATAAAGGTTTTTTCTGTGAAACAGATTAAACGGTCTTTTTGCAATACAGGCCTGAAACAGGGCAAAATACGCCAGAGCCTGCTTATAGGCATTATCAAGCAACTGAATATTTGCCACAACCATATCAATCCATCTATTCTCTTCTTCTATATAATAGATACCCTTAAAAGTTTCTGTTATAAAAGTAGGATAGATTATTCCAGGGTGTCTTGAAAGAAGAAAATTTACATCCATGCCTGAAAGGGTAACAGAATCATTCTCTATTAATGCACTACCGATATAATAATTGAATTTTAAAATATCATTATACGTAACAGTTTTACCCTTCTTTTTAAGAAAGTACGCCACGCTTCCCGTACCACCAAAGGCATCCAGGACTGTCTGGAATTTGAATCCCTGTATTCCTTCCCATATCCAATCAACAATTTTAAGCTTACTGCCCCGAAATCGTGTCGAAGGAAATCTTACATATTCTTCAAGTAAAATCCGTTGTTCCTTAAAGTGTCCTATCAATTGTTATACACTGCTTTAAAAATGTACGAATACCCTTTCCCAAATCTTATTACTCCTGTCCATCAGGTTTTGTTACTATACCTTCAGACCAGTTAATGATAGCACCAATATCCACCGGTTCTCCGCCTATGGACATCTTATGCTGTCGTCCTTCTAATAGTTTTTTCTCTTCGCCCTCTATCAATAATACCGCATCACCTTTTACGGCTGTCGCAATGGTAACAAAGTCCTCCGCCTGGATATTCAAGTCACCCTTACTTGTCCGTATTTGTCCATTAGGGGTATTAATCTCTAAAGGAACGTCCGATTCTTTTATAGAGACAAAGACCTGACCAGTTTTAAGATAGATTCTCAATGGATCGATAAAGCAGACCTCCGTATTTACATCTATTTTTACAACAATACCCTTTTTCGTAGTTAAGGCAATCCTTCCTTTATCCCCTGTTTTCAAATCAGCACCAGTCCGAAAATGGGCACGATCTGATAGCTTTTCCCATGTACCACCCGGATATAAATACTGAACATCTCCGGAATAATTTACGATATCGATCCCCCGGCCTTTGTGTGTCAGATAAAAATACGTGCCGGCTAATGCAAGTATCCCACAACCTACAACAGTTCCCAAGAAAATGAATCCCTTTTTAGTTGGCCGTGAAATAAGTATTCCTAATTCATAGAGAATAATCATAGGAACAGCGGTCATGGATTGGGTGAATGGATCCGGAGGGGTAACAACAGCAGCAATAATAAATATTACTAGAATGGCATACTTTCTCCATGATCTGAATTTTTCAGAAGAAACAATACCAATCTTCGATAAGAGCAGCATAACAAGGGGTAATTGAAATACCAATCCCAGTGCAACCGTTAACATAAAAACAAACGAAATATACTGCTGCATGGTAATAATTGGCTGGATCCCCGGACCAAGGATACCAATTAAGAATTGCAGGCCGAAAGGGATTAATAAAAAGTATCCGAAGACCCCTCCTATCAGAAAAGCCAGGTATGATATCGGAAGGAACAGAAGTGCATATCTTTTCTCTTTTTGATACAATCCAGCGCTTACAAATTGCCATATCTGGTAAATGATAAATGGATATGCCATAAAAACCGATGTAATAAAGCATAATTTCATATATGCATAGAAACCTTCCTGATAACTGAGCACCTGCAACTCTGTTGGGAGACCTAATTTTCCCATGGTATGTCCATGAGGTTTTTTGGCAATTTCCAGGATTTGCTCTTTAAAAAACCAGCAGAATATAAAACAGAGAACAATGGCGATAACGGAGAAAACAACCTTCCGTCGCAGTTCTTCAAGATGAGCACCTAAGGTCATCCTTATCTTTTCAATTTCATTCGTCTCTTCTGTCTCTCTCTCTTCCACAGCAGGACCCCGATAAATTTACCAACCTTAAATCCAGATACTTCAATCTCTTCTTCTGCCTGAAAATTATGATAAAAAATGAACAATGTATCATACACATATACGTTTAAAATTACAAGAAAACAATGGTTTTACCCCGGTACCTTTTTCTTAATATCCAGGAAATGAAAAACGTATAAAGTGTTCAAAAACACATAAAAAACCTTGAAAGATTTATAAGTATGTGCTACTATTTTTGTACACAATAAGTTTCGTTTTGGTTTATAGTTAAATCTAATCGGCTATCCAAGAGGGGAAAAACCGAAAGCGTATGGGTAATGAATTCCAGGGAAGTTTAATTGGCACGGGAAAGATATTTGGAATTGTTGTTAGCCGGTTTAATAATTTTATAACAAAGCGTTTATTGGACGGTGCATATGACAGTCTTGTCAGACATGGTGTAAAGGAAGAGGACATCGATATTTTCTGGGTGCCTGGTTCCTATGAAATACCTGCTGCTGCCCTTAAGGTTGCGCAGAGTGGTAAATACAGTTCTGTAATCTGTTTAGGAGCTGTAATCCGCGGTGAAACACCCCATTTTGACTATGTTGCGAGTGAATCAGCAAAGGGCATTGCACAGATTGGTTTGTCGACAGGTATTCCAATCATTTATGGAGTTATCACTACGGAAACATTGGAACAAGCTATCGATCGTGCAGGTGCTAAAACTGGAAATAAAGGAGCAGAAGCTGCATTATCAGCTATAGAAATGATAAATCTTTTCGACCAGATACAGGCCAATATCCCATTAACCAAAAAATACTGATGTACTCCTGAACTTTTATTTTCCCTTCCTTTTTCCAAGCATGTAGTGAAAACCACAACAAGAAGATAGGAACTTTATTAGTTTATTTTTTAAATCGCTCTTATTAAAATTTAAGTATTCTATGCGTAACAGAACAGTTGCTCGAGAACTTACCCTTCAAGCCCTTTACCAACTTGATCTCTGCGGTGATGAGATATTGAATGAGATTGATGAGTTTTGTAAAAAAAATACCGAGAAACAAGATGTATACAAGTTTGCCATATCACTTATTCATGGTTGCCGGTCTCACCTTAAAGAAATAGACGAAAAGATATCGAGTGTTACAGAGCATTGGGAATTGCATCGCATGGCAATCATAGATAAAAATATTCTCCGTCTGGGAGTCTACGAGTTGTTATACAGAGAAGACATCCCGCCAAAGGTTTCAATTAACGAGGCTATTGAGCTTGCAAAAAAATTCAGCACGAAAAACTCCGGGACTTTTGTAAACGGGATTTTGGACAAGATTTATACTCAATTTGGGAACGGAAAGCTGGAAGATAACAGGTATGGTTCTCTTCTCCAAAATATACCGGAAATTAATTATGGGAATTCGGACCTCCATGTCCACACCAACAATTCCGATGGTACTTTCACAGCGGAGGAAGTTGTTGATGAGGCAATTCGATCCGGTGTTTCGGCGATTTCCATCACTGATCATGATACCACGAGAGGCGTTGATATTGCCTGCCGTTATGCACAGGATAAAAATATCCATATTATTCCTGGTATAGAAATCTCTTCATATCTCAGCCCCTCTGAAATTCATATCCTTGGTTATTTTATCGACATCCATAATGCCTATTTACAAAAAATGTTAAAACAGGCCTACGAGGACCGGGTAAAACGCATCCATCTTATGGTTGAAAAATTGCACGATCTCAATGTCAATATTAATCCTGATGAAATTTTTGCACTAGCAGGAAAAGGTTCTCCCGGGAGAATGCATGTTGCAGAAATAATATGGAGGCACGGCTATTGTAGCACGATCGTAGAGGCTTTCTTTAAATACATAGGGGATAACGGGCCTGCATATGTTCCTAAAAAGACGTTAACTCCAAAACAGGCTATAGAATTAATCAAACAAGCGAGAGGGGCAGCAGTTCTCGCCCACCCCGGACTGTCTAAGAGAAATCATATTATTGAAACCCTGGTAAAAGATGGCCTGCAAGGAATAGAGGTATACTACCCATTACATTCACCCGGAGATATTAAAAAATACCTTAAGATTGCAGAAAAGTATGATTTAGCCGTTACAGGCGGTTCCGATTTCCATGGGGAAAGAAAAATAGATACCCCCATTGCTAAAGCTACCATACCCGGAGACCTCGTTCACAAGCTTAAACAAAAATGTCTATCCCAATAGAGGGATTTTTTATTATTTTTCTATGGGTTTTCCTGTACATATACTTTTTCCCGAAAAGGAACATTATAGGGATATTACGTGTTTTGGCTAGGGGATTATGAGATGATAATTTTTTAATTATCCGCTATAATGTAATTTTAAGGAATAATTTTTATTATAAAATATATAGAGGAGCAATACTGCCCTCAAGAGGCAAGATCATTATGGTTAATAGGAAAAAAGAAATACAAGAAACTGAAAAAACAAAGAAAAAGCAGAGAGGTTTCTGGTCCCGGTTTTGGTATCGGTTGAAGAACTTTACGGTAGAGCCGCGGAAAACCGTAATCTTTGAAGGTACTACGGTAAGGCTGGTCCCGATGCCACCGGAGCTTCCGTTTGAAGAAACCTCTGAGGACCAAATTTTAATTTCACAGGAAACCGTTGCTGTTGAAGCAGATACAGAAAGAATAATTCCGCCCTCAATAGGAACTGCCGTTATCGAAGACGATAGAGAGGAGAACATCCCGTCGTCATTTGAGACTCCTGTTCTTGAAGTTGAAACTGAAAGGGTCGTTTTGTCTCCGGAACCGAAAGAGGTTGCCATTCTCGAGGAAGACCCACCTGTTTCGGTTGTACCGGAAACAGCCGTTGCTGAGGACAAAGAAGAACAAGTCTTATCACCATCAGATACTGCTGTTATGGAGGAGGAGATTGAGCTGCCCATCGGACTTCAGGAAGAAACGGCAGTTATAGAAGAAGAGATTGAAAAACCACCCATTACATCTGAGAAACTCAGAAAAGGGCTGGAAAAAACCCGTGGCCGTTTTTGGTCCCGGTTAAAAAATATCTTTTCGTTTAGAAAAAAGATCGATGAATCTATACTTGAGGAATTGGAAGATATTCTTATTAGCGCAGATGTTGGGGTAAGGCCTGTTCAGAAACTCATGCAGGAACTTCATGAAGCATGGGAATCCCAAACAATCACCGAGACTACGGAGGTCTATGAATTCATTAAGCAGAGAATGAAAGAAGGTCTGCAATCCTGGAAAATTGATATCAACTATGCCCCTACACCACCTACAGTTATCATGGTTGTCGGGGTAAATGGTGTGGGAAAAACTACGTCAATAGCAAAACTTGCAAATCTCTTCATAAAAGATGGTAAAAAGGTTATGGTTGCAGCAAGCGATACCTTTAGGGCAGCAGCAGCAGATCAGCTCGATATCTGGAGCAAACGTGTCGGGGCAGATATCGTGAAACATCAAGCAGGAGCAGACCCTGCAGCAGTAGCATACGATGCGCTTGAAGCTAGTGTTTCAAGGGGTACCGATATCCTTATCGTGGATACAGCAGGACGTCTCCATACTCATGAAAATCTGATGAATGAGCTGGGAAAGATAAAACGAGTTATCTCAAAAAGAACTTCCGGTGCCCCGCATGAAGTACTGCTGGTACTTGATGCTACAACTGGCCAAAACGCTGTCTCTCAGGCAAAGATGTTTAAAAAGGCTGTAGACATTACCGGGATATTCCTTGCAAAGATAGACGGTACTGCAAAAGGTGGCGTTGTATTGGGAATGCAGAATGAGATAAATATTCCTGTAAAATTTATCGGGCTGGGAGAAAAGGCCGACGATATTGAAAAGTTTAACCCCCCTGCATTTGTGGAGACCTTATTTGAACAATAAAACCATTTTTCGTATATTTCGCTTTAATCCGGTTCACGATAAGAAACCTTATTTTCAGGAATTTGAGGTCACTCTTACCCGCAAGGACCAAACAGTACTGGAATGTCTTTTTTATATCCAGCAACGATTGGACGATTCACTTGCTTTCCGGTCCTCTTGCAGGGCAGGAATCTGTGGATCGTGTGCCATGCATATCAATGGGAAATATCGTCTGGCCTGTAATACCCAGGTTTCAGGACTTACATCAGATAGTATTACAATCCGCCCCCTTGCTCATATGCCCATCCACAAGGATCTCTTCGTAGATATGAAACCATTTTGGGAAAAGTATGAGCATATCAAACCATATTTAATCCCGGGCAAACCATCACCGGAAACCGGAGAACAGATTCAAACTCCCGATGAAAGATCACGCATAGATGTCTTAATTGATTGCATTTTGTGCGCCTGCTGCCATTCCTCATGTCCCATTACAGCATCACAGGAGAAGTACCTGGGCCCAATGGCCTTTCTCCATGTGGACCGGTTCTTCTCTGATACGAGAGATGGTGCAGCGGAGGAACGCCTGGCAGTGGTAAATAATGAATACGGAGTCTGGCGCTGCCATACGGTTTTTAACTGCCAGGAGGTATGCCCGAAGGATCTGGACCCGTCTGGTTCTATTGCTCATCTGAAGACGGAAATTATCAAAAGTAATCGTGTATAAAAATAAACAATTATAAAACATCAAAAAGGGGAATACTACTATGGAAGAGAAGAGAAAGGTTGCTGTTGTTGCAAAAACAGAGGGTATTGAAATCGTAGTAGAAGGAGAAGATAACGATTATGAATTATTGCTCTCAAAGCAGGAGGCTATAGAGCTCGCAATGAATATCCTCAATACCCTCTATAAGACAGGGTTAAAGATGTAGGGAATAAACATGGAGAATAATAACTCCATAAAGCGTATCTGTGTATTTTGTGGCTCGAGCTTTGGCGCCCGCCAGATTTATACCGATACAGCACAAGAATTAGGCAAGGCCATTGTGGCTCAGGGAATGGGGCTCGTTTACGGCGGAGGAAGTATTGGCTTGATGGGAGTTCTTGCAGATGCTGTTTTACAGGAAAACGGAGAGGTCATCGGAGTAATTCCCCGGGCCATTTCTTCCAGAGAACTTGCACACCAGCATTTAACAGAACTTCGGTTTGTATCCAGTATGCATGAACGAAAGGCAATAATGGCAGAACTCTCTGATGCATTTATTGCAATGCCGGGTGGTTTTGGTACCTTTGATGAGTTTTTCGAAATCGTAACCTGGGCACAATTAGGGTTTCACTCAAAACCCATTGGACTCCTGAATACAGATAGATATTTTGATTTACTCTTAACGTTTATCAATCATGTATTAGAAGAACGTTTTATTCAGCAAAAACACCGTCAATTAATTATAACATCTCATAATCCAGCAGAATTACTGAAAAAGCTCATTCACTGTAAAAAGGAACAACAGGTTCTCAGGTTTACCACGTGGAAAGAACAATAACCCCCTTCATTGCCCTATCCTTTTCCCTCCCCCTTCATCCCATATGCATCAAGTTAGGCCTTCGGCGACTTTTGTCCGTTGTAAAGATGTAGGGCAAGGCTTTAGCCTTGCTTTCCCGCCAGAATACCTGTACGGGGAGGCAACCCTAAAGGGTCGCCCTACTTTGAAATTCCTAAACATGTACTTAACCCCAAAGGGGTGAAATGATTATAGCAAAAGAATAAACCACAGACTAATGACCCCGAAGGGGTGACATTATGAAGCTGTTAGTTCGACAAGCTCACTACAAGGTTTTGATGCATCCGTTCCGGGTTAGCTGTTATTTTCATTTTTTATTTACAAGTATGTCACCCCTTCGGGGTTTACAATTCTTCTGGGGTCTTTTGCTATAATCATGGCATCCCTTCGGGATTAAAAACAATTCAACATAAAGAATCACTGTTGCATCATAGTAACATCATTAACCTTATAACAATACCTCCCCGCAAACCCGCTTACATAAAATGAAAATTCCTATACAATTAAATAAGCATAAATACGTAAATATCCTTTGTGAAAAAATTATCTATTCCTCTTTACAGGAAGAGAGTGCACCTGATACTTTCTTTGCCCAGATACTGTTTGGGTAGTCCTCTGTTATTTTCCTCCATGCATTTACCTCTGAACAAACATCATGAGTGATCTGAAATTCCGTTACCCCAAACCAATATTGCGCTTCGGGAGCGATATCACTTTTCGGATATGTATCAACCACCATCCTGAACTGTCTGTTAGCCGTCTTTATATCCTGTTTTTCCAGGGCCATTTTCGCTAGACCAAACTCTAAGTGAGGAATAAACTCGTCAGGGGGCAAGAAGCCGTTAAAACGGTAATATTCTATACCATTTGAATCCAGTATAAGAATAGTTGGTGCCCAAAGTATTCTGTTTTTTCTCACAATATCCGTATGTGCCTGAACATTAAACCGAACAGGAATAAAATTCTTATTGAGATACTCAATTACCGCAGGATTAGGATACGTCACGGTATCCATGGATTCGCAACTCGCTCAGGCAATCATAAAAAAATCCAACAGAACAGGTTTTCCGGTATCTTTTGCTTTCGCAACAGCATCTTCAAGACTCTTTTCCCAGGAAATGGACGATGGCATATGTTTTGCTTCCGCAAAAAGTATTGTTGGAACAGATACTATAAGCACAAGAAGACCAAGTACAAAATTTTTTATCATATCACACCTTCCCATGTAAATTGAAATAAGTTTTAGAAAGCGAAGGACACCTTATGAGCCCAAATACTATTGGGATAATCCTTCATAATCTCCCTCCACGCGCTTAATAATGCATCCGTATTGTGAGTAGCCTTATAATCAGAAACACCAAGCCAGTACTGAGCAGCAGGCGCAGCATCGCTCTTCGGATACGTATCAATAACAACCTTTAGTTCAGAACTTGCCTTTTTATAATCCCCCTTTTCTAATGCCATTCTCCCTAAACCAAATTTTAATTGCGGAATAAATTCATCTGATGGCAGAAAGCCTTCTATACGGTAATATTCTGTACCGCGAGAGTCCAAAATGAGAATTGCCGGTGTCCAGAATACCCGATACTTCGTAAGTAAGTCTACGCTTGTTTTTATGTTAACTTGTATAGGAATGAAATTTTTATTGATATAATCAATTACTGCGGTATTCGGATACGTCACGGTATCCATTGTCTTACAACCAGCTCAGGTTGGTGAGAAGAAATCCATCAGTATCGGTTTTCCTGCAGATGTTGCCTTTTTAACCACTTTTTCAATATCACTTTCCCAGACTATAGCCGTCGGTTCTTCCTTAATCTCCGTAACGAGTGCCATCCCAATAGGAATTATTCCCAACAGGGCAAAAGAGGATAGGACAAATTCTAACATAGTGTACCTCCTTCCTGAAAAGGGCGTAGTAAACAGATGTATAAGAGACCTAATATAAATTCATGTTAAAATATCACAATAAAATCAATCAAAATATTACAACTCTTTTTTCCTTTCCCTGAGAAAGGAATCCATATCAGCCTTCATATGTGGGGTATCAACTTCTTTTGCTTTATTATAACAAAGAATGCAAATGTCACCTTTTGCTGTGGTCATTTTTTTCCATTCATCTCTTTCTCCAAGAAAACGACCGCACTTCCAGCAGTTAGCCATTACCAAACTCCTTATCCAATCAAACTTTTTAGTTGTATCATCTTTGCCATGTTATAGTAAAATCGTCGATCAGTTCTAAACGATCTTTTACAAATTCCTTTACAAATATCTCATCTTTCGGTAGGCCTTTTGTCAAGTCGTATCGCAGACCCAGTACTCTACAGTTTAGAATCAGGGTTCCATTTTCATCTGTATCTGCCATAACGTCCAAAAAGTGATACGCCGTTATAAATTTTACACAACGAAAATCATCTAATGGGATCTGAGAAATATCACAGGTACCTTTCCCTTCCAAGTGGGCACCACCACCTCCCGAAATAATATATACCGGTAATTGCACGCCACCTGCTTCATCAACTCTGCAAATTCGTTGATAGTTATGTTCATGACCGTTAATAATAAGTACTATATTGTTGGATGTATCATTAAAAAATCTTGCATACCGGTCCCGGAATCTTGATTCCCTGGATTCACTATTTCTCAGATTACGACATCCATGGGTTCCTATAGAATAAGGTGGATAATGTTCAAGAATAATTTTAGGGCCGGGAAATTGCTGTAACTCATTCAAAAACCACTGAAATTGCTCCTTATTATCAGGTAGTAAGGAGTTTAAGACAATAAATTTTATCTTTAACCCATCAACATCCCGGATAAATGAATACCATGATTGTTCCTTATTTGTTTCAGGTAATACCTCTTCCAGGTAGGAAACATATGCCGGATCCAATTTGTCCTTTAATTCATCCTGGAGAACCTGATAACTTCTTTCCTTAATTTCCGATTCTCCAATAGATCTGATCTCCCTGGCTAAACGCATCCATAGCGATCTTATATCATTGTCATTATCATTATCATTATCATTATCATTATCATTATTTGTATCGGTCGATGATGATACCTGTTCTTTATAATCTATCTTTTTTAATAGTGTACGGACAAGTGTATCCACCTTTTCAGTAAACATAAGTTCATGATTGCCAATAGCAGGATACAGTGGAATCATCCTTTCTCCCGTATAATTATTGGTAATAACCTCTAAAAACCTTTCGAATTCATTATAATAAATCATATCCCCTGAAAATAAAATGAAATCAGGACCCATTTTCCGTACGACCTTTGCAATTGCATCATGTTTTATCTGGGGTTTTCTTATTGATCGAATACTCAAACGAGTATCACCATACGCAACAAAGTGTAAGACAGCAGCATACACTTTGTATGGAAAAAGACAAAGAATAGCGAAAAAAACCATTACGAAGAAATATAATTTGATCTGTTTTTGCATAATTTTTAATCCTAAGGATACTAAAAGTTCATTGAATCTAAATATCCCATTATCATAATGTGAAAGCCTCATATTTTGTATAAAATTTTCCTTCCTCTTATTGCAGGGTATCACAAGGGGCAAACACCCTTTTTGCCCCTTATGATCCTGAAATAATACAGATTTCCGGGAATATGAGATTTTCTCTCGAAGTGATAGAGCGGAAAAGACGGTGTATGTAAGCAGTAACAAATTCTAAAAGGAAGGCAGCAGAGATAATGGTGCGACGTATCTTATTTAATAAAGCCTTTATTTTTCACCGGATTCCTTCGTCTTTTGTTTCGCCTGATAGATCACGCCCAGGGCAAAATAGGGTCTGTAATCGTCAGGATTAAGCTCCTGTGCTCTCTGTAAATATTTAATAGCCTCATCAAACTGATCCTTCTTTGCACAGGCAACACCAAGATTATAATAGGCGTCCGAATATCCTGGATTTGTGTTTATGGCATTCTTGAAAGAATTAATAGCCTCGTCTATGTTCCCCATAGAGGTATACGTAACACCCAAATTATAATATCCTTTATCAAATTTTGGATCAAGTTCTACCGTTTTATTAAAGGCGTCAATAGCCATGTCATATTGCTTCTTCTCATGATAAACGATTCCCAAATTATAGTATGCCTCTCTGTACTGCGGTGATATCTCGACAGCCTTTTCAAGAACCCCGACCGCTTCATCCAATTGACCTGCTTCATAATAAGTAACCCCGAGATTATTATAGGCTTTTACAAAGTTGGGATTGATCTCTAAAGCATTTTTATATTCTTGAATAGCATCTTCAACCATCCCTTTTTCACTATATAAAATTCCGAGATTATAATGAGCCTCGGCATAATGAGGATTTCTTTCTATCGCCTGTTGAAACGCCTTCACTGAAATATCAACAGACTCATCTTTCCCCTCCTGATTCTGACCATAACCCACCCCTGCTACAAGAAATACCACAGACACAAACATGATACAAATCTTCATAGAATATCTCCCTCCATAACATAATATGAGAATTTCATTTTGCTGGCAGAGGCCCTTCCCTCAAAGGTTCATCCAGTTTTATCATATGTGCCAATACCATTATTTCAGATAAAGGGGGTTGAACCCCATATTCTTCCAATGACAGGGCAGGCATCTCATAGATATCGGTATATACAGGCTCTTCTGTTGTAAACATCAAATCAACAATCTCCGGACCTGTATCCCTGGCAGGGATATCAATCTTATATTTATCAGGTATGGTTGTTGTCTCCTCGTCAACTGCAGGAGTATGGAATATCACAGGTAACGATTGTACATCTTTTTTATCGAGAACATCCCGGACTATAAACTCATATCCCCTGATCGGAATAAATTCTAAACCAGGAATTTCTATCCTTGTACCGTCGCGTATAGGAAAGCCAAGTCTGTACCCTTCAATCCGGAATACAGTTTCTTCTCTCAACACAGACCCAATGGCTGGAACAGGCAGCAACAGCTCGAAATCCACCCGGGTTGGGTCGGTTACCGGTTCCCTTAACTGATCAAGAGATATCTCAGGAAAAGCTCTTTTCTGTGTTGAAACCCGGATCCTTTCTGGCGGTGTAATGAAAACCGGTCCTTTCTCACGTATCTTCACAATCTTGTTGACCAGCAGATCTCCTATTAACAATCGCTTAAAGGAGGCATCTTCTTTCTCGATCCTTAAGAAGTAATAATTTACATAAATTAATCCGATTCCAAATACAACCACAATTACCGATGTAAATATCTTAGAGATCCCTGGAAAAAACTTCATGATAATGTGAAACAAGAGGATAAATAACAATACCAGCATGCCGACCTCCAGAAGGCCTGCTTGCGGGGTACCTGTTGCGGTAAAATAGATCAGCAAGAGAACAACAACTAAAAACAGGATGCAGAGAAAAATGATTACATGCTTCCATGTATTCACGGGCACATTTGTGTCAGACAGCTTTCTTGGTTCAGTAGGCTGATTATTTTTTAACATAAATTCAATAAAATAAACACACTACCACCCTTCCGGATTATTTCGTATGATTACATAAATATTTATGAATATTTATGCGCAACTTGTATGCCGACATATTTTATTAAAAACAATTTGGATGATTATCAGGTAAAACTTGCCGAACATAACATAAAGTGGACGGGTTTGTCAAGACTATTTATTACTAATTTTTAGATGTATTGATGAATGAATTACCCTTCTGTGCCAGACACAGCATTGGACCAGCACATTTCTGTGCCATAGCACATTTTATAAGTAGCTTTATCGTTTA
This sequence comes from Candidatus Loosdrechtia aerotolerans, assembly GCA_021646405.1. Lineage (GTDB taxonomy): Bacteria > Planctomycetota > Brocadiia > Brocadiales > Brocadiaceae > Loosdrechtia > Loosdrechtia aerotolerans. Next base: position 70,304 of record SOER01000009.1, read on the forward strand.
TGTATAATCATCATAAATACTTTTCTCCCAACGGTATATTTTTTGCGCACTTACAACAGATCATACTCATAAGTAGGTCAGGACTAAAGCATGAGGTTCATATACATGATGGTATTGTTATCTTACAGAGTCGGGATCTTTCTTTTCTTCATTGGTATATCTTCGATTGGATATTGCTCATACGGGAAAAGGTCTGCATTGTATTTTATTCAGAATACAGGACAGTTAGATGAGGATATAAAGTTTTACGAAAAACAAAAGAAATATATGACCTTTTTTACGAAAAAAGGAATCTATCTGATCAGATCTCAGATAACAACCGGAAAACAAGAAACACCTGTACACCAAAATTCGCAATCCTCGATTCATACAACACAGTCTTCGGTTATTAAACTCCTACCTCTTAATACCAGTAAAAATCTTGAGATTCTTGCAGGAGATATGATGGAGGGAAAAATCAATTATCTGATAGGTCGTGACCCTAAAAACTGGAAAACGGATATCCCTGCTTATAAGGCAGTGGTGTATAGAGAAGCCTACAAAAACGTAGACATAAAATTCTATGGAAATAATCAGCAGATGGAGTATGACGTTATCATTAAACCGGGAGGAGATCTCTCCCGTGTAAGGTTTGCCTATAGAGGCATAAAGGATTTGGAAATTACTGATGAAGGAAATCTGAAGGTGATTCTTGATGAAGGCAACCTCATACAAAAGAGACCATACATCTATCAGGAAATAAACGGGGAAAGGTGTGAAATACAAGGAGGATTTACGGTATATAGAAGTGAACAGACAGCAGAAGGCCGGGGGACGGAACCCGAAATCCGGGATGTGAAATCCGGAATGAGAAACCCGGAATGTAAAACCCGGAATCCGGAATATTTTGCCTATGGTTTTCACATTGAGTCTTACGATAAAAGATATCCCCTTACCATAGATCCTGAACTGGTCTACTCTGCCTGTTTTGGAGGAAATAGTTCTGATTGGGGACACGGAATTGCCGTTGACGGTTCGGGGAATGTGTACATCACTGGTGAAACGCGGTCTCATAACTTCCCGGTAATTTCTGCAATGCATAAAAAGAAGGCAGGAAACGCAGAGAGTTCTGATATCTTTATTACAAAACTCAATGCATCGGGAGATATGGTATATTCAACATATCTGGGAGGAAATGGTGACGATATTAGCAATGGGATCGCTGTAGATTCTTCCGGAAATATATACGTTACCGGATATACGAAGTCTTCTGATTTCCCTATACACTCTGCCCTTTATAAAAATAAAAACGGAAAATCTGATGCTTTTATTTCAAAACTACAGGCATCAGGTAATACGCTTATATATTCAACGTATCTGGGCGGAAGTAATTCCGATTGGGGCCGTGGAATTGCTACAGATAATTCCGGGAACGCATATATCACCGGCTGGACGTATTCTCACGACTTCCCGACTGTCGCTGCTGTTTTTGGAAATAAATCAGGAGGGTATCAGGACGCCTTCGTTACCAAAATAGCGTCTTCGGGGGAAAAACTTCTCTACTCCGTATATCTGGGCGGGAGTGGTCATGACAGCGGAAATGGAATCGCTGTAGATAATGAGGGAAATGCCTGTATAACAGGGTATACAAATTCAAATGATTTCCCGGCAGTTTCTGCCAGTTATGAAAAGTATGCAGGAGGATACCATGATGCCTTTGTCGCGAAACTTACTGCATCGGGAAGTGGATTGGCATTTTCTACCTATCTGGGAGGAAGCGAAGACGATACAGGTTACGGGATTGCAGCAGATGCATTCGGAAATACGTACGTTACAGGATTAACATGGTCAAATAACTTTCCCACTGTTTCACCGGTATTGAAAAATAATGCAGGAAATAATGATATCTTTGTTACAAAACTTAATACGGCAGGAAGTGTCGTATACGCTACCTATGCAGGTGGAAGTGCTTATGATGGTGGTTACGGGATTACCGTAGATACCCTGGGATACGCATACATTACAGGAGTAACCCATTCGGATGATTTTCCGGTAACATCTCCTTTCCTTGGTGCATACGCAGGAGATGGCGATGCCTTTGTTATGAAACTAAGCCCCCAGGGAAGAAAGCTCATCTACTCAGCATACCTTGGAGGCAGCAGGAATGATACTGGCTATGATATTGCCGTAGATACCGCCGGGAATGCATATATTACAGGAAAGACATGGTCAAATAATTTTCCCGTAAGTTCTGATATCTTTAAAAATAACGCTGAGGATTATGATGTCTTCATTACAAAAGTAATTGTAATGAAGATGGAAGAAAAAGAGTAGTTATCGCTTTCTGCCATATTTAGGAGTAAGAAAAATGCGTGCAATCTGGTCAGGCTTATTAAGTTTTGGACTCGTTAATATCCCCATCCGGCTTTACCCTGCGACAGTTGAGAGGAAATTAAAATTCAATTATCTCCACAAGAAGGATCTGGCACCAATACGATACGCCCGCATTTGCCGCGAAGACGGTGAAGAAGTCCCCTACGAAGAGGTTGTAAAAGGCTATGAGTACCAAAAAGGGGATTATATTATCCTGACAGATGAGGACTTCAGAAAGGCAAATCTGAGAAAAACCGGTGCTGTTGAGATTATAGAATTTGTACATGAGAACGAAGTAGACAGCGTCTTCTTTGAAAAACCTTATTACGTGGAACCTGACCGCGGTGCTGATAAAGCGTATGTATTGCTTCGTGAAGCATTGCGGCGTTCCAAGAAAGTAGGTGTAGCTAAGTTTGTTCTGAAAAATCGTGAGCACCTTGGTATTGTTAAACTCGAAGGCGATATAATAGTTCTTAATCAGATCCGGTTTAAAACTGAAATAAAAGAAGCCGAAGGGCTTAGTATACCTCCTGCCAAATTAGAAGGACACAAAGAAGTAGAACTCGCTCTTGCATTAATCGATCAACTCACAGAACCATTTAAACCAGAGAAGTATCACGATACGTATACTGAAGAACTTGAAGAGGTTATTGTTAAGCGGATCCACGGCAAAATTCCACCTCCCAGAGAAGAGGAACCCGTACCCACACCTGATCACGATTTGATGACTATCTTGAGAGAAAGCCTGAAGCGTGCCCGGCAGAAGGCCTCTTAAAGGGCTTAACAATTCTCGAAAACGAGAAGAATACCAAAACCCTTTCAAACTTATGGGTTCAGGTTACAAACCTGAACCCACTGCGGGGAGTGCTGAACAGCGCTATACTCTTTTCTGATGTTTCTACTCGTTTCTACGCCTTGCATTATATTTCCACAATATATGGATCTATTTCTAAAAAAAGTATAGATTATACAATAATGATTACTGTCACGAAAATGTCTGCCTCCCATATTTCAACTATCAAAAGCGGGACGCAGAGCATCCCGGAGACATTCCAACGCGGAGCGTTGGAACGAGATAAGACGAAAAAAACATGTGGGTAAGAGTAAGCTCCAGGGGAGGGAAAAGGATAGAGCTCTGCACCAACTATGTCCTCTGTTAACTTTGGTGGTATGATAGATCAGCCTTTTCAAGAAATTTCCACAACGTAATAGGAAACCTCTTGAATATCAGTTAAAACACCTTAAAACAAAGTATAGGTCGCTCTTCCGGAGTTCTCTTTATGTTGCGGTTTTCTTTCTACAAACAGATTGCTCCTAACGGAGCTGTAAGTACCTGGACACGAATTTTTGCTTACTTTACCAGAGTACTAAGGCTTCCATGAAGAATTTGTAACCCTTCCCCTCTTTGCGAACTTATCCTTACCCCCATCTTAGCCCGTGAGAGCTATAATGATAATAGACAGGCAATTTATTGCCTGTTGGAGAGGCAAATAAAAAAGAAAGTCCCAGAGAGACGATAGAAAAGGGAGAATTATCCTGGTAAAGAAAAAGAATATCGCTGATACGGCACCGATCAGTCGTCCCTACGGGACTTATATTATTGATTGAATCTAAAACAGGTAATAAATTACCTGCCTATTATCATTTCTCCTCTATGGGGAAAACAAAAAGATATGGGTAAGGATAAGGGAATGAAGGGGGAGGGATCTTTTGCCTTTTGCCTTTTGCCTTTTGCCTTTTCTCTCTCCTCTCCCACGCCCTGAATTAAGTACCTGACCACAAATTTTTGTACGTTTTTATTAATAAGGAGTTTCAACAACTTATGACTTTTACGTGCGGAATGTAGGATATAGGTAACTTTTTTCATTAAAATTGTCGCGAGTATGTATACTACTTTGACAAGAGAAAGGAGTATTTATGAAGACCTGTAAAACCAAATCCTTTCTTTCAGAGCTAAAAAAGGTATTTACCTGTATACCCAGGGCGCGTTGCCCTGGGCTTTCGTATATAAGCCATTCGGGCTTTGTTTGAAAATAGTAACGGCGTTTTTACCAGAAGTATGAAGATTTACCCACACAAAACTGAAAAGACCCGTATTTCTTACACCATAAAATATTGTGCAAAAACTTACGGTCAGGTACTTATCTCAACACCTGCAGTATATTTTGAGAACCTCTTTAACTGTATTATCTCCCCTCTTCTATTTCCCCGGTTTAAATGCCGGTAGCAGTAGAATGATTTTCGTATATTCCCCTTCAACACTATCAATCATAAGCCTGCCTTCATGATCTTTCATAATACCGTAACTTATGCTTAAGCCTAAACCGGTCCCCTCACCCCTCGGTTTTGTGGTGAAGAATGGCCGCATTATCTTCTCTCTTACACCGGCAGGTATCCCGGTACCATGATCACAAAAAGTAATCTTTACATACAGGCAATTATTCACAAGTATCTCTTCAGCACTAATATCAAGTATCTTGTTATTGTGCACCCCCGGATATTTTTGATTTAAGGCATAACGCGCGTTGTTGATAATATTCAAAAAAACCTGCTGGATCTGCTGCAGATGTGCAATTACTTTTGGCAAATCTTGAGGAATATCGGTAATTACCTTAATATGTTCTTTTCGTATCTGTGCCTCTGTCAGGATAAAGGTATCAGAGAATATTTCCTCAATACTAACGATACCTTTCCTCTCCTTTACATCACCGGCCTTGGCAAAAGAAAGAAGCCTGCTTGTTATTCTGGCTATACGGTCTCCCTCCTTAATAATCCGGCTGGCAATATCCCTTTCCCTGGAACCTTCTCTGCTTTTGTTATATAACATCTGAGCATAGTTAATTACCCCTGATATTGGATTGTTAATCTCATGCCCTATACCTGCCGCTAATTCACCTAATGCCGCAAGGTGTCTCGACTGCTCGGCCTCCCTCTGCAAGGTTACCTTCTCGGTAATATCCCAGAATATACCCAGGATACCAATGATCTCTCCTTTTTCGTCCTTTACAGGAGTCCTTGTTATATGGATAATACACTCCTGTCCATCCATAAAATACTTCTCTTCTGCCTCTTCTGTCTGTCCTGATTCCATAGCCCTCTTATCATTCATCCGGTATCTTTCAGCAAGTTTTTCCGGATAGAAATCATAATCGGTCTTTCCCTTTATCTCATCCGGTTTAATATGAAGGTCCCTGGCCAGGTTTTTATTACAGGATATATATACTGAGTTTTTATCCTTATAAAATATCCTTTGCGGGAGACTCTCAAAGAGTAACCGGTACTTTCCTTCACTTGCACGCAGTGCTTCCTCTGCACGCTTACGGTCAGTGATATTACGGGCAATACCCAAGGCCCCAACGATTGATTCCTTATGGACCTGCGGAGTTGCCTTGAATTCACCGACGGCGTACTCACCAGACTTGCAGAGGATGCGTAATTCAAAGGTTGGTACTGTACCCCCTTGAAGAACAGTACGAAAAAGCCCCAGGGCAAGGGATCTTTCATCGGGATGAATTAAAGGAAAAAAATGCTTGTGCATCCATTCATTCCGGGACCAGCCAGTAATAGTCTCAAAGGCAGGATTCAGAGAGGTAATCATCCCATCCCTGGCAAGTGTGAAAATTACATCCAGGGCATTTTCAACAAGACTTCGATATCGCTCTCTCGATTCATAGAGTTCCTCCTCTGCATGCCTGCGATCAACAATTTCATTCCTCAGTTTTTCATTTACCTTCATAAGCTCAGCAGTTCTCTCTTCAACACGTTTCTCCAGAGACTCATTCAATACCTTTAGTTCTTCTTCTATCTTTTTGAGTTCTGTAACATCCTGAATTATTCCATTCATCCGGACTGCCCTTCCTGTATCACCGCGCAACACCTCACCCTCGCAGTGTGCAAAACGTAAAGAGCCATCCGGCAGTGGTATGCGGTGATCAATACGATACGGTTTTTTCTCATATACGGCCTCATGAATAGCTTTTCGTACCGATTCCCTGTCGCCGGGATGGACCAAATCCAAAAACCCTTCCAGCGTGACAGCAAATGATTGTGGTTCAGCGCCAAAAATACGATATACTTCATCCGACCATGTTACGGTATCTTTTATAATATCCCATTCCCAGCTTCCTAAATGGGCAATCCTCTGTGCATTGGCAAGGCTGGCCCGGCTCTTCTCCAGCGCATCTTCCATCCTCCTGCGCTCTGTGATATCTGATACTACACCGTGTAAACGGAGGATACCACTCTCGGTTCTTTTTGCAACAACACTGTCGCGAACCCAGCGTATTCTTCCATCCGGAAGAACAACACGGTATTCCTCTTCTTCATGACTTGATTGACCGGTTATAATCCGGTGAGATGCCTTCTCCATCCGGATTCGGTCTTCAGCATAAATGGTACTTAACCAGCGTTCTCGTCCCTGTATATAGAATTCAGGCGGCCTGCCGGTGATTTTTTCTACAACAGGAGAATAGTAACGATAGAAAAATTTCCCACCAACCGTACTAACCTCTGCACTCCAAACACAATCTGAAATCGAATTCATCATCTTGCGAAACTCTAAGCTTGTTTGGCGTAATTCATCCTCGACTCGCTTACGTTCTGCAATTTCCTTTTTTAACTCTTCGTTTACCCCCCTCAATTCTGCTGTCCGTTCTGCCACACGCTGCTCCAAAGACTCATTGAGTACCCTTAATTCCTGCTCCATCTTCTTATGTTCACCGATTTCTCTCGCAAGCTCTTCAGCCATCGTATTAATACTACAGGCCAGAGAACCGATCTCGTCCTTACGGATAATCTCGACCCTGTAATCAAGTTCCCCGCGTGTAAATCTCTCTGCCGCATTTTTTAAAACCCTTATGGGTGTTGATAATGAAAGAGCAAAAATAACCCCCAGGCTTACAACTGCACCGGTACTAGCTATTCCAAAAATCAATGCAATAAGACCCAATGTCCATAACGGCTCAAATGCCTCTGCTCTATCTATCTCTGATAAAAGCGCCCAATCATATTCAGGTATATACATTGAAGTCCCAATGACCGATCTCCCTCTGTAATTCGTATAGATACCGGTCATCTCACTACCATCTTTCACAATCATACGTACGGGTTCTGTATCTACAGTCAGGTTGAGTGGTGCATTCTCAGTAAATCTCGATTCGGTAAGCATTACTTTATCTCTATTAACAAGATACACCTCACCGGTTCTTCTCATTCCAGTAAGGTCTTTTGTAATAGTATTGAAAAGTGCAATGTTGTAGGTATTCAGAACAATGCCAACCGGTTCTGTATCAGGATAAGAAGTAACAGGGGCTGATATGGATATACAGTTTTGATCAAGATAAGGATCATGGTATGGCTGACCTATATATGCATTATTATAACCAAGTTTTATGCCTCTCGTAAATGTATCCTGATAAGACATATCAGTACCGACTAATCTCTCACTGGTAGAGGCGATAACAGTGCCGTCCTTGTTTATAAGCGTTATGGCCACAAGGTTATTGCACAACGGCAGTTTTACTCTTGAAAGATATCTATTTAAGCGAGGCACTTCATGGTCCTTATTGACCCCCTCACGAATGATCCTCTCAAGCCCGTTTCTTATAAATCCATCGGTACTGAAATCTATGACACGTGCCTTTTTTGCTTCCATAAGATGGAGAAAGTGGATTCTTTTTGATTCTGCAACGGCCCTTAACTGTCCGAAAATCTGGCGCTTTAGCGTAGCTCTGGCATTGAAGTAATGCATTGCCGTAACGGCAATAATAGGGATGAGAGAGAGGGAGAGTGTAAAGAGAAGTAATCTGTTTTTAATCGTTCGTAAAGGGCTCATTTCGCTGATATCCTTTGAATTATACTATGTAATGTACTCTGTGACCTTATAATAAGCAATACATCAAGAGCACATACAGCTACAATTCAATATCTTACAGAAAATATTTACAATCTTAGGATACGTATTCTTAAATTGTAATATAAGAGTTTATCGTAAATTAACATGTCATAAATTAACACTATGAGCCTGTTCTTGTAGATTCAGGAATCAAGAAAATTACACGGTATCAATTCTCGTATTAACCTTCTATTTTTATTCAGATTAATAAAACAATCAGTGATAACTAATAATTATGTTTAGCAATAATAATGCCCGAAGAAACCAACTCATGGATTTTTACTCGCAGTTTGATTCATAATTTCGTGATATTTCTTTAATCTTACATCATGTTCCAGTCTGAACCGCAATGGTTGGTTTCCTCTCCGGCATATAGCAGTAAATTCACACCATTCACATTTCTGAGTATTCTCAAGCGGTGTGACAGGAAAGATACCGTTACGGATATAGTGCAGAAACTCCCGTACCGTACCCCAGCATTGTTCGCTGTGCTCTTTCCAATCCTCCCGTTTTATAACCTTTTCAGGCACCCCCTTCTGCCCTTCTCTTCCTTCCACAACCTGTGCGATATAGGTAAAGGATGCCTCTTCCAGCTCTATCTGGCTTCGGAGAGTACGCCCTTTTTCTCCCTCTTTTGACACGATATATTCCGCCAGAATAATATAAAAAGGAAGCTGTAATCTCTGTCCACGAATGGCGGACCTCATAATATTTTCCTTGAAAAACCTTCCGGACTTGTAATCTACTACCCGAAAACGTAGTATCTTATCTTCCCATTTTAAATCTATACGGTCTATCTTTCCCCTTAACGTTACATTCTTTATATTTTTTGGCAAAGTATCCCCTGAATTGATCTTTACAGTCCTTTCCAGATAAGCAGGAATATAACCCGTTTGTTCGATGCGGCGGAGATCCCATGCAATAAAATTTGCCAGAAAGGCAAGTACCGCCTCTTTTTCCAGTTCCCAGATAACAGGATATGGAACCGGTATCCGCTGCTCAACACTGTTGAAACACCTTTTGGCAATATCATGTAAGAACTCTGCAGGATCTAATTCATTCGCCTTTGTATCGAAGTATTTTTTCTTAAGCAGGGTAGTATAAAAGAGTCTTACGATGCTGTGATAAAGATTTCCAAGATCTACGGCAGTTGTGACCGTACCTTTTTCCGGCTCATACAGAGATTCCAGATGCAAGACCTTTTCCAGGAAAAATCTAAAAGGGCAGGAACCAAACACCTCCAACGCAGTAGGGGTAAAACCATACCGTATCTGTTCATTCCACCAACGGGAAATATTATCAAGAATCCCATCGTATGCAGTAAGGTGAGGATGATAACTCTCTATGTGGTTTAAGGCCAACTGCAGGCGGGCAAAGATATCCGGATTTATATGAAAAGCCTTTAAAAAATGTGTGGGACTGACCCTCTCAAGGGCTAAACGAATCCCCGTCTCTTTGGGTGTAAGGAATGATATCCTTTGTCTACAGAGTTTCTCTTTAATACCCCGGGGAACGTAGATGAGATGTTCTGGCTTTTCTTTAGCGTTTTCTGTCGCCGCTGACGGATCATTTCTATTCTGAAGAATGTCCGCTAGATAATGAGAAGGAATCTTAGGCTTGCCTGTCTCATCCGAACGTTCGTAGAGAAGGTAGAGTCGTTCCCTGGCTGAGTTTATCATGAGATGGAAGAGCATGTGCTCTTCTTCAAACCCCCTTAATCTTTCAGGGAGGTAGTTCCCGAGCACCTCATTCAGCCTTCGGCGAACGTGATCCCTGAGAAAGGGTTCCTCGGAAATAGCGCGTGGAAACACCTTCTCATTCAGACCGAGTATAAACAGGGCCCGGAAAGGGATACCCCGTGCCGACATGACATCAAGTACCGTTACTCCACCGGTATTCTCCAACCCCGGGGAGAGGCCTTCCTGCCGGCATGCATCAAGGAAGGCATCAATAAATTGTTCCCGGGTAACCTCTTCATTCAAGCAATCCAGGGCACATACTATATCGAGCAACTCATATATCCGCTGCATTATTGCCCGGTCTCTTCCGGTATCTTCCTGATTCATCCCTTCAGTCGGAATACCAATATAATCCTGAAGAAAATGGGCAACCTTCTGACTCAAAACACCCCAGGATGCCTTCTCAGGAATGGAAGACAGGTCGTTTGATAATGCCTGTAAAATATGCTCAAGATACCGGATCTGATCTATGGAAATATGAATCTGCTTTTCTGCCTCATCTTCATCCGCAGGTTCCGGAGCTTCCATTCCTGATGCCTGTTTAAGCCTTGATAACCAGCATTCAATACCACCACGGATACCCAGCCTCCTGCTCAGGACATCCCAGAGGTCCGGACGCGGTGTAAATGTCTGAGAACAGGGAACAGATATTTTGAAGTAGGGAGATTTTAATAATTCTATAACCAGAGGACGGTAAAAATTCTCTCGCTTTAAAAGGAGTATTTGCCGGATAACCTTTACGAGTGGATACCTTTCAAGAGGCTCCTGTAAATCCGTTATAAACGGGATACAGTTCTCCTGAAATATCCTCTTAATATCTTCCGTATACGGTACAAGCCCCCTTGCAACGACACCAATCTCCTCCAGTTTATACCCCTCATCCACCAACTTAAGAATCTCCTTGGCAACGGTCCAAACCCCGTCCCTTTTACCGGAAGTATTTATAATACAGCAGTTTTTATAACCAGATTTATAACCAGAAACTTCCGTCCCGGAAGAATCACCATGGAGATTCATGGCACATGGAAATGCAGAACCTCTGTCCATCGGTATTTCCTTTATATCCTGTGCCAATCCCAGGATAAAAGCCTCGAAAAAAGGTTTTACGTAGGAAAAGGCTGCATGACTTTTTTGATATGGTATGAATAGTTTTGTGGAATGAAATGTAAATATTTCCCGGAAGAAGTCCAGTTCTACACCGGTAAGATCATAAAACCCGTATATCAGGATTGTCTGAAAGTTTTTGAGAAATTGAGATTCTGATACAGAGGGAGCGGCGATACGATACATATCTGAAAAGTTCACTATCTTCAGGTCCGTTAATTTTTGCCTGAACATACGGTAAAGTTGTGTTACCCCACTAAGTTTTTGCAGATCGATACCCTCAAAAAACTTTTCCTGAATAGCCCGCTCCAAATCAGTTGGACAAACATTTGCATTAGAGAGTTCATACAGAACCCGAAAAAGGGCACGGGAAAGGGCTCGTAAAGACCGCACGTTTTTTCCAAGGGATTTGCGAAACAGAGGATCATTTAATAATCCTTCGATGAGATATTCATACAGGATTGGCTGTGGAATGACCCGTCCTGTATCAATACCCGCATATCTGCAGACCTCACGTGCAAGGATATAAGAGTTCATGAAAGAGACATTCATGAAAGAAGCTCTCTCTTCAGAGACAAGACGCTTTTGGAGATGATGCATCATCATATTCGTGGGCACTACAACGGCAAGGGGCATAAGGGGAGATTCCTTTTTTAGTGCTCGTATCGTATGTATGAATGAATCTTCAAGGAATGGGTGGTAAAGCCCTGTGGTAACGGATAACATTGTATATTATAATTATATATTTATATATAGGGTATATAAGTCGTAATCTCTGGCCTTATGAGTGGGGAGAACAGAAAATTTCGTAAGGGCGAAATATCAACTGACATTCAAGAGGTTTCCTGTTACGTTGTGGAAATTTCTTGTAAAGGCTGATATATCATATCATCAAAGTTACTTTGAGACCTGGTGCAGAGCTCTATCCTTTTCCCTCCCCCTTCATCCCATACGCATCAAGCTAAGCCTTAGTAGCCTGCTGGCCTGTTCCCAAACCATGCGCTGAGCCTGTCGAAGCATCGGTTTTTCCTCTTCCTCTTGTTCCCAAACAGACAGGCTGGGTCAAATACAAGTTGTACTGATGGCATATATAGGCTTAATAGGGATAAAATAAAAATATTTTCGATTATTTATTTTGTTTTAGGTCGAAAAATTCCCGGAATAGATCTTTTTCGTGTATTTCGATACCTATCCTTTGGATTTTACATGCTATTGAACTTTGCAATCAACATTGGTACACCCAGTATGGTTATCATTCTCGCCATGTTGAAACACGTTGATAGGATTGACAGCTCTGCATTAACCCCTTCCTTGCCCCGTAACAAAAATTGACCTGCCCCTAAATTCCGCTTCATATGACCAAAAGGTAATTCTGCTTTTTCTTTGCGTAACTTATAGAGCTCTTGACTTTCTTCCTGGTGGTAGGTCTCTTCAAGTCTCTCTCTCAGCTCTTCATTCTCCACCATTCGCACTACCCGTCTACCATCTTTACACGAAGTGCTTGCAACTCCGACACTCTTTCGCTGTGGCCTTATAGCTTATTTTCTCCTCGGAATCAAATGCAAAGCCTTTCTTCTTAAGCGCTTTTCCTTCCGGACAAATGTATACATCCCTTTTTTCATCATAGTGAAACTCTTCTTTACCAAACGGCTTTACCTCCGTTCTCTTGTTCTCTTTTTGTGCTTGCTTTCTGCTTGGTATTATTACCTTTACCCTCTCTGGTACTTTCTCTATATCTTTAAGACTGAAATATCCTGAATCGCTTATTACATGGGTTGGTAACTTACCCAGGGTTTCCGTACACTGTTCCACCTGCGATGAAAGTTGGTTCTGATCGTTATTCTGACTAACGGCTTCACAGTTTACTATTAGACCGTGTTTTTTATCCGTGCTTACTTCGCAATTCATTATTGCATGATTTCCCTGGCGAGTCTTACCATTGACACTATCTATATCCGTTGCGTTGATCCTGGCTTTTCCCGTCTCTTTGAGTTTCTTTGATATTTCCTTTACCCTGGCTTGTAATTTCTTCTCTTAATTCTACTAATGAGCCTTTGCTGTCCTCTTCCTGGTCTATTTGTTCTGCTTCTTCCAATATCCGTTCTATATTTTTTTCCGCTATTTCTAAATATTTCTCGCACCTCTTCCCACGTGTTATTTATGCATTGGCCCGAAATTTACTTCCATCGACAAACAACGTATTTCCTTCTATCAGATTAAGTTCTATACAAAATTTTACATTCTGCTTTAAGACCTGCTTTATGGCTTCTTTATTATCTCTGCGAAATCTGGCTATCGTTCGGTAATCCGGCTTGATGCCTGACACTAACCATATAAAGGATAAATTATGATGACATGCTCTTTCTAATTTCCGGGAACTTCTTTCCCCGTAGGAATATCCATATACAATTAATTTTAACATTGCCATTGGATAATACTCATAGGCTCCGGCTTTATCCGGGTTGATTGTAAAGCCCATTTCCTGAAGATCTAAGGTTTCTATAAATGCATCATATGCTCTCACCAGATCTTCCGGTTTGACATAATCTTCTATTGTCAAAGGTAAAAGTGCTTTTTGATCTCTATTTCCTACAATATAAGTCATACTGTCTCCATGTTTCCTGCAATTTCATGTGCTTGCTGTTTTTCAGGAAAACAGACCACAAAACACATCTATCTCACTGTTATATAAGTACTTATGATAACACAAACAGAACAAACATTCAAGGGTTTTTTGCTTTAATTTGCTGAATTATAAACACTTGCGTACTCTCCTCTACAAATCAATATCAACCCCTTGTCTGACTTATTCAAAGCTGAAATTAGGTGTTTTCTCATTTGACCCAGCCTGTCTGTTTGGGAACAAGATGGTGACATGAGCCAGCAGGCTAATAAGGCTTAGCTTGATGCATATGCCCTTCATCCCCCTCCGGAAGGGGACAGCCTTCTTGCGGAGGCGATAGTTCGCTGCTTTTCGTCATCTCAAAGCAAAATATTTACCCCGGGCAATCAGAGAAAAGCCCTTTGGGCTTGAAAAAAATACGGCAAGGCACCCTCCGCCCGGTGCATGCGTCTGTCCCCCTCTGATGCTGAAATCCGAAATACGAAACTTGTCCTGAGCGGAGCGAACGGATCCGAAACAAATTCCAAAATACAAAATTCCAATGGAAAAAACCGTGTTTTGAACATTTGAAAATTGAAATTGAGAATTTGTTTCGTATTTCGGATTTAGCATTTCGGATTTCACTATCGAAGGGGG